>NZ_JBHVSD010000015.1:0-85936 GCF_042885395.1 Kitasatospora sp. NPDC058063
GGCAGCGGGCTCTGGGTCGCCGTGAATGGACTCGGCTGTCTCGACCTTGCCCTGGCTTGCTCATCGTCTGTGCAGGAAGTCGGTCGGGCCGACTTCCTGCGCAGGTAGTGGTGGTGCACATGCCGTCGCCGCTTCGGCCTGGGACGAAGCGGCGACGGATGGTGAGGCGAAGTGAGGGCTGCTCGGCGGTGGTTTCGGCGGCCCCCGCCAAGCTTGGCCGGGGCCGTCGGTGCGCGATCGGGGGGGGGGGGGGGGGGGTTGGTGGGGGGGGGGGGTGGGGGGGGGGGGCGCCGCCCCCCCCCCCCGCTTCCTTCTCTTTCTCTCTTTCTTTGGGTGGGCTCGCGTCGGAGGACGCGGGCCCACCCAACTTCATTGATCTGTCGCCGGACCTGTTGCCGCTGCTCCGCCCGGACCTCGTGGCTGGGCGTTCTGTATTGGCGAGCGTGGCGGTTTCAGCTCCCCCTGCGCAGGAAGTCGGCTCGGCCGACTTCCCATGCAGGGCCGTGGTGCCACGATGCCGTGCCCGCTTCGGCTGGGCCGAAGCGGGCACGGGCCGTGGGGTGGCGTGAGTGCTGCCTGGCGATGGTTTCGGCTGCCCCGGCCATCTGTGGCCGGGGCAGCTGTCTCGACCAGGGTTGCTGGGTTGCCTCACTTGTGGGGCGGCCCGGCCAAGCTTGGCCGAGCCGCCCATGGCTTTTGTGGAAGGGGTGGGTGGGCGGGCGCCAGGTTCTTCGGGCGGGCCCGTGTGCCTGGCGCGGGCCCGTCCTCGACCTTGACCTGGCTCGCTCGTCGTCTGCATAGGAAGTCGGCCAGGTCGACTTCCTATGCAGAAGTGGTGATGTAAACGCCGTTGCCGCTTCGGCAAGGCCGAAGCGGCAACGGATGGTGAGGCGGCATGAGTGCTGCTTGATGGTGGTTTTGGCGGGCCTGGCCAAGCTTGGCCGGGGCCGCCGTTGCTCTTGCGGTTTCTGGAAGGGGCGGGAGGGTGGGGCGCTTCCTTCTCTTTCTCATTTTTCTTTGGGCGCCCGCGCCGGAGGACGCGGGCCCGCCCAACTTCATTGATCGGTCACTGGACCTGTTGCGCTGCTCCGCCCGGGCCTTGTGGGTAGGCGTTCAGTGTTGGCGAGCGTGGCGGTTTCAGCTCCCCCCTGCGCAGGAAGTCGGCCCGGCCGACTTCCTGCGCAGGGGGAGGCAGGGCCCTCAGCGGGCGGCGGCGCGTTGGAGGGCGCTGGCGAGGAGGGCGAGGTCGGTGGGGCCGTTGCCGAGTTCGCGGACCGGGCGGCGGGCCGGCGGGGCGCCGAGCTGGAGCGGGTCTATGGCGACGACGGTGGGCCGCAGGGTGGCGGTGCGCGGGATGCGGCCGCTGATCCGGGCGGTCTGGAAGGCGGTGACGCCGCCGTCCGGGAGGCGGAGGTAGCCGCGGCCGGGGGTGTCCTCGGGCAGGGCCGCCGCGTCGCCGAGGTGGATCAGCAGGTCGGAGTCGGCCGGGTCGTCGGTGCGCAGGGCGATCCGGAGCAGCGCGGCCTCGTCCACCTCGGTGCCGGCGCTCTCCTCCGGGCGGCCGGTGGCGACGGCGAGGTGCACGCCGAGCGGTCCGCCGCGGCGGGCGACGGCGGCCAGCGCGCGGGTGAGCGGGCGGCCGGCGGCGGAGGTGGGGGAGAGCAGCGCGTCGTAGTCGTCGACGACGACGACCAGCCGGGCGGGCGCGGCGGCGGGTCCGGTCGGGCGGGGGCCCTCCGCGCTGCGCGGCGGGATGATCCGGGGCGTGGTGGCGGCGCCGCCGCCGACGGCGGCGGGCACCGGGACCCTGGGGTGCTCCGCGTGCGCCTCCCGCCCGTCCAGGCCCCGCCCGTCCAGGCCCTGCTCGTCGAGGATCCGTGCGGCGTGCCAGGAGGCGAAGTCCAGCCCGTCGAACAGCCGCTCCCGCAGGGCGAGTTCGTCCTCCAGCGCCTCGGCGGCGAGCAGTGCGGCGCGCGGGTCGGCGGCGGCGTTCACCCGGCCGGTGACGTGCGGCAGGTCGGTGCAGCCGTCGAGGCCGTCCTGGCCGTCCGGGGTGGCCCGGCCCTCGATGATCGTGACGGTCAGCCGCTCGGGCCGTTCGGAGACGGCGAGCGAGGCGACCAGGGTGCGCAGCAGTTCGGTCTTGCCGGAGCCGCGGGCGCCGCCGATCAGCAGGTGCGGGCCGCCCGGGTCGGGGGAGGGGAGGGTGAGTTCGGGGTCGGCCAGGTCGAGGGTGCAGAGTTCGTCGCGGGTGGTGCCGAGCAGGGCGGTGGCGGCGCCGATGCCGCCGGCGTGCGCCTCCCAGCGGGCGGACAGCTTGGCCGGGGTGACGGTGTCGAGCTGGAGCAGGTCGAGCAGCCGCAGGACGTCGGGCAGCGGGCCGCGGGCGGCCGGGACGGCCTCGCGCAGGGGGGCGAGGACGCGGGCCAGCCGTTCGGCCCAGGCGTCCGAGACGGCGTCCAGCGAGACCTCGTGGAGGGCTTCCCGGCCGCGGGCGACCGGGCGGTTCAGCGAGAGCTGGGTGCCGACCTCGCCGGTGATCAGGGCGGTGGCGCCGAGGCCCCGGGGGAGCAGTTCGGGCTGCTCGGCGAGGCAGATCGGGAAGATGCCGACCGCCGGGCCCTGGCGCAGCAGCAGGTCGAGTGCCTGGCGGGCGGCTTCGGTGGCCGGCCGGCCGTCCACCACGACCACGGTCGCGGGGTGGCCGCCGAGGCCGCCGAGGCCGCTGGGGCCGCTGAGCCGGGCGGTGAGCTCGGTCAGCCGGGCGGTGGCCTGTTCGTCGTCGAGGCCGATCAGCAGTCGGCAGTCCTGGCCGTCGACCGGGCGCAGGTGGGGCAGCCACAGGGCCCAGGCCCAGGTGTCGGCGCGCTCCTCGGCGGTGCGGGCCTGGTCGGCGTCGACCACGACCAGGCTCAGCCCGGTCGGCGGGTGCAGTGCGGCGAGCTGGGCGACGACGGCACGGGTGAGCGCGTCCAGTCGCTCGCGCGGGCCGCTGAGGCCGAGGCTGCCGGCGGTCTGGAGGTCGAGGGTGACCGGGACGGCGGGCAGCGTGGTGCCGGGTGTGGTGCCGGGGCCGCCGGGGCGGTCGGCGGTGCCCAGGCGCAGGGTGAGCGCGTCGGGGTGGCCGGGGCCGCGTTCCCAGAGGCGGGGGCCGGGGCCGACGGCGTTGAGCAGCAGGGTGGCGAGGTCGGGCCAGCGTTCGCGCTGGGCGGCGGTCTGGCGCAGCCGCACCGCGGCGTGGTGGCGCTCGGCGCTCTCCTGGCCGGGCGGTTCGGCGGTGCGGCCGGGCAGCAGGGAGAACAGGCCGCGGCCGCGGCCGGGGGCCGGTTCGGGGGCGGTGGGCGGCTCGACCACGGGCGGCGCGGGCCGGGCCGGGCCGGGGGCGGCGAGCTGGAGGTGGCCGTTGCCGTCCGGCAGGGCGGCGCGGGTGGCGCCGGCGGCCTCGGCCGGGTCGGGGGCGGTCACCTGGAGGGTGGACTCGCCGATCCGCAGCACGGTGCCGGGTTCCAGCGGGACGGCGGCCTCCGGCGGGCCGGGCGGGACGAGCCGGCCGTCCAGCGTGGTGCCGTTGGTGGAGCCGAGGTCGCGCGCGGTGACCCGGCCGTCCTCGGCGAGGTGCAGGGAGAGGTGGAGCCGGGAGACGTCCGGGTCGTCGAGCGGGACGTCGGCCTCGGCGGAGCGGCCGACCCGGATCTCCCGGCCGTGCAGCCGGTGCACGCCGCCGGCGTCGGGGCCGCCGACCACGCGCAGTTCGGCGGCGGCGGGGGCGTCGTCGGGGTCGTCGGCGGTCGGGTCGGGCTCGTTCAGACTGAGGACGGCGCCGTCGAGCAGCGGGGGGTGGCCGAGCAGGGTGTGCTCGTCGACCCGGTGCGCCCCGGCGTACAGGTGCACGTGGGTGGCGGCACGCGGCCCGCGCACGCCCACGGCGCCGGCGAGCGCACCCGCGATGGCGCCGAGTGCGGTGCCGACGGGCGCGGTGACCAGCACGTCCACGTAGGGGATGGCGGAGCCGGCGGCGGCCGGGCCGCTGCGCGGTCGGAGGACGGTCAGCCGGATCTGCATCTCGCCCGCGGGTCCCTTCTGCTGATGTGAACCTGGTACCGCTGCCCGGTGCCGTGGGCACCGTTGGGCCACACGAGTGGCGAGTGTCCATCCTGCCATCCGTCGAGGACGGTCCGCGCACGGTACCGGATTTGACGATCTTGCGATCGACACCGTGGCGGGGCGACGGGGAGTCAGGGCCGATCGCCTCCTCGCGGGGTGCCCGGGACCTTCCCTAGGGGATGTCCCCCAACCCTTCCCCAGACCGTACGGATGGCCTGCCGGTCACCCCGAAAACCCGAACCGGCACCGTTAGAGTGGCCGCAGACACGGGCCCGGCAGGCTCACCGCACCGGCGGAGGAGCGCCCCGCGCGGGCGGCACGGCGAGGAGTGCGACAGGTGCGGCCAGTCGGCAGCAAATATCTGCTGGAGGAGACCCTCGGACGGGGTGCGACCGGGACCGTCTGGCGCGGCGTGGTGCGCGAGGACGCGCAGGTGCCGGGCTGCGCGCCCGGGCAGCGGGTGGCGATCAAGGTGCTGCGCGAGGAGCTGGCCGCCGACCCCGACGTGGTGATGCGCTTCCTGCGCGAGCGTTCGCTGCTGCTGCGGCTGACCCACCCCAACATCGTCCGGGTCCGGGACCTGGTCGTCGAGGGCGAGCTGCTGGCCCTGGTGATGGACCTGGTGGAGGGCCCCGACCTGGCCCGCTACCTGCGCGCCAACGGCCCGTTCAGCCCGATCGCCGGCGCCCTGCTGATGGCCCAGGTCGCGGACGCGCTGGCGGCCAGCCACGCGGACGGGATCGTCCACCGCGACCTCAAGCCGGCCAACGTGATGCTCGCCTCCACCGTGGTGGACGGCGCCGAGCGGATGCATCCGCTGCTGACCGACTTCGGCATCGCCCGGCTCGCCGACTCCCCGGGCGTCACCCGCACCCACGAGTTCGTCGGCACCCCCGCCTATGTCGCTCCGGAGTCCGCCGAGGGCCGCCCGCAGACCTCCGCGGTGGACGTGTACGGCGCCGGGATCATGCTGTACGAGCTGGTCACCGGCCGGCAGCCGTTCCAGGGGGACAGCGCGCTCGCCGTGCTCCAGGCCCACCTGGCCCACGAGCCGCAGCGGCCCAGCACCATGCCCGAGCCGCTCTGGACGGTGATCGAGCGCTGCCTGCGCAAGGACCCGGCCCAGCGGCCCGGCGCCACGTCGCTGGCCCACGCGCTGCGGGTGGTCGCGGCCGGCGTCGGGGTGCACGCCTCCCCGCCGGCGGTGGACGAGGCGCTGGCGGTCGGCGCCCTGCTGCTGCCGGACCCGCAGCCGACCGCGGTCCCCAGCACGATGTCACCAATGTCGCCGATGTCACCGATGGCGACGATGCCGGGCGCCGTGGCCCCGGGCACCGAGGACCGCACCCAGGTGCTGCCGCCGACCCCGGGCGGGGCGTTCGACCCGGCCGCGGCGACCCGGGTGATGGGCACCCAGCCGCCGCCGGCGCCCCCGCAGGGAGCCGCGGACCGTACCCGGATGATGCCGCCCGTCGCGGTGCCGCCGCCCCCGCCCGTCGCGCCGCCGCAGGAGGAGACGCCGCACCCGTGGCAGACCCAGCTGCGCGCGGCGCGGGACCGCAACCAGCAGACCCAGGTCGGCTACTTCGGTCCGGAGGACTACGAGAACCACTCGGAGCCGCAGGTCGCCCCGCCGCCCTACCAGGCCGGCCAGGGGGGCCACGCCGGCCAGGGGCACCGGCCGGGCCAGGGCGCCCCGGGCGGCCCCGCCGGGCCGCAGCAGCCCGGCGGCTACCGCCAGTCCCCGCCCCCGCCCGGCTACGCCCAGCGTCCACCGGTGGCCCCGCCGCCCTACCAGGCGGGCCGGGGCGGCCAGGGCAGTCAGGGCGGTCAGGGGGGCCAGCGGACTCAGGGCGGCCAGGGCGGCCAGGGAGGCCGTCCGCAGCCGCCCGGTGGCTACCGGCAGGCCCCGTCCGGGTACGGGCAGTCGCAGGGCGGCTACCCGCCCGCGCCCGCCCCGGTGGCGCGCCGGGCCGAGCCGCCCGCGCCGCAGTACCGGGAGGCCCCGCCGCAGCGCCGCGAGGAGCCGCCGGCACCGGCCCGCCGCGAGCCCGCGCCGGCCCGTGAGCCGCGTCCGCGCAGCCGCAACCGGATGTACATTCCGGGGCTCGGCTGCCTCAAGGGCTGCCTGATGGTGCTGCTGGTGCTCGCCGTGGCGGGGCTGGCGCTGTGGAACTTCACGCCGCTGCCGCAGTACTGGGACAACGTCGTGGGCTGGTTCGACTCGGCGCGCGACTGGGTGAACGGTCTCGTGGGCAGCTCGAAGAACTGACACCGGACGAGTGGGGGCAGCGGGGATGGGGATGCGGGGAAGCCGGGCGGGCGCGGCGCTGATGGGCGTCGTGGTGGCGGTGGCGGGGTTGCTGCTGCCGGCCGGTCCGGCCGCGGCGGCCGAGACGTCGCACTGCGGCCAGTACGAGACCGTGCCGGTCGCGGGCGGCCGGTACGTAGTGGACAACAACAACTACGGCGGAGCCCGCGAGTGCCTCGGCACCGACGGCCGGGCCGGGTTCACCGTCCTGTCCTCCGAGGCGGCCACGAGCCCGCCGGCCGGGCCGGTCGCCTACCCGGAGATCTTCGACGGCTGCCACTGGGGCACCTGCACCCCGGGCAGCGCGCTGCCGGTCCGGGTCTCCGAACTGGGGCGGGCGACCAGTAGCTGGTCCACCACGCTGCCCGCCCGGGGCGACTTCAACGTGGCGTACGACCTCTGGTTCAACACGGCCCCGACCACTCCGGCCGCGAACGGCCAGCCGGACGGTGCCGAGCTGATGATCTGGCTGGACCGCCGTCCGGCCTCGGCCAGCCCTTCCGGGAGCACCGCCGTCGTCGGTGGCGCCGGTTACACCAGCTGGCAGCTCACCATCGCCGCCAACGGCCGGCAGTGGCCGATGGTCGCCTACCAGGCGCAGGTACCGGTCGCCTCGGTCACCGACCTCGACCTGCGCGCCTTCGTCCGGGACGCGGTGACCCGCGGGGTGGTCAAGCCGGAGTGGTACCTGATCTCGGTGGAGGCCGGCTTCGAGGTCTGGCGCGACGGCGCGGGCCTGCGGACGGAGTCGTTCTCCACCGACGTGCGGCCCGGCCGCCCGGTGGGCCCGATCGGCGCCCCCGGCGGCCGCTGCCTGGCAGATCTGCCCGGCGGCACCCCGGACGGCCCGGAACCGGTGGCGCTGCTGGACTGCGACGGCTCGCCCGCCCAGCAGTGGAGCGTGGAGACCGACGGTACGGTCCGGCTGGGCGGCAAATGCCTGGGCACCGACGGCAACCGGGCCTCGCTCAACCCCTGCAACGGCTCGCCGTACCACGTCTGGCTGGTGGGGATGGCCGGCGCACTGTGGAACCAGGGTGCCCAGGGCTGCCTGCGCGACCCGGCGAACGGCACCGCGCCGGGCGGCGGCGCCGACCTGGCCGGCTGCGACGGCTCCCCGGCGCAGAGCTGGACGCTCCCGACCTCGGTGAGCTGATCAGGGCCCCGGCCCGCCCGGGGCGGCAATATTGACGCTATGTCGACAATTGGCGAGATTTCTCGGCCGGGACTCCCGCTCCGGGCCCCTCGGGCGGCCCGCGCAGGGCCTCCGGGCGCGTAGGTTGGTCGCTGTTGTCCCGCCCCACCGAGCGCGCCGGACCCCCGGAGCGCTCCCGCGCCGCCCACGGAGCAGCATTGGCACGCAAGATCGGCAGCCGGTACACCGTCCACCAGGTGATCGGCCGGGGTTCGGCCGGCACGGTCTGGCTCGGTGAGGGGCCCGACGGCCCGGTGGCGGTCAAGCTGCTGCGCGAGGACCTCGCCGCCGACCAGGTGCTGGTCGGCCGCTTCGTCCAGGAGCGCACCGCGCTGACCAGCCTCGACCACCCCCGGGTGGTCGGCGTGCGCGACATGGTGGTGGACGGCAGCGACCTCGCCCTGGTGATGGAGCTGGTCCAGGGCACCGACCTGCGCTCCCGGCTGGAGCGGGACGGCGCGCTGCCGCCGCAGACCGCCGCCTCGATCATCGCCGACGTCGCCGACGGCCTGGCCGCCGCGCACGCGGCCGGCATCGTCCACCGCGACGTCAAGCCCGAGAACGTCCTGCTCGACCTCGCCGCCGCCCCCGGCCCGGGCGGCGCCCCGCGCGCCAAGCTCACCGACTTCGGCGTGGCCCGCCTGGTCGACGCCCCGCGCCGGACCCGGGCCACCCGGATCATCGGCACCCCCGACTACCTCGCCCCCGAGATCATCGAGGGCCTGGAGCCGCGCGCCGCCGTCGACATCTACGCCCTCGCCACCGTGCTGTACGAGCTGCTGGCCGGCTTCACGCCCTTCGGCGGCGGCCACACCGGCGCGGTGCTGCGCCGGCACGTCACCGAGCAGGTGCCGCCGATCCCCGGCCTGCCGGACGGGCTGTGGCGGATCATCTCCGAGTGCCTGGCCAAGGCCCCCGCCTCCCGGCTGCGCGCCGCCGAGCTGGCCTCCCGGCTGCGCGAGCAGCTGCCCTCGCTGGCCGGCCTGCCGGTGCTCGCCGTGCCCGGCCAGGGCCGGGCCCCGGTCGAGGAGCAGCTGACCCCCGGCGAGGCCGTCTACGCCGAGATCGACGCCGGCCCCGGCATCCACAAGCGCCGCCGCGGCCCGGCCGTCCCGCTGGTGCCGGGCGCCGCCCCGGACTCCACCCGGGACACCCACACCAGCCTGCGCCGCCCGTCCGCCGACGAGCTGGCCGCGTACGCGCTGGAGTCCCGCGCCCAGCGCGCCGCCCCGGGCCACCGCCGGGACCGCCAGGCCCTGCTGCGCCGCCGCCGGCTGCTGGCCGTCCTGATCGCCACCGTCCTGCTGCTGGCGGGCGCCGCCGCGGCCTGGACGGCGTTCGCGGCCACCGTCCCGGACGGCGGTCACCCGGCCCGTCCGGCGGTGTCGGACACCGGCCCGCGGGCCCCGTAGCCGGAGCCGCCCGCGCGGCCGTGACGGCGGCCGTGACCCCCGGGGAGCCGGGGGTGTCGTCATGACCACTCCCGGAACCATTACCCTGGGGGCGTGGCAGCCGTCGATCCTTCCGAAGAGCTCAAGAACCTCGATACGACCATGGGGTCGATCGAGGCCGTCCTCGACCTGGACAAGATCCGGGCCGACATCGCGGTCCTGGAGGAGGAGGCAGCCGCCCCCACCCTGTGGGACGACGTCGCGAACGCGCAGAAGGTGACCAGCCGGCTCTCCTTCCTCCAGGGCGAACTGCGCCGGGTCGAGGGCCTGCGCAGCCGCATCGACGATCTGGGCGTGCTGTTCGAGCTCGCCGAGGCCGAGAACGACGCGGACACCCGCGCCGAGGCCGAGACCGAGCTCGTCGCCCTCCAGAAGGCCGTCGAGGAGCTGGAGGTCCGCACCCTCCTGTCCGGCGAGTACGACGCCCGCGAGGCGCTGATCAACATCCGTGCCGAGGCCGGTGGCGTGGACGCCGCCGACTTCGCCGAGCAGCTCATGCGCATGTACCTGCGCTGGGCCGAGCGGCACGGGTACCCCACCGAGGTGTACGACACCTCGTACGCCGAAGAGGCCGGCATCAAGTCCGCGACCTTCACCGTGAAGGCGCCGTACGCCTACGGCACCCTCTCGGTCGAGCAGGGCACCCACCGCCTGGTGCGGATCTCGCCGTTCGACAACCAGGGCCGCCGGCAGACCTCCTTCGCCGGCGTCGAGGTCCTCCCGGTCGTCGAGCAGTCAGACCACGTCGACATCGACGAGGGCGAGCTGCGGGTGGACGTCTACCGTGCCTCCGGTCCCGGCGGCCAGGGCGTCAACACCACCGACTCGGCGGTGCGCATCACGCACATCCCGACCGGCATCGTGGTCTCCTGCCAGAACGAGCGCTCGCAGATCCAGAACAAGGCGTCCGCGATGAACGTCCTCCAGGCCAAGCTGCTGGAGCGGCGCCGCCAGGAGGAGAAGGCGGCGATGGACGCGCTCAAGGACAGCGGCAGCTCCTGGGGCAACCAGATGCGCTCCTACGTGCTGCACCCGTACCAGATGGTGAAGGACGTCCGGACCGCGTACGAGGCCGGCAACCCGCAGGCCGTGCTGGACGGCGACATCGACGGCTTCATCGAGGCCGGGATCCGCTGGCGCAAGCAGCGCGAGACCAGCGCCGAGTAACGGCCGACATCGACGAAGGGCCCCGACCGCAGCGGTCGGGGCCCTTCGTCGTACGCGTCGTGGGTCGTCAGGCCAGTGCCTGCCGGGCGATCAGCGCCACCGCGAGCAGTCCGGCCAGCAGGGCCAGCAGCATCGCGGGGGAGAGCGCGGCGAACGGGCTCTGCTGCTCCTGAAGTCGGGCCCGGTTGGCCCGGCACACCGGGCAACGCCCGTCGCTGACGCGGCCGTTGCAGTTGGCGCACACCAGATGGTCGCAGGTCATGCGATCTCCTCCTCGCTGCTACAGCCAACGCACCGGACGGGGCTTTGGTTCCATGCACTGCCCTGTACGGGGGAGCGGCCGTGACACGGTCGCTCCCCTCCACTCTGCCAGGTTCCGGCAGTTCCGGCTTCCGGGCTGTGAGATGCCTCGCAATATTCGGGGCATAAGCGGACATTCTCCCGCAGAGTCCGGCTGTTGTCACGGGCGGTCCCTGCGGGCCGGTCGCCGATTCGCGTATGGTCCCAGACCGGGAGCAGCCCACCGCGCTCCTTTCGCCCGCCCATGGACCGGGCCTCCGGGGCGGACCGACCGAGGACTGGCGCCGCCTAGGATGGCCTCCGTGATGCAGCCGTGATCAGATTCGACAACGTCTCCAAGACCTATCCCAAGCAGAATCGTCCCGCCCTGGACAACGTCTCGCTGGAGATCGAGAAGGGTGAGTTCGTCTTCCTGGTCGGCTCGTCCGGCTCGGGAAAGTCCACCTTCCTGCGCCTGTGCCTGCGCGAGGAGCGTCCCAGCACGGGCGCGGTGCACGTACTGGGCAAGGACCTCGGCAAGCTGTCCAACTGGAAGGTGCCGCACATGCGCCGCCAGCTGGGCACCGTCTTCCAGGACTTCCGCCTGCTGCCGAACAAGACGGTCGCGCAGAACGTCGCCTTCGCCCTGGAGGTGATCGGCAAGCCCAAGAGCGCCATCAACAAGGTGGTGCCCGAGGTGCTGGAGCTGGTCGGCCTCGGCGGCAAGGAGGACCGCATGCCGGGCGAGCTGTCCGGTGGTGAGCAGCAGCGCGTGGCCATCGCCCGCGCCTTCGTGAACCGTCCGATGCTGCTCATCGCGGACGAGCCCACCGGCAACCTCGACCCGCAGAACTCGGTCGGCATCATGAAGCTGCTCGACCGCATCAACCGCACCGGAACCACGGTGCTGATGGCCACCCACGACCAGGCCATCGTCGACCAGATGCGCAAGCGCGTCATCGAACTCGACAAGGGGCTGCTCGTCCGCGACCAGGCCCGCGGCGTCTACGGATACCAGCACTGACCGACCAGCGCTGACCCGTGGGGCCGCCGGCCCGACCCGCCAGACCAGAGCAGTACCGACCCTGGAGTGTTTCCCGCATGCGTGCCCAGTTCGTCCTGTCGGAGATCGGTGTGGGTCTCCGACGCAACCTGACCATGACCATCGCGGTCGTGGTCAGCGTCGCGCTCTCCCTCGCCCTCGCCGGTTCCTCGCTCCTGGTCCGCGACCAGGTGAACTCCATGAAGGGGTACTGGTACGACAAGGTCGAGGTGAGCATCTACTTCTGCACGAAGGCGGACGCCCGCAACTCGCCCCAGTGCGACAAGGGCGCGGCCACCGACCAGCAGGTCCAGGACATCAAGGACCAGCTGGACAAGATGACCTCGGTGGTCCAGTCGTCCACCTACGAGAGCTCGCCCGAGGCGTACAAGCACTGGAAGGAGATGAACCCGGACAACCCGCTCATCTCCGTCCTGGGCCCGGACGCCATGCCGCAGTCCTGGCGGGTCAAGCTCAACGACCCGACCAAGTACGACGTGATCCAGAGCGCCTTCGCCGGCAAGCCCGGCGTCAAGTCGGTCGAGGACCAGCGGAAGATCCTGGAGAACCTGTTCGGCCTGCTCAACGGCCTCCAGACGGCGGCCTTCGTGATCATGGTGCTGATGCTGTTCGTCGCCCTGCTGCTGATCGTCAACACCGTCCGGGTGTCGGCGTACAGCCGGCGGCGCGAAACCGGGATCATGCGCCTGGTCGGTGCCTCGAACTTCTACGTCCAGATGCCCTTCATCGCCGAGGCGGCCTTCTCGGCGCTGCTGGGCGCGGCGATGGCCTCCGGACTGCTGGTCGGCGGGCACTTCTTCGTCCAGAACTGGCTGGCCGACCGGGTGCAGTTCATCCACTTCATCGGGCTCGGCTCGGTGCTCGCGGTGATACCGCTGCTGATCGTGGTGGGTATGGGCATGGCCGGCGTCGCGGCCTTCTTCACCCTGCGCAAGTACCTCAAGGTCTGATTCCCGCAGGCCCGACGGCCCCGTACGGCACTGCGCCGTACGGGGCCGTCGGCGTTCCGCGGTCCACCGTCGCGGTTCGTCCCGCGCGCGGCGGTGTCTACACTCCGGTGCCATGCTGCAAACTCCGCGCAGGGCCCGCCAGGTGACCGTGCTCAGCCTGGTGTTCGGCGCCGTGCTGATGGCCGGCGCGGCCACCGGCGCCTGGGGCGACCCGGGCGACCCGCCGCACCGGTCCTCCGCCGACACCGCCCGGGCCACCGGCGGACTCCCGGCGGACCCGGCCGGCGCCGCCCTGTCGGAGCAGCAGGCCGAGCACCTGCTGGCGGCCGGCGGCGACCGCTGGGGCGCGTACTACAGCGCCCAGGAGTACGCGGAGTTCAGCCAGGGCCTGGACGGCCGCTACCCGGGCGTCGGCCTCTCGGTCGGCCGCGGCCAGGACGGCGTCACCGAGGTCTCCCAGGTCGCCCCCGGCGGCCCGGCCGCCGCGGCCGGGATCGCCCCCGGCGACCGGCTCGTGCGGATCGGCCAGGACCAGGCCGACCACCTGCCGGTCACCGAGGTGGTCGCGCGGCTGCGCGGCCGGGGCGAGGAGCGCCGGGCCGGCTCCGAGGTCACCCTGGCGGTCCGGCGCGGCGGGGCGGAGGAGCGCGAACTGCGGCTGCGGCGCGTGCTTCTGGACAGTCGGCAGGTCACCGCGGAGCAGCTGGGCAAGGGCGTGCTGCGGGTGACCGTGCGCGCCTTCACCAGCGGCGTGGCCGACCAGGTGCGCGCCGCGCTGCGCGCCCCGCACACCGGCGTGGTGCTCGATCTGCGCGGCAACTCCGGCGGGTTGGTCGACGAGGCGGCCGGCACCGCCGGGATCTTCCTGGACGGCGGAACGGTCGGCTCGTACCAGGAGCGCGGCGAGACCAGGGAGTTGACCGCCCCGCCCGGCGGCGACCAGCGCACCCCGCTGGTGCTGCTGGTGGACGGCGGCACGATGAGCGCCGCCGAACTGCTCGCCGGGGCCCTCCAGGACCGCAGCCGCGCCGTGGTGGTGGGCTCGCGGACCTTCGGCAAGGGCACCGTCCAGCAGCCCAGCCGGCTCGCCGACGGCGCCGTGCTGGAGCTGACCGTCGGCCGCTACTACACCCCGGCCGGACGCTCCCCGGACGGTACCGGCCTGACCCCCGACGTCCCGGCCGGTTCGGGCGAGGAGGCCGACGAGCTCGCCCTGCGGGTCCTCGCGGGTCTCGGTACCCGTGCCTAAAGCAGCTGCCCCATCCGGCCCCGAAGTGCGAGAATGACCGGGTTATGGCAAAGGAAACCGGACAGAAGCTGATCGCGCAGAACAAGAAGGCGCGACACGAGTACACGATCCTCGACACCTACGAGTGCGGCCTGGTGCTCACCGGCACCGAGGTCAAGTCGCTGCGCGAGGGGCGGGCCAATCTGGTCGACGGCTACGCGTACATCCAGAACCACGAGGCGTGGATCGACAACGTCTTCATCCCCGAGTACATGCAGGGGACGTGGACCAACCACGCGGCCCGGCGCAAGCGCAAGCTGCTGCTGCACAGGATGGAGATCCAGAAGATCGAGACCAAGGTCCGCGACGCGGGTCACACCCTGGTCCCGCTCTCGCTGTACTTCAAGGACGGCCGGGTGAAGCTCGAACTGGCGCTCGCGGTCGGCAAGAAGCTCTACGACAAGCGTCAGACGCTCCGCGAGAAGCAGGACACCCGCGAGACGGCCCGCGCGGTGGCGGCGGCCCGCCGACGCCAGGGTTAATCCGCTGGACCCTCACCCGTCGCCTCGCGTACTATGGCGCAAGCAACACGGACGATGACCGTCCG
The DNA here is from genome assembly GCF_042885395.1 of Kitasatospora sp. NPDC058063. Lineage (NCBI taxonomy): Bacteria > Bacillati > Actinomycetota > Actinomycetes > Kitasatosporales > Streptomycetaceae > Kitasatospora > Kitasatospora sp. NPDC058063. The sequence continues at coordinate 14,356 of NZ_JBHVSD010000015.1, forward strand.
AGCTGTTTCTCAACAAAACATGGGGATGATCGGTTTCGACAGGGGATGTTGAAACAGGTGAAGCGAGCCGAGGAACGCGGCAATGATCTCGTAAACCACGTGTCGCAAAAAAATAATCGCCAACACTAAGCGCGATTCCCAGCAGTTCGCTCTCGCTGCCTAATAAGCACCGATAGCGCTTGGGTGTCAGACCGGGGAGTTCCCGACCCGGACCCTGGCATAATCTAGGGAACTCAACCGTCCGCCCGGGCTGCGAGGGTGGATGGGAAATCAAACAGCAGCTGGGCCTGTTGGCGGCTTGTCCGTGTGACTGCCAGGGCCGAGAAAAGCACAGCGGACTGCGCTCGGAGAAGCCCTGAATTAACTCCACTGGACCCGGGTTCGATTCCCGGCATCTCCACCACCCCATGTTGCCTCGAAGGGCCGCCCTCCGCTCCGCGGAGGGCGGCCCTTCGATTTTTGTACGTTCCGGAGCAGCGCGGTCCGGGGGTGGCGGCGTAGGATCATCCGTCCGCTCGTTTTCCGGAGCGGGATTCCGCCGCAACCACCGAGGCCATGCAGAGCAACACGCCCACCACCCCCGCCACCGACCACGAGACCGTCCGCGCGCGCGAGATCGCCGGTGAGCAGCAGCACCTCGACACCGTCTACCACCGGTTGGAGGAGAAGCTCGCCGAGGCCGAGTACATCCTGGAGGACGCCGCCAAGCGGGTCCAGGTCGGAACCCCCGGCGCGCTCGCCGAACGCGACGCCCAGGTCTACCGGGCCGGCGCCCACCTCCACCGACTGAACAGCGAGTTCGAGGACTTCCTGTTCGGCCGGATCGACCTCCAGCGGGCGGACGCCCCGGAGGAGCACGGGATCCCGTCGGACACTCCGCTCGACCCGGCCGACCCGGCCGTCGCCGAGACCCTCCACATCGGCCGACTGGGCGTGCTGGACGCCGAGTACGGCCCGCTGGTGATCGACTGGCGCGCGCCCGCCGCCGCCCCGTTCTACCGCGCCACCCCGGTCGAACCGGGCCGGGTGATCCGTCGCCGGGTGATCCGGTCCAAGGGCCGCAAGGTGATCGGCGTCGAGGACGACCTGCTGCGTCCGGACCTCGCCCCGACCCTGGACGGCGAGGAGCTGGCCGTGGTCGGCGACGGTGCGCTGATGGCCTCGCTGGGCCGCGCCCGCAGCCACTCGATGCGCGACATCGTCTCCTCCATCCAGAAGGAGCAGGACGAGGTGATCCGCGCCGCCGCCGCGGGCGCCACCCTGGTCACCGGCGGCCCCGGCACCGGCAAGACCGCCGTCGCCCTGCACCGCGCCGCCTACCTGCTCTACCAGGACCGCCGCCGCTACGCCGGGGGCATCCTGGTGGTCTCGCCGACCCCGCTGCTGGTGTCCTACACCGAGGGCGTGCTGCCTGCGCTGGGCGAGGAGGGCCAGGTCGCCATCCGGGCGGTCGGCTCGCTGGTGGACGGCATCGAGGCCGGCACCTACGACACTCCCGAGGCGGCCCGGGTCAAGGGCTCGGGCCGGATGGTGCAGCTGCTGCGCCGGGCCGCCCGCGCGGCGCTGGAGCTGGGCGCGCCGCAGGAGCTGAAGGTCGTCGCCCGCGGCGAGGTGCTGAAGCTGGACGCCTCCCGGCTGAAGGCCGTGCGCGGCAATGTGGTGGGCTCCGGCGGCACCCCGCTGAACCTGTTGCGCCCGCGGGCCCGCCGGCTGCTGCTGGACGCCCTGTGGCAGCAGGCCACCAGGGACCTGCCGAAGCCCGCCGACCACTACGCCCGCGAGCAGCGCCAGGAGGAGAAGGAGTCCTTCGACGAGTACGTCTCGGACGAGGCGTCGTTCCTGGACTTCCTGGACGCCTGGTGGCCGGCGCTGAGCCCGCGCCGGGTGCTCGGCACGCTGCGGCAGCACCGGCACACCAACCGGATCGCCCGCCGCGCCGTCACCCCGGACGAGGCCAGGCTGCTGGCCGCCTCCTGGCGCCACCTGTCCGCGGAGGGCGCGGGCGCGCTGTCCGCGCACGACGTCGCGCTGATCGACGAGCTCCAGGTGCTGCTGGGCGAGCCGGCCCGCCCGAAGGTCCGCGAGGTGGACGCGGTGGACCTGCTGAGCGGCCTGGAGGAGGTCACCACTTTCGCCGACCGCTCCACCCGCCAGCGCGACCGCCAGCCGGTCGAGCGCAGGGAGTACGCGCACATCATCGTGGACGAGGCGCAGGACCTCACCCCGATGCAGTGGCGGATGATCGGCCGCCGGGCCCGGATGGCCACCTGGACGATCGTCGGCGACCCGGCGCAGTCCTCCTGGCCGTTCCCGCAGGAGGCACAGGCCGCACTGGACGACGTGCTCTCCGGCAAGCCGCGCCGCCGCTTCATGCTGACCGTGAACTACCGCAACCCGGCCGAGATCGCCGAGGTCGCGGCGAAGGTGCTGGCGCTGGCCGCGCCGGGCACCCCGTCGCCGAGCGCGGTGCGCCGGGTCGGCGTGGAGCCGCGCTTCGCGGCCACCACCGACCCCTCGCCGGAGGCCTTCGGCGAGGCCGCCCGGGCCGAGCTGGAGCGGCTGCTGGCCGAGGTGGACGGCACCGTGGCGATCGTGGTGCCGATGGACCGCCGGGACGAGGCGGCCGGCTGGGCCGAGGGCCTGGGCGGGCGCGTGGTGGCGCTGGGCAGTCTGGAGGCCAAGGGCCTGGAGTACGACGCGACCGTGGTGGCCGACCCGACCGGCATCGCCGGCGAGTCGGAGGCCGGGCTGCGGGTGCTGTACGTGGCGCTGACCCGCGCGACCCAGCGGCTGACCGTGCTCTCCGGCCCGGACGACCTGCCGGACGCGGACGGCGTGCCCGCGCTGCTGCACGGCTGACGGACCGTCGGGTCCCGGCGGTACTCGTCGGGACCCGACGGAAGAAGGCCCCCCACCGGACGGTGAGGGGCCTTCAGACGTTTACGACACCGACCCGCCATGCTCGCCTCGCGGCAAGTGGTCCCTCGAAGGGACGAAGGTTGGGCCCGGGGGCTTGGATCGAGCCGGTGTCCCGTCCAATGTAACGCATCGGCCGGGAGAGGCAAGGAGTGAGCGGCGGGGGACCGGCGGCCATTGGGCGGGATTGTCGGGTCCGCACACTCAATGAACGTTATTTCTGGCTACCCCTTGGAAGGTGCGACGATCGAGGTCTAGCATGCGCGGGCGATGCCTTCAACAAAATGTTGAGCCTGCGGGACAGACGGAAGAAGGAAGCGTCGATGGCGACGGTGCCCAGTGTCTCCAACTCGATCACGGTACGGCTGGAGGTCCCGGCCCGGGGCAACGCCGTCAGTGCGATCACCACGGCCGTGGAGTCCTCCGGCGGGTCGGTGACCGGTCTCGACGTCACCGCCTCCGGCCTGGAGGCGCTGCGGATCGACGTCACGGTGGCGGCCTCCTCGGTCGCGCACGGCGAGGAGATCGTCGAGAAGCTGCGCGCGATCGACGGCGTGTCGATCGGCAAGGTCTCGGACCGCACCTTCCTGATGCACCTCGGCGGCAAGATCGAGATGTCCTCGAAGCTGCCGATCCGCAACCGTGACGACCTCAGCATGATCTACACGCCCGGCGTCGCCCGGGTCTGCATGGCGATCGCGGAGAACCCCGAGGACGCGCGCCGCCTGACCATCAAGCGCAACAGCGTGGCCGTGGTCACCGACGGCTCGGCGGTGCTGGGCCTGGGCAACATCGGCCCCGAGGCCGCGCTGCCGGTCATGGAGGGCAAGGCGGCCCTGTTCAAGCGCTTCGCCGGGATCGACGCCTGGCCGATCTGCCTGGACACCCAGGACACCGACGAGATCGTCGCCATCGTCAGGGCGATCGCCCCGGGCTTCGCCGGGATCAACCTGGAGGACATCTCCGCGCCGCGCTGCTTCGAGATCGAGGCCCGGCTGCGCGAGGCCCTGGACATCCCGGTCTTCCACGACGACCAGCACGGCACCGCGATCGTGGTGCTGGCCGCCCTCACCAACGCGCTGAAGGTGGTCGGCAAGCGGATCGCCGACATCCGCGTGGTGATGTCGGGCGCCGGCGCCGCCGGCACCGCGATCCTCAAGCTGCTGATGGCGGCCGGCGTCGAGCACGCCACCGTGGCGGACGTGCACGGCGTGGTCCACCTGGGCCGCGGGGACCTCAACGAGAACCTGCGCTGGATCGCCGAGCACACCAACCGCTCGGGCCGCACCGGCAGCCTCAAGGAGGCCGTGGCGGGCGCCGACGTCTTCATCGGCGTCTCGGCCCCGAACGTCCTGGACGGCGACGACCTGGCCACCATGGCGGAGGACTCGATCGTCTTCGCGCTGGCCAACCCGGACCCGGAGGTCGACCCGGCCATCGCCCGGCAGACCGCCGCCGTGGTCGCCACCGGCCGCAGCGACTTCCCGAACCAGATCAACAACGTGCTGGTCTTCCCGGGCGTCTTCCGCGGCCTGCTGGACGCCCAGAGCCGCACCGTCAACACCGAGATGATGATCGCCGCCGCCCGGGCGCTGGCCACCACCGTGGCCGACGACGAGCTGAACGCCAACTACATCATCCCGAGCGTGTTCCACAAGGACGTCGCCAAGACCGTCGCCTCCGCGGTGCGCGAGGCGGCCCTGGCGGGGGCCCAGGAGGACCCCGCGCCGGCCCGTCCGACCCCCGGCATCGTCGGCACCCTGGACACCGCCGCGTTCCCCGTCGTCAAGCTCTGACGACCGGGTCGGGCGACGTGTCACAGATCGCTCAAATGTACGAATAGGGGCCATACCCGCCCAGCCCGCCCCGAACCCTTGCGACACAAGGGCGAGGGGCGTGTTTGGGCTTGTCAGTCCTAGGGCGTACCGTAGCCCTGCACGGGGCAGGCGTGTCCGACAAGTACGGAACGTCCCCCTGGTCTTCCGGCGTGTCGTCCCGACCGCCGCCCGCGCCCGGTCCGCCGGAGCCGACGGAGCGTCACACCTCCAACGAGCGGGCGACGTTCGAGTGGCTCGCCCGGGGCCCGATTGGCTTTCTCGGGGCCGGTCGGGGCAGGATTCGTATCCAGGCGGGCGGGTGGGCCTTCGACGGCTCCGGCGCGCGGCATCGGGTACGGACCCGGCCTGCGACCACGCATTGCCTGCATGAGCACAGTGTGCGGACCTGCGGCCCATCCGGGTGCCCCCCGGTGGGAGTACCGATGGGCCCCCGCGCACCGCAAGCGAACAGACCACAGGAGTACACATGAACCGCAGTGAGCTGGTGGCCGCGCTGTCCGAGCGCGCCGAGGTGACCCGCAAGGACGCCGACGCCGTTCTGGCCGCCTTCGCCGAGATCGTCGGCGAGGTCGTCGCCAAGGGCGACGAGAAGGTCACCATCCCCGGTTTCCTGACCTTCGAGCGCACCCACCGCGCTGCCCGCACCGCGCGCAACCCGCAGACCGGCGAGCCGATCCAGATCGCCGCGGGCTACAGCGCCAAGGTGAGCGCCGGCTCCAAGCTGAAGGAAGCCGCCAAGGGCGCTGCCTGAGCCACCCCTTGAACGCCCGAGAGGCCGGACTCCCCACTGGGGAGCCCGGCCTCTCGCCGTTGGAACCGGACCGTCAGGCGTCGACCAGCTGCTCGCTGGGCAGCTCGACGTGGGCGCCCAGGTCGCGCAGCTTGTCCATGAAGTTCTCGTAGCCGCGGTTGATCAGGTCGATGCCGTGCACGGTCGAGGTGCCCTCGGCCGCCAGCGCCGCGATCAGGTACGAGAAGCCGCCGCGCAGGTCCGGGATGACCAGCTCGGAGCCGATCAGCTTGGACGGGCCGGAGACGACCGCGGAGTGCAGGAAGTTGCGGGCGCCGAAGCGGCACGGGGTGCCGCCCAGGCACTCGCGGTAGAGCTGGATGTGCGCGCCCATCTGGTTCAGCGCGCCGGTGAAGCCGAGCCGCGACTCGTACACCGTCTCGTGGACGATGGACAGGCCGGTGGCCTGGGTCAGCGCGACCACCAGCGGCTGCTGCCAGTCGGTCTGGAAGCCCGGGTGCACGTCGGTCTCCAGGGCGATCGCCTTGAGCTCGCCGCCCGGGTGCCAGAAGCGGATGCCCTCGTCGTCCACCTCGAAGGCGCCGCCGACCTTCCGGAAGGTGTTCAGGAAGGTCATCATCTCCAGCTGGCGGGCGCCGCGGACGTAGATGTCGCCCTTGGTCGCCAGCGCCGCGCAGGCCCAGGACGCCGCCTCCAGGCGGTCCGGCAGCGCGCGGTGGTTGTAGCCGTTCAGCTCGTCCACGCCGGTGATCAGGATCGTCCGGTCGGTGCCCAGCGTGATGATCGCGCCCATCTTCTGCAGCACGCAGATCAGGTCGACGATCTCCGGCTCGATGGCCGCGTTGCGCAGCTCGGTGACGCCCTCGGCGAGGACGGCGGTGAGCAGCACCTGCTCGGTCGCGCCGACCGAGGGGTAGGGCAGCTCGATCTTGGTGCCGCGCAGCCGCTGCGCGGCGACCAGGTAGGTGCCCTGCGGGTGCTTCTCGATGGTGGCGCCGAACTGGCGCAGCACCTCGAAGTGGAAGTCGACGGGGCGGCCGCCGATGTCGCAGCCGCCGAGGCCGGGGATGAAGGCGTGGCCGAGGCGGTGCAGCAGCGGGCCGCAGAACAGGATCGGGATCCGCGAGGAGCCGGCGTGCGCGTCGATGTCGGCGACGTTGGCGCTCTCGACGTGCGAGGGGTCGAGGATCAGCTCGCCGTCCTCGTCACCGGTGCGCACGGTCACGCCGTGCAGCTGCAGCAGGCCGCGGACCACCTTGACGTCGCGGATGTCCGGGACGTTGCGCAGTCTGCTGGGGCCCTGCCCGAGGAGGGCGGCGACCATGGCCTTGGGCACCAGGTTCTTCGCACCGCGGACGCGGATCTCGCCTTCGAGCGGATTTCCGCCATGGACCAGCAGGACGTCGTCGGTCATCGTTCTCGCAATCCGGGGTGCCAGAGGAGTCGGAAAGGGCGGCTCCGGGAGAGAGCCGGTGGTGGACCGTTCGTACGGGCGCGTTCGGGCCCCCGGCGAAACCGAGTCGGCACCGTATGGGCGTCCACCAGACGTAGATGGTAGTAGGCGCTCCGTTGGTTCCCGTGAGCCTCTCCCGTGATGGTGCTCTCTCCGGGCCCGCGCCCGCCCCCCGGTGCGGCCGTACGGGTGTTCGTCCGGCGTGGGCGTTAGGGCCGGTCCGGCGGGACTTTGCCGGGTGCGCGGCGTCGGGGCACGCACCTCGCCGCGTTGTCGTCGGTCGCCAATGGCCCCCAGCCTTCGGCCGGGAGGTGCCCCCACCGCAGTGGCTCCCTCCTCCGCCTTGCGATGCACGCACCCCGACGCCGCGCCCTGATCCGACAAGACCCACCGGACGGGCCCTAGGGTGTTGCGGTGTCCGAGCGGTGCCGTTCTGCGGGATCATGTGGGCATGACGGCGGCCCATTCGCACGGAGGCCGGTCCCACACCGGCTGTCTGCTCGTCGCGACGCCCCTGCTCACCGACCCGAACTTCGCGCGGGCGGTGGTGCTGCTCCTCGACCACGATGTCGAGGGGGCGCTCGGCGTGGTCCTCAACCGGCCGACGCCGGTCGAGGTGGGAAGCGTGCTGGACGGCTGGAACAGACTCGTCGGACAGCCGGCCGTGGTGTTCCAGGGCGGCCCGGTGGCGCTGGACTCGGCGCTCGGCCTCGCGGTGGCACCGGGGGAGCCGGGCACCGGCGAGCCGCTCGGCTGGCGCCGGGTGCACGGCGCGATCGGCCTGGTGGACCTGGAGGCGCCGCCCGAGGTGCTGGCCGGGGAGCTGGGCAGCCTGCGGATCTTCGCCGGGTACGCGGGCTGGTCGCCGGGACAGCTGGAGGCGGAGCTGGAGAGCGGCGCCTGGTACCTGGTGGACTGCGAGCCGGGGGACGTCTCCAGCCCCGAGCCGGAACGGCTGTGGCGCGCGGTCCTGCGCCGCCAGCGCGGCCCGCTCGCCCTGCTGGCGACCTACCCGGACGACCCCACGATGAACTGAGCCGACCGGCCCCGCGCCGCGACACTGGCCGGGTTTCCGGAGGCCCCCATAGACTTGGCACCCATGAGCACTCTTGAGCCCGAGCGCGGCCTCGGCACCGGCACCCTGGTCGAGCCCGTCCCACAGGTGTCCCACGGGGACGGCGACCACGAGCGCTTCGCGCACTACGTCCAGAAGGACAAGATCATGGAGAGTGCCCTCTCCGGGTCTCCCGTGGTGGCGCTCTGCGGCAAGGTGTGGGTGCCCGGGCGCGACCCGAAGAAGTACCCGGTCTGCCCCATGTGCAAGGAGATCTACGACGGCATCGGCAAGCCGCAGGGCGGCGACGGCGACAACAAGTAGTCCGCGGCGCCGCGCACAACGCCGTTTTGCATAGCACCAGGGTTTCCCCGGTGGTCTATGCCAATCGCCGGGGCGTGGGCAGGATGTCGGAATGGACCTCATTCCCGCACCGTCGAGTGCCGTTCGCCGCCCGGACGAGGACTACCCGCTCGACGCCGCCACCACGCTGACCGCACCCCCCGCGCTGGCCGACGCCGAGCGCTGGCTGCGGACCGCACTGTCCGCCGCCACCGGGCTGCCGCTCGGCCCGGGCCGGCCGGGTTCGGGCATCGAGCTGGTCGAGGACCGGGCGCTCGCCGCCGAGGCGTACCGGATCACGGTGCGCCCCGGCCACGCCCTGCTCGCCGCGGGCGGCCCGGCCGGAGCGCTGTGGGGCGCGCAGACCCTGCGGCAGCTGCTCGGGCCGGACGCCTACCGCCGCTCGCCGCTGCGCCGCGAGGGCTGGGTCCTGCCCGGGGCCGACATCGCGGACGCCCCCCGGTTCGGCTGGCGCGGTGCGCTGCTCGACGTCGCCCGGCACTTCCTGCCCAAGTCGGACGTGCTGCGCTTCGTCGACCTGCTGGCCGCGCACAAGCTCAACGTGCTGCACCTGCACCTGACCGACGACCAGGGCTGGCGGGTGGAGATCAAGCGCTACCCGAGGCTGACCGGGCGCGGCGCCTGGCGGGAGCGCTCGATGGTCGGCTACCGGGCCGGGCAGCGCCGCGACGACCGCCCGCACGGCGGCTACTACACCCAGGACGACCTGCGCGAGATCGTCGCCTACGCGGCCGCCCGCGGGGTCACCGTCGTCCCGGAGATCGACCTGCCCGGCCACACCCAGGCCGCCGTGTCCGCCTACCCCGAGCTGGGCAACACCGACGTGGTGGACACCTCCGCGCTCGGGGTCTGGACCGACTGGGGGGTGAGCCACAACGTGCTCAACGCCTCCGAGGAGACCCTGCGCTTCTTCGAGGGCGTGCTGGAGGAGGTCCTGGAGCTCTTCCCGTCCGAGTTCATCCACCTGGGCGGCGACGAGTGCCCCAAGGAGCAGTGGAAGGACAGCGCCGCCGCGCAGGCCCGGATACGCGAACTGGGCCTGGCCAACGAGGACGAACTGCAGAGCCACCTCATCCGGCACTTCGACGGCTGGCTGGCCGACCGCGGCCGCCGGCTGATCGGCTGGGACGAGATCCTGGAGGGCGGGCTCGCGCCGGGCGCCGCCGTCTCCTCCTGGCGCGGCTTCGGCGGCGGGGTCGCCGCCGCGAAGGCCGGGCACGACGTGGTGATGTGCCCCGAGCAGCACGTCTACTTCGACCACCGGCAGGCGGACGGACCGGACGAGCCGATCCCGGTCGGATTCGTGCGCACGCTGGAGGACGTCTACCGGTTCGAGCCGGTCCCCGAGCAGCTGGACGAGGTCGCCGCCCGGCACGTGATCGGCACCCAGGCCAACCTGTGGACCGAGTTCATGGACAGCGCCCGGGACATCGACTACCGGGCCTTCCCCCGGCTGGTCGCCTTCGCCGAGGTCGCCTGGTCGGAGCTGCCCGCCGAGCCGGCCGAGCGGGACTTCGCCGGCTTCGAGCAGCGGCTGGCGACGCACCTGAGCGTGCTGGACGCGCTCGGCGTCGAGTACCGCCCGGCCGACGGTCCGCACCCGTGGCAGCGCCGTCCTGGGGTGCTCGGCCGGCCGATCGAGGGCCCGCCGCCGGTGCGGTAGGGGGTATCCCGCGGGTCCTGCCGGACCCGGCGAAGACCCGCGGGAAACGCCCCGGTCCTACCCGTGGGGAACTTCTGAGCGGTCGTCCGACGTCAAGAACTGATGAACATCTGCCCTGGCCCGGAGCGGGTCGGGGCAGATACCGCCCGGTATCAGTCCCAATCGGGCAGTCCCGTTCACCGGTCCCGAAATGATCATCGAGCATTGTGTGCCAGAGTTGCCCAACCCGGCCCGATCGCCCGTACCCTACGGGCCAGGCCGGGCTGCTGACGCAGGACAGTACGGCCGAAGGCCGGCGGGCGGCAGGCGATCGATGAGCAAGTGGAGCACGGTGGGACCCAGGTGAACCGGACGATCATGCTGCCGGCCTCCCTCGACGAGGCCGTCGACGCGCTGGCCGCCGCCCCGGCCGCGGTACCGGTGGCCGGAGCCACCGACCTGATGGAGGCCGTCAACGCCGGCCGACTGCGCCCCGCCGCCCTGGTCGGCCTCGGCCGCATCACCGAACTGCGCGGCTGGCGCTACGAGGACGGCGGCACCGCCGTGCTCGGCGCCGGACTCACCCACGCCCGGATGGACCGCCCCGACTTCGCGGCGCTCATCCCCGCGCTCGCCGACGCCGCCCGCACCGCCGGCCCGCCGCAGGTCCGCAACGTCGGCACCCTCGGCGGGAACATCGTCACCGCCGCCCCGGCCGGCGACACCCTCCCGGTGCTCACCGCGCTGGAGGCCAGCGTCACCCTGGCCCGGGCCGGGGGCACCCGCGAGGTGCCGGTCAGTCACCTGCTCACCGGGCTCGACCCGGTGCGCCCCGGTGAACTGCTCACCTGGGTGCGCGTCCCGCTGCTGCACGCCCCGCAGGTCTTCCTCAAGGCCACCGGCCGCAGCGGACCGGCCCGCGCCACCGCCTCCGTCGCCCTGGTCCTCGACCCGGCCCGGCGCTCGGTGCGCTGCGCCGTCGGGGCCGTCGCGCCGGTGCCGCTGCGCCCGCTGGAGGCCGAGGCCTGGGTGGCCGGCTGCATCGACTGGGACGGCAGCCGGGAGATCGACCCGGCCGCGACCGCCGCCTTCGGCGAGTACGTGGCCGCCGCCTGCGTCCCCGACAACTACGGCGCCGAGGGCGCCTGGGAGGCCGTGACCGAGGGGCCGACCGCGGCCGCGGTTCGGTTGCGGCGTACCGTATCGGTGCTGGCCCGACGGGCACTGGGAAGGGCGCTGAAGTGACCACAGACCCCATCGAGACCCTGGACGCCGACCCGCTTGGCCTCTCCCCGCAGGTCAGCCGCGAGCTGCGCCCGTGCGCCTCGTACACGCTGCGGGTCAACGGTTTCGAACGGCCCGTCACCGACGCGTGGATCGGCGAGAGCCTGCTCTACGTGCTGCGCGAGCGGCTCGGCCTGGCCGGCGCCAAGGACGGCTGCGAACAGGGCGAGTGCGGGGCCTGCTCGGTGCAGGTGGACGGCCAGCTGGTGGCCGGCTGCCTGGTGCCCGCCGCCCTGGCCGCCGACAGCGAGATCAGCACCGTCGAGGGCCTCTCCGCCGCCGGCGGCGCGAGCGCCGTCCAGCAGGCGCTGGCCGCCTCCGGCGCCGTCCAGTGCGGCTACTGCACCCCCGGCATGGCGATGGCGGTGCACGACCTGCTCCAGCGCAACCACCGGCCCACCGAGGTGGAGGCCCGTCAGGCGCTGTGCGGCAACCTCTGCCGCTGCACCGGCTACCGGGGCGTGCTGGCCGCCGTCCAGACCGTCGCGGACGCCCGCGCGGCGGAGGCCGAGGAGGCGGAGGAGGCCGCCGCGCTCGCCGAGGCCGCCGCGCAGGCCGCCGGGCCCGCTCCCGCGGGGCCGGCCGAGCCGGTCGCCGAACCGCCCGCCGACGTGCCGGTGGACGCGCCGGTCGAACCCGGGCAGGCCGTCGAGCCGCCGGTCTACGCCGACGCCGACGCCTGGATCGAGCACGTCCCGCAGCAGCCCGTCGAGGCCCACCCGGTCGCCCACCCCGCGGAGCAGTACCACCCGGAGCAGCACGCCGCCGAGCAGCACCACCCGGCGCAGCCCGCCGTGGAACAGCACGCCATGGAACAGCACGCCGTCGGGCAGGCCCCGGCCGGGCTGCCGTACGGCGGCCCCCAGGGCGGCTACGACACCGGCGTGTACGACACCACCGTGCTGGCCCCGATCCGGGACGACATCCCCGCCCGGATCCCCGCCCAGGCCGCCGACGACCAGGTGTACTACCCGCCGCAGGGCTACCCCGAGCAGCCGTACCAGGCCACCCCCGCGCACGGCACCTACGTGCCCTACCCGGACGGCCACCAGCAGCAGAACGGCTACGACACCGGGTACGACGCCCCGGTCTACGAGCCCACCCCCGCGCACGGGACCCCGCTGCCCGGCTCCGTCTACGACGGCACGCCGCCGCACGGCACCCCGTACGCCGCCCCGCACCCGCACGGTGCCCCGGCCGAGGGCGGCGCCCCGGCCGGTGTCCCGTACGGTGCCACCCCCGCCCACGGCATCCGGCTCCCCGAGGACGACCACGCATCATGACGTCGCCTACCGACATCGGCGCAGCACTCCAGCAGGACGGCGGCGAGGGCGGCGCACCGGAGCCGATCGGCCTGGGCAGCTCCCCGCTGCGCAGCGACGCGCTGCCCAAGGCGCTCGGCATCTACCCGTACGCGGCCGACCTGTGGGCCGAGGGGCTGCTGTGGGGCGCGGTGCTGCGCTCGCCGCACCCGCACGCCCGGATCCGGGGCATCGACACCTCGGCCGCGCTGGCGCTGCCCGGCGTGCACGCCGTGGTCACCGCCGCCGACCTGCCGCCCGGACCGGACGGCACCCCCGACGGCGCCCCGGCCGGGCCGATCGTCGCCGACCGGCCGGTGCTGGCCGCCGGCGTGGTGCGCCACCACGGCGAGCCGATCGCCGCGGTGGCCGCCGACCACCCGGACACCGCCCGGCTGGCGGTCGGCCTGATCGCGGTCGACTACGAGCCGCTGGAGGCCGTCACCGACCCGGAGCAGGCCTTCACCGCGCCGCCGCTGCACCCGGACGGCAACCTGTTCCGCCACCTGCCGCTGCGCACCGGGGACCCGGACGCGGTCGGCGAGATCGTCGTCGAGGGCCTCTACCAGGTCGGCCGGCAGGACCCGGCCCCGCTCGGCGCCGAGGCCGGGCTGGCCGTACCGCGCCCGGACGGCGGCGTCGAGCTGCACCTGTCCTCCACCGACCCGCACGGCGACCGCGACCGCACCGCCGCCTGCCTGGGCCTGGAGCCGGACCGGGTCCGGCTGGTGGCCACCGGCGTGCCCGGCGCCACCACCGACCGCGAGGACCTCTCGTTCCAGGTCACCCTGGCCCTGCTGGCGCTGCGCACCGGCCGCCCGGTGAAGATGACGCTCACCCGCGAGGAGTCCTTCCACACCCACACCTCGCGCCACCCCGCGCTCCTGCGCTACCGCCACCACGCCGACGCCGAGGGCACGCTGGTGAAGGTCGAGGCGCAGATCCTGCTGGACGGCGGCGCCTACGCGGACGTCTCCGCCGAGGCGCTGGCCGCCGCGACGGCCTTCTCGGCCGGTCCGTACGTCTGCCCGAACGTCTTCGTGGACGCCTGGGCGGTGCGCACCAACAACCCGCCGGCCGGCCGGATGCGCGGCGAGGGCGCCCTGCAGGCGTGCTTCGCGTACGAGTCGCAGCTGGACCAGCTGGCCGCCCGGATCGGCGTGGACCCGGTGGAGATCCGCCGCCGCAACGCGATGTCCACCGGCGACCCGCTGCCCACCGGTCAGGCCGTCACCTGCCCGGCGCCGGTGCGCGCCCTGCTGGACGCGGTCGCCGCCGAGCCGCTGCCGGCCCTGCCGGTGGACGACCCGGACGCCGAGTGGCTGCTGCCCGGCGGGCCCGGCGGCGCGGGCGACCCGGCGGCGGTGCGGCGCGGGATCGGCTACGCCGTCGGCATGGTGCACATGCTGGGCGCCGAGGGCGAGGACGAGGTCTCCACGGCGACCGTGCGGGTCAGCGGGGACCACGCCACGGTGATCTGCGCGGCGGTCGACGCCGGGCAGGGCTTCGCCACGCTGGCCCGGCAGATCGTGCAGACCGTGCTGGGCGTCAGCGAGGTCTACATCGCCCCGGCCGACAGCGACCAGTCGATCGCCGGGCCGTCCGCCCGCGGCCGGCACACCTGGGTCTCCGGCGGCGCCGTCGAGCGGGCCGCGCTGATGGTCCGCCACCAGCTGCTGCAGCCGATCGCGGCGAACTTCGGGATGTCGGCGGAACTGCTCCAGATCGCCGACGGCAAGATCACCTCGTACGACGGGGTGCTCGGCATGCCCGTCGCCGAGGCGCTGGAGGGCAAGGAGCTCTGGGCCACCGCGCAGTGCCGCCCGCACCCCACCGAGCCGCTGGACGAGGCCGGGCAGGGCGACGCCTTCGTCTCCATCTCGTTCTGCGCGATGCGTGCGGTGGTGGACGTGGATATCGAGCTGGGCGCCGTGCGGGTGGTCGAGATGACGGTCGCCCAGGACGTCGGCCGGGCGCTGAACCCGCGCCAGATCGAGGACCGGATCGAGGCGGGGGTGGCCCAGGGCGTGGGCCTGGCACTGCTGGAGGACCTGCGGACGGAGGGCGGGGTGCTGCTGAACCCCTCGCTCACCGGCTACCGGCTGCCCACCGCGCTGGACACCCCGGAGGTGCGGATCGCCGCGCTGCTGGAGGAGCGCGACGTGGTGGCCCCGTTCGGCGCGAAGGCGGTCGGGGCCGTGCCCGCGGTGGTCGCCCCGGCGGCCGTCGCCGCGGCCGTGCGCGCCGCCACCGGCCTGCCGGTCGGCCGGCTGCCGATCCGGGCGGAGGACGCCGTCACCGCCTGACCGGGGCTCCCGGGAAAGACCGGGGGGCTCTCGGGAAAGGCGTAACGCAGGGAAAGGAAATTGCCGGCCGACTTTCGGAGTCGACCGGCAATTTCCTTTTCCGGTGAGGCCATGGCGGGAATCGAACCCGCGTGCACCGCTTTGCAGACGGTTCCCTAAGCCACTCGGGCACACGGCCAGTGAATTCATAGTGGCCGATCCGGGGGAGAGGGGTCAATGCCCTTTTGTAAATTCTGTATGGCAAGGTGTGCTACCGTCGGGGACAGGTGGCGGTATTTCCGCCACCCCGGACGAGCGCGTCGTACCCGGTGACGACAAGACGGCGCAGTTCAGCGGCAATCCGGCCGCTGTGGACTGCGGAGGTAGCACCGTCATGGCCTGGCTCGTTCTGATCGTCTCGGGTGTCCTGGAGACCATTTGGGCGGTCGCCCTGGAATCGTCCAAGGGCTTCACCCGCCTCGTTCCCAGCCTCGTCTTCGGCATCGCACTGCTGTTCAGCATGGGCGGCCTGGCGTACGCGATGCGCACCATTCCGATCGGAACCGGCTACGCCGTCTGGGTGGGCATCGGAGCGGTCGGCACCGCGGTCTACGGCATGGCCGTCCTGGGGGATCCGGTGACCATGGCCCGGATCGCCTGCCTGCTGCTGATCGTCTCCGGCGTGGTGGGCCTCAAGGTGCTGCACTGACCTCCGCACTGACCTCCGCCGCGGTCCGGGCCGGGGGCCCGTCCTGGGTCCCGGGCCTGTCCTAGGGCCTGCGACCGAGGAGATCACCGACCGGGGTCAGGGGTCATCGGGGCAGACGGCTCTTACGATGTTACGTATGACCACTGCCTCCCCCACCTCGGTCGACCCCGTACCGATACCCCTCGACGACGACCCCGGTGGTGGGGTCCTCGGCGGCCGCTACCGTGCGCTGACGCTGGGGATCGTCTCGGTGGTCCTGGTGATCGCCTTCGAGGCGACGGCCGTCAACACCGCGATGCCGACCGCCGCCCGCCAGCTGAACGGGCTCGGGCTGTACGCGTTCGCCTTCTCCGGCTACTTCACCACCACCCTGTTCGCCCTGGTCGTCTCCGGCCAGTGGTGCGACCGGAGCGGCCCGCTGCGGCCGCTGTTCAGCGGCATCGCCGTGTTCGGCGTGGGGCTGGTGGTGTCCGGGACGGCACCCGGGATGTGGGTGTTCGTGGCCGGGCGGGCCGTCCAGGGCCTCGGTGGCGGGCTGGTGATCGTCGCCCTGTACGTGGTGGTCGGCCGGGCCTACCCGGAGCGGCTGCGGCCCGCGGTGTTCGCGGCCTTCTCCTCGGCCTGGGTGCTGCCCTCGATCATCGGTCCGCTGGTCTCCGGGGCCGTCACCCAGCACCTGGGGTGGCGCTGGGTGTTCCTGGCCGTGCCGGTGCTGATCCTGCTGCCGCTGGCCGTGATGGGCCCGGCACTGGCCCGCTCCGAGCGCGAGCACCCGGTGGCCAGGGGCGCGGCCTTCGACCGCCGTCGCACCCTGCTGGCCGCGATGGCGGCGGTCGGCGCCGGCCTGCTGCAGTACGCGGGCCAGCGGCGCGACCTGATCGGGTTGGTCCCCGGGATCGCCGGGGCGGCGTTGCTGGTGCCGGCGGTCCTCGGCCTGCTGCCGGCGCGGACCCTGCGGGCCGGCCGGGGACTGCCGGCCGTGATTCTGCTGCGCGGGGTGGCCGCGGGGGCGTTCTTCGCGGCCGAGGCCTTCATCCCGCTGATGATGACCACCCAGCGCGGGCTCTCGCCGACGCTGGCCGGCCTGACCCTGACCAGCGGCGGCCTCACCTGGGCGCTCGGCTCCTGGCTCCAGGGCCGGCCCGGGGCGGAGCGCTACCGCACGGTGATGATCCGGGGCGGCTTCGTGCTGACCGCGGTGGCGATCTCGGGTGCCGCGCTGGTGCTGTTCCCGGCGGTGCCGGCCTGGGCCGCGTCGGTGGCCTGGGGTGTCGGCGGCGTCGGGATGGGGATGGCGATCGCGAGTGTCAGCGTGCTGATGATGAAGCTCTCCACGCCGGAGGACGCCGGGGCCAACTCGGCCGCGCTCCAGATGAGCGACGCGCTGGGCAATGTGCTGCTGACCGGTCTGGCCGGGGTGATGTTCGCGGCGCTGGGCGGCGGCTCGCTCGCCGCCGCCCACGGGGGCGGCGGGGAGGCCGGCTCGCCCGGCGCCTTCGCGGTGATCCTGCTGTCGATGGCCGGGGTGGCGCTGCTCGGCGCGGTGCTCTCCGGGCGGGTGCGGACGAAGGCCTGACGGTCAGCCGGCGGTGGCGCCGGCAGGGGCCGTGGCAGGGGCCGTGGCGGGGGGCGCGGCCCCCGCCGGGGCGCCGAGGAAGGCCTCCCAGCCGCCGGCCGGGGACTGCCCCGGGGCGAGGGTCTGGAGCTTGCGCAGCACCGCCGGGTCCTGGGCGTCCAGCCAGTCGACCAGCTGCCGGAAGGAGACCAGCCGGACCTCCGGCTTGTCCGCGATGGTCCTGAGGACGTCCTCGACGGCGTTCATGTAGATGCCGCCGTTCCACTCCTCGAAGTGGTTGCCGATGACGTACGGCGCCCGGTTGCCGTTGTAGGTGCGGTCGAACCCCATCAGGTAGGCGTCGCGGGCCTGGGTCTGGAAGCCGGGGTGGAGCGCCGGGTCGGCCTTGGTGTTGGGGCCGCACTGGTTGTACATGATGTTGTAGTCCATCGAGAGCACCTGGAAGGTGTGCCCGGGGAACGGGATGGACTGCAGCGGGAGGTCCCACAGCGCGCCGCCCTGGATCTTCTGCGGCCACACCTGGGTGCCGTTGCCGCTGCTGTCGTAGCGCCAGCCGCGCCTGACCGCGGTGGGCAGCAGGTTGCGCTGGCCCTCCAGGCAGGGGGTGCGGCTGCCGATCAGCTCCTTGCGGTAGTCGAAGGGCAGCGCGGGCAGGTCGGTGAAGCCGGTGTTGGTGCGCCAGTTCGTCACGAAGTCCATCGCCTGCTGGATCTCGCTGTCCCACTCCTCCGGGGACCACGCGCCGACGCCGGTGGAGCCGCAGAAGTGGCCGTTGAAGTGGGTCCCGATCTCGTGGCCCTCCAGCCAGGCCGCGTGCACGTTCTCCAGGGTGTCGCGGATGTGCTGGTCGCTGAGGTAGCCGATGTCGGAGGCGCCGGCCTTGTGCTGCGGCGGGCGGTAGAGGTCCTTCTTGGACTCGGGCAGCAGGTAGAGGCCGCTGAGGAAGAAGGTCATCTTCGCGTCGTGGTCCCGGGCCAGCCGGCGGAAGCGGGCGAACAGGCCGTTGTCGAGCTCGCCGGCGCCGTCCCAGGAGAAGACCACGAACTGCGGCGGGCGCTGGCCGGGCTGCAGCCGGTCGGGGACGGGCTGGTGCGGCTGGGCGCCGGTGTCCGAGGTGGAGCCGTCACCGATCAGGACCGGCTGCGGCCGGGGGAGCGGGGCCGGGGCCGGAGTGGCGCCCTGCTCGTCGGCCGCTGCGGTGGCCGGCGCGGTGCTGCCCGTCGCCCGCTCCTCGCCGGTGGCGTGGTTGCTGCCGCACCCGGCCGCCAGGGTGGCGGCGGTGGCGGCGCCGGCCGTCAGCAGGGTGCGGCGTGAGAGGGCTTCCATGGTCACTCCGTTCGTGGGGCGTGCGGGCGGCGTGCGGGAGTGCGGAGTCCGGTCGGACAAGTGGGTGATACAACCCGTAACCGGGTCAGCATGGCACGAGGGCGGGGCCGGTCGAAGAGGCGCAGCGCGAGCTTGTGAGTGATCGCTCGAACGACGCAACCGATCGGGTCCGTTGAACCGTCGGTAGCTCGTGTCGGGCCTGCACCCGCGGCGATCGTGCGCGGGGGGCGGTCGTCGCGCTCCGCGACCGGGCGCCCACGCGGCGCAGAAAAGAGGCCGTCCGCCCTGCCGATCGGCGGGTGCCGGTACGACCGTCGTATGGACGTGCCTTACAGTCCGTTCCGGTTGAATTGTTCCCAGGAAACTCCCAGGAAGAGGGGTTCCGTCGGCAGAGGGGAGCGCCCATGGGCGTCCAGCAGAGCAGGGGCCCGTGGCCGGGCACCCTGGCGGCCGGGGCCGCGCTGGTCCTCGGTGCCTGGCTGCTGCACGACGGAGGTTCGTCGCTGCCGCCCGCGCCGGGGGCCGGCCAGGCCCAGGCCGGGATCGCGCCGGTCTCGATCGTGCCGCCGCTCGGCCCGTCCGCGCCGACCCGGATCCGCATCCCGGCGGTGCGGCTGGACGCCCCGGTCACCGCGCTCGGGCTGGACGGCGCCGGACGTCTCCAGACCCCGCCCGAGGCGGACCGCAACCTGGCGGGCTGGTACCGCGGCGGGGCCAGCCCCGGTCAGCGCGGCACCGCGATCCTGGCAGGACACGTCGACAACAAGGCCGGCCCCGCGGTCTTCTATCATCTGGGCGCGCTCCGTCGCGGGGATCGGATCGAGATCGCCCGGGCGGACGGCGCCACCGCCGTCTACCAGCTCTACGCCATCGAAGTGCACGACCGAAAGGACTTCCCGGACGACCGGGTCTATCGTCAGGCCGCTGACGCACAGCTGCGGGTCATCACCTGCGGCGGTTCGTACAGTGAGGAACACGGCTACGACGGCAACGTCGTCGCCTACGGTTTCCTGGCCGACACCACCCCGCCGGGCAAAGCCGCATGACCACGCTGACCCTTGCCTCCCGCTGGAACCCGATCGACTGGCCGCTCACCGAGGGCCTGATCCCGCACGCCGTGCTGGCGGCAGGCTGGGCGGCGCTGTTCGCGCTAGCCATCGGCCGCGGCCGCAGCTGGTGGCGGGTCCGCCTACCCGCCGCGCTGTTCACCGCGGCCGCGCTCAGCTGGCTGCTGGACGTGGTCGTCGACGGCTGGTGGCACCCCTTCCCCGAGGGCACTCCCCGGTACGTCACCTGGTGGATAGCCGTCGCCCTGCTCGGGCTCTGCCTGGTCGGCTACCGACTGCGCCGGCTCACCTGGCGGCGCCGGGGGCTCGCGCTGGGCCTGAGCGGCCTGGTGCTGCTGATGTCCTCCTCCGAGGTCAACATCGGCTTCGGCCAGTTCCCGAGCGGGCGCGTGATGCTGGCGCCCTGGCTGACCAGGACCGACGGGCTGGTCGCCACCAAGGCGGGCCAGATCATGAGCGCCCCGCCCGGCAAGTCGCTGGAGGAGGTCTGGAAGCCCCCGGCGGACCTGCCCGAGAAGGGCACCGTCTCGGTGGTGCCGATCCCCGGTACCAGGTCGGGCTTCAAGGCCCGCGACGCGTACGTCTACCTCCCGCCCGCCTACCAGGCCACCCCGCGGCCGCTGCTGCCGGTGGTCGTGATGATCACCGGCCAGCCCGGCGTCCCGGGGGACTGGGTGCTCTCCGCGCAGATCAACGAGGCGCTGGACGCCTTCGCCGCGGACCACGGCGGCCTCGCGCCGATCGTGGTGATGCCCGATCAGCTCGGCTCCACCTGGGCCAACACGCTCTGCCTCGACTCCAAGATCGCCAAGACCCAGACGTACCTGGCCGTGGACGTGCCGGACTGGGTCCACCAGAACCTCCAGGCCGCGACCGGCCGCACCGCGTGGGCGATCGGGGGCGCCTCGATGGGCGGCACCTGCGCCCTCCAGCTCGGCGTCAACGCGCCCGACGTGTACGGCACCGTCCTCGACATGTCCGGGCAGGAGGAACCGACCCTGGGCAGCCGGGAACAGACCGTCAAGGCCGCCTTCGGCGGTGACGAGAAGAAGTTCGACGCGGTCGATCCGCTCCAGGTGATGGCCCGCAGGAAATTCCCGGACACCAACGTCGCGTTGGTCGTCGGCGAGACCGACGAGGAGTTCAGACCGCAGATGGAGAAGGTCTACCGGGCCGCGCAGGCGGCCGGAATGAAGTCCAAGTTCGACCTGATGCCGGGTGGCCACGGCTGGGTCGTCTTCCGCCCCGGCATCGTCCAGCAGCTCCCGTGGCTCGCCCAGCAGACCGGGCTGACGCGGTGACCGGGGCGGGGACCGCGCTGGCCACCGTCGGCGAGCAGCGCAAGCCGGGGCCGGACGCGGAGCGCACGGCCGAGCGCGGTACCGACCGGGCCCCGGTCACCCGCACCGCGGAGCCGCGCCCGCAGCGGGTCCGGCGGGCGGCCAGGGCGCTCGGCTCCCGGCTGCGCTCGGCGCCGCTGACGCTGACCCTGCTGGCCGGGCTCTGGCTGCTCGGCGCGGCCACCGGGAGCCTGGGCCACGGCCCGTCCGACCGGCTGCTGGACCGGGCCGGGATCGGCCTGCCCACGCTGGCCGAGGGCCACTGGTGGACGCCGGTCACCTCGATGTTCTGGTGCTCCGGCAGCGGCTCGTACGTGTTCACCAGCCTGCTGCTGCTCCTGGTCGGCCCGGCCGCCGAGCACCGGCTCGGGCGGCCGCGCACCCTCGCGGTGCTGGTCGGCGGGCAGGTCGTCGGCACCCTGCTGGGCACCGCGCTGGTCGCCTTCGGCTCCTCGGCGGGGGAGCAGTGGACCGCCTCGGTGGCCGACCAGATCTCGGTCGGCCCCGGCGTCGGCGTGTTCGCGCTGGCGGGGGTGCTCGGGTACCGGCTCACCGTGCTCTGGCGCCGCCGGCTGCACCTGCTGGTGCTGCTCGTCCCGCTGGTGATGACGCTGTACGTGGGCCACCTGCAGAGCGTCCAGCGGTGCGCCGCCGCGCTGGCCGGGCTCGGCCTGGGCGCGCTGGTCAGCCGGGGCCGCCCGCACCTGCGCACGCACCGCTCCTCGCACTCCGAGACCCGGGTGCTGGTCGCGCTCTGCCTGGTCGCCGCCGCCTTCGGGCCGCTGCTCGCCTCGCTGTACGACAACGCCAGCGGACCGTTCAACACCTTCTCCGAGCTGTACTTCTCGCACCGGCTCAGCCCGGACGAGGTCGCCGACTTCTGCGCGCTGTCGGCGCACGACTGCGCCCGCGCGCACGCCGTCGTGCGGATCTTCGACACCCCGGGCCGGATGATGGCCGCGCTCTTCCCGGCGCTGCTGCTGGTGCTCGCCGAGGGGCTGCGCCGGGGGCTGCGGCTGGCCTGGCTGGTCACCGTGGCCACCGAGCTGCTCTGGGCGGCGCTGCTGTGCTGGCTGTACCTGGACGCCGGGCCGGTGAGCCGGGACGTGGTGCAGTACTTCGTCGAGGCGCTGCTGCTGCCGCTGCTGACCACCGCCCTGCTGGTGGCCACCCGCAAGCGCTTCCCGCTGCGGCTGTCCGGCAGCTCGGTGCGCCGGCTGGCCCTGGTGCTCGGCGGCGCGGCGTTCGCCTCCGCGGCCACCTACGTGGGGGTCGGGCGGCTGGCGGCCGGGGAGTTCGAGCCGGGGGCGACCGCCCGCCGGCTGGTGGCCGGGCTGCCGGCCCAGTTCCTGCCGCCCGCGTACAACGACCTGCTGCCGGACTACCCGATCGCGGTCGGGCCGGTGGCGCGTTTCCTGGAGACGTACTGCGGGCTGGCGTTCTGGGCGGTCGCGCTGGCCGTGCTGCTCTCCGTCTTCCGCCGTCCGGTGCTGCACACCGACGCGGCGGCGGCCGGCCGGGCGAGGGCGCTGCTGACCGAGCACGGCGGCGGGACGCTCTCGTTCATCGCCACCTGGGACGGCAACCACTACTGGTTCGACGAGCAGGGCCGGGCGGCCGTCGCCTACCGGGTGGTGGGCACCGTCGCGCTGACCACCGGCGACCCGTTCGGCGCGCCGGAGGACCGCGCCGGGGCGGTGGCCGGCTTCGCCCGGTACTGCGACGCGCGCGGCTGGACGCCGTGCTTCTACAGCGTCTGCGGCGAGACCAGGGACGCCGCCGCGCAGCTCGGCTGGCGCTCGCTGCAGGTCGCCGAGGACACCGTGGTGCCGCTGCCCGAGCTGGCCTTCACCGGCCGCAAGTGGCAGGACATCCGCACCGCCCTCAACAAGGCCGGCAAGCAGGGCATCTCCGCGGAGTGGTGGGCGTACCACGAGGCGCCGCTCGCCCTGCGGGAGCAGATCCGGGCGATCTCCGAGGAGTGGGTCTCCGAGAAGGGCCTGCCGGAGATGGGCTTCACGCTCGGCGGCCTGGCGGAGCTGGACGACCCGGACGTGCGGGTGCTGATCGCGGTGGACGAGCAGCGGGTGGTGCACGGGCTGACCAGCTGGATGCCGGTGTACGAGGACGGTGTGCCGGTCGGCTGGACGCTGGACTTCATGCGCCGGCGCTCGGACGGCTTCCGCGGCGTCAGCGAGTTCCTGATCGCCTCGGCCGCGCTCGGCTTCAAGGAGGAGGGCGCGCGCTTCCTGTCGCTGTCGGGCGCGCCGCTGGCCCGCACCGGGCAGGACGAGGAGCCCACCGGGCTGCAGCGGATGCTGGACTGGATGGGCAAGGTGCTGGAGCCGGTGTACGGCTTCCGCTCGCTGCTGGCCTTCAAGGCGAAGTTCCAGCCGGAGTACCGGCCGATGTACATGGCGTACCCCGACCCGGCCGCGCTGCCCGGCATCACCCGGGCGATCGGCAAGGCGTACCTGCCGCACCTGACGGCGGCCCAGGGCGTCCGGCTGATGCGCAAGCTCTCGAGCTGATCCGCCCCGAGGCGGGCGGGCGACCGCACGGGCTTCCCGGGCCCCGGACCCGGGTTGCCGCCGGCGGACGCGGGTGGCCGGAAGCGCGGGGGCGCTTCCGGACGCCACCGCCCGTCAGCCGAGCAGCTGGGCGAGCGCGCGGTCGGCGTCCAGGTGCAGGTGCTCCTCGCCCTCGGGGACGAGCAGCCGGCTGCGCCACAGGAAGCGGCGCAGGTCGGTCGTGTCGAACTGGAGCAGCGCGGTGCCCTCGGGGGCCCGCAGCTCGACCATGGTGCGCCGGCCGACCGCGGGCCGGACGTGGACGTCGCCGACGCCGGCCGGCAGCTCGATGCCGGCCGAGAGCAGCTGGCGCGCGAAGATCCAGACGATGTCCTCGGAGTCCCGGCGTTCGGCGGGCTCGTCCAGCGAGAACTCGGCGGGGAAGGCCATCCGGACGGCCAGCGGGTCCTCCGGCAGGTAGGAGAGCACCACCCGCAGCCGGACCGAGCGGTGGGGGGAGAGGATCAGACGGGCCTGGACGGGCTCTTCGACGGTGCGCACGGGTGGGTCCCTTCGGTTCGGTGCGAGGCCGCGGTGCGGCAGGTGGGGTCGGTGCGGCCTCACCCTGGTGAGAGTCCCGGGACGGGTGGCGATTACCGGGTTTCACGAGATATCGAATGTGATCCGGGTCACATCGATTTCCGGCCGTGCGGGCCGGGCGCGGCGCCTCGCCCGGAGGCCCGAACGGCGTCGGACCCGGTACGCTGGGCGGGTTGCCCGATCGCCGCCCGACCGCGGGGCGAGGCCGCTAAACCGCCTCTGACCTGCGATGATCCCCCCTCGGAGACCGTGAGTACTGCCGCCGCCTCCTCGATGCCGCTGTTCTCCGACGCACCGGAGTCGCAGGCGCCCGCCCGATCCGCCGGCCATGGCGCGCCCGCCGGTTCGCACCACCTCTCCCCGGCCTTCCCGGGCCGCGCCCCGTGGGGCACCGCGGGCAAGCTGCGGGCCTGGCAGCAGGGTGCGCTGGACAAGTACATCGAGACGCAGCCGCGCGACTTCCTCGCGGTCGCCACCCCGGGCGCAGGCAAGACCACCTTCGCGCTCACCCTGGCCTCGTACCTGCTGCACAACCACCTGGTGCAGCAGGTGACCGTCGTCGCGCCGACCGAGCACCTGAAGAAGCAGTGGGCCGAGGCCGCCGCGCGGATAGGCATCAAGCTGGACCCGGCGTACTCCTCCGGGCCGCTGTCCCGGGAGTACCACGGCATCGTGGTCACCTACGCGGGCGTCGGGGTCAACCCGATGCTGCACCGCAATCGGACCGAGGCCCGCAAGACCCTCGTGATCATGGACGAGATCCACCACGCCGGTGACTCCAAGTCCTGGGGCGAGGCCTGCTTCGAGGCCTTCGAGCCGGCCACCCGCCGACTGGCGCTGACCGGTACGCCGTTCCGCTCCGACACCAACCCGATCCCGTTCGTGGCGTACGAGGCGGGCGGCGACGGCATCCGCAAGTCCGTCGCCGACTACACCTACGGCTACGGGCACGCGCTGGCCGACCACGTCGTCCGCCCGGTCATCTTCCTCAGCTACAGCGGCAACATGCGCTGGCGCACCAAGTCCGGCGACGAACTGGAGGCCCGGCTCGGCGAGCCGATGACCAAGGACCTGATCGCCCAGGCCTGGCGCACCGCGCTGTCCCCGCAGGGCGAGTGGATCCCGGCCGTGCTCCAGGCCGCCGACCGGCGCCTCACCGAGGTCCGCAAGGCGATCCCGGACGCCGGCGGGCTGGTCATCGCCACCGACCAGAACGTGGCCCGGGCCTACGCCAAGATGCTGCGCGAGATCAGCGGCGAGAAGGTCACCCTGGTGCTCTCGGACGAGGCCGAGGCGTCCAAGCGGATCTCCGACTTCGCGGAGGGGACCTCGCGCTGGATGGTCGCCGTCCGCATGGTGTCCGAGGGCGTCGACGTGCCCCGGCTCAGCGTCGGGGTGTACGCGACCTCGATCTCCACCCCGCTGTTCTTCGCCCAGGCCGTCGGCCGCTTCGTGCGCGCCCGCAAGCGCGGCGAGACCGCCTCCGTGTTCCTGCCGACCATCCCGCTGCTGCTGGGCTTCGCCAACGAGATGGAGCTCCAGCGCGACCACGTGTTGGACCGGCCGAAGAAGGAGGGCGAGGGCCTCTTCGACGAGGAGGACCGGCTGCTCGCCGAGGCCGAACGGGCCAACGACGGCCCGGACGGCGCCGGCGGCGAGGAGTTCTCCTACGAGGCGCTGGGCTCCGACGCGGTCTTCGACCGGGTGCTGTACAACGCCATGGAGTTCGGCATGCAGGCCCACCCGGGGAGCGAGGAGGAGGAGGACTACCTCGGCATCCCGGGCCTGCTGGAGCCGGACCAGGTGCAGATGCTGCTCCAGAAGCGCCAGCACCGGCAGATCCAGCGCAGCAAGACCAAGCCCGCCGAGGAGGCCGACCTGCTGGAGCTGCCGGCCGAGCAGCGGCCGGTGGTCACCCACCAGGAACTGCGGGAGCTGCGCAAGGAGCTGAACGCGCTGGTCGCCGCCTGGCACCACCGCACCAGCCAGCCGCACGGCACCATCCACAACGAGCTGCGCCGCCAGTGCGGCGGGCCGCTCACCGCGCAGGCCACCGTCAACCAGCTGAACGCGCGGATCGCGAAGATCCGGGAGTGGGCCAAGTAGCGGAGCCGCGGGCGCGCCCGGCCGTCGGAGCGGGGGCGCGTCCGGTCATCGGACCGGGGGCGCTCCCGCACTCCGACACACCCGGCGAATCGCGGGGGTTTGTCCGGAATTCGAGCCAGTGTTGAAGTTGATCACGCCCGAATTTTGGACAACCACTTCCGTCGCGTCATTTCCTTCACTACCTTTCCCCCACGCTCTTCCGCCGGGCAACCCCCGCGGGACGGCGTCGCGGGGCCGTGCGCGTCAAGGACGACGCCGTGCGGCCCGAGCGCGGCCACCCCCACCTGCGCGCGACACCGACCTTGGAACGGCGCCGCCCGCCCCGCGAGCGCCGCGGAAAGGATTGCCCCGTCGTGACTGCCGAGACCTCCCAGACCCTGGACCGCGGCGTCCGGGTCCTCAAGCTCCTCGCCGACTCCGAGCGAGGGCTCACCGTGACCGAGCTGGCCGCCCGGCTGGCCGTCAACCGGACGGTGGTCTACCGGCTGCTGGCCACCCTGGAACAGCACGGCCTGGTCCGCCGGGACATCGGCGGGCGCGCCCGGGTGGGCCTCGGCGTGCTGCGCCTCGCGCACCGGGTGCACCCGCTGCTGCGCGAGGCCGCGCTGCCGGCCCTGCGCAGCCTCGCCGAGGACCTCGGCGCCACCGCCCACCTGACCCTGGTGGACGGCAACGAGGCGCTGGCCGTCGCCGTGGTCGAGCCCAGCTGGACCGACTTCCACGTCGCCTACCGGACGGGCCTGCGCCACCCGCTCACCGAGAGCGCGGCCGGCCGGGCGATCCTGGAGGCGCGCACCTTCCCCAGCCAGCGCCGGCCCGAGCAGGGCTTCGTCATCACCCGTGCGGAGGAGCAGTCCGGGGCGAGCGGGGCGGCCGCCGCACTGGTCGGGCTGAGCGGCATCGAGGGCAGCGTCGGCGTGGTGATGCTGAACGGCATGGTGCCCGAGCGGGTCGGCCCCCGGGTGGTGGAGGCGGCGACCGAGGTGGCCGACGCCCTGAGGTAGCGCCCGCACACGGTGTCGGGTGTGTTTGGATTCCCCTTGTGTCCGACACCAAGCTCCCCAAGGCCCTCACCACCCCGCGGACCCGCGCGCTCGCGCTGTGCGGGGTGCTGGTCACCGCGCTGTTCGGCGTGGCCGCCTTCGTTCCGCTGCCGTACACCCTCACCTGGCCGGGCCTGACCGCGGACACGCTGGGCTCGTACCAGGGCAAGCCGGTGCTCACCATCACCGGGGCGCCGCTGCGCACCACCGAGGGCGAGCTGCGGATGGTCACCATCACGGCGACCAACCCGGGGCAGAAGAACACCTTCTGGCGCTCGCTGCAGGCGTGGTTCGACCCCAAGGAGGCGGTGCGCCCGACCGAGACGGTCTACCCGGAGAGCAACCCGGTGAAGGCCGACGAGGCGACCGCCCAGCAGATGGCCGAGTCGCAGGACGCCGCCACCGCGGCCGCGCTGGGCTACCTCCACCTGTCGCCGGACCAGGTGAAGGTCAAGGTCGACCTGGGCGAGGTCGGTGGGCCGAGCGCCGGCCAGATGCTGGCGCTGGGCATCGTCGACAAGCTGGCCGGCGACGGCAAGGGCGGCGACCTCACCGGCGGGCTCACCGTCGCCGGCACCGGCACCATCGACAAGGACGGCACCGTCGGCCCGGTCGGCGGCGTCCCGCTGAAGACGCAGGCGGCCGCCCGGGACGGCGCGACGGTGTTCCTGCTGCCCAAGGACGAGTGCGCGGACGCCAAGGTGAACACCCCGGCGTCGCTGCGCCTGGTGCCGGTCGGCACCCTCGCCGAGTCGGTCTCGGCCCT
The DNA here is from genome assembly GCF_042885395.1 of Kitasatospora sp. NPDC058063. Lineage (NCBI taxonomy): Bacteria > Bacillati > Actinomycetota > Actinomycetes > Kitasatosporales > Streptomycetaceae > Kitasatospora > Kitasatospora sp. NPDC058063. Next base: position 42,286 of record NZ_JBHVSD010000015.1, read on the forward strand.
CCAGGCGCTGAGGAGCGGCGGCAGCGTCCCCTCCTGCTGACCGGGCGCCGCCCCTCCCGCACGGGGCCGGCCCGGTCGGCGGGGTCAGATCCCGAAGGCCATCTCGGCGAAGTCCTCGCCCACCCGGGTGCTCAGCCGGGCGGCGATCCCGGCCAGCCGGTGGGCCTGGGCCATCGGCAGGGAGACCGAGATCGCGCCGATGCCGGTGCCCGCGACGACCGGTACCGCCGCACCCGCCGTGCCGAGCGCGTACTCCTGGAACTGGGTGATCGGGACGGCCCGCCGCGGGCCCTGGCGCGGCAGCAGCGGCAGGCAGGCCGGGTCCCGCAGGGTGTACGGGGTGAACGGCACCATCGGGTGGCGGGCCAGGTGGGCCCGGCGCTCCTCGGCCGTCATCAGGGCCAGCAGGGTCTTGCCGGCCGCGTGGGCGTGCGCGCCGGACCGAAAGTCGTGCCGGTCGACCAGCGGCGCGCCGGGGGCCTCGGCGGCCTCGACCAGTTCCACCTCGCCGTGCCGGTACCAGGTGAAGTAGACGGCGGCGGACAGTTCGTCGGCGAGCACGCCCAGCAGCGTCCGGAGCCGGGCCCGGCCGGTCGCCGGGCCGTCGTCCCGGATCAGCCCGGCGACCGCGGGGCCGGTCCGGTAGAGCCCGCTGCGGCGTTCCAGGTAGTGGTCGTGCACCAGGGTGCGCAGCAGGTGGTAGGCGGTGCCCAGGGCGAGATCGGTGTCCCGGGCGAGCTGCTTGGCGGTGGCGCCCTTGGGGTAGCGGGCGGCCGCCTCCAGCAGGCGCAGGGCGCGCTGGGCGGAGGCGATGAGGGTGGGGGCGGTACCGACGGCCGCGACCGCGTTCGTCATGCCGGGGCCGACCCGGCGCGGGGCGCGGCTGCCGCGGGTATCAGCGGACCGGAGGGCGGCGCGAGAGGTAGTAGAACGTTCATACAGAAATCTTGCGGCCGTCGGCGCCTCACGCATATGCCCGAATCGGCGCGTCGGACCGATCCGATCCTCCTACTCGGCGGCGGCCTGGTCGACCAGCGGCAGGATCCGGTACGGCACCGGGTTCTCCAGCACGATCGCCGTGGACGAGCGGACGATCCCGTCGAAGCCCAGCACCCGGTCGATCACCCGCTGCAGATCGGCGTTGGACCGGGCCACGATCCGCACCAGCATGTCCCCGATCCCGGTGATGGTGTGCAGCTCCAGCACCTCCGGCACGCTCGCCAAGTGCGCCCGCACGTCCGCGCCCTGGCCCTGGGAGATCTCCAGCGTGGCGAAGGCCGTCACCGGGTAGCCGATCGCCGCCGGGTCCACCTCTGGGCCGAAACCGCCGATCACGCCCTTGGCCTGGAGCCGGTCCAGCCGGGCCTGCACGGTGCCCCGGGCGACCTGCAGCCGGCGCGAGCACTCCAGCACCCCGATCCGGGGCTCCTCGGCGAGCAGCCGGATCAGCCGGCCGTCCAGGATGTCGATGGTGTCGTTGGTGCTGCCCGCCGGGGCGGCGGACGGGCCTTGCGGGGCGGCGGAAGATCCCTGCGGAGCGGCGGAGTTGGGCGAGCCGGGGGAGCTCGGGACGTGAGCGGGGGGCATCGACGGCACCGTCCTGTGGTGGGCATTCTGTACAGCGGCGCGGCCGATTCTCCCGTTCCGGGGCACAGCTTGACCAGGAGGAAACGGAACAGTTGCGCGCAGGTCGGACCGGCGCCACCCTCCAGCCACACCCCCGTGCGCAGGGCCCCACCCCCGGTGCCCGGGACGGCCAGGATGGTCCGTACGCCTACCGGGAGGGCAGTCATGACCGACACCGCCGCCGAACCCGTCCTGTTCGGGGCCGGCCTCGCACCGGACCCCGCGGAGGAGGGGCCGCTGCCGATGGGCCGCGCCGACGCGGTGGTCTTCGCGGTCGCCGACGCCGAGCGGGCGGCCCGCCGCTACTGCGCCGCGCTCGGGCTGCGCTGTACCGCGTACGCCGGGCCGATGACCGGGGACCCGGAGACCCTCTCGTACGTGCTCGCCGCGCCGGGCACGCGGATCGTGCTCACCTCCCCGGTGCGGACCACCGGCCCGCGCGGCCGGGAGCTGACCGCGTACCTCGACCGGTACGGGGACGGGGTGCTGGACCTCACGGTGAGCGTGCCGGACGTCTACTACGCCTACGACTACGCGGTGGACCGGGGCGCGCTGTCGCTGGCCGAGCCCTACGAGGCGCGGGACGACTACGGCGCGGTGGTGCTGGCCACCATCGGCGTGCCGGGCGGGACCAGGCACACGCTGGTGGACCGGGCGGGGTACGTGGGGCCGTACCTGCCGGGGTACGTGCCGTGCGACGGTTTCTGACGGCGCCCCCCGTGCGACCGTCCGCTGTCCGACCGCTCGCGGTGCGACGGCCGGGGGTGCCGCCGCCCGTCGCCTGACGGGGTGTCGGGGTGTCGGGGCGTCGGGGTCCGCGCGTCAGCGGACCACGGTCTCCACGATCGGCGCGTGGCCGTTCCAGGAGGCGAAGACCGAGTTGGCCTCGTCGCCGCGGGTGAAGTCGACCCGCAGCCACTGGCCGTCGGTCCACACCTGCATCTGCCAGCCCGGGTCCGGGGCGGCGGACACCAGGGTGGCCCGGTCCGGCTTCAGGTCCAGCGCGACCTTGCCGCCGGGGATCGGGTAGCTCTTCACCGTGGACGTCGCGGCGGCGGTGGGGGCGGGCCGGCGGCCGGGCGACGCGGCGGTGCCGGCGGGAGCCGGGCCGTGCGGGGCGGTGGTGGCGGCAGCGGTGGTGGTCGGGGAGGCCGCCGGGGAAGGGGGCGTGGACGGTGCGGTGGAGCGCGGCTGGTCCGGCGTGGCGGGCGCGGAGTGCGGCGTGCCCTCGGCCTTCGGGGAGGGCAGCGCGATCGCCGTGGGCTGCTCGAACGCGGCGCCGGTCAGCACCGCGTGCACGCCGAGCCAGGACAGCGCCACCGCCGCCCCGGTGGCCGCCGCCCAGGCGCCGAGCTGTACCAGTCCGTTCCGCATCGTCCGCACATCCTGCCGTATTTCCAAACGGATGGAGACCGGCACCCCCGGTATTCGGCAGGGCAGTTGCACAATGTCCGGACCCACCCCCGAGGTACAGACCACTGACCGGCGATGGCGTACCGTGCAGGCCCATGGCAACAGTGCTCGTGGTCGAGGACGACCCCTTCGTACGCTCCGCCCTCATCCGCCACCTGACCGACACCGGTCACGCGGTCCGCAGCGTGGGCACGGCTCTGGAGGCGCTGCGGGAGGTCGCCCAGGTCGGCTGCGACCTGGTGATCCTCGACCTCGGACTGCCCGACCTGGACGGCAGCGAGGCGCTCAAGATGATCCGGGGCCTGACCAATGTGCCGGTGATCATCTCCACCGCCCGGGACGACGAGGCCGAGATCATCCGGCTGCTCAACGACGGCGCCGACGACTACTTGGTGAAACCTTTCTCCGGGGAGCACCTCAGCGCCCGGATGACCGCCGTGCTGCGCCGCTTCGGCAGCGGCGCGGCGCCCGTCGCCCAGGTGCTGCGGGTCGGCGGACTGGCCATCGACCTCCAGCGGCGGGAGGCCGCGCTGGACGGGAGCCCGCTCGACCTGACCCGCCGTGAGTTCGACCTGCTGGCCTTCCTGGCGGCCCGGCCCGGCGTGGTGGTGCCCCGCAAGGAGATCCTCGCCGAGGTCTGGCAGCAGACCTACGGCGGCGACCAGACCATCGACGTCCACCTCTCCTGGCTGCGCCGCAAGCTCGGCGAGACCGCCTCCAACCCCCGCTACCTGCACACCGTCCGGGGCGTCGGGGTCCGGCTGGAAGCCGTCGGGGGCGCGGCGGAGCACCGGACATGAGGCGGTTCGGGCGCTCGCTGCGCTGGGCCCTGATCAAGGCCGCCGTCGCCGGGACCACCATGGTCGCGCTGGCCTTCCTGATCCCGCTCGGACTGATGGTCCAGCAGACCGCACGGGACCGGGCTTTCACCGCCGCCGAGCGGCAGGCCGCGGCGCTCGGGCCGGCCCTGGCGATCACCACCGACGAGGACGCGATCACCCGGGCGCTGGCCAGTACGGACGCCGGCGGGCAGGGGCGGATGGCGGTGCACCTTCCGGCGGCCGGGCAGCCCGCCGGGGCGGGTGGCGGCGGCGGGAGTGGAGCCGGCGGCGGGAGCGGCGGGGGCGGAGGCGGCGGCGACGTGGCCCACGCCGTCGAGGGCGACGGAGCCGGGCCGGGCGGAGGCGGCCCCGGGACGGCGGCCGCCGGGACCGGCGAGCCCGGGGGCCCGATGCTGGGGGAGGGGCGCGCCACCACGGCCGACGTGGCCACGGCCGGCGGGCAGGGCCGCTCCTTCACCGTGAAGGTGCCCGGCGGGTACGCCCTGCTCCAGCCCGTCGCGGTGGACACCGGGCGGACCGCGGTGGTCGAGGTGTTCGTGGCCGAGAGCGACCTCACCCGCGGCGTCGCCACGGCCTGGCAGGTGCTCTCCGCCGTGGCACTCGGCCTGGTCGCCATCTCGGTGCTGGTCGCCGACCGGATGGGCAGCCGCATCGTCGCCTCCGCGCGCAAGCTCGCCGCCGCCGCCCGCTCGCTCGGCGCCGGGAACCTCTCCGTGCGGGTCCCGGTGGAGGGCAAGCAGGTCGAGGGCAGCCCCGAGGAACTGCGCGAGGCCGGCCACGCGTTCAACACCATGGCCGACCGGGTGGTCCAACTCCTCGCTGCGGAACGGGAACTGGCCGCCGACCTGTCGCACCGGCTGCGCACCCCGCTGACCGTGCTGCGGCTCAACGCCGCCTCGCTCGGCGAGGGAGACGCGGCCGACGCCACCCGGCACGCGGTCGCCCAGCTGGAGCGCGAGGTCGACCAGATCATCCGCTCGGCCCGCCGCGCCCCCGAGGACGCGCCCGCCGTCGCCGTCGGCTGCGACGCCGCCGAGGTGATCCGGGAACGGGTCGCCTTCTGGTCGGCGCTCGCCGAGGACGAGGGGCGCCGCTGGCAGCTGGCCGGCGCCGAGCGGGCGGCGCCGGTGCCCGTCCAGCGCGGGGACCTCGCGGCCGCCGTCGACGCGCTGCTCGGCAACGTCTTCCGGCACACCTCCGTCGGGACCGCCTTCTCGGTGGACGTGCTCGCCAGCGACTGCTCGGTGATCGTGCTGGTCGGCGACGCCGGGCCGGGGTACAGCGACCCGGCCGCCGCCCTCAAGCGCGGCGAGGGGCACGGCGGCGAGGGCTCCACCGGCCTCGGCCTGGACATCGTCCGCAAGCTCGCCGAGTCCACCGGCGGGGACGTCGCGCTCGGCCGCTCCGCGGTGCTCGGCGGCGCCGAGACCCGGCTGCGGCTGCGCACCGGGCCCCAGGAGGCGGAGCCCGCGCGGGGCGGACGGCGGCGGAGCCGGGGTGCGCTGTTCCAGAGGTGAGGGGCGACCGCCGTCCGGGTTCCCGCCGTCAGGGTTCAGGCCGTCCCGGTTCCCGCGGTCCCGGTTCAGGCCGTTCGGGTTCCGGCCGTTCGCGCTCCGCCCGCGCCGGAGTGCGGCCGGTCAGAGCCGCTTTGTCACACTGAGTAGTTGATCGTGTCCGATTCCGTTCGGACGGCATCCGGTATCGTCGCTGGTTGGCCGAGCCGTGGACGGAGTGGACAGTGACAGCGGTGCAAGACGAGCGCAGCCCGGTGCGGACCGCACCCGACCCCTCGCCCGCCCCCCTGTCGGACCGGCTGCGCCGGGCCCTCGGCGCCCCCGTCCGGGCGTTGCGCGAGGCTCCCCGGCGTCCGCTGCTGGCGGCCTCCGCCGTGGCGCTGCTGTCCCTGCTGGTGTACGCGGTGGTCCGCCACTTCGTCCACACCTCGATGGTGGACATGATCGTCTACCGGGCCGAGGGCGCCGCCGTGGCCAACGGCACCGACCTGTACGCGCTGCGCGTCACCGAGTGGAACCTGCCCGCGACGTACCCGCCGTTCGCGGCGATGCTGTTCGTCCCGACCACCTGGTTCCCGGTGCCCTTCCTCCGGGTCGCGATCACTCTCGGCAACGTCGGGCTGCTCGCCCTGCTGACCCACCTGTCCTTCAAGCTGGTCGGCTGGCCGCGCCGCGAGCTGCGGCCGATCGGCGTGATCCTGGCGACCGGCCTCGGGGTCTGGCTCGAACCGGTCTTCACCACGCTCCGCTACGGCCAGATCAACCTCGCGCTGGCCTGCCTGATCCTCTGGGACCTCACCCGTGCGGACGGGCGGCGGAGCAAGGGCGTGGCGATCGGCATCGCCGCCGGCATCAAGCTCACCCCCGGCCTGTTCGCGGTCTACCTGCTGATCACCGGTCGGATCCGGGCCGCCTTCGTGGCGGGCCTCACCTTCCTCGGCACCTTCCTGCTCGGCGCGCTGGTCCTGCCGGACGCCACCTGGGGCTTCTGGACCAAGTACCTCTACGACTCCTCCCGGGTCGGCAAGACCTGGATTGTCGACAACCAGTCGATGCGCGGCGCCTTCGCCCGCCTGCTGCACAGCGCCGATCCCGGCACCGTCGCCACCCTCGGGGCCGGCCTGATCGCGCTGGCGGGCCTCGCGGTCTCCGCCTGGGCCGCGCGCAGCGGCCGCTGGCTGCCCCGGGCCGAGGCCTGGGGCGTCTGCTGCGCGGCCGTCACCGCCGTCCTGATCTCGCCGATCAGCTGGACCCACCACTGGGTCTGGTGCGTGCCGATGCTCGTCCTGCTCGCCGCCGAGGCCTCGGTCGAGCACGCCCGCCCGGCCGGCGTCCGCCGGCTGCGCTGGCGGGTCGTCTTCTGGGCCACGCTGGTCGCGTTCCTGTCCTTCGCGATGTGGGCCGCGAAGCCGGTCGGCCTGGCCGTCCTCGACATGTCACCGTGGCGCCAGCTGCCGACCTCGGTCTATCCGTGGGTCGGACTCTGCTTCCTGCTCGCCGCCGCCGTCCGGATAAGGGCCCGACGGCGTTCGGCCGGCGCGCCGCTGGTCCGGCTGCCCGGACAGCGGGACGCCGGAGGGCCGGACACCGCCCGCGATCGTCAGCAGGCCCCCGCGGCCCGCTGAGCCGGCGGGGGCGCCGCTCCTGCTTCCCGGCTCCCGTTGCCGCCGTTCGTCCTTGCGGGCGTGGTCGCGTTCCTGGGGGTGTTCGTCCGGGTGCTGATGCTGATGCCGGTGTACGAGCCGGTGCACGCTGCGGCGCATGCCTAGGCGAGCAGTTCGGCGAGCGAGCCGTCCATGTCCAGCGCGGCCAGCTCGCTGCCCGGCGGAACCAGCCGGTGCGCCCGCTCCAGCCAGGCCGCGACGGCCGGCAGCGGGGCCTCCAGCAGGGCGTCCCCGGCGGGCGAGCTCAGTGCCAGACAGAGCACGCTGCGCCGACCCGAGCGGGTCGGCCAGATCCGCACGTCACCCTGGCCGCACGGGCGGAAGGTGCCCTCGACCAGCAGCTCGCGGGCGAACACCCAGGTCACCGGCGAACCGGTGTCCAGGTGGAAGGTGATGTACACCGCGTACGGGTCGTGGCTGCCGTAGGACAGCCGGGCCGGGACGGGGACGCTGTGCTCCGGCGAGAGCACCAGGTTGAGCTCCAGCTCGTGCTCGACGACGCTGACGGGACGCTCCATGATCGTCTTCCTCTCTGCCTTCGGGCGGTGCCCGGTTCCGGGCCCCTGTGACCTTTGAGAGGGCGGTCCGCACCGGCTCTTACACACGTTTCCGGGATTTCTTCGGGAAGTTTGGTGAGGGTGGTGAACAGCGGGTGGCACGGCGCGCGAGCAAACGTCGTGCGCTGGGTTCCCTACCTTGAGCTACCCCCTGCTGTCCGGGGAATCGCGAACTTTCCGTCACGGCTTCGGTGAGGTACTACCCTTTGTGACTGTCCGGCGACTGTCCGCCCATCGGTGGCGCCCCCACGCGCGCCGAGCGCAGGGCGCGCGCCGGGTCGTGCGCGCGCGTGGACGCGTCTGCGGTGGTCGGGCCCGGTCGGTCCGCGCCGTCCTCGTCAGGACCTGCCAGGAAAGAAGACCCCCATGACGGACCGCCCCTTCGCCGCCGACGGCGACCCGGCCGTCGCACCCGAGCCCGGCTACTACCCCGACCCCTCCATCCCCGGCTTCGTCCGGTACTGGGGCGGCTCGGCCTGGGTGCCCGGCACCAGCCGGCCCGCGCCCGCCGGGGGCGAGGTGCTGCAGCCGCCCCGGTACGCGACGCGGCGGTCCGCCCCGGGCGGTGCGGCGGTGCGGCCGGTGCGGCCGCCGGTGGTGCCGGTGGTCCCGGAGCCGGCCGGGGTCCCGGAGGTGGCAGCGGCTCCGGAGCCGGTGGCCCCGGAGCGGATGGCCCCGGAGCCGGTGGTGTCGGGGGCGGTGGTGTCGGGGGCGGTGGCGGAGGTCCGGATCGGGCCGCCCGCGGGTGGGGGTGACACCGGGCCGGTGTACTTCGACCAGACCTCGGGCGGGGCGTCCTTCGTGCTCGGGCCGCGGGTGGCGGAGGTGATCGGCGGGCCGGTGTTCCGGACGGTCGACGGGCCGGGGGTTCCGTCGGGCGTCTCGTCGGGGGTTTCGCCGGTGGCGCCGTCGGGCTTCGTCGGCGCCGGGCTGCCAGGGCCCCTGGAGGGGCCGGTGGCCGTCGGTGCGGTGCCCGAGGCGGTCCAGGGGATGGGCGCGGCCCTGGGTCGGGATTCGGGTTCGGCCCCGGCGCCCGTGGTCGGGGAGTCCGGGTGGCAGGCCGATCCCCGGGCGCAGCCGGGCCTGATGGAGACGGGCGACGCCCCGCGTTGGGTCTCCTGGGGGGTGCTTCCGGAGGCGCTCGATGCGAAGGAGGGGGGTGCGGAGCCCGAGCGCGCTCCGGTTGCCGTCGAACTGCCCGCGACCGGCGCTCCCGCCGCGGCGGTGACCGTGCGGGAGACGCCGGTGCCGGCCGTCCTGGCCTCGGGCCCGGTGCCGGCCGTCCTGGCCTCGGGCCCGGTGCCGGTGCTCGGGGAGAAGGCGATGCCGGCCCCAGTCCAGTCCCCGGCTGCGGCCCCGGCTGCGGTCGCCTCGAAGCCGGTGGCTGCGGTCGCCGCGACCGCCGGGACCACGGCCGCCGCCGCCCCGCTGCCCGCCGTACGGACGGTGCGGGAGACCGCCGTCCAGCCCCGCCCGTCCGCCGCCGCCACCGCTGCCACCGCGTCCTCCCGGGCGGCCGGCGTCGCCCGTACCGCCCGGACGGCCCGTACCGCCCGAGTCGCCGTGCCGGCCGGCCTCGGCCGCCGCCTGGCGGCGCGGACGGTGGACACCGCCGTGCTGCTGGTGGTCGCGGTCGCCGCCGGGATTCCGCTCGGCCGCTCGGTGACCGACCACCTCCAGCAGAAGGTCGACCAGGCCCGGATGGCCAGCGCCCTCAGCCGGCGTCAGATCCAGGTCTGGCTGGTGGACGACGTGGTGCTGGGCAAGATCGCCGTCCTGATCGGCATCCTGCTCTTCGTCAGCCTGTTCTACGAGGTGCTGCCGGTCGCCCGCACCGGCCAGACCTTCGGCAAGCGGCTGGCCCGGATCCGCGTGGTGGACACCGCCTCCCCGGCCGGCCGGACCAGACTGAGCCTCGGCCGCTCGCTCCTCCGGTGGGCGGTGCGGCAACTCGGCACGGTGCTGCTGCTCGGCCTGGTCTGGCCGGTGTTCGACCGGACGGCGCGGCGGGGGTGGCAGGACCGCGTGGCCCGCACCCGGGTGGTGCGCGGCTGAGGGCCGGTAGGGGCCAGTGCAAAACAGGCAAAATGTCCCAAACATCGAGAATGTGTGATGTTCTACTCGGGGTCATGAGCACCCACGACCCCTCAGGCCCCCAGCCGGAGGGGGGCGGCAAGCCCTCCTTCGACAAGCAGCCCCCGCAGTCGGGCGGCGGCACGCCGGAAGGCGAGCCGTCGGGCCCGACCCCGTCCAACGAGCCGCCCCACGAGCCGTCCCACGAGCCGTCCGGCGGCCCCGGCGCCTACCAGGGCAGCTACGGCGGAAGCCCGTACGGCGAGCCGACCCCAGGTCAGAGCCCGTACGGCCAACCCCCGTACGACCGGACGCCGCCCGGGTACGGCCACGGCTACGGCCCCGGCGCGTACGGCACCCCCGGCGCCGGCCCCATCCCCGGCATGCCGCCGCTCGGCACCTGGCCCAAACGGATCCTCGCCCGACTGATCGACTACCTCCTGGTGCAGGCCGTCGCCGTGATCATCGTGGGGCCCTTCGTCGACCTCGGCACGCGCAACGGTTCCACCGAGGCGTTCTGGCTCGGCTGCGCCATCTACCTCGTCTACGAGGCCCTGATGCTCAGCCGGGACGGCCAGACCCTCGGCAAGAAGGCGACGAAGGTCCGCGTCGCCATGCTCGTCGACGGGAACAAACCGACCCCGGCCGCCGCCTGGACCCGCGCAGCCGTCTTCATCCTCCCGGCCGTGCTCTGCTGCGCCGCGCTCTGGTGGATCATCGACGGGTTCTTCGGCGTCTTCGACAAGCCCTACCGGCAATGCCTGCACGACAAGGCCGCGAAGACCGTGGTGGTCACCACGGAGGTCTGAGCGGCGGCGCAGGACGCACCGGCGCCCGGCGGCGGATCAGCGCTGCCGGGCGTACGCGTGCCCGGTGGCGGCCGCAGCGGGGCGGGGCGCCCGCGCCGGGGCCGCGGCGCCCGTCTCCACGGTCGCGTCCTCCACGGCGGCGGCCCTGGCGGTGGCGGCTTTCGCGGCGGCCCTCGCGGTGGCGGCGGACATCGAAAGCACCGTCACCACGGTGCCGAGCACCAGCGCGAACCCCACCAGCACCGCGACCGCGAGGACGCCCGAAGCACCCGAAACGGCCAGCAGCACCACCGTGGTGGCGACGACGGTGAACGAGCCGAGGCAGACCTGGGCGACGGAGGGGCGCGGCATGGCGGAGGTCCTTCGCACGTCGGGGGAAACGGGCGGGAATGGAGCCGGGTTCCAGCAGTCCTACCCCGCGGGGAGACGGGTACGTCCAGGCTAGCCCCCGAACGCGGGGGCACAGGGGGCGCACGGGCTCACCCCGGGGTCGTCCGGCCCGGTCGGTACGGTGAGGCGAAACCCGTCGACACCACGCACCGCCGCACACCATCGCACCCGGGGGAACCGACCATGCCCATCCCCGCCGACTGGCCCACCACCGAGGCCGAGGCACTCGCCGAACAGGAGCGGCTGCGCCCGCTCGTCCAGGCCCACGACGACAAGGGCCCCGGCAACCCGGGCCCCGACGCTCTCGTCGCCGGCGTGGACGTCGCCTACGACGACGACCACGACCTCGTCGCCGCCGCGGCCGTCCTGCTCGACCGCGACACCCTCGCCGTCGTCGAACAGACCACCGCCGTCGGCCGGATCGCCTTCCCGTACATCCCCGGACTCCTCGCCTTCCGCGAACTCCCCGCCGTCCTCGACGCACTGGCCGCACTCACCCGCACCCCCGACCTCGTCGTCTGCGACGGCTACGGCCTCGCCCACCCCCGCCGCCTCGGCCTCGCCAGTCACCTCGGCGTCCTCACCGGACTGCGCACCCTCGGCGTCGCCAAGACCCCCTTCACCTTCGACCACCACGAACCCGACGCGCCCCGCGGCTCCTGGACCCCGCTCACCGACCCCGCCACCGGCGAGGAGGTCGGCCGCGCCGTCCGCACCAGAGAAGGCGTGAAACCCGTCTTCGTCTCCGTCGGCCACCGCACCGGCCTCGACACCGCCGTCCGCACCACCCTCCAACTCGCCCGCCACTACCGCCTCCCCGAAACCACCCGGCACGCCGACTCGCTCTGCCGACGCGCCCTCGCCGACGCCCAACAGGCCGGGACGACCGCGAACTGACCAAGCCCCGGGCGGGATTCGGGCCCGGTGTGTTAGACATGGGACACCGGGGCCCGGCCCCGACCGCCAGGGACGGACGCACGGGGGAGGCGCCGAAATGGGATCAGGGACCACCGGTACCGGATCGACCGGCGGAGCCGGACAGGGCTACCGCATCGAAGTCGAACAACTCCGCGCCTTCGCCGGCCAAGTACGGCTGCTGCTCGCCGACTTCCAGAAACACGCCGACGGCAGCGACACCCACGGCCGCAGCGGCATCGGCAAGAACGCCTTCGGCACCTTCGCCGAAGCCACCGAGATCCACGGCCGCTACGGCACCATGCGGGACGCGCTGCGCGACGTCCTCAACCAGCTCCAGGAAGCCGTGAACGAGGCCCAGCAGAAGGCCGACCTCACCGCCACCAACTACGAGGAGCAGGACCAGCACGCCGCCGCGAAACTCAAACTCGGCGACGACGGCTGGTCCGTCGCCCACCCCTCCGCCGGCAGCCAGGCTGCGGCCCAGCAGAACCTCACCCCGTCCACCCGCGGCAACGCCACCATCTGACCGCCGCCCGCCCGGACCGAACGGAGGCCGACCGCCCGTGGTCTACACCGACTTCACCAAATACAGCCACGCCCAGCTCCGCACGATGGCACAGGCCCTCGACCCCGGCGCGGTGATGGCCGCCGGAGACCCCTGGCGCAAGGCCGCCGACACCCTCAAACAGATCCGCCAGACCCTCACCAAAGCCAGCACCGAAGCCGCCACCTCCTGGGAAGGCAGCACCAGCGACGCCTTCCACACCCGCATGCTCACCCTGGCCGCCAGCATCAACAACGCCGCCGCCTACGCCAACGACGCCGCCAACATCCTCCACACCGCCTCCGAAGCCATGGCCAAGGCCAAGCGCGACATGCCCGAGGAACCCGGCAACTGGGACAAGGTCAAGGACACCGTCGGCGACGCCCTCTTCGGCGACGACGACGAACACCTCCCCCTCGCCGACCGCAAGAAGGCCGAAGCGGCCGCCATCATGCAAACCCTCGCCATGCACTACCGCATCGCCACCCCGGCCCTGAAGCCCCCGCCGCCACTGGATGCGAAGAGGCCGCCGACGGACCCGGTTCGAGGCCAGGACCGCGATGTCACGAACCCCGATGATCCGAGTGGTTCGGCTGCGGCGGCAGGGGCCGTGATGGCCGGGATGATGGCCACGGGAGACCGGTTGGGGCCTGCGGTTAAGGGCGGTTCCGGGACCACGGCCGGGCGGGCGTCAGGTCGATCGGCTACCCCGAGGTCCAACGCGGTGAGTGCAACCGCGCCGACCGACGCGGGGATCAAGGGAGGCACCGCACAAGCGACGCCCAAGCCACTTCCGTCGGCAGTGCCGGTCGGCTCCGCAGCCTCGAACAAGCCGGCGGCCGGTCCGGGGAGCAGCACCGGACCTGGCACAGGGATCAACGGCACGTCTGTCATGACGACCCCGAACACGTCGGTGACCACGCCTTCCACCACCGGGCTTCCCGGTGCGGCCGGCGGTGGCCCCGGTTCACCGAACGGGGCCCCGGGGCCGGTCGTCGGCATGCCGGGCCGAGCAATCGGTGAGATCGTCGGGGGCTCCGGACCCAAGAGCATGGCCGGTAAGGACGGGGAGGTGGTCGGCCCGGCTCCGCGCTCCGGGCGGCCTTTCGGTTCGAGTGATGTGGTGGGCGGCCGTATCGAGCAGGGGGGCCGGGCCGCGTCGGACGCACGTTCCGGGGGAAGTGGCTCGGGGAAGACCGGCGGTGTCGCCGAAGGCGGTGGTCGTACGGTCGGTCGCGAGGGCGGCCGACAGGCGTTCACCGAGGGGGGCTCGGGACTCGGAGCCCGCAACCGGGTCAGGACGGAGCCATTGCCCGGCACGGCGGGTGGAATGGGCCCTGTGATGGGTGCAGGGGATGCTCGACGCGGAGGGGCCGGCAAGAGGAAGGACGGCAAGCGTCCCGACTACCTCGTGGAGGATGCCGAGACATGGGAGCCGGACAGGAAAGCCAATCCGAACGTGGTGGAATGATCGATCTCCGCCGACGTGCGGACTGGCGGATCTGTTGTCCCTCAGGACGGAGAGCCTAGGGGCGCCTTGCTGACTGGGGTTGAACGTGTCGAGTGGCCGACTGGTACGCGTTGCTGGTGTGCTGACTGCTGGGACCTTGCTCTGGGGAATGGCTGCTACTCCGGGAGTGGCTGATCAAGTACGGGACTCGCAATGGGTTCTCCGTTCCTTTGACGTCGAGAACAAGGTCTGGCCGCAGGGTCAGGGGGAGGGCGTCGTCGTTGCGGTGGTGGACAGCGGGGTGATGCAGGATCACCAGGACCTGACGGGGCAGGTCCTGCCAGGAGCCGACTTCTCCGGTGCGAAGACCGACGGCCGGGTGGACGACCTCGGCCACGGCACCGGGATCGCCAGCATCATTGCCGGGCACGGTCACGGAGATCGGGCCGGGGTGATGGGCCTTGCGCCGAAGGCCAGGATTCTTCCGGTGCGTATCAGGATCAATGGGGAGTCTCCGAACCTAGACCAGTCGGACATCGCGCTCGCTGTTCGGTATGCAACCGACAAGGGCGCCAAGGTCATCAACATGTCGCTCGGCGGGTACTCGCGGTTTGATTCACAGGCACGCGATGCGATCAAGTACGCAGTATCCAAGGACGTCGTGCTCGTAGCGGCGGCCGGGAACGGCGACGGCAAGACAGTGGAGTACCCAGCTGCCTTCCCTGGTGTCGTCGCTGTGACAGCAGTTGACGAGCAGGGGAGGCTGTGGGAGAAGGCGACTCCAGGGCCCGAGACCACTCTGGCGGCTCCCGGCGTTGAGATCTACCACTCGTCGGCGAAGTCCACGTCGAGCTACGGCATCAGCCAGGGGACGTCCGATGGTGTCGCCTACGTGTCCGCCACTGCGGCGTTGATCAGGGCGAAGTACCCGAACCTGTCGGCGGGGCAGGTGGTCAATCGGATGATCAAGACGGCCACTCCTCCGGCGGACGGTTCGGCGGTGCCGAGTGACCGGTACGGGTTCGGGGTTCTGGCGCCGGCGAAGGCGTTGGAGGCGAATCCTGCCGTGGACAACGGGCCTCGGGAGAATCCGCTGGTGGGGCGGAAGGAGTCGCAGGGAGCGCCACCGGTGGACGATCCGACGGATGGGGTTTCGGAGGAGGCTGTCGCCCCGGGGGCGGACGGTGGCGGGAGCAGCGGGAGCGGGTTGGGGGTCGTGGTGGGGGTGGCGGCCGGGGGTTTGGTGTTGGTGGTCGGTGGCGTCGTGGCGCTCGTGGTGCGGGCGCGGCGGCGGGGGGCGGCTGGTGGGGGGTCGTTTCAGTGAGTGGCGAGCCATTCGTCGCGTAGGGCGGCCATCTGGAGGATGTCCCAGTAGCGGTTGTCCCAGTGGTGGGCTTGGCGGGAGCGGCCTTCGAGGGTGAAGCCGGATTTGCGGTAGGCGTGGGCGGCGCGTTCGTTGTACTCGAAGACTTCGAGGTGGACGCGGTTGAGGCGGATGGTTTCGAAGGCGTGGCGCAGGACCAGGAGGGTGGTCTCGGTGCCGATGCCGCGGCCTGTGCTGTCCGGGGTGAGGGCGATCCGGAAGCCGGCGGAGGAGTTGTCGGGGTCGACGTCGGTGAGGGCGGTTTCGCCGAGGAAGCGGCCGGTGGTGGGGTCCTCGACGGCGAGGTCGAGGCGGTCGGGCTGGTCGGGGCGGGTGGCGCACCACTGGTGGATCCGGTCGCGGGTGAAGGTGGTGCGGGTGCCGGTGAGCCGGTTGGTCGTCTTGTCGGTGCAGAGTTCCCACATCGGGTCGGTGTGCCGTTCGTCGAGGGGGACGAGCCGGATGGTGGGGCCGTGCAGGGTGGGTTTCACGGCGAGGGCGGCGAGGTTGGCGAGGTTGGTGGTGTCGGCGGTCATGGTGTCCAGGATGGCGGGCCGGTTTCTGGTTCGTCCACGTGTTTGATCCCGGTCGTGCGGGTGCGCACCGGGCTGGAGTGCGCGCGGGGATGGGGGCGCGTGATGTGGGAATGCGCCGGTGAGTACGCCGGGGGTGGCAGCATTTCGGCGATCGCTGGCGTCATTGCCACTGGTGGGGCCTGTCGGGTGGTGGAGATGCTGGGCCCATGAGCACTTCTGAGAGCACGCCGGTCGAGAGCACGTCGATCGCCGCCACCGACAGCACCGACGCCGGGATCGTCCCGGACACCAAGGACTGGACCTGGGTGTTGGAACGCCCGTGTCCCGACTGCGGGTTGGATACTCCGCGGGTGGTCCGGGAGGACGTTGCCGGGATGGTCCGGGCCAATGCGGAGGGCTGGCTGACGGTGCTGGCGGGGGAGGTGGACGGACTGTGCCGCAGGCCCGCCGCGGGGGTGTGGTCGGACCTGGAGTACGCGTGCCACGTCCGGGACGTCTTCCGGCTGTTCGAGGTCCGGCTGGGCCTGATGCTGGACCGGGAGGACCCGCTGTTCCCGAACTGGGACCAGGACGACACGGCTGTCGCAGAGCGCTACGGGGAGCAGGACCCGAAGGTGGTGGCCGGGGAGCTGGCGGAGGCCGCGGAGAGGCTTGCCGGGGCCTTCGAGAGGGTGGCCGGCGAGCAGTGGGGGCGGACCGGGAACCGCAGTGACGGGGCGCGGTTCACGGTCGAGTCGTTCGCCCGGTACCTGATCCACGACCCGGTGCACCATCTGTTCGACGTGACGGGCGAACGGGTCTGAGGCCGGACCGGGGGCGGCGGCGGGGGCGCGGGGTCACCAGCCGGAGGCCTCGCGCAGCATGGTGCGGCGCAGCCGTCCGGCTACGCTGGCGGCGTCGGTGCCGATGACGTCGGCGATTTCGGGGGCGGCGAGGCCGACGACGTAGTGCAGGATCGCCAGGTCGTCCTCGGCCGGGTGCCGGTCCGGGTCGGCGGTCACCCGGCGGGTGTGCTCGGCGACGGTGCCCCGCAGGATTTCCCAGGCGTGCGCGGTCGGGTTGGAGCTGCCCATCAACTCCCGCCAGTGCACCGCGATTTCCGCGAAGGCCTGCTGGACGGCGATGGCCGCGGCGGCGTGCTCGGTCAGCCACACGCGCGCATAGCTGAGGTACCGGGGGCGGTGGAGTTCGCAGAACGCGGTGAACTCCAGTGGTACGTCCGCCGGCTCGCCGGGCCCCGGGGGCGGCTCGGCGGAACTCTCGTGACGGTTGGTCATCTCGGCTTCTCGGAAAGGGAGATGGGTTTCTGACGGTCGATCATCTGTGCTCACTCTACGGTAGGCCCTCGGTGCGCTGGGTGACCAATCCGATGGAATGCCCGGAACCCGCCGCCGCCAGGCCGGTTCCGGTGGCGACCGGGTGCGGCGCGGCGGCGGGACGGCCGGGAAGGTGGCCGGCGAGGGCCGGCGGGGCAGTACTGCGCAGTGGCGGGGGACTCGTAGGTGCGAGCGTGTCGCAGCTGGTCAGAGCGTGTAGGACGGCTGTGGCTGCAAGGCAGTTGATGTGACACCGTAGGGCCTGAGGAGGCTGGCGTCCACGCTCAGGGCGCGAACCTGCGCCCGCACAACCACCCGCACAACCGCACTCACGATCGTCGCGGAGATCACCACGGACGGGGACACGGTCGTCATCACGGTGACGGTCGTGCGCGTGGTGTTGACGGCGTTGACGGCGTGCGCGGAGTGGGTGCGGTGCGGATGCGGAGGGCGGCCGATGCGGCGGGCCGGGCACTCGGCCGCGCGTCGGGGCGGTTCCGTGGCGGCCGGGCGCCGTCGGGCACATCGACCGCGCCCCGGCGGCCTGAACGGGACCGGCCTGAACGGGACCGGTCCGAACGGGGCCGGCCGGGGCGGGAGGGCGGAGCGACCGCCGGTCAGGAGGTCGTACGGGCCTCCGCGGGGGTGATCCGGTCGACGGCGGTGTCCCGCTCGACCTGGGTCGGGAAGGCTTCGACGGCCCGTCGCCGGGCGGCCTGTGCCACTGCCGCTGCCGCGGCCGCAGCCGCCGCGGCTGCTCCGGCGGCGGCCTCCTCGCGCTCGTGCCGGTGCGCGGCGCCTGCGGCGTGCGTCCCGGAGCCGTGCGTTGCGGAGGCGTGCGTCCCGGTGCCGTGCGTTGCGGAGGCGTGCGGACCGACGGAGAGCACCCCTGAGGCGTGCGGACCGGCGGAGAGCGCCCCGGAGCCGTGCGTCCCCGGGGTGTGCGGCCCCGGGGTGCGCCCGCCGCCCGTGACGGCTCCGGGGGCGTGCTCCCCGGCGGGCTGGTCCGGGGCCCGTCGTCGGCGGCCGAGCGCGGCCCGGGCGGCGTGTTCCTCGGCAGCCTGTCTAGCGGCCAGGTAGGCCTGTACGGCGGCCATGCCGTAGACGGGCTGGATGAGCTGATGGCCCTTGAAGAAGGGCCTGGCCGGGGCGAACCCGGCGGCGACCACGAGGTCGCGGATCTCTGCTATCTCGGCTTCACTGCGGGCGGTGAAGCGGACCTCCCAGCCCTTCTTGTACGTATGGCCCTTTTCGCCGCTGCGGCGGGCGGGGTCCGGGCGGCGGACGTATCCGGGCAGGCGGCCGAGGCGGAGCTGGGCCGCGCGGAGGCCGGCGGTCTCGTCACGTGACATGACGTAAGCCTAGGCAATCCCCGGGGCGGGATTGACGCCTTGGGCATCCCTCGCCGTATGCCTTTGATCACTCTGGGTCAGGCGACCAGGTCGACGATCGTTTTCGATCACATATGACAACCTGATGAGCGTCAATTACTCCAAATGAGTGAGGGTATGAGGACTTTAGTGCGGGCTGATCCCGGTTTCGCGACGGTTGGGTAACAGTGCGTCAGGGGCCCGGTCGCGGGTCCCGGGGGTTGGGGATGGTGTCGGCATGAGCTACCGGATTCCGACGCCGCCGCCGTCCCTGGAGGAGCTGGCGAAGCGTCAGCAGAACGTCGTCACCGCGAGCCAGTTGCGCGCCCGGGGCGTGCCGGCCCGGATCATCACCGAGCACTGCCGCCGGGGCGGCCCCTGGCAGCGGATGCTGCCCAGGGTCTACCTGCTGCAGGCCGCCGAGCCCACCCCCGAGCAGCGGATGTGGGCCGCGCTGCTGTACGCCGCGCAGAACGGTCGCGAGGAGGGTCGCGGGGAGGGTGCGGTGATCACCGGCACGGCCGCGCTGGCGCTGTACGGCTTCACCGTCGTGCCCCGGCTGCCCGCGGTGACGGGGGTGGACGTCCTGGTGCCCCGGCAGCGCCGGCTGAAGGACGTCGGTGAGGTCCGGATCCGCCGCACCGAACGGGAGTTGGTGGCCCGCTCGGTGCACGGGCTGGCCTGTGCGCCGGTGGCCCGGGCGGTGGCCGACGCGCTGGTCGAGTGGACGGCGGAGCCGTCGGGCGGCCCGGCTCCGGTGCGCGAGGTGCTGAGGGAGGCCCTCGCTCTGCCCGGCAACCACTGCACGGTGCGGGAGTTGGTGGCCGAGCTGACCGACTCCGGGTTGACCTGCGAGCCGCGCGTGCATGCCGCGCTGGACGAACTGCTGGCCACCGAGCGGGATTTGGTGCTGGAGCGGCTGGGGAGCCTGGTGGACGAGTGGCTGCTGCCGGCGCCGCTGAGCGCCCCCGAGCTGCGGATGCGCGGCGGTACGTACATCGCCGTCCCGGACCTCTACTGGCCGGAGCGGGGCGTCGCGGTGGAGGTGGACTCGGAGCTGCGCTGCGTGAGCGAGGGCGAGGCCGCCTGGGTGCGCGGCGGCCAGCACCGGATGGAGTACCTGGGCGTCCGCGTGGTGTACGTCTGCGGGGCCCGGCTGGCCGCCGACCCGGACGCGGTCGGCGGCGAACTGTGCGAGGCGTACCGGGCCGGCGGGACGGACGTGGTGGAGCTGCTGGTGGTCTGAGCGGCCCGGGGAGCCGCTACGGACGGACCAGCGGTGTGCCGACCAGCTCGACCCCGGCCGCCCGCAGCTCCGCCAGCGCGGCGGCGGTGGTCTCCGCGGCGACCCCGGCGGTGAGGTCCAGCAGCACCCGGGTGGTGAAGCCCGCGCGGGCCGCGTCCAGCGCGGTCGCCCGGACGCAGTGGTCGGTGGCGATGCCGACCACGTCGACCTGGTCGACCTGCCGCTCGCGCAGCCACTCCACCGGACCGCGGTTGTTCTCGTCCAGCCCCTCGAAGCCGCTGTACGCCGCCGAGTGGGCGCCCTTGTCGAAGACCGCCTCGACCGCGCCGGAGATGACGGCGGGTGCGAAGTTGGGGTGGAAGCCCACGCCCTCGGTGCCGGCCACGCAGTGCGGCGGCCAGCTGTCGACGTAGTCCGGCTCGGCGGAGAAGTGGGCGCCCGGGTCGATGTGGTGGTCGCGGGTGGCGAGGATGTGGTGGTAGCCGGGGGAGGACTCGGCGATCAGGTCGGTGATGGCGGCGGCCACCTCGGCGCCGCCGGCGACGGCCAGGCTGCCGCCCTCGCAGAAGTCGTTCTGCACGTCGACGACGATCAGTGCCCGGTGCATGGCTCGCATCCTCGGATCTCGGGGGCCCGCGGGAGGCGGCGCCCCGGTGGGGGGAGTCCTCGGGAGTACGCGGCCCGGCCGCTGCGGGCGCGGGGGGTACTCGGGGAGCTCCGGGGGAACTCGGGGAACTCTACGGTCGACTGTAGGGAGTGGCGCGCGGGGGCGGAAGCCCCCGGGGCCGGTCCGGTGGGCCGGTCCGGCCCCGGGCTCCGGTCAGTGGGCCGGCCCGGCGGGCAGGACCAGTTCGGTCGGCAGCACCGGGTCGCCCTTGGACAGTTGGGTGGCCGACAGCGGCAGGGCGGCGCGGGCGCGCACGTGCCGTTCGCGGGCGGCGCTCAGCGGCTCCCGGCCGACGGTCTCGCCGTCGAGCACCAGCGGCACCTGCATCAGGTGCGGGCGCAGCCCGTCCGGGACGGGTCCGGTGCCGACCACCTCGGCCTCGGCGACGCCGTCGGCGTCGGGCCGGCGGGCCGCCCACTTGCGGCCGCCGATGCTGGTCTTGCCGCCGGCCGCGCGCTTGGCGACCGGCACCATCGGTCCGCCCTCGGTCTCGGCGCGGGCGACCAGCTTGTAGACCATCGCGCAGGTCGGGTGGCCGCTGCCGGTGACCAGGCTGGTGCCGACGCCGTAGCCGTCCACCGGTGCGGCGGCCAGGGCGGCGATCGCGTACTCGTCGAGGTCCGAGGTGACGATGATCCTGGTCCGGTCGGCGCCGAGCTCGTCCAGCTGGCGGCGGACCCGGTGGGCCAGCAGGGTGAGGTCGCCGGAGTCGATCCGGACGGCGCCCAGTTCGGGGCCGGCCACCTCGACGGCGGTGCGCACGGCCTCGCGCAGGTCGAAGGTGTCGACCAGCAGCGTGGTGCCCTTGCCCATGGAGGCGATCTGCGCCGTGAAGGCGTCCCGTTCGCTGTCGTGCACCAGGGTGAAGGCGTGGGCAGCGGTGCCGGTGGTCGGGATGCCGTGGGTGAAGCCGGCCTCCAGGTCGGAGGTGGCGGCGAAGCCGGCCACGTAGGCCGCTCGGGCGGCGGCGACGGCGGCGTGCTCGTGGGCGCGGCGGGCGCCCATCTCGATCACCGGGCGGCCGCCGGCGGCGGCGGTCATCCGGGAGGCGGCGGCGGCGATGGCCGAGTCGTGGTTGAGGATCGAGAGGATCACCGTCTCCAGGATCACGGCCTCGGCGAAGCTGCCCTCGACGGTGAGCAGCGGCGAGCCGGGGAAGTAGACCTCGCCCTCGGGGTAGCCGTGGATGTCGCCGCGGAAGCGGTAGTCGGCGAGGAAGCGCAGGGTGGTCTCGTCGACCACGTCCTGGTCGGCGAGCCAGTCCAGCTGGGGGGTGGTGAAGCGGAAGTTCTCGACGGCGTCCAGGACCCGACCGGTGCCGGCCATGACGCCGTATCGGCGGCCGCTCGGCAGGCGGCGGGTGAAGACCTCGAAGACGGAGCGGCGGTGCGCGGCCCCGCTGCGCAGGGCGGCCTGCAGCATGGTGAGCTCATAGCGGTCGGTGAGCAGCGCGGTCGAGCCGGCCGCGCGCACGGAAGTGGCGTCCATACGGATGATGCTACTACCACTTAGCGTCAGAGTGACGATTTCTCGGCGAGCGTGCCGGGCCGGAATCGCCGGGGTGTCCCCCGGATGGCAGCATGGGGCATGAGGGGTTACGGACGACTGTGCAGCGAGGAGGACCCGGCTTGAGCGTCGCGCCCGTGGAGATCGAGCGCCCGGAGGTCGAGGGGGTGCCGGTGACCGAGCCGGACACGCCCTGGGTGACCATCGTGCACAACGACCCGGTCAATCTGATGAGCTACGTCCAGTACGTCTTCCAGGCCTACTTCGGCTATCCGAAGGACAAGGCCCGGAAGCTGATGATGGACGTCCACACCAAGGGCCGGGCGGTGGTCTCCAGCGGTTCCCGCGAGGAGATGGAGCGCGACGTCCAGGCGATGCACGGCTACGGCCTCTGGGCGACGCTGCAGCACGACTGACGCCGGACCGACCGGCGCCGGAGCGACCGGCGCACAGGCGGCCGGGGCCGGCCCGACGGGTGCCGGACCGCCGGCCGTACGACCGAAGACGACGAAGACGGGCTGACCGATACAGATGGCTGGGTTGTTCGAGAGTGCCGGCGGTGGCGGCGCGGCGATCGCGCTGGACGAGTGGGAGGCCTCCATCCTGCGCTCGCTGGAAGTGCAGTTGCTGGAGCTGATCGGCCCGGGCCCGGGCGGGGAGGGTGACGACCCCTTGGCCGCGCTGTTCGCCGAGGGCCCGACCGAGGCTCCCGCCGACCCGGCGCTGGCCCGGCTCTTCCCGGACGCCTACGGCGACCCGGGGAAGCCGGAGGACGAGGAGGCCAGGGTCGCGTCCGGCGAGTTCCGCCGCTTCACCGAGCTGGACCTGCGGGCCCGCAAGCGGGACGACGCGCTGTTCGTGGTCCGGGCGCTGGACGGCCTCGGCGACGGCGGGGTGCTCAAGCTGGCGGTGCCCGACTGTCAGCGCTGGCTGGGCGCGCTGAACGACCTGCGGCTGGCCGTCGGCGTCCGGCTGGAGGTCACCGAGGACGACGATGACGGCCTCTACGAGCTGCCGGACGGCGACGAGCGCAAGCCGCTGGTGATGGCGTACCTGTGGCTGGGGGCGCTGCAGGAGTCGCTGTTGGAGGCCATGGCGGACTGAGTCCGAGCGGATCCGTCTCTTGGGGGAGTGATCCTGCCCGATTCCGGGCAAGCCCCGGCCGTTTCGTCCAGAATGTGGACGATTGGCCGGGGCATTTCTTATGAAAATCGGGCAAACCATACCAGGTCATGCTCAAATAACGCTCAGATGGACACCGCTGTCCGAACTTCGCGTGGTACGACTTCTCCACCCCCGAGACCGACCAGGACGGTGCACAGTGGCCGAGAAGTTGTACGACGAAAGGGTCGACAGCGCGGCGGACGGCGAAGGCTACGAGCGCGGGCTCGGCAGCCGCCAGATCCAGATGATCGCGATCGGCGGAGCGATCGGCACCGGCCTGTTCCTCGGCGCCGGCACCGCGATCTCCCGCTCCGGCCCGAGCCTGATCCTCTCCTACGCCGTCGCCGGCCTGGTGATCTTCGTGATCATGCGGGCGCTCGGCGAACTGCTCACCTACCGACCGGTCTCCGGCAGCTTCGCCGAGTACGCCCGGGAGTTCCTCGGCCCCTTCGCCGGCTATGTGACCGGCTGGACGTACTGGCTGTTCTGGGTCGTCACCGGCATGGCGGAGACCACCGCCGCCGCCGTCTACGTGCGGTTCTGGGCGCCCGACATACCGCAGTGGGTCAGTGCGCTGACCTTCCTGGTCCTGCTCTACGCGGCCAACCTGATCTCGGTGAAGCTGTTCGGCGAGATCGAGTTCTGGTTCTCCATGGTCAAGGTCACCGCCATCATCGGCATGATCCTGATCGGCGTCGGGGTGCTGACCCTCGGCTTCAGCAAGGCCGGTGACACCGCGTCGCTCGGCCACCTCTGGCAGGACGGCGGCTTCTTCCCCCAGGGCATCGGCTCCACCGTGATGACCCTTCAGATCGTCATGTTCGCCTACCTGGGCGTCGAACTCGTCGGCGTCACCGCGGGCGAGAGCGAGAACCCCGAGAAGACCCTGCCGCGGGCCATCAACACCCTGCCCTGGCGGATCATGCTGTTCTACATCGGCGCGCTGGTGGTCATCCTCTCGCTCGTGCCGTGGACCGAATTCCGGCCCGGCGTCAGCCCGTTCGTCGCCGCCTTCGGCAAGATCGGCATCCCGGCGGCGGCCGGCATCATCAACTTCGTGGTGCTCACCGCCGCGCTCTCCTCCTGCAACTCCGGGATGTACTCCACCGGCCGCATGCTGCGCGACCTCGCGCTGCGCGGTCAGGCCCCGGGACGGCTCACCAGGCTCAACTCCCGCCGCACCCCGGCCTTCGCGATCACCGTCTCCTGTCTGCTGATGGGGATCGGCGTGGTGCTCAACGGCATCGTCCCGGCGCGGGCGTTCGAGTACATCACCTCGGTCGCCACGGTCTGCGGCCTGTGGACCTGGGCGATGATCCTGATCTCCCAGATCCGCTACCGCCGGGCCTGGCGGGCCGGCCACCTGCCGGGGCCCACCTTCAAGGCGCCCGGCGGCGCCTGGGTCAGCTGGGCCGCGCTCGCCTTCCTCGCCCTGGTCGTGGTGCTGATCGGCCTGGACCGGGACAACCGGATCTCGCTGTTCGTCTTCCCGTGCTGGGCCGTACTGCTGGTGGTCGGCTACCAGGTGCTCAAGCGCCGCGACCCGCGGGCCCTCCACGACGTCGCGGACCGGCAGCCCGCCGGTGACGGCAACCTGCCCGCCGGCGACGGGAGCCTGGACGCCCGCTGACCGGGCCCGGACGCCGCGGCCCGGCCCCGGCCCCGGTGCCACGGACCGGACCCGGACACCCGCCGACCGGACGTGGACACCCACCGACCGCGCCTCGGACGCCCCGGCGGACAGCCGCCGGGGCGTGGCTATCCTGGCCCGCATGCTGACCATCACCCGAGAACTCCGCGACCGGATCGTGGCCCACGCCCGCGCCGACCACCCGGACGAGGCCTGCGGCGTGGTCGCCGGACCGGCCGGCAGCGGCCGGCCCGAGCGGTTCGTCCCGATGCTCAACGCCGCCCGCTCGCCCACCTTCTACGAGTTCGACTCGGGCGACCTGCTCAAGCTCTACCGCGAGATGGACGACCGGGACGAGGAGCCGGTGATCGTCTACCACTCGCACACCGCCACCGAGGCCTACCCCTCGCGCACCGACGTGAGCTACGCCTCCGAGCCGTTCGCCCACTACGTCCTGGTCTCCACCGCCGAGGGCGAGGGCGAGGACGACCCGTACCAGTTCCGCTCGTTCCGCATCGTGGACGGCGAGATCACAGAGGAAGACGTGCAGGTCGTCGAGGCCTACCCGGTCTGACCGGCACTTCCGCGGACGCGGCCCGCCGCCCCCTCCCGAAGGGGCGGCGGGCCGCCGTCGTCTCAGCCCTGGGAACGGGAACATCCGGATCCCGAGACAGCCATGTCGGAGCGGGCCCGGGAATCTATACGATGAGCCCATGCGTTCCGTCGATGTGAGCACTCAGGCCCCGGGCATCCGCCTCGTGGCGCGCCTGCACATCGACCTGTGCCGGCACGCCGGTGCGATCTGTCCCGGCACGCCCGCGCGCTCGCGCTGAGAGCCGCTTCACCACCTCCCCCGGGCCCGCCGCCCCCGGCGACGCCGAGCCCGGGGCGACCGCCCCGCCGCCTCCGCCGCGGCCCACTCACTCCACGACTCGCCCAGGAGCGCACTCATGGCCATCGAGGTCCGCATCCCGACCATCCTCCGCACCTACACCGACGGCGCCAAGGCCGTCGAGGGCAACGGCAGCAACCTCGGGGAACTCTTCACCGACCTCGACGCCCGCCACCCGGGCATCGCCGCCCGCCTGGTCGAGGGCGGCGAGCTGCGCCGCTTCGTCAACGTCTACCTGAACGACGAGGACGTCCGCTTCCTGGAGGGCATCTCCACCGCCCTCGCCGACGGCGACAGCGTCACCATCCTGCCCGCCGTGGCCGGCGGCGCCCGCTGACCTCCCGGTTCCCCCGCCCGCACGGCGGGGGAACCGCCCTCTCCACCCCACCGCCTTGGCCGGAGGCCCCCCTTGCGTTACGACAGTCCGCTCGAAGCCGTCGGCAACACCCCGCTGGTCCGTCTGCCGAGGCTGTCCGCCGCCGTCCCCGGCAACGCCGACGGCCTGGTGAGCCTCTGGGCCAAGCTGGAGGACCGCAACCCGACCGGCTCGATCAAGGACCGCCCGGCCCTGCACATGATCGAGCGCGCCGAGGCCGACGGCCGGCTCACCCCCGGCTGCACCGTCCTGGAGCCCACCAGCGGCAACACCGGCATCTCGCTGGCCATGGCCGCCAAGCTCAAGGGCTACCGGATGGTCTGCGTGATGCCGGAGAACACCAGCGAGGAGCGGCGCGAACTGCTCCGCATGTGGGGCGCCGAGATCATCCCCTCCCCGGCGGCCGGCGGCTCCAACACCGCCGTACGGATGGCCAAGGAGATCGCCGCCGAGCACCCCGACTGGGTGATGCTCTACCAGTACGGCAACCCCGACAACGCGGGCGCCCACTACACCGGCACCGGCCCCGAGATCCTCGCCGACCTGCCCACCGTCACCCACTTCGTGGCGGGCCTCGGCACCACCGGCACCCTGATGGGCGTCGGCCGCTACCTGCGCGAGAAGGTCCCCGGCGTGAGGATCGTCGCCGCCGAACCGCGCTACGACGACGTGGTGTACGGGCTGCGCAACCTCGACGAGGGCTTCGTCCCCGAGCTGTACGACGCCGAGGTGCTCACCACCCGCTTCTCGGTCGGCTCCGCGGACGCCGTCCGCCGCACCCGCGAACTCCTCCAGCAGGAGGGCATCTTCGCGGGCGTCTCGACCGGCGCCATCCTGCACGCGGCGATCGGCGTCGGGCGCAAGGCGGCGGCCGCCGGGGAGCGCGCGGACATCGTCTTCGTGGTCGCCGACGGCGGCTGGAAGTACCTGTCCACCGGCATCTACACCGCCGAGTCCACCGAGGCCGCGGTCGAGGCGCTGCAGGGCCAGCTCTGGGCGTAGGGCGCGTCCGACAATTCCCGCCGGGTGCGCCTCGAAGTGTCGGACACGCCTGGGGCGCAGGGCCCGTGCCGTGGATCCTCGCCGGGCCCGCGACATCCGGGGGCAGGCCGCTAGGCGCGCGGCAGCGCCCGCTGCGCCCGGGCCCAGACCTGCCGGTCCACCGCGCCGGCCCGGCGGCGGAAGGCCGACAGCGGTACCTCGCGCAGCTCGTCGGTCTCCAGCCAGCTGGCCCGGCCCTCCCGGTCGCCCACCGTCCCGGGCGGCAGCGGCAGTACGCCCGGGCGTTCCGCGTGGTGCTTGCTGGTGATCTTGGCGACGGTGGCGGTCCGGCCGTGCACCCGCAGCACCAGGCACGGGCGGTCCTTGGACCCGGGCCCGTCCTCGAACGGCACCTGCGCCCACCAGATCTCCTGCGGCTCGGGGCCGGCCCCCGGCCGCGGCTTCGGGCCGGTCGGCCCGGCCGGGCGCGGGGCCGGGCGGGTGCGCCGCACCAGCGCCGCCGCGGCGGCGGCCAGCAGCGCGACGCCCAGCAGCGACAGGACGAGCCAGGTAGCGGTCATGCCGTTCATGCGGCGAACCGTACCGGGCCGGGGTGAACGCCACTACCGTGCCGGCCGTGACGGCCGGGCATTTGTCCGCGCATTGCTCCCGGTTCGTCACGGAACTGCCACAATGCCCGTTCTGCGCCCGGAGTCCCGGCCGGTCCGGCAAGGCTGCGTCACGAACGTCCGCCCCCGTCCCCGGAGGTGCCCCCGTGACCCGTGGCCCCGAGCTGTGGTCCTGCGCCGAGATCGCCCGCCACATCAACGTCCGGCCCGCGACCGTCCGCAGTTACCGCCGGCACCGGCTGCTGCCCGATCCGGACGTGATCGACGGCAGCGGCCGCCCGCGGTGGTACCCGTTCACCATCCGTACCTGGGCCCGCAACCGGCCCCGGCACCGTTGATCCCCGGCCCGTCAACCACCCCCGCTCCCGCTCCCGGCGTTCTGGTGATTCCGCCCACAGCCCGGCACGGGGACGGGGGCAAAGTGCCGCTCCGCCCTTACCCTCGACACACCAACGCAGTGCTACCGGCCGGTTCGCCGCGCCCGGCCTGCCGTTTTCCATGCCGTTTTCCATGCTGTCCGGTGGAGGACGGCGATGCCGTTTTCCAGCAGCAGCCAGGATGTGTCGGGGCGGAGGGGCTCGGATGAAACTGACCGTGGTGGGGTGTTCGGGGAGCTTCCCGGCCGCCGACTCGCCCTGCTCCAGCTACCTGGTCGAGGCCGAGGGCTACCGCGTCGTGCTCGACCTCGGCAACGGAGCCCTCGGCGCCCTCCAGAAGTACACCGGCCTCTACGACGTCGACGCCGTCCTGCTCAGCCACCTGCACGCCGACCACTGCGTCGACCTGTGCGCCTACTGGGTGGCCCGCAACTACCGCGCCGAGGGCTGCCCCGAACTGCTGCCCGTGTACGGCCCGGCCGGCACCGCCGAGCGGCTCGCCCGCGCCTACGACATGCCGGAGAACCCCGGGATGAAGGAGGTGTTCGAGTTCCGCACGCTCACCCCCGGCAGCTTCGAGCTCGGCCCGTTCCGGATCGTCGTCGCCCAGGTCAACCACCCCGTCGACGCCTTCGCCTTCCGGCTGGAGCACGACGGCCGCTCGCTGGTCTACAGCGGGGACACCGGCGAGAGCGCCGAACTCGTCGAACTCGCCCGCGACACCGACCTCTTCCTCTGCGAGGCGGCGTACATCGACGGGCGCGACACCTATCGGGCCGTCCACCTCAACGGCCGCGAGGCGGGCGAGCACGCCGCCGCGGCCGGCGCCCGCCGGCTCGTCCTCACCCACATCCCCCCGTGGACCGACGCCGAGCACAACCGGCGGGACGCCGCGGCCGCCTACCCGGGGCCGGTCGAGGTCGCCCGGGCCGGTGCGGTGTACGAGGTCTGAGCAGCTCGGCGGGGGTTGCGCGGGGGCCGCGGAAGTCGCGGGAAAAAGTTCCGGCACGACCTGCAACCTCGCCGCCCCCCGTACGTCCTAGTAGGTGAGCGGCGGGAAACGCCGCCGGAACGGTCGGCCCGTCGGGCGCGGCCGCGGTCACACCACTCACCAGGCGTGCTTCGTGCTGCCCGGATCCGGCCGTGTCGGTCCGGAGCGGAAATCCAGGGGGACTCCCATGCGCAAGACCAACCGTGCCCTGAACCGGGCCCGCCGGCTCGTTCCGGCGGTCGCGCTGACCGCCGCGCTGGTCGCCGGCGGCGCCGTGACCGCGACCCCGGCGTTCGCCACCGCCGGGCCGCTCGGCCTGACCGTGCACGCCCCCGCGGTGGTCGGCTTCGCGGGCGGGCCGGTCGAGTTCACCGAGCACATTGGCAACCCGGGGGACCAGGGCACGTCCGTCGTGCTGGACTTCGAGATCGAGAGCGACCTCGGGACGCCGCCGAACGCCCTGAGCCTCGACTACTTCAGCGACACGACGGGTGGCTGGCTGCCGGTGGACCTGAGGGCGCGCTCCGAAGGGAACCGGATGGTCAACGCGGGTGGCACCGGCAAGGTGGCGGTCCCGGCGGGCGGCACCGACGTCAGGCTCCGCCTCGGTGTCCCGATGGGCAAGCCGCACGACGGGGCCACCAACGGCGGCACCGGCCCGAACCTCGCCTTCCGTACCACCGTCAAGGGCTGGTGGCAGGACTCCCCGGTCGAGCCGCCGCTCAACGACACCCACGTGATCAACGTGGAGGGGATCACCAACGGCGTGTCCGGGGTCCCGGCCACCGCCGTCGCGGGCGGGGCGCCCATCGAGTTCGACGCGGTGCTCAGGAACCCGACGCCGTCCGCCTACACCAACCTCGGCAACGTGCTGTTCACCGACCGGCACGCCAGGGTCGAGGTCCGCGGCGCCGACGGCACCTGGACCGTCCTGGCGCCGGTCACCACCGAGGCCGAGCCTCCGGCGGGCTTCTACCTGGACGGCCGCAACTCCTCGGCGGCCCCCGGGAGTTCGCAGACCAAGCGGGTCCGGGTCAGCTACCCGGCCGACATGCCGCCGGGCGCGACCGAGCTGAACCCCTGCGTGTTCGTCAACGAGGGTGACGGCATGCCCTTCCGCGGCACCACCATGTGCTCCCCCGGTGCCACCGTCCGGGTCGTCGCCCCGGAACCGAAGCCCACCACCACGCCCGCCCCGACCGGCACCCCGGAGAGCACCGGGACCCCGGCCCCGACCCCGTCCACCGGCTCGAACGGCTCGAACGGTTCGAAGCCGCAGCCGGGCGGCGACGCGCCCGCCGCCCAGCAGGCCGGCGATGTCACCAGGGCCCCGGCCGCCCCGGCCGCTTCGGTGCCCGCCGGGCCCGCGGGTGACGCCCCGGCGGCCGGTGACCGGCCGGCGGGCGGCCACCTGGCCTCCACCGGCGCCGACAGCGACCGGACCGGCCTGATCGCGGGCGCCGGAGCGCTGCTGGTGGGCGCCGGCGCGGGGGCCTTCTTCCTGGCCCGCCGCCGCCGCACCAGCTGACCGCCCGCCGTGGGCGGCCCGGCCGGGAGGCCCGGGCGGGCCGCGCACGGCCGTGTCACCGGCGTCGGTCACGGCGGCCCGGCTGCCCGGCGTCGGTCACGGCCACCCGGCTGCGGGAGGCCGGCCGGGTGCCGGGCGACGGATCGTCAGCGTCGCCCGGGCGCCGGCAGTCCGAGGTGGTCCCGCAGGGTGGGGCCGGTGTAGTCGGTGCGGAACACCCCGCGTTCCTGGAGCAGCGGTACGACCCGGTCGACGAACTCGTCCAGCCCGCCCGGGGTGAGGTGCGGGACGAGGATGAAGCCGTCGGCCGCGTCGTTCTGCACGAAGTGGTCGATCTGCGCGGCGACGGTGGCGGGCGAGCCGATGAAGGACTGCCGGCCGGTCAGCTCGATCACCAGTTCGCGGCTGGTCAGCTTCTTCTCCGCGGCCACCGCCCGCCACCGTTCGGCGAGGGCCACCGGGTCGGCGTGCCGGACCCGCCCCTGGACCAGGCCGCTGTCCGGGTCGGGGTCGACGGTCGGCAGCGGTCCGTCGGGGTCGTGGTCGGACAGGTCGACGCCCCAGACCTGCTCCAGGAAGGCGATCGTGGTCTGCGGGCCGACCTGGGCCCGGCGGATCCCGTGGGCCCGTTCGGCCGCCTCGGCGTCGGTGTCGCCGAGGACGAAGGTGGCCCCGGGCATGATCTTCAGCTCGTCCGGCTTGCGCCCGTACGCGGCGAGCCGGCGTTTGACGTCGGTGTGGAAGGCCTGGCCGTCGGCGAGGGTGGAGTGCCGGGAGAAGACCACGTCGGCGGTGGCGGCGGCGAACTCGCGCCCCTCGTCGGAGTCCCCGGCCTGGATCACCACCGGGTGGCCCTGCGGCGGCCGCGGCAGCGAGAGCCGGCCCTCGACCTCGAACTGCGGGCCGCGATGCCGGGCGGGTTCGTCCCCGGCGTCCCAGAACTCCCTTGCCAGCTGGACGAATTCGGCGGCGCGGGTGTAGCGGTCGGCGCGGTCCAGGTAGCCGCCGCGGCGGAAGTTCTCCCCGGTGAAGGCGTCCGAGGAGGTCACCACGTTCCAGGCCGCGCGGCCGCCGGAGAGGTGGTCCAGCGAGGCGAAGCGGCGGGCCAGTTCGTACGGCTCGTTGAAGGTCGCGTTGACCGTGGCGGCCAGGCCGAGCCGTTCGGTGACGGCGGCGAGCGCGTTCAGCACGGTGATCGACTCGGGGCGGCCGACCACGTCGAGGTCGTGGATGAGGCCCTTGGTCTCGCGCAGCCGCAGGCCCTCGGCGAGGAAGAAGAAGTCGAACTTCCCGCGTTCGGCGGTCTGCGCGAGGTGGCGGAACGAGGAGAACTCGATGTGGCTGCCGGAGGCCGGGTCGCTCCACACCGTGGTGTTGTTGACGCCGGGGAAGTGCGCGGCCAGGTGGATCTGCTTGAGCGGTCGGTCCGTCATCGGGTCACCTCGGCGAGGGCGGGGGAAGCGGTGGGGGCGCCGGCGGGGCGGGCGGCGTAGCGGCTGGCCGGGCGGGCCAGGCCGAGGTGGTCGCGCAGGGTGCGGCCGGTGTACTCGGCGCGCAGCAGGCCCGCGGCGCGCAGGGCGGGGGCGATCCGGTCGGCCAGCGCCGCCAGGTCGCGCGGCGGGTCGGCGGGGGAGAGGTGGAAGCCGTCCACGCCGGTGCCGGTCGCGGTGAGTTCGGCGAGCAGCCGCTCGTCGGCGGCCCGGTCGGGCAGGGCGGACAAGGCGGTGTCGAGCCGGGCGAGGATGCGCAGGCCCTCCCCGGCGCGCAGCCGCAGTTCGGTGGCGGCGGTCAGCCTGGTGGCGCGGTCGGGGGCGTCGAGCAGCACGACGTCGGCGTGCCGGATCGCGGCGGCGGTACGGGCCCGCCCGCCCGGGGAGACGTCCGGCGCGAGGTCGGCGGCGGCGACCGGCACCGCGACCACCGGTCGGCCCTGCGGCGGGCGCGGGGTGATGGACGGGCCGCGGACCGAGAAGTGCGGGCCCTCGAAGTCGATGTAGTGCAGTTTGTCGCGGTCGACGAACCGCCCGGTCGCGGTGTCGCGGATCTCCGCGTCGTCCTCCCAGCTGTCCCAGAGCCGGGCGGCCACCTCGACGGCGTCGGCGGCCTCGGCCCACAGCTCGTCCTCGGCGGCGACCGGGCGGCGGCCGAAGGCCCGGGCCTCGGCCTCGGTCGTGGAGACGCCGACCAGCCAGCCGGCCCGGCCCTCGCTCGCCCAGTCCAGGGTGTTGACCGAGATCGACGTGTGGAAGGGCTCGGTGTGGGTGGTGGTGACGGTCGGCACCAGTCCGACCCGGTCGGTCAGCGGGGCGATCCGGGCGAGGGCGGCGAGCGCGTCGGGGCGGCTCGGTGCGGCGGCGAAGGAGTCGTCGAGGGTGACGAAGTCCAGGGTGGCCCGCTCGGCGAGGCGGGCGAGGTAGGCGTAGTGCCCGGCGTCGAAGCGGCCGGGGCTGTCGAGGGCGGCGGACAGGTGCAACTGGCGGGGCATGGTGAGCCTGACTTCCTCGTGCGGACGCGTGCGGGCGCCGGCGCGGCCGTGCGGGGACACGGGAGCGCGGGGGCACGCCGGAGCGCGGTGGCGGCCCGCGGGCGGAGCCCGTGCGGGCGGGGGGAAGGTCCGGCGCCGGGCGGGACGTCAGCCGGGCGGCGGCGGGGGAACGGTCAGCTCAGCCGCGACACGCCGCGGACCACACGCGACCGAAGTCGATGTGGCTGCGGGTGACCAGCGGGCACGAGGCGTTCACCGCTTCAGTTGACCAGGGCGTCCGTCGGTTCGTCAACCGCCGTTTCCGTCGGCCCGCGGTGCCCGGGCACGCGGAAGGCCCCGCCCCGCCGCTGGGGGAGCAGCGGCGGGTCGGGGCCTTCGTGGCGGGGCGGTGACGCGGGCGTCAGGCCTTGGTGACGTCCTCGATCTCGTCGTCGTCCTCGCGACCGGGGGTCTTGAGGTCGAACTTGGTGATCGCGAAGCGGAAGAGGAAGTAGTAGACCGCGGCGAAGACCAGGCCGATCGGGATGATCATCCACGGGTCGGTGGCCTTGTTCCAGGCCAGCGCGTAGTCGATCAGGCCGCCGGAGAAGGTGAAGCCGTCGTGCACGCCGAGCGCCCAGGTGACGGTCATCGAGACGGCGGTGAGCAGCGCGTGGATGACGTACAGGACCGGGGCGATGAAGACGAAGGCGAACTCGATCGGCTCGGTGACACCGGTGACGAAGGAGGTCAGGGCCAGCGAGACCATCATGCCGGTGACGGCCTTGCGGCGGTGCGGCTTGGCGGCGTGGGCGATGGCCAGCGCGGCGGCGGGCAGCGCGAACATCATGATCGGGTAGAAGCCCGACATGAACTGTCCGGCGGTCGGGTCGCCGGCGAAGAAGCGGGTCAGGTCGCCGTGCACGACGGTGCCGTCGGCCTTGGTGAAGTCACCGGTCTGGAACCAGGCGAAGGAGTTCACGAACTGGTGCATGCCGACCGGCAGCAGACCGCGGTTGACCAGGCCGAAGGCGCCCGCGCCGAGCGCGCCGGCGCCGATCAGACTGTCGTTCAGGCTCTTGACGGCGTCGCCGATCGGGCCCCAGGCCAGACCGAAGAAGACGCCGACGGCGGTGCCGACGAAGGCCATCATGATCGGGACCAGGCGGCGGCCGTTGAAGAAGCCGAGCCAGTCGACCAGCTTGGTGCGGTGGTACTTCTGCCACAGCACAGCGGCCAGCAGACCGATCACGATGCCGCCGAGCACGCCCGGGTCCTGGTAGACCGGCTTGATCCACTTGTCGCCGTCGACGTGGCCCTCGGAGACCGGGAACGCGGTGAGGACGTTCTTGTAGACCAGGAAGCCCACCAGTGCGGCGAGGGCCGTGGAGCCGTCCGCCTTCTTGGCGAAGCCGATCGCGATGCCCACCGCGAAGAGCAGTGCCAGGTTGGAGAAGACGCCGTCACCGGCGGTGGCGAAGACCGAGGCGACCTTGTTCCAGCCGAGGCCGTCCTTGCCGAACACGTCGTCCTGGCCGAGACGCATCAGCAGACCGGCGGCGGGGAGCACCGCGATGGGCAGCTGGAGGCTGCGGCCGATCTTCTGCAGACCCTGGAGGAGGTTCTGGCCGAACTTCTTGGCGGGGCTTGGCGTGGCCGGAGCCGTAGCGGGCGCCGGTGCCTGCTCAGACTGACTCATGGGGGTGGGTTCCTAACGGCATGGCGGTCGGTCGGGGGACGGCACAGGGGGCCAACCGCGAACTGGTCTACACCACACGTGGTGTAGACCAGTTTTGTAGCACGGGCGGAGAAGCCGAGGAACCCCGGAAAGCGGTGTCGCCGGGAAGCGCTATGAAATCGAAACCTACTTACCGAATGGCGATCATGGTATCCGCCGCGATCGGCATTTTGGCCGACTGCGCAACAAAATCGATTTTGGCTAATCGCGCAACAAAAGCACAGCGTGCCCTACCGGTCACTGCCAGGGGAGTTGGGCGCCGCCGACGGGCCTTTCGGAAAAGCCGAAGGCCCCCGGACCGTCGGGTCCGGGGGCCAATGCGGGGATAACCACGGTGTTGCTCGGGGTCAGGCCTTGGTGACGTCCTCGACCTGGTCGTCGTCCTCCCGCCCGGGTGTTTTCAGGTTGAATTTGACGATGATGAACCGGAAGAGCGCGTAGTACACGGCGGCGAAGCAGAGGCCGATCGGGATGATCAGCCAGGGCTTGGTGGCCAGCCCCCAGTTGATCGCGTAGTCGATCAGGCCGGCCGAGAAGCTGAACCCGTCGTGCACCCCGAGGCCCCAGGTCACCGCCATCGAGGCGCCGGTCAGCAGCGCGTGCACGGCGTACAGGGCGGGGGCGAGGTAGGCGAAGGAGTACTCGATCGGTTCGGTGACGCCCGTCACGAAGGAGGTCAGGCCGACCGAGAGCATCAGGCCGTAGATCTCCTTGCGCCGGTGCGGCTTCGCCGAGTGCGCCATCGCGAGGGCGGCGGCCGGCAGCGCGAACATCATGATCGGGAAGAAGCCGGACTGGAACTGGCCGGCCGTCGGGTCGCCCGCCAGGAAGCGCGGGATGTCGCCGTGCACGATGGTGCCGTCCGCCTTGACGAACTCGCCGAACTGGAACCAGACGAAGGTGTTCAGCAGCTGGTGCATGCCGATCAGCAGCAGTGCGCGGTTGAAGACGCCGAAGATGCCGGCGCCGCCCGCGCCCAGGTCGGCGAGGGTCTGCGAGAAGTCGTTCAGGCCGCGGCCGATCGGTGGCCAGACCCAGAGCGCCACCACGGCGGTCAGCATGCCGACCAGGGCGGTGATCATCGGCACCAGGCGGCGGCCGTTGAAGAAGCCGAGCCAGTCGACCAGCTTGGTGCGGTGGAAGCGGACCCACAGCCAGGCCGACATCAGGCCGATCAGGATGCCGCCGAGCACGCCCGGGTTCTGGTACGTCGCGGCCGCCGCCTTCGCCGAGGTGTAGTCCACGCACTGGTCGCTGATCAGCACGGTCGGCGGCTTGCAGTGCTCCGGGAAGGCGTGCAGGACCCGGAAGTAGACCAGGAAGCCGACCACGGCGGCCAGCGCCGTCGAGCCGTCCGCCTTCTTCGCCATGCCGATCGCGACGCCGACGCAGAACAGCATCGGCAGGCCGAAGGACGAGTCGAGCAGTGCGCCGCCCGCGGCGGCGAAGACCTTCGCGACGTCGTCCCAGCCCAGTCCGTCCTTGCCGAACACGTCCGGCTGGCCGAGCCGGTTGAGGATGCCCGCGGCGGGGAGGACCGCCACCGGGAGCTGCAGGGAGCGCCCCATCTTCTGGAGGCCGCCGTAGAAGGTGTGCCACCACGTGGTCTGCGGGGCTGTGGCGCCTGCCGAACTCATCCTTCGCCCTCCGGGTGCCGTTGCCGACCGGCGGTCCCCTGCGGGACCCTCGGGCGGGGCTCGGGAACACCCGGGGCCGTTACCGCGTTCCTCGGAGTACACATATATTGGTGTAGACCACTTGGAAGCAGGCCGTACCCCGGAGGCGCGAGCCCCGCTGATCGTCATCTTCGGGCGACGGTCGGACGCCTGCCCGCCGGAATGGGCCAAAAGTGGACTAACGTGGCGGACCGGACCGGCACGGGTGATGCTGGTCGCGCTGCTCGCCGGCACGACCGCAGCCGAACCCGCGTCAGCCACCGGCACGGACCTCACCGCCCGGCGGTCGAGGGACACCCCAGCACCAGCGCAGGACGGCACCCGGCAGAGCCGCCGAAGGGCCGAGACAGAGGGAGAAACCAGATGGCCAGCAAGGCTGAGAAGATCGTCGCCGGTCTGGGCGGCATCGACAACATCGAAGAGGTCGAGGGCTGCATCACCCGCCTGCGCACCGAGGTCAAGGACGCCTCCCTGGTCAACGAGGCCGCCCTCAAGGCCGCCGGCGCCCACGGCGTCGTGAAGATGGGCACCGCGATCCAGGTCGTCATCGGCACCGACGCCGACCCGATCGCCGCCGACATCGAGGACATGATGTGAGCTGAGCCACCCGGGCTCAGCCCGCCGGCTCCCGGACCGGCCCCCGCCGCTTCCCGGACCGGCCCCCCGGAGCGACTACGCTCAGTGCCTATGTCACGCATCGACGGCCGCACCCCCGAACAGCTCCGCCCGATCACCATCGAACGGGGCTGGAGCAAGCACGCCGAAGGCTCCGTCCTCATCTCCTACGGCGACACCAAGGTGCTGTGCACCGCCAGTGTCACCGAGGGCGTGCCCCGCTGGCGCAAGGGCAGCGGCGAGGGCTGGGTCACCGCCGAGTACTCCATGCTCCCGCGCGCCACCAACACCCGCGGCGACCGCGAGGCCGTCAAGGGCCGCATCGGCGGCCGCACCCACGAGATCAGCCGGCTGATCGGCCGTTCGCTGCGCGCCGTCGTGGACCACCGGGCGCTCGCCGAGAACACCATCGTCCTCGACTG
This sequence comes from Kitasatospora sp. NPDC058063, assembly GCF_042885395.1. Taxonomy (NCBI): domain Bacteria; kingdom Bacillati; phylum Actinomycetota; class Actinomycetes; order Kitasatosporales; family Streptomycetaceae; genus Kitasatospora; species Kitasatospora sp. NPDC058063. The sequence continues at coordinate 79,573 of NZ_JBHVSD010000015.1, forward strand.
CGACGTCCTCCAGGCCGACGGCGGCACCCGCACCGCCGCCATCACCGGCGCGTACGTCGCCCTGGTCGACGCCGTCGCCTGGGCCCGCGACAAGAAGCTGCTGCGCGCCAAGGGCCAGCCGATCACCGGCGGCGTCAGCGCCGTCAGCGTCGGCATCATCGACGGCGTCCCGATGCTCGACCTCCAGTACGAGGAGGACGTGCGCGCCGAGACCGACATGAACATCGTCTGCACCTCCGACGGCCGCTTCGTCGAGGTCCAGGGCACCGCCGAGGGCGCCCCGTTCGACCGCGAGCTGCTCGACCGGCTGCTCGACCTCGGCAGCCTCGGCTGTGCGGAGCTGGACGCGATCCAGCGCAAGGCCCTGGAGGGCTGAACCGGCGCGGGTCCCGCGGCCGTGGACCGGAGCGGACGCACGGTCAGCCCGCGGGCGCGGACGGTCGTTCGGGCCGCGGTGCGGACACGCGTCCGGGCCGCGGGCGAACGGCCCGCCGAACCGGTCGGCCTGCTGTACAGGCCGGGCCCGGAGACCGTACGGTTCCCGCAGCACTCCCGCTGCGGGAACCGCGCACCTCCCGGCGCGCGTCCCCCATCACGGAACCCGCGCCCCACAGGAGGATCGGATGCCGTCGAGCATCGCCCGCCCCGCCGCCCTCGCCGTGGCCGGACTCATCGCGATCCTCCCGCTCAGCATGGTGAGCTGCTCCGCCGCGCAGAAGGCGCTCGACTGCGGCAACACCGCGGTGCGGATCACCGGCGACATCGCCGACGTCACCCAGGCCTACGACAACGCGAGCAACGACGCGGCCGCGGCGGGGAAGGCCCTGCAGAAGCTCAAGAACGACCTCGACCAGGTCGGGAAGAACTCCAAGAACACCGACGTCGCCAAGGCCGTGACCGATCTGCAGAAGCAGGTCGAGAACGTGCAGCGGGCCGCGGACCGCAACGAGGTCCCGGACCTCAAGCCGCTCGGCGCCGCGGCCGGAAACCTCACCTCGGTCTGCACCGGCTGATCGTCCCCGGCCCCTCGGTAGGGTGGGTGATATGTCCACCCGCCTGATTCTCGCCACCCGTAACCAGCACAAGGTCACCGAGCTCCGCGCCATCCTGGCGGACGCCGGCCTGGACGTCGAACTCGTCGGCGCCGACGCCTACCCGGAGATCCCGGACGTCCCCGAGACCGGGGTCACCTTCGCCGAGAACGCCCTGCTCAAGGCGCACGCCCTGGCCCGCGCCACCGGCCTGCCCGCCGTCGCCGACGACTCCGGCCTCTGCGTGGACGTGCTGAACGGCGCGCCCGGCATCTTCTCCGCCCGCTGGTCCGGCAAGCACGGCGACGACACCGCCAACCTCGACCTGCTGCTCGCCCAGCTCTCCGACATCGCCGAGCCGCACCGCGGCGCCCACTTCTTCTGCGCCGCCGCCCTCGCGCTCCCGGACGGCACCGAGCGCGTCGTCGAGGGCCGCCTCCTCGGCACCCTGCGCACCGCCCCGGCCGGCGACGGCGGCTTCGGCTACGACCCGATCCTCCAGCCGCTCGGCGAGACCCGCACCTGCGCCGAACTCACCCCGGCCGAGAAGAACGCCATCAGCCACCGCGGCAAGGCCTTCCGCGCCCTCGCCCCGGTCGTCAAGGACCTGCTGGCCTGACACTCCGTCCGGTGAACGCGTCGAAGGCCCGCCCCGGGATCACCTCGGGGCGGGCCTTCGATTTCAATGCCAGTGCGGCCTGAGGGACTCGAACCCTCACGGGATTTCTCCCATGGGCACCTAAAACCCAGGCGTCTGCCAATTCCGCCAAGGCCGCATGGCGACCAGTCTAGAGCTTCGTCGAGTGTGGGGACAGCGAGTTCGGCCGCCGCCCCGCCGGTGCCGCGTCCCGGTCCGGCTCCCGGTTCGGGCCCCGGGCCGACCCCCGGTCCGGTCCCGGCCTCGTCCCGTTCGGGGGACGGCCGTGCGTCGGCCGCGCGCCGGTGCGGGCGCGTCGGCCGCCGGGTCGGCCGGTGCGCGCCGGGAGCGGGTTTCGGCCAGGGGGCCGACCGATTGCCGAGCGGCTCCGACCTGTGATGTTTGGCTTTTGATTACCAATTGGTACAGACCTATTGACCTATGTGGTTCAGACCACATAGCTTCTGCGCCAATTGCAATCCCCCACGTGCGTGCTCCCCCACAGGCACGCGCCGACACTCTCTCCTGGAGGACCGAGTGTTGATCCGAAACACGGCGGAGCGGCGTCCCACCGCCGCCCACCGCCGGAAGAGCCCGGCCGCCCGGGCCGGCGTGGCCTCGCTCGCCGCGGCCTCGCTGGCCGGACTGCTGATGGCGACGCTGGGTGCGGCGCCCTCGCAGGCGTCGGCGGCGGTCGACAACGCGGCCTGTCGGCCGGACGGCCTGTACCAGACCCCCGGGGTGGACGTCCCGTACTGCTCCGTCTACGACACCAGCGGGCGCGAGAAGATGGGCGCCGACCACCAGCGTCGCATCATCGGCTACTTCACCGGCTGGCGCACCGGCAAGAACGGCGACGCGCCGTACCTGGTGAGCGACATCCCCTGGGACAAGGTCACCCACCTCAACTACGCCTTCGGCCACGTCGGCTCCGACAACAAGCTCTCGGTCGGCACCGACGGCCCGACCAACGAGGCCACCGGGATCTCCTTCCCCGGCGTCCCCGGTGCCGAGCTGGACCCGAGCCTGCCGTACAAGGGCCACTTCAACCTGCTGACGAAGTTCAAGAAGCAGTACCCGAACGTCAAGACCATGATGTCGGTGGGCGGTTGGACCGAGACCGGCGGCTACTTCGGGGACGACGGCAAGCGCGTCAACTCCGGCGGCTTCTACTCGATGACCGTCAACGCGGACGGCAGCGTCAACCAGGCCGGCATCGACACCTTCGCCGCCTCCTCGGTCGACTTCATCCGCAAGTACGGCTTCAACGGCGTCGACATCGACTACGAGTACCCGACCTCGATGAAGGACGCCGGCAACCCGCTGGACTGGCAGCTCGCCAACGCCAAGCGCGGCTCGCTGGCCAAGGGCTACGCGGCGCTGATGAAGACCCTGCGCGAGAACCTGGACAAGGCCGGCGCCGCCGACGGCAAGCACTACCTGCTGTCGGTCGCCGCCCCGTCCTCCGGCTACCTGCTGCGCGGCATGGAGACCTTCCAGGTGGCCAAGTACCTGGACTACGTCAACATCATGTCGTACGACCTGCACGGTGCCTGGAACAAGTACGTGGGCCCGAACGCCTCGCTGTTCGACGACGGCAAGGACGGCGAGCTGGCCTCCGCCAACGTCTACGGAACCGCGCAGTACGGCGGCATCGGCTACCTGAACGCCGACTGGTCGTACCACTACTTCCGCGGTTCGATGCCCGGCGGCCGGATCAACGTCGGCCTGCCGTACTACACCCGCGGTTTCAAGAACGTGCAGGGCGGCACCAACGGCCTCTGGGGCACCGCCTCGGCGACCACCTGCCCGGCCGGCTCCGGCCTGACCGCCTGCGGTGACGGCGCGGTCGGCATCGACAACATCTGGAACGACAAGGACGACGCGGGCAAGGAGTCCCCGGCCGGGTCGAACCCGATGTGGCACGCCAAGAACCTGGAGAAGGGCATCCTGCCCGACTACCTGGCCAAGTACGGCGTGTCCGACACCGCGCTGCAGGGCACCTACACCCGCAACTACAGCTCCACCCTGGTGGCGCCGTGGCTGTGGAACGACACCAAGAAGGTGTTCCTCTCCACCGAGGACGAGCAGTCGGTGGGCGCCAAGGCGGACTACATCGTCAACCAGGGCGCCGGCGGCGCGATGATCTGGGAGCTCGCGGGCGACTACAAGTGGGACGCCGCCGCCAACGGCGGCAAGGGCGAGTACGTCCCCGGTTCGACGCTGACCTCGCTGATGTACGACAAGTTCAAGTCGGCGGCCCCGTACGGCGCGATCCGCTCGACGACCGCGCTGCCGCAGCAGACCCTGCCGATCGACGTGTCGTTCACCAACTTCGCGCTGGGCGACTCGAACTACCCGATCAACCCGAAGCTGCACATCGTCAACAACTCGACGCTGACCCTGCCGGGCGGCACCGAGTTCCAGTTCGACTACGGCAACTCGGCCCCGGGCAACGCCAAGGACCAGTCCGGCTTCGGCCTCCAGGTCATCAAGCAGGACAACCCGGGCCCGGGCAACGTGGGCGGCCTGAAGGGCACCTACAACCGAGTGTCGGTCAAGCTGCCGGGCTGGCAGTCGCTGGCGCCGGGCGCCTCGATCGACATGGACTTCGTCTACTACCTGCCGGTGTCCACGCCCTCCAACTGGACGGTCAACGTGGGCGGCACGCTGTACGGGATCAAGGGCGACCTGACCCGCGGCGCGGTGGACGGCGGCACGCCGACCCCGACCCCGACCCCGACGCAGACGGCCACCCCGACGCCGACCCCGACGCCCACCGCGACCGGGACGCAGACGCCGACCCCGACGCCGACCCCGACCTCGGGCGCCTGCACGGCCGCCCCGGGCTGGGACGCGGGCACCACCTACGCGACCCCCACCAAGGTCTCGTGGAAGGGCCACTACTACCAGAACAAGTGGTGGACCAAGGGCGACGACCCCGCGGCCAGCGGCTCGTGGGGAGTCTGGAGCGACCTCGGGGCCTGCTGATCAGGCCGGTCCGCCGAGGTGAGGAACGGCGGTGGCGGTGCACCCGGTCGGGGGGTGTGCCGCCACCGCTTCGCCGTTCTCCGTACCGCGGGAGGTCAGGCGCCGACCTTGAGGTCGCGCAGCAGCTTGGCGACGTGGCCGGTGGCCCGCACGTTGTAGAACGCGTGCTCCACCTTGCCCTGCTCGTCCACGACGATCGTGGAGCGGATCACGCCCAGATAGGTGCGGCCGTAGTTCAGCTTCTCGCCGAAGGCGCCGTACGCCTCCAGCACCTCCTTGTCCGGGTCGGACAGCAGGGTGACCTTGAGGTTCTCGGCCTCGCGGAACCTGCCGAGCTTCTCCGGCTGGTCCGGGGAGATGCCGATGACGTCGTAGCCGGCGCCCGCGAGGACCTCCAGGTTGTCGGTGAAGTCGCAGGCCTGCTTGGTGCACCCGGGGGTCAGGGCGGCCGGGTAGAAGTAGACGATGACCTTGCGGCCGGCGTGGTCGGCGAGGGACACCTGGTTGCCGTCGGCGTCGGACAGGCTGAAGGCGGGCGCGGTGTCGCCGGGCTGGAGGCGCTCAGACACGGTCGTACTCTCCTGAAGGCTGGGACGGGCGGCTGTACCACGGCAAACTTACCCCCGATGGTGGGTGGGGCCGCGCGGCCGTGTTCGGCAGCTGACACACTGGGTCAGTCGCACCGATCGCACGGATCGGACGGAACGACATCGGCGAGTGAATGGGGTGGCCCGAGTGGGCGAGGCGAGCACGCAGGACAAGTCGGCGCGGACGACCGCCCAGATCGAGGCGGACATCGAGCGGACGCGTGACCGGCTGGCGGGGACCCTCGACGAGCTGGCCGTCCGCGTCCACCCGAGCACCATCTCCGCCCAGGTCAAGGCCAAGGCGGCGGCCGCCGTCGAGGAGCGGGCCGCCCGGGCGTACGTGGCCGCCAGCGGCGTGGTGGAGAAGGTCCGGGCGCAGTTCGTGGACGAGAAGGGGCAGCCGCGCCGGGAGCGGATCGTCCCGGCCGCGCTGGTCGGCGTGGGCCTGGTGCTGCTGGTCGCCTCGGCCCGCAAGCGCCGCAAGGGCTGAGCACCGCGGGACGGAGGGCCGGGCGCGCCGCGTGCCCGGTCCTTCGCGTACCGGGCCAGCGTCACGCCCCGCGCCCGGGAGAGGTACCTTCGGGACCGTGAGTACGAACGACGAAGCGACCCGCTCCGAGCACGCGCAGGAGCCCGTCCGCCACGACCGGCTCGGCGAGAAGCTGCCGATCCGGATGCTGCACGACCGCGTGCTGGTGCGCATCGAGGGCGGCGAGGGCGAGCGCCGCTCGACCGGCGGCATCCTGATCCCGGCCACCGCGGAGCTGTCCAAGCGCTGTACCTGGGCGGAGGCCGTCGCGGTGGGCCAGAGCGTGCGCTCGGTGGAGCCGGGGGACCGGGTGCTGTACGACCCGGAGGACAAGCTGGAGGTGGAGGTCCGCGGCGCCACCTACGTGCTGCTGCGCGAGCGCGACCTGCACGCCGTCGCCGCGACCCGTTTCGGCGACACGGAGGGCTCGACCGGGCTGTACCTGTGACGGCCTGATCCGCCCGGTGCCCCGCGGTGCGCCCGGCCGGCCGGGGGGGGGGGGGGGGGGGGGGGGGGGGGGGGGGGGGGGCCGGGGGGGGCCCGGGGGGGGGGGGGGGGGGGCGGCGGCCGGGGGGCGAGGGAGGGGGGT
>NZ_JBHVSD010000015.1:85945-111495 GCF_042885395.1 Kitasatospora sp. NPDC058063
CCCCGGGGGGCCCCCCCCCCGGGTCGGGCGCACCGCGCTTGCGGCGCGGGCGGCGGCCCGGGCCGCCCGGGCGTCGTCGGTGCCGCGCGGCGGACACGCGCTAGGGTCCCGGCATGGGTGTGCCGGTGATCGGGGATGCGGAGCGTCGGACCAGGCTGGGGCGGCGGCAGTTGCTGGTGCCGTCGCTGCGGGCGGCGCGGGTGGAGGACGTGGCCGACGCGGTGGTCGGGCTGCACGCGACGGACGCGGCCACGGTGTACCTGTCGGCCTGCGCGCGGCTGGCGGAGCCGTCGGCGGCGGAGGTGGACCGGGCGCTGTACCAGGACGTCTCGCTGGTGAAGCTGCTGTCGATGCGGCGGACGATCTTCGCGGTGACGGAGGGCCTCGCCCCGTACGTGAGTTCGGCGGCGGCGCGGGCGATCGCCGCGAAGGAGCGGGCGACGCTGCTGAAGCACCTGCGGGACTTCGCCGAGGGCTGGGACGAGGCCCGGCTGGCGGAGACGGAGCGCGAGGTGCTGGCCGCGCTGGCCGTCCGCGGCGAGGCGACGACCAGGGAACTCTCCGAGGACGTACCGCAGTTGCGCGAGACGATGCTGATGTCGGCGGGCAAGGCGTACGAGGCGAAGCAGAGCGTGGGCAGCCGCCTGCTGCGGCTGCTGGCCTCCGACGGGCACGTGCGTCGCTCCCGTCCGCGCGGTTCGTGGCTGAGCAGCAGCTACCCGTGGGCGCCGGTGCCGCAGTGGCCGGAGGTGCCGGTGCGGGAGGCGAAGGCCGAGGTGGTGCGGCGCTGGCTGGCGGCGTACGGGCCGGCGACGGTCGAGGACGTGAAGTGGTGGACGGGCTGGACGCTGGGGGACGTCCGCCGGGCGCTGGCCGATCTCGGGGCGCTGGACGTGGCGTTGGCCGGCGGGGCGCCGGCGCTGGTGCTGCCGGGGGACGAGGCGCCGGTGGCGGAGCCGGAGCCGTGGGCGGCGCTGCTGCCCGCGCTGGACCCGGCGGTGATGGGCTGGCGCGGGCGGGACTGGTACCTGCGGCCGGAGGACGTGCCGGCGCTGTTCGACCGGGCGGGCAACGCCGGGCCGACGGTGTGGTGGTGCGGCGAGGTGGTGGGCGGCTGGGCGCAGCGCCCCGACGGCGCGGTGGTGTGGCGGCTGTTCCGGGACGTCGGGGCGGCGGCGGAGCGGGCGGTCGCGGAGCGGGCCGAGCGGCTGGCGGACTGGTTGGGGGAGGTGCGGGTGACGCCGCGGTTCCGCACCCCGCTGGAGCGCGAACTGGTGGCCCGGGGCGCGTCCTGAAGCTTGTTTCCGGGAGGCCGGGGACGGGCTTCAGGCCGGGGACAGGCTTCAGGGCGTGGGCGGGGCCGCCGGGCGGCTGGCGGGGCCGCCGGTGGCGCTGGGCGGGGCGGTGGGGCGGGTCGGCTGGACCTGGCTGGGCCTGGGGGTGGGGCTGGGCTGTTCCGGCTCCGTCGTGGGCCTGGGCGCCTGCGGGCTGGGGGTGACCGGGCCGGGAGCGGGTCGGCCGGTGGCGGTGGGGGTGCCGGGTTCGTGGCCGGGCGGTGTGCCGGGGGCCGGGTCGGCGTGGGCGGGTTCGCCGCCGGGGGCGGGGGCGGTGGTCGGGGTGGTGGCGCTGGGGGTGGTGCCGGCGGGGGCGGTGGGCCAGGGGGTGGCGGCGGGGGTGCCGTGTCCGGTCCTGAGGTCGAAGTCCTGGGTGGGGGCGCCGTCGAGGGCGGCGGCCATGTAGGCGGTCCAGATCCGGGTGGGGAAGGTGCCGCCGTTGATCCGGGTGAGTCCGGCGGTGCCGGCCAGTGGCTCCTTGGCGTGGGTCTTCGGGTTCTCCCGGAACAGGCCGACGGTGGTGGCGAGTTCGGGGGTGTAGCCGGCGAACCAGGCGGAGAGGTTGGAGTCGGTGGTGCCGGTCTTGCCGGCGGCGGGGCGGTTCAGGTCGAGGGCGGCGGCGCCGGTGCCGCGCGGGCTGACGACGTCGCGCAGCACGTCGGTGACGGAGTCGGCGGTCTCCCGGTCGAGGGCCTCGGTGGGGTTGTGTTCGGGCATCTTGGGGACGTCGATGGCGCCGCCGGGGTTGACGCGTTCGAGTTTGACGACGGACCAGGGGGTGCGGGCCTGGCCGTGGTCGGCGAGGGTGGCGTAGACGCCGGCCAGGTCGAGGGCGCTGGGGGTGGCGGTGCCGAGCGTCATCGAGGTGTTGGCCGGGTCCATGCCTCGGACGCTGTCGGGGATGCCGAGTTTGACGGCGGTCTCCCGGACGCGGGCGAGTCCGGCGTCGACTCCCTCCTGCGCGTACACGGAGTTGACGGACTTCACCATGGCGTAGCGCAGGGTGATGCTGCCGTAGTCGACGTCGTCCTCGTTGGGCGGCGCGTAGGGGGTGGGGCCGCCGGTGACGGGGCGTTCGCTGCTGCCGTCGTAGCGGGATTCGGTGGTGATCGGGACGCCGTCGAGGGTGTGCTGGGCGAGCAGGCCGGCGGCGAGGTCGATCGGTTTGAAGGTGGAGCCGATCTGGTTGTCCTGGCGCAGCGCGTCGTTGTAGGGCTGCTTGGCGTAGTCGGGGCCGCCGTAGACGGCGACGACCCGGCCGGTGGCGGGTTCGACGGAGGCGCCGGCGACCCGGACGTCGGTGTCGGTGGCGGGGCGGGCCCGGGGGTCGAGTTCGCCGGTGAGCCGGTCCTGGACGGCCTTGACGAAGGCGTCCTGCCGGGGCTTGTCGAAGGTGGTGGTGATGCGCCAGCCGCCGGCCTTGAGGGTGGCGGCGTCGAGGGTGCCGGAGGAGACGAGGTAGTCGTCGGCGACGCCGACCAGGTAGCCGGCCTGGCCGGCGAGGCCGGTGGCGGGCTGGGGGTCGATCGGGTCGGGGAAGGTGGTGGCGGCGCGGTCGGCGGGGGTGAGGAAGCCGAGCTGGACCATGCCGTCGAGGGTGTAGTTCCAGCGGGCGACAGCCTTCTCGCGGTTGGCGGGGGTGGCGGTCTTGACGTCGTAGAGGCTGGGGGCCTGGAGCAGGGAGGCGAGGTAGGCGCCCTGGGCGGGGGTGAGCCCGGAGACGTCGACGCCGTAGTAGGCGTGGGCGGCGCTCTGGATGCCGTAGGCGCCGCGGCCGAAGTAGCTGCTGTTGAGGTAGCCGGCGAGGACCTCGCGCTTGTCGCGCTGCTGGTCGACCTTGAGGGCGATGAGCAGTTCGCGGCCCTTGCGCTCGATGGTGCGGTCCTGGGTGAGGTAGTAGTTCTTGACGTACTGCTGGGTGATGGTGGAGCCGCCCTGCATGCCCTTGCCGAGCAGGGTGTTCCAGCCGGCCCGGAGCATGCCCTTCAGGTCGATCCCGCGGTTCTGGTAGAAGGTGCGGTCCTCGGCGGAGACGACGGCCTGCTGGGTCGCCAGCGGGATCTGGTCGATGGTGACGTCGGTGCGGTTGACGGCGCCGGTGCGGGCGATCTCGGTGCTGCCGTCGGCGTAGAGGTAGATGTTGTTCTGGGCGACGGCGTGGGCGTTGGGGTCGGGCACCGGGACGATGACGTAGAGCACGGCGAAGCCGCCGGCGGCGAGCAGGAGCAGCAGGGTGAGGGTGCCGAAGGTGACCCGCCAGGTGGGCAGGAGCCGGCGCCAGAGCGGGAGGGCGCGGCGGGCCTCGCGGCGGGCGGCCCGTTTGGCCTGGCGGCGGGTGCTCAAGGTCATGCCGAGATTATCTGCTATTTGACGTCGGATCAGGCGGGGAAAACCGGGTGCGGGTGGTGCGGGCCGGAGGTACGGTGAAAGGTGCAAACCACATAGCGCACCCACTTCCGCAGCTCCGCCCGCCAGGCCCGGCACCCCCGGGTACGGCCGGTCGGGGCCGCTGGGGCGTGCGCGGACGTCGAGGGGTATCTCCCTCTGCCCGTATTTGTCGACAAGGAGACAATATGCTCTACGCCGCCGTTGCCCGCGGCGCCTTCCGCCGCTACTCCACCTACCGGGCCGCCACCGTGGCCGGCACCTTCACCAACACCGTCTTCGGCATCATCCTGGCCTCCACCTTCCTCGCCCTCTGGCAGGCCCGCCCCGGCCTCGGCGGCTACGACCAGAGCCAGGCCGTCACCTACATCTGGGTCAGCCAGAGCCTGCTGGTCACCGTCGCGGTCTGGGGCGGCGGCTTCCAGGACGACCTCCAGGACCGCTTCCGCAGCGGCGACATCGCCGTCGACCTCTACCGCCCGGTCGACTTCCAGGCCTGGTGGCTGGCCTCCGACCTCGGCCGGGCCGGCTTCCAGGCGCTGGTGCGCGGCACCGTGCCGATACTGATCGGCGCACTGGTGTTCCGCATCCGACTGCCCGAACACCCACTGACCTGGGCGTTCTTCCTGCTCTCGGCACTGCTGGCGGTCGTGGTCAGCTTCGGGCTGCGCTTCCTGGTCTCGATCACCGGCTTCTGGCTGCACGACTCGGAGGGGGTGCGCTCGGTGATGCTGGTGGTCTCGATGTTCTTCTCCGGGATGCTGCTGCCGGTCGCGCTGTTCCCCGGCCTGCTCGGCGACCTCGGCCGGGCGCTGCCCTGGTCGGCGCTGGTGAACGTCCCCACCGACGTCTTCCTGGAACGGACCGCCGGCACCGCCCTGTTCGGGGCGCTCGGCTTCCAGCTCGGCTGGGCGGTGGTGCTGCTCGCCGCCGGGCGGGGCGCCCAGTGGCTGGCCACCCGCAAGGTGGTGGTGCAGGGTGGCTGAGCAGCTCGTCGGGCTCCGCCGGGAGCCCCTCACCGCCCGCACCGCCTGGGCGCTGCGCTCCTGGTGGCTCTGCGCCCGGATGTGGATGCGCTCGATGATGGCCTACCGGGCCTCCTTCGCGCTCAACCTGGCGGCGAGCCTGGTCACCCACTCCCTCGACTTCGCGGTGCTGGTGATCATGTTCCTGCACACCGACCGGCTCGGCGGCTGGAGCCTGCCGGAGATCGCCTTCCTGTACGCCACCGCCACCTTCTCGCTCGGCGTCGCCAACCTGCTGGTCGGCTCGGCCGAGGGGCTCGGCGCGCGGATCCGCAGCGGCTCGCTGGACACCATGCTGATCCGGCCCGCGCCCGCGCTCTCCCAGCTGTGCGCCGAACGCTTCACGCTGCGCCGGCTCGGCCGCCCGCTCCAGGCCGTCGCGGTGCTGGTCTGGTCGCTGGCCGCCCTGGACGTCCACTGGACCTGGGACCGGGTGCTGCTGGTGCCCGTCCTGCTGCTCTGCGGCACCGTCATCTTCGGCGCGATCTACATCGGCGGCGCCACCGTCCAGTTCTGGTGGGGCGAGTCCAAGGAGATCCAGAACTCCTTCACCTACGGCGGCGCGACGCTGCTGCACTACCCGCCGACGGTCTTCGCCAAGGAGCTGGTCGCCGGGGCGGTCTTCGGCGTTCCGCTGGCCTTCGTCAACTGGCTTCCCGCGCTGCGCATCCTCGACCGCCCCGACCCGCTCGGCCTGCCCACCGCCTTCCAGTTCGCCTCGCCGGTCGTCGCCGCGCTCTGCGTCCTCGCCGCCGGGCTCGCCTGGCGGGCCGGGCTGCGCGCCTACCGCGGCACCGGCAGCTGAACCCCTCCCACCGAACCCCTCCCACCGGAACCCTCCCACCGAACCCCTCCCATCCCGAAGGAGCTCCCATGGCACTGATCGAACTCCAGGACGTCCACCGCACCTTCACCGTACGCACCCGCACGGGCCGGTTCAGCCGGGCCAAACGCGAGGTCCGGGCGGTGGACGGGCTCGGCTTCACCGTCGAGGCCGGCGAGTGCGTCGGCTACATCGGGCCCAACGGCGCCGGCAAGTCCACCACCATCAAGATGCTCACCGGCATCCTCGTCCCCAGCTCCGGACGGCTGCGGGTGGCCGGCGTCGACCCGGCGCGCGAGCGCGTCGCACTGGCCCGCCGGATCGGCGTCGTCTTCGGCCAGCGCACCACCCTCTGGTGGGACCTGCCCCTGCGCGACTCCTTCGAACTCGCCCGCCGGATCTACCGCATCCCCGACGCCCGGTACCGCGAGAACCTCGGCCGCTGCGTCGAACTGCTCGACCTCGGCGGACTGCTGGACACCCCGGTGCGCCAGCTCTCGCTCGGCCAGCGGATGCGCGGCGACCTCGCCGCGGCGCTGCTGCACGACCCCCAGGTGCTCTACCTGGACGAGCCGACCATCGGCCTGGACGTGGTCAGCAAGGGCCGGGTGCGGGAGTTCCTGCGCGAGGTCAACCGGGACCGGGGCACCACCGTGCTGCTCACCACCCACGACCTGACCGACATCGAGCAGCTCTGCGGCCGGGTGATGGTGATCGACCACGGCCGGGTGGTCTACGACGGCGGACTGGAGGGCCTGCACGCCACCGGCCGCAGCGAGCGGACGCTGGTGGTGGACCTCGCGCAGGAACTCGCGCACCCGGTCGAGGTGCCCGGGGCCCGGGTCACCAGGGTCGAGGGGGCGCGCCAGTGGCTGGCCTTCCCGGCCCAGGAGAGCGCCGCGCCGATCGTGGCGGCGGTCGCCGCGCGCTACCCCCTGGTGGACCTCTCGGTGCGCGAACCGGCCATCGAGGACGTGATCGCCCGGATGTACGCGGAGGTCGCGATCGGCTGACGGGCCGGCGGCAGGCGGCGGGCGGCGGGCGGCGGGCTGACGGGCTGACGGAACGGACGCGCGGCGGCCGGGGGTCTCCGGCCGCCGCCCGGCCGTCGTACGCCAGTGCCAGGGCCGGGAGCGTGTTCGGTTCCCCGTCGCCGGTGCGGGTGATCATCGTGACCCCGGGCCTCCACCGTGAGTTGACCCGGCATCACTCGCCGATGCCGGAACCGGAGGCCCGCCCCCCGATGGCCGTACCCGACGTGACCGTGGTGGTCGCGGTCTACAACACCATGCCGTACCTCACCGCCTGCCTGGACTCGCTGGTCGGGCAGTCCCTGGCGCCGGGGCGGCTGGAGGTGGTGGCCGTGGACGACGGCTCCACGGACGGCGGCGGGGAGCTGCTGGACGAGTACGCCGCCCGCCACCCAGGGCTGTTCACGGTGCTGCACCAGCCCAACTCGGGCGGCCCGGCGGGCCCGACCAACCGCGCCCTGGAGCTGGCCCGCGGCCGCTACGTGCTGTTCCTCGGCGCGGACGACCGGCTCGGCGAGGAGGCGCTGGAGCGGCTGGTCACGGCCGCCGACGCCTGGGGCTCGGACGTGGTGGTGCCCAAGCAGATCGGGGTGAACGGGCGGCTGGTCCCGCAGGGGATCTTCCACGCCGACGCCGAGTCCGTGGACTTCACCGACTCCGCGCTGGCCTGGGCGCTGGCCGACACCAAACTGTTCCGGCTCGACCTCCTCCGGCGCCACGGGCTGCGCCGCGACGAGCGGTTGAAGGTCTTCTCGGACCAGCCGTTCACCCTGGAGGCCTGCCTGCGGGCGGCCCGGGTGTCCGTCCTCGCCTCCTACGACTGCTACTTCCTGGTGCTGCGCGAGGACCGGGGCAACGTCACCGAGCGGGCCGGGGTGCTGGACCGGTTGCGCGGGATCGCCGCGCTGCAGCAGGTGGCGGCGGAACTGGCCGAGCCCGGGGAGGAGTTGGACGCCATCCGGGCCCGCAGCTTCGGCTGGGACGTGCCGCGCCTGCTGCGGGAGGGCTTCCTGCTGCTGGCCGACGACGTGCAGGAGCGGGTGTGCGTCGAGGTCGCGCGGCTGGTCGAGCGGTTCGGTGCCCGCGAGGTGTACCACCGGCTGCCGCCCGCCGAGCGGGTGCGGCTCGAACTCGCCTGCGCGGTGCGGCCGGAGGCGCTGCGCGACCAGATCCGCTACGAGGCGGCGCACGGCGATCCACCCGTGGTGGTGGACGGCGGGTGGCGGTACGCGGGCCTCCCGGCGTTCCGGGACGCCCGGCTCGGCCTGCCGGACGAGCTGTTCCTGCTGCCGGAGGAGGCGGTCGGGGCGGCCGCCGGGGAGGCGGCCTCGGAGGCGGTCGGGAAGGCCGCCCCGCGGCTCGACCTCGCCCGGCAGCTGTGGCGCGGGCTCGTCCCGGAACAGCTGCGGCGCCGGCTGCGGCGCCACCCGGCGTGGCGCCGGCTGGCCGACTCGGTGAACGGAGGACGGGGATGAGCCTGGACGTCTGCGTGGTCGGCCTGGGCAAGCTGGGCCTGCCGCTGGCGGTGCAGTTCGCGCTGAAGGGCCACCGGGTGACCGGCGCGGACACCGCCCCCGGCGTGGTGGAGAGCGTCAACCGGGGCGTGCCGCCGTTCCCCCGGGAGGCGGGTCTGGACCAGGCGCTCAAGCGGGTCGTCGCCGAGGGCCTGCTGCGGGCCACCGCCGACACCACGGCCGCGGTGGCCCGGGCCGAGGCCGTCGTCCTGGTCGTCCCGCTGGTCACCGCCGCCGACGGCAGCCCGGACTTCGCCCTGCTCGACGCGGCCACCGACGCCGTCGCGGCCGGGCTGCGCCGGGGCACCCTGGTCAGCTACGAGACCACCCTGCCGGTCGGCACCACCCGGGAGCGCTGGGCGCCCCGGCTGGCGTCCCGGTCGGGGCTCGCGGCCGGCAGGGACTTCGCGCTGGTGTTCAGCCCGGAACGGGTGCGCACCGGACGGGTCTTCGCCGACCTGCGGCGCTACCCCAAGCTGGTCGGCGGCCTGGACGCGTCCTCCACCCGGCGCGGCGCCGAGTTCTACCGGGCGGTGCTGGACTTCGACCCGCGCCCGGACCTGCCCCGGCCCAACGGCGTCTGGGAACTGGCCTCGGCGGAGGCGGCCGAGTTCAGCAAGCTCGCCGAGACCACGTACCGGGACGTCAACATCGCGCTGGCCAACCAGTTCGCCCGGTACGCGGACGAGGTCGGGGTGGACTTCGCGGAGATCGCCGACGCCTGCAACTCGCAGCCGTACAGCCACCTGCACCGGCCGGGCATCGCGGTCGGCGGGCACTGCATCCCGGTGTACCCGCGGCTCTACCTGTGGAACGACCCGGGCGCGACCGTGGTCCGGGCGGCGCGCGAGGCCAACCTGGCGGTTCCGGGGTACGCGGTGGGCGTGCTGGCGGGGGCGGTGCCGGGCGGGATCGCCGGGCAGGGCGTGCTGGTGCTCGGCGCCTCGTACCGGGGCGGGGTCAAGGAGACGGCGTACTCGGGGGTGTTCCCGCTGGTCGAGGCGGTGCGGTCGGCCGGTGCGCGGCCGTACGTCAGCGACCCGCTGTACGAGGCGGAGGAGTTGGCGGCGCTCGGGCTGCCGCCGTACGGCGGGGAGCCGGTGGTGGCGGCGGTGCTGCAGGCCGACCACCCGGAGTACCGGGACCTGACGCCGGCGGACCTGCCGGGGGTGCGGGTGCTGCTGGACGGGCGGCGGTGCACGGACCCGAAGCGCTGGGCGGGCGCGGAGGTGCGGCGGATGGTGCTGGGCGGGGCGTGAGGCCCGGGTTGTTCGGCGTGTGAGGCCCGGGTTGTTCGGCGTGTGAGGCCTGGTCGGATCGGAGCGTGAGGCCCGGTCGGATCGGAGCGTGAGGCCCGGTCGGTTCGGCGTTTGAGGTCCGGTCGGTTCGGGGCGTCATGCCCGGGTTGTTCGGTGCGTCACGCCTGGCGGGGGCGCGTGATCGCGAGGCGCGCCCCCGTCCGCGCCGGGCAACGGGCAGACTGGCGGGGTGAGTGACGATGCCTTCAGCGGGACCGGCCCCGGAGTCCGGTTCACCGCGGCCGACGAGCAGAAGAGACGCGGCGTCCGCCGGATGAAGACCATCGCGACCGGCCTGCTGGCCTTCGCGACCCTGGTCTTCGCCCTGTCCACCTGGGCCGGGGCGGCCGGCGCCGGCCCCTGGGCGGGGTACGTGGCGGCCGCCGCCGAGGCGGGCATGGTCGGCGCGCTGGCCGACTGGTTCGCGGTGACCGCGCTGTTCCGCCGGCCGTTCGGCCTGCCGATCCCGCACACCGCGATCATCCCGACCAAGAAGGACGCCTTCGGCCGCTCGCTCGGCGACTTCGTCGGCGAGAACTTCCTCTCCGGGCACGTGGTCCGCGGCCGACTTGCGGCACTCGGCATCGGCCGCAGGCTGGGGGAGTGGCTGGCCGCGCCGGGCAGTGCCGAGCGGGTCACCAAGGAGGCCTCGGCGGCGCTGCGCGGACTGCTCGCGGTGCTCCGCGACGACGACGTGCGGGCGGTGGTCGCCGAGGCGGTGACCAGGCGGGCCGCCGCCACCTCGGTGGCCGAGCCGATGGGCCGGATGCTCGGCAAGGTGGTCGCGGACGGCGGGCACCACGGGGTGGTGGACCTGGTCGCCGTCCGGGCGCACGGCTGGCTGACCACCAACCACGAGGAGGTGGTCCAGAAGGTCACCCAGAAGACCCCGGGCTGGACGCCCCGGTTCATCGACCACCAGGTCGGCGAGCGGGTCTACAAGGAGCTGCTGCGCTTCGTCACCGACATCCGGGACGATCCGGACCACCCGGCCCGCGGCGCGATCGACAACTTCCTCGCCGACTTCGCGACCGAGCTGCAGACCGACCCGGAGACCATCGCCCGGGTCGAGCGGGCCAAGGGCGAGCTGCTGGCCCGCGCCGAGGTGCAGGACCTGATCAACTCCACCTGGGCGGCCGTGCGCACCCTGGTGATGGGCGCGGCCGAGGACGAGGACAGCGAACTGCGCCGGCGCATCCGCGACGGCGTGCGCCGCTTCGGCGAGCGCCTGGCCACCGACCCCAAGCTCCAGGCCAAGGTGGACGGCTGGCTCCAGGACGCCGCCCAGTACCTGGTCGACACCTACCGCACCGAGATCACCTCGCTGATCTCCGAGACGGTGGCGGGCTGGGACGCCGACGACGCCTCCCGCAAGATCGAGGCCAACGTCGGCCGCGACCTCCAGTTCATCCGGATCAACGGCACCGTGGTCGGCGCCCTGGCCGGGCTGCTGATCCACACCCTGGCGGTGGCGCTCGGAGGGTGACCCCGGGCACGGCCTATCCTTGCCAGCAGCTGTCTTCGGTACGCGCGTAGAAGGAAGAAGGGAACCACCGTGGTCCAGCCGGACGGAAGTCGGATCGGCCCCAGCGTCAGTCGGATCGAGCCCGTGGAGCGGAGCATCGAGGCGTTCATCGCCGGGATGCCCAAGGCGGAACTGCACGTCCACCATGTCGGCTCGGCCTCGCCGCGCGTCGTCGCGGAACTGGCCGCCCGGCACGCCGGGAACTCCAAGGTGCCGACCGACCCGGCGGCGCTCGCCGAGTACTTCACCTTCACCGACTTCGCGCACTTCATCGAGGTCTACCTGAGCGTGGTGGACCTGGTCCGGGACGCCGAGGACGTCCGCTCGCTCACCTACGGGGTGGCCGAGGACATGGCCCGGCAGAACATCCGGTACGCCGAGCTGACCATCACCCCGTACTCCTCGGTCCGCCGGGGCATCCCCGAGGTCGCCTTCATGGAGGCGATCGAGGACGCCCGGCTGCGCGCCGAGAAGGAGCTCGGAGTGGTGCTGCGCTGGTGCTTCGACATCCCGGGCGAGGCCGGGCTGGAGTCGGCCGAGGTGACCGCCCGGCTGGCCACCGAGCTGGGCCCCGAGGGCCTGGTCAGCTTCGGCCTGGGCGGCCCGGAGGTCGGCGTGCCGCGCCCGCAGTTCAAGCCGTACTTCGACCGGGCCCGGGCGGCCGGCCTGCGCAGCGTCCCGCACGCGGGCGAGGCCACCGGGCCGGAGACGGTCTGGGACGCGATCCGGGCGCTCGGCGCCGAGCGCATCGGGCACGGCACCCAGGCGGTGAAGGACCCGGCGCTGGTCGACTACCTGGGCGAGCACCGCATCCCGTTGGAGGTCTGCCCGACCTCCAACGTCGCCACCCGGGTCGTGGAGCGGATCGAGGACCACCCGATCAAGCGGATGGTCGACGCCGGGCTGCTGGTGACGGTCAACAGCGACGACCCGCCGATGTTCGGCACCGACCTCAACACCGAGTACGCGGTGGCGGCGCGGCTGCTGGGCCTGGACGAGGCCGGGGTGGCGGGGCTGGCCCGCAACGCCGTCGAGGCCTCCTTCCTGGACCGGGCGGGCAAGACCCGGCTGACCGGGGAGATCGACGCCTACCTGGCGGGCTGGCAGCAGGCCTGACCTTCCCGCAGTCGCGTTTCCCCTGTCGCGTTTCCCCTGGTGAACCGCCCCGTCGACCTCGGTCGGCGGGGCGGTTCCGCGTTCGGGCGCCGAGCGGCGCCATCCTCGTTCGGGAGATGGCGCCAAAGTGGTGCCACAAATGGCTCGACATGGCACCACCGCCGTGCCATGCTTACGGCCATGGACCTCACGCCGTACGTGGAAAACCTCCGGAACGAGCTCGCGGTGGCCGCCGCCACCGGCGGGGACGAAGCGCGTGCGCTGGCCGAGCGGCTGACGCTCCCGCTGGAGTCGGCCGTGCGGCTCACCCTGCTCAACGCGCTCTCGGCCGCCATGGGCGAAGTCACCCGTGACCTCGCCCCCGGCTCGGTGGACGTGCGCCTGCGCGGACTCGACCCCGAGTTCGTGGTGACGGCACCGCCCGGCTCGGACGCCTTCCACGGCGATGCGGCGCCACAGCCGGCACCGATGGCGCCACTCGCGCCACCGATGGTGCCACCTGCGGCGACGCCGGAGCCGGACGAGACCGGCACCGCCCGGATCAACTTCCGCCTGCCCGCCCACCTCAAGGCCAGGGCGGAGGAGGCCGCCGCCGAGGCCGGCCTCTCGCTCAACGCCTGGCTGGTCCGGGCCCTGGCCGGCGCACTGGAGGGCGAGCCGGCCCGCCGGCCGGTGGCCGATCCGGGCAGCCGGGTCGCGCGCAGCGTCGGCGGCCAGGGCTTCACCGGCTGGGTCCACTGAGGCCTCCGCAGTACCCCGAGCATCCGTACGACCTTCCGCACCACCTCCCGCACCACCTTCTGCACCTTCGACGTCACCCCCGCTCCGACCAGCGGGAACACCCACACGAGTCAAAAGGACGGGACAGCCATGCCTACGTACGAGACCGACGGACCGATCTCCGCCATCCTCGAGTTCGACATCGGCTCGGTCTGGATCAAGGCGGGCAAGCGCACCGACGCGGTGGTCGAGGTCCGGCCCGCCAATCCGGCCAAGGAGGCGGACGTCAAGGCCGCCGAGCAGACCCAGGTCGACTTCTCCGGCCGCCGGCTCGGCATCAAGGCCCCCAAGCAGCGCAGCGTCTTCAGCGGTAAGAAGGGCGCGATCGAGGTCCTGGTCGAGCTGCCGGCCGGCTCCGAGGTCCACAGCGAGTCCCCGATGGCCGAGTTCGTCACCGAGGGCCCGCTCGGCGCCTGCCGGCTGAAGACCTCGCTCGGCCGGATCCAGGTCGAGAGCGCCGAGAGCGCCCGGCTCGACAGCGGCTTCGGGGACGTCCGGCTCGGCGCGACGACCGGGGACGCCGAGGTGACGGGGGCCGGCCGGATCGAGATCGGATCCGTCGGGGGCCGGCTCACGGTGAAGAACAGCAACGGCGACACCGAGGTCGACGAGGTGTACGGCGAACTCCACGCCAACGCCTCCAACGGCCGGATCCACGTCGGCCTCGCCGAGGGGAACGTGGACGCCAAGTCGGCGCACGGCCACATCCGGGTCGGCCGGGTGGTCCGCGGCAAGGTCACCCTCCAGACCAGCGTGGGGGACGTCGAGGTCGGCATCGCCGAGGGCACCGCGGCCTGGCTCGACGTGCACAGCAAGGTCGGCGGCGTCCGCAACGACCTCGGCCCCACCCAGGGCCCGGGCGACGCGGTGGAGACGGTCGAGGTCCGCGGCCGCACCCAGGTCGGCAACGTCGTCGTCCGGAGGGCCTGATGGCGGCCGACTCCGCGGTCCCGGCGATCTCGGCGACCGGACTCACCAAGTCCTACGGGGACAAGGCGGTCCTGAGGGGCGTCGACCTGGAGATCCCGGCGGGCAGCGTGTTCGCCCTGCTCGGGCCCAACGGCGCCGGCAAGACCACCATCGTGCAGATCCTCTCCACCCTGATCCCCGCGGACGGCGGCTCGGCCCGGGTGGTCGGGCACGACGTGGCACGCGAGGCCGACGCGGTGCGGAAGGCGATCGGGGTGACGGGCCAGTTCTCGGCGGTGGACAACCTGCTCACCGCCGAGGAGAACCTGATGCTGATGGCCGACCTCAACCACCTCCGCCGTCGGGAGGGGCGGAGGCGGGCGGAGGAACTGCTGCGGCGCTTCGATCTCACCGAGGCCTCGCGCAAGGCCGTCACCACCTTCTCCGGCGGCATGCGGCGCAAACTCGACCTCGCGATGACCCTGGTCGGGGACCCGAAGGTGATCTTCCTGGACGAGCCGACCACCGGGCTGGACCCGCGCAGCCGGCGCACCATGTGGGAGATCATCCGGAGCCTGGTCGCCGACCACGGGGTGACGGTCTTCCTCACCACCCAGTACCTGGAGGAGGCCGACCAGCTCGCCGACCGGATCGCCGTCCTGGACGGCGGCCGGATCGTCGCCGAGGGCACGGCCGAGGAGCTGAAGCGGTTCGCCCCCGGCGGGCGGATCCGGCTCCGGTTCGCGGACGCCGGCTCGCTGGCCACCGCCGCCACGCTGTTCGAATACGCCACAGCCGACACCGAGGCGCTGCGGCTGGAGATCCCGGGGGACAACTCCGTCCTCACCGTGAGGGCCGTGCTGGACGTGCTCGACAACGCGTCCGTGCAGGCCGAGTCGTTGGTCGTGGAGACGGCCGACCTGGACGACGCGTTCCTTCAACTGACCGGGGAGGGCGTGCGATGAGCATGGCCACGGGCACGGCAGCCCACGCGCTCAACGACTCGCTGACCATGCTGCGCCGCAACCTCAAGCACGCGCTGCGGTACCCGTCCCTGACCTTCGCGGTCGTGGTGATGCCGGTCATGATGCTGCTGCTCTTCAACTACGCCTACGGCAGCACCCTGGGTGCCGGCATAGGAGGCGGCCACTACATCGACTACGTGACGCCCGGCATCGTGCTGATGGCGGCCACCTCCGGGTCGCTGGTCACCGCGATCGGCATCTGCACCGACATGACCGAGGGCATCGTCAACCGCTTCCGCACGATGGCCATATCGCGCTCCGCCTTCCTGGCGGGGCACGTGGTCGGCAGTGTCGTCCAGACCATGATCGGCCTGGTGCTGGTGATCGGCGCGGCCCTCGCGATGGGTTTCCGGCCGAACGCCGGACCGGTGGAGTGGCTGGCCGCGATGGGCCTGCTGCTCTTCCTCACGATCGCCCTGACCTGGATATCGGCCGGCATCGGTCTGGTGGCCAAGACGGTCGAGAGCGCCAGCAACATGCCGATGCCGCTGCAGTTCCTGCCCTTCATCGGCAGCGCCATCGTGCCGACCGACTCCATGCCGACGGCACTGCGCTGGTTCGCCGAGTACCAGCCCTTCACCCCCATGATCGAGACCCTGCGCGGGCTGTTGATGGGGACCGGGATCGGCACCAGTGCCTGGAGCGCCCTGGCCTGGTGCACCGGGCTGACGCTGGTCGGCTACTTCTGGTCGCGGAGCGTCTTCTACCGGCGGTGACGGGGGTACGGCCGGTAGACCCGGCGGCCCGGACGACGGGGCACCCGTCGTCCGGGCAGCCCCCGCCCCCCCCCCAACAAAAACACCCGCAAACACAAGAGCGGGGGGGGCGAAAAGGGGGCCCGCCCCCACNNNNGGGGGGGGGGGGGGGGGCGGGGGGGGGGGGGGGGGGGGGGGTGGGGGGGGGGGGGGGGGGGGGGGGGGGGGGGGGGGGGGGCCGCGGGGGACCGGCGGGGGGCGCGGGCGGCGGCGCCCCGGGCGGCCGCCCCCGCCCGGCATCCCCGTAGTAAAGTCCCGGCAAAGGACAACTCCGGGGGGAGCAAATGACGGTGACGCGCCGCAGTCAGGTCGTGTGGTGGCTCCGGGGCGCGGCGCTCGCGGCCCTCCTGGTGTACCTGCCGGGCTACTTCTCCTCCCGCCAGGGCGGGCTGGTCGAGGTCGAACGCTGGCTGAACCACCCGGTGCTGCTGCTCGGCACGGCGATCGCGCTGGCCGTGGCCTCGGCGGTGGCCCAGTTCGAGTTCCGCACCAGATGGGCGCAGATCGGCTGCGCGGCCGTCCTGTCACCGCTCCTCGTCATCGGGGCGGGGGTCGGGACCGTGGCGTACATCTTCGGCGGCGACGGCCGGCTGGTCGACCGCAAGCCCGACCCGAACCGCTCCGACCACGTGCTGCGCGTCACCGACATCGCCTTCTCGATCGATCCGGTCTACCGGGTGGAGCTGTTGACGGGCAGCGGCTGGTCGGCCCGCCACTGGGGTCTCGGCACCTGGGAGGAGGGCGACGGCTTCGTCAGGGCCGAATGGTCCGCCCCGGGCCGGATCACGGTGACCTTGCGGGAGGAGATCGAGGTCTTCACCGTGGACGAGGACGGGACGCTGGGCGGCCCCTCGGCCATGCCCCGGCCCCAGTAGCAGCCTGAAGTGAGGTCCGCGCCGAAGATCGGTACATGACTGCCTGGGGGCGAAGGTGACAGCGGTACGCCGCAAAGGGATCGCGTGGGGGCTCAGAGGCGTGGCGCTCGTGGCGCTGTCGGCCTACCTGGTGGGCCGGCACGCCTCCCGTTCGGGTGGGCTGGTGGAGCTCGAACTCTGGTTCCACCGCCCGGTCCTGCTGGTCGGGTCGGCGGTCGTGCTGGTTCTGATCTCGTTGATCGTCGAGCTGGAGTTCCGTACGCCGGAGTCGCAGATCGGTCTGGCCGGCGGCCTGGTGGCGCTGGTCCTGCTCGGGGTGCCGGTTGCGCTGTCGACGCTCGCGGCCGAGGACTCCGGGGTGCGGACCGCGCGGGAGGCCGCCCCGGGCCACCCGGACCGGGTGCTCGTCTTCACCGATGTCGGCGGCTCGTTCGAGCCGGACCGCCGGGTGGAGTTGCGGACCGGCAGCGGCTGGTCGGCGCGCCACTGGAGCATGGGCATCTGGAACACCCGGGGCGGCGACTTCGTGCGCGCCGACTGGTCCGGCCCGGACCGGATCACCATCACCGGCCGTAAGAAGCTCACGGTCTTCGACGTCCTCCCGGACGGCAGTCTGGGCGCCCCGCGCGAGGAGCCCCTGCCCCGGGTGCGGTAGCGGGGCTGCCTCGCCGTCGCACGGCGAGGCAGCCCGGCCACCTGGTTCAGCTTTCAGCTCAGCACACCGACGGACTTCCAGGCCTCGTTGACGGCGTCCAGTTCGGCCCCGGTGCCGTACAGCTCCTCGGCGACGGTGGCGGTGAGGGTCGCGAAGTCGGCGAACGTCGCCTTCTCGGAGAGCTTTCCGCCGGTGACGGCGTCGTACCAGATTCGGCCGGCCTTCTCCCACGCGTTGCCGCCGATCGCGGTCGCGGCGAGGTGGAAGGCGCGGTTGGGGATGCCGGAGTTGATGTGGATTCCGCCGTTGTCCCGATGGAGCGGCATGTCCACGTAGTCGTCCATGTGCGACTTCTGCGGGTCCTTGCCGATCGTGCCGTCGTCGTACGCGGTACCGGGCGCGGCCAGCGAGCGCACACCCTTGGCCTTGATCCCCGGAGCGAACACCCCGGCGCCGATGAGCCAGTCGGCCTGGTCGGCGCTCTGGCCCAGCGAGTGCTGCTTGACGAGGGAACCGAACACGTCGCCCACCGATACGGTGAGCGCCCCCGACTGGTGGAAGTAGAGCAGCTCCGGGTTGAGGACGAGCGGTGTCAGCGTGCCCGTGATCACGTCGAGCAGGCCCCGGGGTTGCGGCCGGAAGACCTTGCCGTCACCGTCGCCGAGCACGAGCCGCTGGCCGTCCCAGAACGGGTTCCAGGACTCCTTGTCGTGGTGGACGGTCGCGCGCAGCGGACCGCCCTTGCCGTCGAGAGAGTCCCGGCCGTAGACGGTGTGGAAGAAGTCGACGACGGTGCCGAGCGCGTCGTAGACGGCGTTGACCGTGTCGTCCGCGCTCTCCGCCTCACCTTCGGAGCGCACCAGTGTGCCCGGGAGGCTCTGCTGGTTCTTGGCGTCGTAGATCTCGCGGTGCGGTGCGGGGGTTTCGTTGGTGTCCATGCGATCCAGTCTCGGCTGCGGCGACCCCGGATGGCGGTGTTGTCCGGTGATTGATGCCGTGTCACGGGAAGATTCGACGGGCGCGCCGGCGCGGGATTGCCCGCCTCAGGCCCGGCTCACCGCCGCGCCGGGGTCGGGGTCCCGGTCACGCGGCGGTGGTCCGGTGCCTCACCAGCGGTCGATGCCCATGGTCCTGGCCGCGCTGTGGACGGCGTTGTAGTGCGGGATCGACATGTCGGACTTCTTCTGGTCGGCCGGGAGGTTCCGGTCGGTGGCGCGGAACTCGTCGCGGGCCTCTGCGAGCAGGCTGGTGCCGTGGGAGATCGGGACGTCCTTGGTGCCGTGCGCCGGGTGGGACTTGGCGGCCGTCCTGCTGCCCGCGTTGATCAGGGTGTTGCGGGCCTGGTTGTAGTCGGCGACCTTGACGGTCTTCGGGTTGCGGAGTTCCGCCCGCACCCCGGCCGCCGACGGCGCCTGTTCGGCGGCGACGGCGGCCGGAGCGGCAGCGGTGGTGAGCGCGCCCGTCACGAGGACGGTCGCGAAGGCGTTCCGAAGGGACCTGTGCATGAGGGTGTCCTTCCGACAAGAAAAGCGTCACGGATTCGCTCCCTCATGAGCACCGGAACGGTCAGGGTGCGAACGCCTCCGCCCTACCCCGGCCTCCGGCGGCGGAAAACCGGCTTCCGCTCAGGAAGTTCGCCGACGATGAGATCAAGCCTTTGCCTGATTGTGCGTTCATGGGATCAGCGCAGTGGAAAAGTGGGGCCGCAACGCGGAAGGGTCCGGCATCCGTGTGGATGCCGGACCCTTCCGACTGTGGAGCGCCAGGCCCGGGTTGCACGGACTCTTCCTACTGAAAGTAGGACGTGCTCTGGTAGCACCGCTGACGCCTGACGAGGAATCATCTCCCTCGCGATGTCGAGAATATTAGCAGCTCAACACCGGCGCGACGAATCGCGGTCCGTCGGACGGGCGCCGCCGGTCAGAGCTCTCTCGTCATGAACGCGCTGTTCGGGTCGGGCCGGTAGTCGGCGAACGGTTCGCAGGGGACGAACCCGAACTTCTCGTACAGCTTCCTGGCCGGCAGGAAGAAGTCGGGCGTGCCGGTCTCCAGGCTCAGCCTCGTGAAGCCCATGCGCCTGGCCTCGGTGATGATGTGCTCCAGCAGCAGGGACGCGACGCCGCTCCGCTTGCGCAGGGGTGCCGTGCGCATCGACTTCAGTTCGGCGTGGTCTGCGTCCAGTTGTTTGAGAGCGCCGCAGCCGACCAGGACGCCGTCGTCCCGCACCGACCAGAACGTGATCCCGGGCCGACGGAGGGCGTCGAGGTCGAGGGCATGGGTGCTCTCCGGCGGGGAGATGGCCCGCATCTGCTGGAGGTGTTCGTCGAGGAAGCGGGCGATCTCGGGGCCGGAGAGGTCATCGGTCGCGATCTGCACTGTTGCTCCTGTCCCGGGTCGGGAAACGCGGAAGGGCCCGGCATCCGTGTGGATGCCGGGCCCTTCCGACTGTGGAGCGCCAGGCCCGGGTTGCACGGACTCTTCCTACTGAAAGTAGGACGTGCTCTTGTAGCACCGCTGACGCCTGACGAGAGATCATCTCCCTCGCGATGTCGAGAATATTAGCAGCTCAACGCCCGTGCGACGAATCGCGCGGTGGTGTCACCGTCGAACTGCCACACTCGCTCGTGCCGACGCGGAGGGAGGGCGGATGGAAGAGCGGAAGAGCAGGGCGCGGGGAGTGGCGAGCCCGGCCGGACAGGTCTCGTTCGAGGTGGCCGTGAAGGCGTTCCGGGTAAGTGTCTCGGCGCCGGATTCCTCGCAGGCTCACGAGACGGTGCGGACCGCGATGTACCTCGCTGCCGCAGTGGCCCTTGTCCTGGGTGGCGGGTGGCTGGCGGCCAAATGGGCAGCCAGAGCTGCATGAGCCGACTCGGCGTGGTCGCGCAAAACGCGGAAAGATCCGGCACCCGTGTGGATGCCGGACCCTTCCGACTGTGGAGCGCCAGGCCCGGGTTGCACGGACTCTTCCTACTGAAAGTAGGACGTGCTCTTGTAGCACCACTGACGCCTGACGAGAGATCATCTCCCTCGTGACGTCAGGAATATTAGCAGCTCAACACCCGTGCGACGAATCGCGGCCCCGGCCGGCGCGGCGGGGGAGTCAGGCGTCGAACTCGCCGGCACGGATGGCGGACACGAGGTCGCGCCATTCGTCGGGGGTGAGCTGGGCGATGGCGTCGGGCCGGAGGCTGCTGCGGACGTAGACGGCATCGGGGCCCATGGCTACCTCAGGGCAATTGTTGCCATCACCGCAGGCAGTGGGCTTTCGCCACGCGAGTTCTTCCATGGAGGCCTCACAGGCTATTCATGATGCTGGAGATCGCGTCACGGGAGGCCGATGGATCGAGCGCGCGATCACGCATCGCCCCGAGGATGCTCCGGTAGTTCTCCAGCTGATTCATCTCGGTCAGGAACGCTGGCGATCCTACGGAGTCCAACTGCACCGTATCGAGGCGGGGCACGGGTCCGCTGGCGTGCAGCACGGCTTGGCCTGCCCCCTTGAAGCCGCCGGCCTTGAACTCCAGCACGCGCAACGTCACGTTGGGGGCTTCCGAGAGTGCGAGCAAGTGCTTCAGCTGTTCCCTGGCGACTGTTGCTCCTCCGAACTCCATGCGAAGCGCGGCCTCGTGCACGATCGCTTCGTAGTCGAGTGGATCGCTTCGCGTCAGGAGCTCAGCTCGTCGCATCCGGTTCTCGACCCGTGCTTCGATGTTCAGCGGCCGTAGAGGCGGATAGACCTCTCGAAAGATTGCCCGAGCTGTCTCCTCGGTCTGCATGAGCCCGGGAACATGGCAGATCTGGTACGTCACCAGCGCGCCGGCATAGTGCTCGACCTCGGAAATCTCAAGAATTCCGGCGGGGACGAGGCCTCTGTGCTCCTCCCACCACCCCTTCGTCCGGTCGGCGGCCATCTCGGCAACGGCGTCGACGTACGCGGAGTCGGCCTCCTCGTACTCGGCGGCGAGCGCAAGGACTCGCTCGGCGCTGATCGGATAGGAGCCCTGCTCGATCAGCGTGACCTTGCTGCGGTCCAGCCCAAGAACGGCGGCAGCGTCTCCGGCCGTGCGTCCGGCGGTCTCTCGCATCTTTCGCAGCTCGATGCCGACGCGCTTCCGGCGTGCGGTTGGGGTAGGTGGCATCTCCCCAGCATCCACCGCGTGTGCGTGACGAGTCCAGCGAACAGATAGGCACATCTTCTAGAGGCTGCTAGCAAATTTGCTATCGCATGCCCTACAGTCTGTGATGCACCGATCACCGAACGGATCGTCAGTAACGCTGCTCGGGCACCGAAGAACACCCATGTCCAGTGGGTTCGTTCACGGCGACGCATCCGCCGGTCTCACCCTTCCCCCTCCGGGAGACGCTGTGCGTAACCTCAACTCCCCCTCCCTCACCCTCTCCCGCGACGCCCTCCGCGACGGGATGACCAGCGCCGGCTGGCCGCCCTCCCTCATCGCGGACGCCGAACTCGCGATGGTCGAACTGATCGTCAACGCCTGGCGCCACGGTGAGACGACCTCCCCGGTGATCCTGATCCATCACCGCGCCAACATCCTGCGCGTCGCGGTCTCCGACCGCAGCCCCCTCCTCCCGGAACAGGGCCCCCTCGCCCTCCTCTCCGAGACCGGCCGGGGCCTCCAGCTCGTCGCGGGCCTCACCCATCGCTGGGGCGTCGACCCCCAACACCTGGGCAAGACCGTCTGGTTCGAGCTGCAGCAGGACGGTGTCGCGTGAGCGCCCACCACCCCATCCACCCCGCCGATCCGGCCCTGCTGCACCTCACCTCGCGCCAGGTCGCCCAGCTCATCGTCGAACTCCGGACCGAGGGCCGCGAATTCGGCTTGCTCTGGCCCTCCGCCAGCCCCGGCGACGTCAACCTCCACGGCCGGCGTCTGGTCGACATCGGCAACGTCCCGGCCAGCACGCTGGTCAACCTCCTCGCGCTCATCCGCGAGTTCAGGCGCGACCGCGACCTCAGGCCGTAGGAGCAGCCCCGTACGTGTTGAACCGCAGGTACAGCCCGATGTGCGCCGGCGCCCCCGGCGCGATGGTGCGGTAGCTGCACAGCTCCTGCACCCCGCTCTCGCCCCCGGGCAGCCCCGCCGTCAGCTGTCGCAGCACCTCGGCGTGCGGGCGCGGGTCGACGCCTTCGATCCGCATCAGCTCCGCGATCCGCTCGGTGGCCTCGGCGTCGCTGCGGGTGTTGCCGGGAAGCCGCAGGTAGACGTTGGCCTCCTCGGGCCCCGTCGCACCCTCCCGGAACGCCAGGCAGGTCATCGGCTCGTTGTCCACCGTGCCGCCGTCCCGCCCGTAGATCACGGCACGGGCTCGGGCCGCCCGCGCCGAATCGTGGCGGTGCGACAGTGCGGCCACGGTGTCCAACTCATCCATCGGCATTGGGAGGTGGCGGAAGTAGACCTTCACTCGGGAGGCGTTTCCGCCGTCCAGGTCGAGGGCGAAGAACTCCACCTCGTGCCCGCGCCGGGCGAGTTCCCCGTACCGCCGTCCCACCGGCTCCCAGGCCGCGGCCAGCCCCAGCCGGTGCATGGCCTCGGCCATGACCTCGTGGGTGCGGTCCGGGCCGTGCGCCTGCGGGTTGAGGTAGACCTTGTAGTGCGGCCGCTCGCCCGGCTGCCAGGCCAAGGAGTGCCAGACGGTGAGCCGGTTGAGGCCGGGGCGGGTTGTGACGAACAGGTCCTCGACGTCGAGGTACCGCTCGATGCTCACCCCCGGCCGTTCGGCGAGCCGAAGCGTCAACTCCCTTCCGGCGTCCTGGCATCCGAGCGGAGTGCGGTCGAAGCTCAGTGACTCGAACAGGATGCGTACTTCCGGCTTCCCTGCCTTCCAGCTGACGGAAAGCTCGGCGGGGAAGCCGTCGGTCGAGACGAACGACGGCGGGTTGCACCGGGTCCCGATGGGTCGCGCGCCCCACGGGCTGAGCACGTCCCGCAGGTCCCGCAGGACGCGGGCCGTCTCCGGCCCGCCGATCCCCAGGCCCCGGCAGACGGCGGTCCACTTCTCCTCCAGGAACTGCCCGAAGGTCTTGTCCGGGTCCCGGAAGGGGGCGAGGGCTGGGGTGGTGTCGCGAAGCAGCGGGATGGTCACTGGCCCGACTGGTTGGGTTCGTTCATTTGCCCGATGACCGACTGGTTGGGCTCGTTGAGCTGCCCGACGACCGACTGGTTGGGCTCGTTGAGCTGCCCGACGACCGATTGGTTGGGCTCGTTCAGCTGCTTGGCGACGGTGCTGGGCGCGGGTGCTGCCGCCAGGGTCGCCGAGGTGCCGACGAGCAGTGCCGCACCTGCGGCGATTCCAACTGCCCAGGTGGCCAATACCTTGCGCATCATTGCCCCTCCCCCTGATCGATGATCAGATTGATCATAGCCACAGCAGTGATGCCAAAGGTATGTATCTTTCGAACACACCTTTGGTTGCCCTCTGCTCGGCCCCCAGTCCCCTCGCCCCACCGCAGCAGCCCCGGGAGTCG
The DNA here is from genome assembly GCF_042885395.1 of Kitasatospora sp. NPDC058063. Lineage (NCBI taxonomy): Bacteria > Bacillati > Actinomycetota > Actinomycetes > Kitasatosporales > Streptomycetaceae > Kitasatospora > Kitasatospora sp. NPDC058063. The sequence continues at coordinate 109,483 of NZ_JBHVSD010000015.1, forward strand.
CCATGTCCGCACCGCAGCAGCCCGAAGACCCGTACGCGGCGACCGGGGTCGTGGGGCCGGCCCCGGAGGGGGTGACCCTGCCGCTGCCGCCGGTGTTCGACTCGGTGGAGGAGGAGCGCCAGTACCGGAAGGAACAACTGGCGGCCGGGTTCCGCCTGTTCGGCCGGTTCGGCTTCTCGGAGGGCGTCGCCGGGCACATCACCGTCCGCGACCCGGAGAACCCGGGCTGGTTCTGGGTGAACCCGTTCGGCATGAGCTTCAACCAGATCAAGGCCTCCGACCTGATCCTGGTCGACCACGAGGGCACCCTGCTGCACGGCGGGCGGCCGGTGAACCGGGCCGCCTTCGCGATCCACTCCCAGGTGCACGCCGCCCGCCCGGACGCGGTCGCGGCCGCGCACTCGCACTCCCTCTACGGCAAGGCCTTCTCCAGCCTCGGCATCCCGCTCGACCCGATCACCCAGGACGCCTGCGTCTTCTTCGAGGACCACGGGCTGTACAGCGACTACCGGGGCGTCGTGACCGACACCGAGGAGGGCAAGCGGGTGGCCGCCGCCCTGGGCGGGCACAAGGCCGTGATCCTGCAGAACCACGGCCTGCTGACGGTCGGCCAGTCGGTGGCCGAGGCAGTCTGGTGGTTCATCACCATGGAGCGCTCCTGCCAGGCGCAGCTGCTCGCGATGGCGGCCGGCACCCCGAAGCCGATCGACCGGGAGACCGCGCTGATCGCCCGGAACCAGATCGGGACCTCGCTGGCCGGCTGGTTCCAGGCCCGCCCGCTGTGGGACCAGATCACCCTCTCGGACCCCGACCTCTTCGACTGACGATCCCCGCCGCCGTCCGCCTTCCCCCTGGAGCAGCCCCGTGCCCACCACCCCCGCCCAGCGCAGGCTCCGGATCGCCGTGTTCGGCGCCGGTTCCATCGGCTGCCACCTCGGCGGCATGCTCGCCCCGACCGCCGACGTCACCCTGATCGGCCGGACGGCGGCGATGGCGGCGATCGACGCGGCCGGGCTGACCCTCACCGGCCCGGGCGATGCCCGCCGCGAGGTGCGGGACCTGACCGCCGCCGCCGACCCGGAGGCCGCGGCCGGCGCCGACTACGTGCTGGTCACGGTGAAGTCCGCCGACACCGCGACCGCCGCCCGGGAACTCGCCCCGCACCTCGGCCCGAACACGGTGGTGGTGAGCTTCCAGAACGGCCTGCGCAACGTGGACGTGCTCGCGGCCGCGCTGCCGTCCCACCGGGTGCTGGCCGGCATGGTCCCGTACAACGTGGTGCGGACCGGGACCGCGGCGTTCCACCAGGGCAGCGGCGGCTCGCTGATGCTGGCCGCCGAGGAGGGGGCGGACGCCCTCGCCGACGCCGCCCGGGCAGGCGGTCTGCTGCTGGAGCTGCGGCCGGACATGCCGGCCGTCCAGGCGGCGAAGCTGCTGATGAACCTCAACAACGCGGTCAACGCGCTCTCCGGGCTTCCGCTGCGCGAGCAGGTCGGGCAGCTGGCGTACCGGCAGTGCGTGGCGCGCTGCCAGCTGGAGGCGCTGGCGGTGTTCCGGGCCGCCGGGATGGCGCCGGCCCAGCTCGGCCCGGTGCCGCCGGAGGTGATGCCGCAGGTACTGGAACTGCCGGACGCGCAGTTCCAGGAGCTGGCCGGGGCCAGCCTGCAGATCGACGCGACGGCCCGCTCCTCGATGTGGGAGGACCTCCAGCGGGGCCGCCCCACCGAGATCGACTCGCTGCAGGGCGAGATCGTCGCCCTCGCCGAACGCCACGGCCTCACGGCACCCGCCAACGCCCGCCTGATCACCCTCGTCCACGAGGCCGAGGCGGCCGCCCCCGGGACCGCCCCCGGCTGGACCGGCCCCGCCCTCCTCGCCGAACTCACCCCGGCCCACTGACGGGTCGCACCCGTCCCCGCGCGGGGAGTCGGCCGGGCCCACATACCCCGCGGCCCGTCGGCGTTGTTGGCCAGGGGTCGGGGCAGTTTTAGCACGGCGTTCCCACCAGCGCCG
>NZ_JBHVSD010000015.1:111505-215368 GCF_042885395.1 Kitasatospora sp. NPDC058063
GGCGCCCCCCCCCGCCCCCCCCCCGGCGCCCCCCCCCCCCCCCCCCCGCCCCCCGCCCCCCCCCCCCCCGGGGGGGGCCCCCCCCCCCCCGGGGGGGGGGGGGGGCGGCCCCCCCCCCCCCCGCGGCCCTTCGGCGTTCTGGGCCAGGGGTCGGACCAGTTGAAGCACGGCTTGCCCAGCAGCGCCGTCAGTTCGTCGAGTGTTGCCATCCTCTCCCCGTGACGCGTGGAACCGGTCGCAGGCTACGACCTTCCACTGACACGGGAGGGGCGACCCCGGCGTCTCAACTCCGGGGCCAGGGGCGCCCGTCGAGCCGCTCGATGCCGGTGTTGAAGCGGCGCAGGAAGCCGGCGAAGGAGGCTATGTCCTCCTCCGGCCAGTCCGTCATCACGAGGTTCAGCGCCCGTACGTGGGCCTCGCGTTCCGCTTCCAGCCGGTTCCGGCCCTCCTCGGTGAGGCGGAACTTGCGGGCGATGCCGCCGTCCGGGTCCGGGATGCGTTCGAGCAGTCCCGCGCTCTTCAGGGCCGCGGTCTGCCGGTTGAGGGTGGAGACGTCCAGGGCGAAGGCGTCGCTCAACTGCCCGATGGACATGGGCCCCTCGGCGTCGACCCGGCTGAGCAGGATGTAGGAACTGCGTTCGAGCTGGCTGCCCTCGGGGCGGGCGTTGACCTGGCTCAGGTCGCGGTGCCGGGCGAACACCAGGAATTCGAGGGCGACCTCGTGCGTGGGGCTGGTCATGTCGAAGTCCCTTCATCACCGCTTCGACCTGCGGGTTCTCCGTGGATCACCTTTCAGTATGCCAGAGGTATGCGCGGCCCACATGATGTGCATGATGCACATCATGTGTAAGCTGACCATTCTGTGTTCCATGCACATTGTGTGTTTTCTGCACACTCCTGCTCTTCGACTGCCCGAGGAGGCCCGTCATCAACGGCCCCGCCCCCACCCCCCGCACCGGTCCGATCGTGGCGGTGCTCGCCTTCACCGGCACCGTCGCCGCGATCATGCAGACCCTGGTCACCCCACTGATCAGCGAGCTCCCGCAACTCCTGCACACCAGCGCGTCCAACGCCTCCTGGGTCATCACCGCGACCCTGCTCTCCGCCGCCGTCTTCGTCCCGATCAGCGGCCGCCTCGGTGACCTGCTCGGCAAGCGGACGATGCTCATCGCCTCCTGCGTCCCGCTGCTGCTCGGCTCGGTCCTGTGCGCGGTGGCCGACTCCGTGGTGCCGATGATCGCCGGCCGGGCGCTGCAGGGCATGGGCATGGGCCTGGTGCCGATCGGCATCAGCCTGCTGCGCGACGTCCTGCCGCCCGAGCGGCTCGGCTCGGCGATCGCCCTGGTCAGCGCCTCCATGGGCATCGGCGGCGGCCTCGGCCTGCCGATCGCGGCCGGCGTCGCCGACTACGCCAGCTGGCGCGTGCTGTTCTGGGGCACCGCCGTGCTGACCGTCGGCATCATCGGCATGCTCTGGACCGTCATCCCGGCCCCCGCCGCGGACGGCCGCCCCGCCGGCGGCCGCTTCGACTTCGTCGGCGCGATCGGCCTCAGCGTCGGCCTGGTCTGCCTGCTGCTGCCCGTCTCCAAGGGCGGGGACTGGGGCTGGGGCAGCACCCGCACCCTCGGCCTGTTCACCGCCTCCGCCGCGATCCTGATGCTCTGGGCCCGCTGGGAGCTGCGCGTCCCCGAGCCGCTGGTGGACCTGCGGGTCACCGCGCGGCCGCGGGTGCTGCTGACCAACGCCGCCTCCGTCCTGGTCGGCTTCGGCATGTACGCCCAGGCGCTGATCGTGCCGCAGCTGCTCATGCTGCCGAAGCTCACCGGCTACGGGCTGGGGCAGTCGATGCTGGCGATGGGCCTGTGGATGGCGCCCGGCGGGCTGATGATGATGGTCGTCTCCCCGTTCGGCGGCAAGCTGTCCGCCGCGCGCGGACCGAAGTTCACCCTGGCCGCCGGGGCGCTGACGATCGCCGTCGGCTACGGGCTGGCGCTGCCGCTGATGGGCTCCACCTGGGGCGTGCTGATCGTGACGATCGTCTGCAACAGCGGTGTCGGCCTGGCCTACGGTGCGATGCCCGCACTGATCATGAGCGCGGTGCCGCTGTCCGCGACGGCCTCGGCGAACAGCTTCAACACCCTGATGCGCTCGCTGGGCACCTCGGTGTCCGCCGCCGTGATGGGTGTGGTGCTGTCGCAGATGACCGTCGACCTGGGCGGGCACGCCCTGCCCTCGGAGGGCGGCTTCCGGGTCGGCCTGGTGATCGGCTGCGGCGTCGCGCTGATCGCGGCCGCCGTCGCCGCCGTCATCCCCGCGCCGCCCGCTCCCCAGCTGCGCGCCGTTCCCGCCCCGGAGGCGGGGGACGCCGAGGCGGCCAAGCCGGCCACGGCCTGAGGCCCGGCCGGGTGGGGCATGCCCGTTGCCCGCACGGGCGGGCCCGCCTGCCTGGGCCCGCCTGCCTGCGGGCCGCCCCGGGCGCGCTGTGCTCGCGCGCCCGGGGCGGGCCGCGCGGGCGCTACCGGAAGGCCGGCAGGTTGCGCTCGACCCAGGCCCGGAAGGGCGCGGCCGGGCGGTGCAGCACGGCCGCCACGTCGGGGCTGACCGCCTGCTCGGCGGGGAGCGGGAGGCCGAGGACGTCCAGCGTCCCGGCGATCACCTGCTCCGGCATGAACCGCGCCAGGTGGGCGTGGGCCTGCTCCCGGGACAGCTCCACGAAGGCCACCTCCTCGCCCAGGGCCTCGGCGATGACCTCGGCCTGCCGACGCGGTCCGATCGCCTCCGGTCCGGTCAGTTCGTAGGTGCGGCCGCCGTGCCCGTCCTCGCGCAGTACGGCGGCGGCGACCGCCGCGATGTCCGCCGGGTCGACCACGGGCAGCGCCACCTCGCCGAACGGCGCGAAGACCGTCCGCTCCGCCCGGACCGTCCCGGCCCAGGCGAAGGCGTTGGAGGCGAAGCCGCCGGGGCGCAGGACGGTGAAGTCCCGTCCGGAGGCGCGCACGGCGGCCTCGAACTCCCGCAGCCGCGCGTGCGAGGGTGCGTCCGGCCGGGTGGCGCCCACCTGCGAGGAGACCAGGACGATCCGCTCCACCCCGGCGGCCGCGACCGTCCTCAGCAGGGTTTCCGGGCGCTCGCCGTGGCTGTTGAGCTCGCCGCCCAGCAGGACGAACAGCGCGCGGGACCCTTCGAGGGCCGGGCGCAGGCCGGCGGCGTCGCCGAGGCCGCCCCGGGCCCAGCGGACCCCGGCCGCCGGGTGGGCGGGCTGGGGCTGCCGGGACACGGCGACCACCTGCTCGCCCGCCTCGGCCAGCAGCTCCACCAGCGTCCGGCCGATGTTGCCGGTCGCGCCCGTCACTGTGATCATTTCCGCCCCCAGGAGTGAGATGTCAGGAGTTGAGATGTGCGGTCGAGCCAGTGAGTTAGTTGGCTGACTGAGAAAGACCGTAGTCGCCTTCCCAGGCGGCTGTCTATAGTCAGTCGGGTGACTGACTCAGTGAACCGGCGCACGGCGGCGTCGCAGAAGCGCCGACGGCTCACCGCGGCCGCGGCCAAGGTCCTGCACGAGCAGGGCGTCGAGCGGACCACCCTCGCCGACATCGCGCGCGAGGCCGACGTCCCGGTCGGGAACGTCTACTACTACTTCAAGACCAAGGACGAGCTGGTCCGCGCCGCGCTCTCCGAGCACGGCGCACACCTGGACGAACTCACCGAGCGGCTGGAGCGGTCGCCCGACCCGCTGGACCGCCTCAAGGCGCTGGTCGAGGCCTGGGTCGGCCGGCGCGACGACGCCGCCCGGCACGGCTGCCCGACCGGCACCCTGGCCGTCGAGCTCGACAAGCGCGCCGACGGGGACCTCGACGCGGAGGCCGGCGCGATGATCCGGCGGCTGCTCGACTGGGTCGCGGGCCAGTTCCGCGAGCTGGGGCTGCCCGACCCGGACGGCCTGGCCCTCACCCTGGTCGCCGGCTACCAGGGCATGTCCCTGCTCGCCAACGCGCTGCGCGACCCGGAGGTCATGACGCGCGAAGGGGACCGCCTGCTGCGCTGGCTCGACTCCCTGCGAGCCGCGTAGGTCCGGACAGGGCTGCTCGGCACCGGCCCGGCCGGTCCGTGCCTCGTGCCGGGGCCGCCGCACCCGACCTGTCCGGGCCGCCGCGCCCGACCCGTCCGGGGCCGCGACGCACCGCCCGTGCGCGGCCCGCCCACTCGGACGGGTCAGGAGCTGTCGCTGTGGAGCGCGATGTTGCCAAGCATGGGGACGTACGGGCCCCTCGGCCGCCGAACACCGACCAGGAGAGGGATCCTCGGTGCGTGAACTCCACAGTCCCCCCAGCCACGGCCCCGGCCACCGTCCGCTGCCGGGGCGCCCGCCGCTCGGCCGCTCCCAGGGCGGCGACCGGCGACCTGGCCGCAGCTGGACCCCGCAGCGCACGATCGCGCTGATCGCGGCGGCGTCCGGCGCCGTCGTGCTCGTGGCCTGCAGCAGCAGCTCGTCGGGCACGTCGGCCGGCTCGCCGTCCGCCACCCTGCCCAATGCCAGCGCCTTCTCCGGCGAGCCGCCCTCCGCCATCGCCTCCGCCGCGCAGTCGCTGCTGGCCTCGGCGTCGGCCGCGGCGGTCTCGGCGTCGGCGGCCGCCTCCGAGGCCGCCGCCTCCCTCTCCGCGGCGGCGTCCTCCTTCCAGGCGTCCGTGTCGGCGCAGCAGGCGGCGACCCGGGAGAAGGCCGCCTCGGTGCTCAGCGGGGTGACGGACGGGGGCAACGCGCTGAACGACGTCACCATCACCGGCCTTCCCCGGCAGAGCACCGGCGGCCTGCACGCCGTGGTCGTCACGATCCAGAACCCGGGGCCCAACGCGGCCTCCTACGCGGTTCAGGTCGACTTCACCGACTCCAGCGGCAAGGCCGTGGACAGCTCGATCGTCGGCGCCGAGAACGTCCCGGCGAACGGCAAGGCCCAGCCCGTCGCCTTCAGCAGGCAGCCGGCCGACCAGCCGCTGACGCCCGTGGTGGTCAAGGCCGTCCGCTACTGACGTCCCACGGTGCGGCCCGACGGCCCGACGGCCCGACGGCCCGCCCGGCGGCCCGGCACGCGGCCGCCGGGCTACCGGAAGTCCGCCGTGTGATCCCGCGCCCGGTCGCGGACGTCGCGCGGCGGACGCCCGAGCACCTCCCGCACGGTGCCGGTCACCCGCTCCGGTTCCCGCGCGAACGACTCCCAGGCGCGCAGCCGGGCGTCCACGAACGCCGCGTTCCCCCAGGCTCTCGGGCTCCGCCAGGTCGCCCTGGACGGCCTCGACCCCCGCGGGCAGTACGGTCTCCGCGGCACCGCGCACCAACGCCCGTACCGCGTGGCCGCCTTCGACCGGTGAGGCCACAACGTGCCTGCCCGCACTGCCGGTTGCGCCGATCACCGGAATCCCGGTCAGGCCCGGCCCAGCGTCGCCCGGGCGGGGGCTGTGCCCGGGGACTACCAGCCGTGCTCCACCGGCCCGACGGGTGCCAGCCCGACCTGCCGGGCCAGCCACTCGGCGCGCTCGACGTCGCCCTGGCGGAAGTGGATGAACAGGGTGTGGCCGTCCGCGGGCCGGTCGAAGTCGACGTTGTCGCTGCTGAGGGCGATCTGGACACCGGCGTCCTTGGCGCGGACGTCCAGGCCGAGTTCGGGGGCGGCCGGCCAGGCGAAGCCGTCCCAGGACAGCGAAGCGGGCGAGGAGCCGAGGAGGGCGAGGAACCTGTCCTCGATCGATCCGGCGGGCCGCTCGTCCAGTTGGAACCCGAACGGGGCCAGTGCGTCCACCCGGGGATCGCCCGCCGCCAACAGCCGTCGGAGCTCGTCGGTCCCGACGGTCCGCTCCTGGCCGCCCGGGTGCACGTGGTCGGGAAAGGCCTCGAACAGCCGCCGGGCCTCCGCCGCCGTGAGCTCGTCCGCGTACGCGTTCGCCTCCGTCGAGTGCCGGTGCACGGTGATGCCCAGCAGCCGTTGGGCGGCGTCGTAGGCGACCCACCGGTTGGTGGTGCGCAGGACCGGAAGGACGTGCGAGGTGCTCATGGCGGTGAGTCAAACAGACCGGGCACGGAGCGTCATGCGGATTCTCCGGGCGGCCGGGCTCAGCCGCCGACGCGCACCACGTACTTGCCGGTCGCCAGCCCGTCCTGCATGGCGTCGTGGGCGGCCGGGACGGCGTCGAGGCCGGGCAGTTCGGTGACCGGCAGTTCGAGGCCCCCGTCGGCGAGCAGGTCGAGGGCCCGACGGATGGCGCGGGCCAGCCGCTCGGGGGCGGTGGCGGCCAGGCCGCGGTGGCTGAAGCCGGTGACGGTCAGGTTGCCCGCCATCAGGCGGCCGAGCGGGGGCAGGTCGGCGACGGTTCCGCCGCCCGCGTTGCCGAACAGCACGATCCGCGCGCCGGGCGCCGCCACGGCGAGGTCGAGGTCGAGCGCCGCGGTGCCCAGCGGGTCGAGCACCAGGTCGACGCCCCGGCCGCCGGTGGTGGCGCGAATCGCCTCGGCCGCCTCGTCGGTACGGGCGAGGGCGTGGTCGTAGCCGGAGGCGATCGCCGCCGCGGCCTTCTCCGGCCGGCCGACCGTGCCGATCAGCCGGCCGCCGCCGAGCAGCGGGACGAGCCGGGCGACGGCGTTGCCGATCCCGCCGCCCGCCGAGTGGACGAGGACGGTGTCCCCGGCGGTGAAGCGGCCCGCGTCGGTCAGCAGCAGCACCGAGGTGGCCAGGCCCAGCGGGACGGCGGCGGCCTCGCGCAGCGCCACCCCGTCCGGGAGCGGCACGGTGAGCGCGGCCTCCGCGACCACCACCTCGGCCAGGCCGGCGCCGACCGGCGCGGCGACCACGCGGTCGCCCACCGCGAGTCCGGTGACGCCGGCGCCGAGCGCGCGGACCGTGCCGGAGACCTCCTTGCCGGGCCGGTACGGCCAGTCGGCGGCGTACGCGGCGTCCCCGCGGCGGGTCATCACGTCCACGAAGTTCAGTCCGGCGTAGGCGACGTCGATCGCCACCTGCCCCGGTCCGGGGTGCGGCGCCGCGATCTCCTGGACCCGCGAGTTCTCGGCTCCACCGGGTGCGGTCATCACCAGTGCGCGCATGTCGGTCCCCCTCGACTACGATGTTCGACGAACGACGAAGTTGGTGCGGGTCAGTGGTACCACGCCATTTCCATGGATGTCGAACATCGCAGATCGGAGAGGTCGACCCATGCCCCGCAGCACCCGCCGCCGACCGGCGCTCGCGCACCCCGCGACCGAGGAGATCGACCTCTTCGACGTCCTGCACGCGCTCTCCGACCCCACCCGGATGACCATCGTCCGCATTCTGCGCACCGAGCCCGAGCGGGCCTGCGGCACCTTCCCGGTGGACGTCGCGCCCTCCACCCTGAGCCACCACTTCAAGGTGCTGCGCGAGTCCGGCCTGATCGCCCAGCGCGAGGAGGCCAACAGGCGCTTCTCCGCCCTGCGCGCCGTCGACCTGGAGCGGCGCTTCCCCGGCCTGCTCGACACCGTGCTCGCCGCGCATGCCCGTACGGCGGGCTAGCGGCCGGGGCGTCCGGCGCCGGGCGTCCGGCGTCGGGTGTTCGGCGCCTGCCCGGTCCCGGGTGTCCGGCGCCCGCTCAACGCCGGTGCCAGACAGCCCAGTTCTGCCCGGCGTCGAACCGCTCGACGTACCAGTCGGCGGGGTGCCCGGGCCAGTAGGCCTCCGGCGGCCTCCCCGCCTCGGGCAGCGGGAGGACCATGACGTTCGCCTCCGCCGGGACGGGCTGCCAGCGGGGGTCGCGGAACCAGACCCGACCGCGGTAGATCTCGAAGGTCTGGGTGGCGCGCAGCGACCAGTCGACATCCCAGGCGAACACCACGTTGTCGTCCGCGGTGATCCCGGAGGCACGGGTGAAGCCGGTCGCCAGACCTTCCCGCCCCACCGCGTGCGGCCGGGCGACCTGCGCGGTGATCGTCGAGGTCGCGAAGGCGGCGAACAGCGCCAGCGAGACGCCGAGCGCCCCGAGCACCCGGCGCCCCCCGCTGTTGCGGACCAGCACCACCGTGCCGAGCGCGAACACCACGGCGGCGCAGGTGCGGGGCAGGTCGATCCGGCCCCAGTCCGCGGCCAGGAACGAGACGTCGGGCAGGGTCCAGGGGATGAACATCGACGTGTGCAGCCGCTCGCCGGCCGCCAGCGCCACGACCCCGGCGAGCAGCAGGACGAGCCCGGCCGCCACCGCCGCCGTCCGGACCAGTGCCCGGCGCCCGTACCCGGCGAGCACCGCGACGCCCGCCACGAAGGCCGCCGGGACGAGATAGGAGGTGTAACGGGCGTACACCCAGTCGTCGACCCGGCCGTCCAGCGGCAGGGCGGCGGAGGCGGCCAGGGCCGTGCCGAACAGCAGCGCCACCAGCACGCCGCCGGTGATCCGCAGCGCCCGCGGTGGGCGGCGGTCGAACACCGCGCCCAGGCAGGCGACGACGGCGAGTCCGCCGATCCCCCAGGTGGAGGCGATGAAGTACCAGACCTGGCCGGCGGCCCGCGCGAGGGTCTGTACGGCGATCGCCGGATCGGTCAGGCCCTTCCAGAGGGAGCCGCCGACATCGCTGTCCGGGACGGTGAACTGCGCGTGCAGCCAGGCCGACAGCAACTCGGCGCCGAGCACGCCGAGGCCGAGTGCCGCGAGCCCGGCCGCCGTGGCGCGCCAGGGCGCCCGGCGCAGCAGCAGGACGCCGAGGAGGACGGCGGCGGTGAGCGCGACCACCACGCCGCCGCGGTCGTGCACCGCCATCGCACAACCGGCCGACGCCCCCGCCCCGACGGCGTGCCAGGCGCGCCGCCGCAGCGGGCCGTCGGCCAGCCAGCCGTGCAGGCAGAGCAGCCAGGCGAGCACCAGGACGGGCAGTACGGCGTCGGTCATCACGAACTGCGAGTAGAAGACCACCGGCGGCAGCAGCGCGGTCGCGGCGCCGAAGGCGTAGGAGCGGTGGCGGTTCAGGCCGAGGCGGCGCAGTGCGACGTAGGCGAGCGGGAAGACCAGCGCGTTGACGGCGGCGTTGACGCCCATGACCAGGTGGTAGGCGGTCGCCGGGTCGTCGGCCAGGCGCAGGGCGGGGGATATCAGCAGGGGGTAGCCGCCGGGGACGACCACGCCGACCGGGATCTCGGTGGCCGAGCCGCCGGCCAGCACCCGGGCCAGGGCGAGATAGGAGTCCTCGTCGGGGTGGACCGACGGGAAGCTCATGGACCGGACGAGGACGAGCCGGAACAGCAGCTCGGCGAGGTAGCCGGCGAGCAGCACGGCGGCGGGCCGGGTGGCGGCCGTCCGGACGGCGGCGGCGCGGGCGGTGGTGAGCAGGGCCGGGGCGGGCCGGTCCTGGGCGGGCCGGTCCTGGGTGGGCCGGGGAGGGTGCGGCCGGGTCGTCGTGCGGGGTGGCATGGGAGTGCCCCCTTCTGTCGGACTGTCGGACGACTGCATATGTCGATGGACTGCATATGTAGTCCGACTGGTTCCGAAGAGGGGGAGGTTCCTGGGATCCGTCCGGGCCGACCGGTCGCCGCGAAGTCTGGCACGACCTGGCACGGCGGCGACGCGGCGGCGGTAGTGGCGGGCCCGCCGCGTCCGCCCGGCGACGGGCTCGGCGCCGGCCCCTCCCCGGGCGGGGGAGGGACGCGTCAACCCGCCGTGAGTGCGCCCCGGCCGCTCAGCGCAGCCGCGAGGAGGACAGGATCGACGCCAGGTGCGCGACCACCATGCCCCAGGTGATCACCGCGATGCCGGCGAGCGTCCACCGGGTGGCGTCCAGATTGCCGAGCCCGGCGTCCACCACGGCCGCCGCCAGCAGTACCAGCGAGGCCTCGATGCCGTTCGTCACCCGGTGGATCTTGAACAGCGAGGCGACCTTGCGGGCCGTCGCGATGCCCTGGGAGCGCGGCTGCGTCGACTCCTCGGTGGCCGGAAGCTGCCCGCTGCGGGCCCGGGCCACGTCCACCAGGTCCGTCGACGCCTTGAGCAGCACCACGCCCAGCGCGGCCGCCAGCCCCGCCGACACCCACAGCTCCGAGCCGCCGCGCGCCGCCCGTACGCCCGCGCCGATCATCAGTGCGGCGTCCGCCAGGTAGGCGCCGAGCCGGTCCACGTACACCCCGGCCATGCTGAACTGGCGCTTCCAGCGCGCCACTTCGCCGTCCACGCAGTCGAACAGCAGGAACAGCTGGAACAGCACGACGGCCAGCGCCGCGCCGGTCACGCCCGGGATCAGCAGGGCCGCGCCGCCGCCGACCCCGCACACCACCATCACCCAGGTGAGGGTGTTCGGCGACACCGAGGTGCGCACCAGCTGCCGGGTGGTCCGCAGTGAGACGGCCCGCATGTACAGCCGGCCCGCCCAGTGCTCGCCGTTGCGGCTCTGAAGCTTGGCCTGCGGCTGGCACACCTCGCGCAGCTCGGCGAGCGCCGGAGCAGCCACCATGACGACATCCCTCCACCTGTCCCGAAACGATCACCACAGGCTACGGCCTCCGAGGAAACGCCCGGACCAGCCGGTATGCCGCCGGCGGTACGGGAGGTGTCCTCCGGGGGAACGTCTGCCGCGGACGTCCGCGGACGTCCGCGGACCGGGTGCGGACCGGGTGCGGACCGGCCGGGTACGGGTCCGCGCGGGCGTCGGTGGCCCCGTGCGGGTGGCGGGGAAAACCGGTGGGCCGCCCGAGCGCCCCCGGGCTAGGCTGCGCGGGTTCGCCGGAACCCGAAGCCCCGGGGCCGAACGCCCGCCCCGACCTCCCGCTCCCGCACGCCGGTTGACGCGGTCCGCGCGGCCCGCACGGTCTCCCGGAACGGAACGAGGAGCGCAGACCCATGGTGACCACGGGCAGCCCGTCACAGAGCCCCGACCAGGCCCGACTGCTGGACGACCACCGCCCGCAGGGCCCGGTGGAGACCGCCGACCACGAGCGGGCCCGCCGCCTCCTCGGCGTCGCCGACGCCTGGAACAGAAGCACCTTCCCGCTGCACTTCACCGCCTCCGCCCTGATCGTCCACCCGCCGACCCGCCGCGTCCTGCTGCGCTGGCACGTCCGCCAGCAGGCCTGGCTGCACGTCGGCGGCCACGGCGACCCGGGGGAGACCCGGCCGCTGGACATCGCCCTGCGCGAAGGCCTGGAGGAGACCGGCCTGACCGACCTCACCCCCTGGCCCGGCCCCGCCCTCGTCCACCTCGCCGTGGTGCCCGTCCCCGCCTCGCCCGCCGAACCCGCGCACGAGCACGCCGACCTGCGCTTCCTGCTGGCCACCGACACCCCGGAGCAGGCCCGGCCGGAGAACCCGGCGTCCCCGCTGGAGTGGCTCACCGTCGAGGAGGCCGGGCGGCGGACCACCGAGGAGAACCTCCGCGAGACCCTCCACCGCGCCGCCCGCCTGCTGCCGCCCGCCTGACCGGGCTCCACCGCCGCTCCTTTCCCGCGGCCCTTCCCTGCCGTCCTTTCCCACCGCCGTTCCCCGCCGCCGTTCCCTGCCGCCCGACCGACTTCCCCTGGAGACCATCGGATGATGCACACCGACCAGACCCTGATCTTCGACGCCGACGACACGCTCTGGGAGAACAACGTCCTCTTCGAGCGGGTCATCGACGGCTTCCTGGGCTGGGTCACCACCACCCCGGCCGAGCAGGAGCGCACCAGGGCCCTGCTGAACCGGATCGAGGCCGCCAACTCCGCCACCCTCGGCTACGGCGCCACCGTCTTCCGGCAGAGCCTCGCCGACTGCCTGGAGCAGCTCAACAGCCGCACCCCCACGGCCGCCGAGCAGACCCGGATCGACGACCTGCTCACCCCGCTGACCAGCCGCGACGTCGAACTGATCCCCGGTGTCGCCGACACCCTGGCCGCCCTCGCCGACCGCCACCACCTGCTGCTGCTCACCAAGGGCGACCAGGGCGAACAGCAGCGCAAGGTGACCGAGTCCACCATCGACCACCACTTCCGCGGCATCCACATCGTCGCCGAGAAGTCGGTCGACACCTACCGGCAGCTCACCGCCGACCTCGGCCTCGACCCCGGCCGGACCTGGATGATCGGCAACTCGCCCAAGTCCGACATCGCCCCCGCCCGCCGGGCGGGCCTGCGCACCGTCTTCATCCCGCACGAGCACACCTGGGTGCTGGAGCACGCGGAACTCGGCCCGGACGAGGCGACGCTGCAGCTCGGGACCTTCCCCGAACTGCTGCGCCACTTCTGACGACCGGGCCGTCGGGTCATCGCCCGTCGGGTCGTCGCTCGTCGGGTCGTCGGGCGATCGCCCGTCAGGCCAGCAGCGCGGCCGCCGGCACCGGCGCGCCGTCCCGGTACAGCCAGGCCCGCTCGGCGGCCGACCAGACACCGGCCGTCAGCAGGTACAGCACGGCGGCCACCGGCACCAGCGCCGCGAACAGCACCGACCCGAACGACAGGTACGGCAGCAGTCCCGCCCCCGGCTGCGGGGCGGGCTGCGCCGTCGCCTTCGCGGCCGCGGCCGCGCGTCGGGCCCGGCGGAAGTTGACGAAGCCGACCGCCGCCAGCCCGGCGAACAGCACCCCGAACACCGCCCACTGCCCGGCGCCGTGCGCACCCGTGACGTGCAGGCCCAGCGGCACACCGAACAGGGTGTGGTCCAGCAGATCGTTCGGCGTGGTGAACAGGCGGTACATCACCGAGAAGAACGGCACCTGCACCAGCAGCGGCAGACACCCCGCGAACGGCGACACCTGCTCCTTGCGGTACATCTCGGCCAGCGCCTCCCGCAGCCGCTCCGGCCGGTCCTTGTGCTTCCTCTGCAGCGCGGCGACCTTCGGCGCCAGCCGCGCCCGGGCCTTCTCCCCGCGCGCCGCCGCCCGCGCCAGCGGGTGCAGCGCCAGCCGGACGGCGACGGTGAACAGGACGATGGCGAGCGCGGTCGGCACCAGGTGGGCGACAGCGGCGACGACGGCGTGCGCCAGGGCGACGGCCGGGTCGAGAACGGCGAGTACGGACATGACGAAGCGAGCCCTCCGGGGTCTCAGGACATGAGTGAACGGCGGAGGACGGCTGCGAAGAACTGCCTACGGAAGAAAGGGGTTCACGCGGCCGCCAGGGCCGCCCCCGGCGCCCTCGGGCGTCGCCTGCCCCGGGCGTCCGGATCACGCTGCGGAAGGAACGCCGTACCGAACGCCCGACGCCGCAGCACCCCGCTGCGCACCGCTGCCGGCGCCCGCGCCCCCAGCAGCCGCGCCCCGGCCAGCGCCCCGGCGACCGCCCCGGCCACCAGCGCCACGGCCGCGACGGCGGCCACCGACGCCAGCGTCCCGCTGTCGGCCACCAACTCCCCGGTCAGCACCCGGAGCAGGCCCAGCAGCATCGCGACGACGGTCACGGCGCGCTCCCCCTCCCGGTGCCCCATCAGGTCCCTGACGTACCAGCAGGACGATCCTACGGCGCACCGGGTTCCCGCTCCATCGGGGAAATCCCCTATGGCGCGTCCATCGAGTACACCCACACCCGAGCGCCTCCGTCCGCCTCCGACGCCAGCCACAGCCTCGCCGCGAGCCGCTTGTTGTGCCCCGGCAGCGGCTCGGCGAGGAAGGAACCCTCCCTCAAGGGGCCCGCCGCCCCCGGATCCGGTGCACCCGCGTGCCGGAACCCTTCCAGCGCACCGCTGTCGACCGGG
The DNA here is from genome assembly GCF_042885395.1 of Kitasatospora sp. NPDC058063. NCBI lineage: Bacteria > Bacillati > Actinomycetota > Actinomycetes > Kitasatosporales > Streptomycetaceae > Kitasatospora > Kitasatospora sp. NPDC058063. Next base: position 125,164 of record NZ_JBHVSD010000015.1, read on the forward strand.
TTCCCGACGCTCGGCTTCACCGCCGCCCCGAGACCGGCCAGGAACCGCTCCTCCTCACCCGGCGGCAGCCGGAACGAGAGGTACGCGGTGTCGTCCTGGAACCCCTTCTGGTAGGCCCAACGGACCTCGCCCGCCGACGCGGGCGGCCGCACGCGCGAGAACTCCCCGACGAACTCCGACGTGACCGTCGTCCACGACCCGGGCCGCCCGCTGTCCGGCGCCGGATGCCGGTCCCACTCCCGCAGCCGGTGGAGCCCTCCCACGACTGCTCCCGCCAGCACCAGCGGCACCACGATCGCCAGCAGCAGCACCCACCATTGCTTCCGTGTCATGGCGTCCTTCCCCCGGGTGCGGTGGGTTCGTCGAGTCGGACGGTGATCGGCTTGGTCCTGCCGACGATGTCGAACTCCTGGGCCAGTCCCGTTTGGTGCAAGGTCGCCATGTCGTGGTCCGTGATGGTGGTTCCGGCGATCGGCGTGCTCTTGCCCTCGTCCCAGTTGTAGCGGTCCCAGACATTGACCTGGTACTGCAGTGACACCTGGGGCTTGCCGTCCGGCCCTGGGACGGCCGTCACCACTCCGGACGTGAGGTACTGGTGGCCTCCGATCGCGCGGTACCAGTTGAGATCGTCGAACCTCCGGGTGCCGACCGGACTCTCGACGGGGATCGCGACCGGCACTCCCCCCGACTTCTCGAACGCCTCCACTGCGGCCTGACGCCATGTGTCCCTGTTGGCGGCCAGCTGGGCATCCGCGCTCGCCCGGAAGCCGGCGTCGTCGCGAAGCATGGGCTCGACGGCCAGAATCAGGGGCTTTCCGTTGCCGTCCAGATAGTGCGCCATGTTGCGGGCGGCATCGGGGTAGCCGGCGAGCGCACCGCCGCCGACCATGCTCGCGACTTCGACCCGCACCATCTGTTCGGCCACGCCCGGTTCCCGGGTTCCCCATGGTCCGGCCCCCTTGTCGGGCGACGACCACTCGTACTCGGTCGGCTCCAGGGCCCCTGCCTTGATCAGGTTGTCCGCATCGGCCGAGAGCAGCCCGGCCCGTAGCGCGGGGTCGAGCGCGGCCCACCAGGCCTTCCGGGCCGCGGGATCGGTGGGCATGCCCATGGCCGTCTCCAGATCGCTCAGGGCGTTGGCGGCCCCGTCCGGATGCGTCGCCGGGTCGACCTCCTCCGGGTCGAGCGCGCGCAGGGCCGCGGCCACGGCGTTGTCGGCCTCGGTGGCCGCCGTCAGTGCCGCGGTCATGTCCTGGACGTGGTGCTGCAGTTCGTCCCACTTCCGCTTCCGGTAGGCGATCGCCTCGGGGTCGTTTCGCTCCTCGGGCGGCAGGTCGGGCAGGGTGACCGTGCCGTCGTCGGCCACGGTGGCGCCCAGGCCCTCGGCATCGCCGATCGCTCGCAGCAGCTTCTGCTGGGCCTCGGTGAAGGCCTTCCGGGCACGGTGCAGCGCGGCGGCGACGGCCAGCGCCTCGTAGTGGAAGGCGTGCAGTTCGTCGGCCAGGAAGCCGATCTCCCGTACGGCCTCATCGGCGGCCGCGCCGGTCCAGGGCCGGCTCCCGGCGGCCGGGGGCGCGTACGGGCCGCCGCCTCCCGAGAGGGGATGGAGCACACCGGACCGCAGCTGGCCGGCGAGGTGCTCCAGGTGGCCGGAGACGCCGTTCCAGGTGCCGCCCGCATGGTCGAGGGAGGCGAAGGAAGCGTGGCGGAGCAGGGCGAAGGTCACCATGGTTCACGGCCCCTTGAAGCCGGCCGCGGCGGCGCCGTCGGCCGCCCGGTAGCCGCGTGCGGTGGCGTCGAGGCGGTCCGCGGTCAGGCCGAGCCGGTTGTCGAGGCTGGTCCAGCGGGCCTTCCACCAGGTGAGCGCCTGCGACAGCGCGGGTCCGGTGGCGAATCCGCCGGCCAGGGCCTGGACCGCCGCGGCGGTGTCGGGTTCGACGCGGCCGACCGAGAACTGCAGCTCACCCCGCATCCGCCGCGATTCACCGGCGGCCTGCTGGAGCACGGCCGGCTGCACCAGGACGGACGGGCCCGCGGCGCCCGTCCAGGGCCCGGCCGTGCGGGGCGGGCTGACCGGATCCTGTGGTGGTGGCGCGTCCTGGCCGTAGAGCCAGGGATTCAGGTCCTTCTCGCTGGTTCCGGACACGACAGAAGCCCCCCTCTGTGCGAATGATCGGTGGTCGAACCTAGCCGATCGGGCGCGGGCGGGGGCGGGTTTCGGGGGAAGGGGCGGGGGTTGTTCGGGGTGTAGCCGGAGGGGCTACGCGGGGCTACCTTGGAAGGGTGAAGACGATTACCCAGCGGGAGTTCCGGAACAACTCCGCCGCGGTGATGGACGCGGTGGAGGCGGGCGAGACCTTCCACATCACCAGGAACGGGGTCGAGGTCGCCGAGCTGCGGCCGGTGTCCGGGCGTCGGCGGCTCACGGCGGAGGAGCTGGTGGCGCGGCACGTGAAGCTGCCGCGGGTGGACTACCAGCAGATGCGCAAGGAGGCCGAGGAGTACTTCGGGCCCGAGGAACTGGTCGGGGACGAGGGAGACGACCCGTTCGAGCGGCGGCGTGGCTGAGCGCCGCAGGGCGTCCCGGAGGCGGCCGGCCGGGGTGCTGGACACCTGCGTCTACATCGACCTGGCGCTGCTCAACGCGTCCGACCTGCCGGCGGTGCCGGAGCTGACCGCGATCACCTTCGCCGAGCTGCAGCAGGGCGTGTCGATGGCCCGGGACCCGGCCAGCCGGGCGGCCCGGCTGGAGGTGCTGGGCGCGGCGATGGCGGACTTCGACCCGCTGCCCTTCGACGCGGCGGCCGCCGCCCGCTACGGGACGCTGGTCACCCTCACCATCGCCGCCGGGCGGCAGCCGCGCCCGCGCCGGATAGACCTGATGATCGCCGCGGTCGCCTCGGCCCACGGGCTGCCGCTGTACACCCGCAACGTCGCGGACTTCCGGGGGCTGGGCGCGGCGGTGGAGGTCATCGGGGTGTGAGGGCGGCGGCCCCCTCCTGCTCGACCCGGTCGGCCAGGGCGGCCGCGTGCCGCAGTGCCGCCGCCCGGTCCCGGGTGCGCAGCAGGACGGTGTTGCCCCCGCGCTCGCCCCGGTCGCTCCCCGCCTTGGCGGCGACGGCCCAGAGCGGGCGGCCGAGCAGTTGCAGGACGAGCCAGCGGAGCCCGGAGTCCAGGCCCACGAGCACGGCGTACGGAACGAGGACGATCAGTCCTTCGCCGCTGCCCGGATCGACGTTCCGGAACGGGTTGTAGTCGTTCAGCCGCTTCCGGGTCGCCCTGAACCGCCCGAGCCACACCACCGCGATCCGTACGGTCACGGCGTCGGGCCCGGTGACGTCGATGTACCCGAGGGCGTCGGCTCCGGTCCGGCGGCCCTCCGCCCAGGCCGCCCGGTTCGCGGCGATGGAGGTGACCAGTTCGTGTTCGCGCGCCTCGGCCTGCTGCGCCTTCTGCCGCGCCTCGAACTCCGCGGTCCACGCGCTCTCGCGCTTCTTCTGTTCGGCGGACCACGCCCGTTCGCGGTCACGACGCTCGTCGGCGCCGATCTGCCGCCCCCGTTGACTGCTCATCCGCTCATCGTAGGAGGCGGGTCCGTGGGGGCGGCAGGTTCCGGCGAGGCGTTTCTCAGCCCGGGCGGACCGCCGTCCCGGTCGCGGCGGAGGCGCGGGCGGCCTCCAGAACGGCCAGGGCGGCCACCGCGTCGCGCGGGTCGACCGGGGGCGGGGTGCCCGGGTCGGTCAGGGCGGCGGCGATGCCCGTGTAGAAGGCGGGGTAGTCGCCCGGGTCGGTGGGCAGCGAGATCGCGGACTCGTCGGTGCCGAGGGTGCCGTACTGCGCGGGCCGGTCGGCGCCCCAGGGGTGGGTGCCGCCGGGGCGCAGGCCGGCCCGCAGGTCGGCCTCCTGCGGGTCCATGCCCGGCTTGACGTAGCCGGCGGTGTCGCCGAGGACCCTCAGCCGGGGCCCGATCAGCGGGGTGACGGCGCTGGTCCACAGGTGCGAACGGGTGCCGCAGGTGTGGGTGAGGGCGAGGAAGGCGTCGTCGTCCACCACCGCGCCGTCGCGCCGCACGTCGATCTCCGCGTACACCGTCTCGACCGGTCCGAACAGGGTGAGTGCCTGGTCGACCAGGTGGCTGCCCAGGTCGTACAGCGTGCCGCCGACCTCGGCCGGGTCGGCCAGCTCCCGCCAGCCCGGCTTGGGCTTGGGGCGGAAGCGCTCGAAACGGGACTCGAAGCGGTGCACCCGGCCGAGCGCGCCGCCGCGCACCAGCCGGGTCGCGGTGAGGAAGTCGCCGTCCCAGCGCCGGTTGTGGAAGACGGAGAGCAGGACGCCCCGCTCCTCGGCGAGCCGGCACAGCTCCCGTGCCTCGGCGGCGGTGCCGGCCAGCGGCTTGTCCACCACGGTGGCCAGGCCGGCCCGCAGCGCGGCGCGGGCGAGCGGCGCGTGGGTGCGGTTGGGCGAGGCGATGACGACCAGGTCGAGCGCGTCCGGGTCGGCGAGCAGCTGCTCGGGCGTGTCCACGGCGCGGGCGCCGGGGTGCTCGCGCGCGAGCTGGGCGCGCCGGTCCGGGTTGGCGGTGACCACGGCGTCCAGCTGCAGCCCCGGGGTGGTGGCGATCAGCGGCGCGTGGAACGCGGAGCCGGCCAGGCCGTAGCCGATCAGGCCGACGCGGAACGGGCCGGGGGTCGTCTTCGGGTTCATGCGCCTACTCAATCACGAGGTGCCCGATTACTCCCGGTTCGGTGAACGGCGCCGGGGAGTACGGAGGGCGCCCGGTCGGGAGGGTCCTCGCGGTGGGTGTTGGGGAGGGGCGCCGGGGTGGGCGTCGGGCCGGTGGAAGCGGCAGGTGAGGCGGGTGCGGGAGGCCGGGTCGGCGCCGGTCCGGTGGGCGGGACGTCCTGTTCCCGCACACCCGGGCGGATTAGGCTGTGGCGGGTCAGGGCCCTCGTTACGACGCAAGACGCTGCAACACTTCGGGAGAAACGCACGTGGCAGACCGCAAGCCCATCGAGTCCTGGCTGACCGACATGGACGGGGTCCTCATCCACGAGGGCACGCCGATTCCCGGGGCGGAGGAGTTCCTGCGCAAGCTGCGGGAGTCCGGCAAGCCGTTCCTGGTCCTCACCAACAACTCCATCTACACTCCGCGCGACCTCAGCGCCCGGCTGGCCGGGATGGGGCTGGAGGTGCCGGAGGAGTGCATCTGGACCTCCGCCCTGGCCACGGCCAAGTTCCTCAAGAGCCAGCGGCCGAACGGCACGGCGTACGTGATCGGCGAGGCGGGGCTCACCACCGCCCTGTACCAGGCCGGTTACGTGCTGACCGACAACAACCCCGACTACGTGGTGCTCGGCGAGACCCGCACCTACTCCTTCGAGGCGCTCACCAAGGCGATCCGCCTGATCAACCAGGGCGCCCGGTTCATCTGCACCAACCCGGACGAGACCGGCCCCTCCCCGGAGGGCGTGCTGCCGGCCACCGGCTCGGTCGCGGCGCTGATCACCAAGGCGACCGGCGTCGAGCCGTACTTCGTCGGCAAGCCGAACCCGCTGATGATGCGCGAGGCGCTGAACACCGCCGGCGCCCACTCCGAGACGGCGGTGATGATCGGCGACCGGATGGACACCGACATCGTCGCGGGCATGGAGGCCGGCATGGAGACGATCCTGGTGCTCACCGGCCTGACCGCCGCGTCCGACGTGGAGCGGTTCCCGTACCGGCCGACCCGCGTGGTCCAGTCGATCGCGGACCTGGTCGAGCTGGTCTGACCTCCGCGGTGCTGTCGTGGGCCCCGTTCCGGCCGGTCGCCGGGGCGGGGCCGCTGCGTACCCGGGGCAGGGCCGCTGCGTACCCGGGGAGGGGTCGGGCGGACGCCGGCCGCAGCCCGGAACCCGCTCCGGGGGCGTGAGTTGTCGGTGGTGCTGTGTAGCGTTCGGGGTGAAAGAGGGCGTGCGGCGCAGCAGCCGCGGTGTTGGAGGTAGATGTCGTGACGGACACGGTCGAGGCGGGCGTGGTCGAGGCCGGCGAGGGCGGCGGGCTGGAACTGCCCGAGTCCTGGCGCGGGGTGCTGGGCGCCGAGACGGAGAAGCCGTACTTCGCGGAGCTGGCGGCCTTCGTGGCGGCCCAGCGCGCGGAGCACGAGGTGTTCCCGCCGAGCGGCCAGGAGTTCGCCGCGCTGGACGCCACCGCGTACGACAAGGTCCGGGTGCTCGTGCTCGGCCAGGACCCGTACCACGACAACGGGCAGGCCCACGGCATGAGCTTCTCGGTGCTGCCGGGCACCAGGACGCCGCCGTCGCTGCGCAACATCTTCAAGGAGCTGGACGCCGACCTGGGCATCCCCGCCCCGGACAACGGCTACCTGATGCACTGGGCCGAGCAGGGTGTGCTGCTGCTCAACGCGGTGCTCACGGTCCGCGCGCACGAGGCCAACTCGCACAAGGCGAAGGGCTGGGAGAAGTTCACCGACGCGGTGATCAAGGCGGTGAGCGACCGCGAGGAGCCCGTGGTCTTCGTGCTGTGGGGCAACTACGCGAAGAAGAAGCTGCCGCTGATCGACACCGCCAAGCACGTGGTGGTGCAGGGGGCGCACCCGTCGCCGCTGTCGGCGAAGCTGTTCTTCGGCAGCCGTCCGTTCTCGCAGATCAACGCCGCGCTGGACTCCTTCGGTGCCGAGGCCATCGACTGGCAGGTGCCGAACCTGAAGGAGGCGTGAGCCCCCGCCGGAGCGCCGCCGCGCGTTCCTGAGCACTTCCGGGTGCCGGTGGCCGTGGACCGGACGGGTTCGATGTCCCGTCCGCCCACGGCCACTTGGCGTTCACCGACGGTGGGCGTCGACCGGTGCCGGGTGTGCTTAGCTGGTGCCGACCGGTCGCCGGACCGGTCCCGGGGAGGAGCGGTACGTGCACGGGCTGGGGCGGGCAGGGGCGTTGCGCGGGGCCGTGGGGGCGCTGCTGGCCGGGGTGGTACTGGCGGCCGTGTCCGGCTGCAGCGGGTCGGACGGCGGCGAGCCGCGAACCGGGTCCGCGCCGTCCGCCGCGGGTGCGGCCGACGGCGCGGCGGCGGGCTCGGGCTTCGCCCAGCTTCCCGGCCAGGCCTTCTACGTCTCCGACCGGACCAACGCCGCCCACCAGGTGTCCGCGCTGCGCGGGCAGGGCCGGACGGCGGAGGCCGACGAACTGCTGCGGATCGCCGCCCAGCCCTCCTCGCAGTGGCTCGGCGAGCAGGGCGCCGGGGAGATCGCCGAACAGGTGAGCCGACGGGCCGCCGAGGCGGGCCGGACGGCGGTCTTCGTCGCCTACGACATCCCGCACCGCGACTGCGGCCAGTACTCGGCCGGCGGCGCCCCCGACGCGGCCGCCTACCGGGCCTGGATCACCGGCGTCGCCCAGGCCCTCGGCGACCGCAAGGCCTGGGTGGTGCTGGAGCCGGACGCCGTCGCGCACACCCTGGACACCTGCGGGATCAAGGGCGACCTGGCCGCCGAGCGGTACGGCCTGCTGGCCTTCGCCGTCCAGGAGCTGAAGAAGAACCCGAACGCGCGGGTCTACCTGGACGCGGGCAACCCCGGCTGGGCGCAGGACCCGGAGGAACTGGCCACCGCCCTGCGCAAGTCGGGCATCGCGGCGGCGGACGGCTTCGCCGTGAACGTCGCCAACTTCTACGACACCGCGCGGAACGCGGCGTACGGCGCCAGGCTCTCCGCGGCCCTGGGCGGGAAGAACTTCGTCATCGACACCAGCCGCAGCGGCAACGGGGCCCTGGGCGGCGACTCCTGGTGCAACCCGCCCGGGCGCGCGCTCGGCGAGCGGCCGACCACCGAGACCGGCCGGCCCGGGGTGGACGCCTACCTGTGGATCAAGAACCCGGGGGAGTCGGACGGCGACTGCGGCCGGGGCGAGCCCCGGGCGGGTCAGTTCTGGCTGCCGTACGCCCTCGGGCTGGCGCAGGCGGCGCGCTGAGGCCGCCCGCGCGGTGGCGCGGGCGTGACCGTGCGGCGGAGCGGGGCCGCGTGTGCCTGTCCCGGTCGGCCGTGCGGGCCCGGGCCCGCACGGCGCGGGCCTCCGGCGACGGCGCGGGGCCGTTGCGGCTACGCGGTGACCTGGATCCAGCGGGCGACCGACGGGGTGCCGGCGGCGTCCGTCAGGAACAGCATGTACCAGCCCGGCGGCAGCAGGTCGGGGTTGCGGGGCAGGGTCAGTGAGACGCCGTCCGCCGTCCGTCCGGCGATGTCCAGAGCCACCGAGCGCTGTTCGACGTCCGTCACGTGGGTGACCGAACTCGGCCGGATCAGCTTGGCGCCGGCGACCGCCTCCGGCCGTGCGGTGCCGACGGCCAGCGTGCCGCCGAGCCCGGCCGCCTGCGGAACGGCACCGAGCTGCGGGCGTTCGCCGTGGTACAGGTACGGCGGGGTGTAGATCTCGATGCGCTGCTCGAAGCCGCCCGGCCGGGTCTCGGCCTTGTCGGCGAAGAGCGGGTTGGAGCCCAGCACGGCGACCCGGCCGTCCGGCAGCAGGAGCGCCTCGGAGTGGTAGTCGCGGCCGACGGCCGGTTCGGCGGCGGTGCTGAAGCTGTTGGTGTCCGGGTGGTACACCTGCGCCTTGAGCAGGTCGCTGTCGCCCCGGCCGCGGTAGCCGCCGGAGCCGCCGGTGGTGAAGACGGTGTCGTCCGGGAGGATCACGCTGTTGAGGTAGCGGGTGCCGCCGGCCGGCAGGTCCGGGCCCGGGGTGAAGGCGGGCGCGCCGGAGGACAGGTCCGCGATGTCGGTGCGGGCCGTGGACAGCGGGGACTCGCCGACGCCACCGCCGCCGAGCACCATCACCTTCTGCGCCTGCGCGGGCGGCAGCAGCACCGATGAGGAGGTCTCGGTGAGGTTGGGGTCGCGCAGGCCGGGGACGGGCTGGAAGGCCCCGGTCGACACGTCCCACAAGCCGGGCTCGCGGCCCTTGTCGCCGGGGCCGTAGCCGCCGTTGGAGCCGGAGTAGAAGAGCTTGCCGGAGGCGGTCAGGAAGATCGCCGGGTAGGTCGGGAAGTAGTGGTCGGGGCCCTTGGACCAGGACTTGGTCCTCGGGTCGTAGACCTCGTTGTCGTTGCCGTCGAGGATCTCCCCGGTGTCGTCCAGGCCGGAGACGGTGACCACCCGGCCGTCGCCCAGCCCGGTCAGCGTCGGGTACCAGCGGGCGTGGGCCATGTCGGTGACCGGCTCGTAGAGCTCGGTGTCCGGGTTGAACTCGAAGGCGGAGCGGATGCCCTGGTACTCCTGCTTGTCCAGGGTGAGCTTCTCGTTCTGCCCGTACAGGTTGTGGGCGTCGGTGCCGCTCAGGCCCTTGACCTGGTACTGGGCGGGGGAGTCGGAGACGTAGTCCGGGCCCGGGCCGACCGCCTCCACGTACACCCGCTGCTCGCCGGCGGTGACCACGGTCTCGCGGCCGGAGCCGGTCTTGGTCGCGGCCGGGACGGTCACCGGGGCGGTGCTGGCGTACTCGTGGCCGTTCGGGGCGACGAAGACGGTGCCCTTGGGGAAGGTCCGGTCGCGCTCCGGGCTCTCGTTGCGCACCCGCATGATGCCGGCCGCCTTCTTCACGGCGGCGGCCAGCTTCTCGTAGCGCTGGGTGCCGCCGGCCACCAGGACGCGGCCGTCCGGCAGCGAGGTGTGGCCGCCGCAGAACATGTCGGCCGGGGTGGGGACCAGCTTGTAGGTGTTCGCGGCCGGGTCCCAGAGCAGGCTCTTGAAGGTGCCCGCGTTGAACTGCTTCTCGTCGTTGCCCGAGCCGGCCACGATCAGGACCTTGCCGGTGCGCAGCAGGGTCGCGTGCACGGCGTTGACCCGGAACTCGGCGGGCAGCGACAGGGTCTGCCAGTGGCCGTACTGCGCCTTGTACTCGGGGCGGTTGATCACGTAGTGGTGGTACTGCTCGGAGGCGAAGCCGAGGACGGCCGGCGCGTTCATCCCGGCCACGGTCAGCGCGACGGTGCTGCCGAGGGCGAGGCGCTTGGTGCGGCCGGCCTTGTGGATCTTCACGGTGGGTGCTCCCCTCGGGAGGCGGTCGGGTGCCGGGCTGGGGCTGGGCTGGGGGTTGGACTGGGGGCCGGGGCTGCTCGGGGTGGGCTCTGTTCGGTGGGCGGGCGTCCGTGGGTGCTGTCCATGGGTGCTGTCCGCGGGTGCTGTCCGCGGGTGCTGTCAGTGGGGGGATGTGCCGCTGCCGGCGCGGTCGGGTGCGGGGCGGTCGGGTGCGGGCCGGGTGGGCGACGGGTCCGGTGCCGTGTGTGCGGGCGGCGAGGTGCGGGGGTCGCGGGCGTGGCGCGGGCGGCGCTTCTCCAGCAGGACCGTCGGGGTGGCCGTCGGTCCGCCGGTGACGGTGAGGTTGGCGGTGGGGCGGGTCCGGCGGCGGCGGACGGCGTCGCCGGCGGTGATCAGGACCGGCAGGAGGGTGAGCACCAGGGCGATCCAGGCCCAGGCGCGCATCGCGGCGTGGTCGTAGCCGGTGACGTAGGAGGCGGTGATCGCGGCGCCGAACACCAGCGTCCAGAACAGGTGGAAGCGGAAGGTGCCGAGCCGGTCGGTGCTGGCCGAGCGGCCCTTGGGCGTCACCACGAAGCGGCTGCGCACCCGCAGCAGCGACTGGAGCAGCGAGGCCGCGTAGACCGGGCCGCAGAGCGCCGACATCACCATCCCGGCGACCCCGGAGGAGCCGGCCGGCTCGTGCGGGCTCACGTTGTGCTTGCGGTTCCAGGTGTAGAGCAGGAGCTGGAGCGCGGCGGCGTCGCTGTAGAGCATCATCCAGATCTCCGAGGAGACGTGCACGCCCGATGCGCCGAAGCCCAGGTAGAGGACGCTGGACAGGCCGCCGAGCAGCCAGGTGAGCGCCGCCATCGGGTAGAAGCCCACCATCAGCGTGTAGTTGAGCAACCGCCCGGGGGACAGCTGCCACAGCACCCGCCAGTACTGGGTGAAGAGGGTCTCGTAGGTGCCGCGGCTCCAGCGCAGCTGCTGGGAGAAGAAGTCGGTCCAGGAGGACGGTCCTTCGCCGACCGCGAGCACGTCCGGGGTGTACACGGACTTCCAGCGCTCTCCGGTATCCGGGTTTCGGCTGCGGTGGAACTCCAGACCGGTCGCCATGTCCTCGGTGATGGAGTCGTACAACCCGCCGATCGACTGGAGCGCGCTGATTCTGACGGCGTTGTTGGTGCCCACGAACATGGGCGCGCCGTAACGGTTTCCGGCGCGTTGGACGAGGGCGTGGAAGAGGTACTGCTGGCTCTCGGAGAATTTGGTGACGGCCGAGCCCGAGCTGCGGTAGTTCCCGTACACCTGGGGGCCGACCACGAATGCCACGTCGGGGTCGCGGAAGTAGCCGAGCATCCGTTCGCAGAAGTCCGGCAGCGGAACGTGGTCGGTGTCCACGGACACCCAGAACTCGTAGTCGTCGCCGTGGGCCTGGAGCCAGGCGTTGTAGTTGCCGTGCTTGGTGCCGGCGCGGAACCTGCCCTTCGGCCGGTTCCACTGCGGCCGGCCGGCGCGGCTGAAGTGCCGCACGCCCAGCTCGGCGCAGAGCTCCCGCATTGCAGGATCGTTTCCCTCGTCCAACAGCCAGACGTCATAGGGTCCGTCGTGCCGTACGGCGCGGGCCGCGGTCAGCGTGGCCCGGACCATCTCCGGCGGCTCCTTGCCCGGCACGCAGGTGGTGAGGAAGGCGACCCGGGTGCCGGACACCGGCGTCACCGGGACCGGGTCACGGGCGACCAGCGTGGCGTGGGTGTTGGAGACGACGTTGACCAGCCGGAACACCTCGACGACGGCGATGATGCCGATCATCACCTTGTCGCCGAGCAGCACCAGGGCGTTCGTCTCGTCCAGCCGCTCGGGCCAGTGCTCCGGCAGCAGCAGCCAGACCAGCAGCACCGTCTCCACCACCGGGGCGGCGACCATCAGCAGCGCGGCACGGATCCGGTGCGGCTCGCGGCGCAGCAGGCTGCGGTACCGGACGCGGTAGGGGGCCGCGGGCGGTGGCTCGTACGGGGTGGAGGCGTACGGGGGAGAGGCGTGCGGGGCGCTCGCCGAAGCGGGGTCGTACGGGGCGGCCGGTTCGGGCCAGTAGACGCCGCCACCGAGGTCGTCGTCCTCGTCCGGGTCGTACGCCGGGCCCGCGAGACGGCTGAAGTGGCCGTAGTCGTACGGGGCTTCGGGTGCGGGAACGGTACTGAGGGCGGCCTCGTCCAGCTGCCCGGCACCTCGCCCGCCGGCCGTTCCGGCGCCCTTTCGCCGCGAGAACGGCGTGGTCATGGCTGCTCCCCCCGGGAGTTCGCTCCGTGCTCGGCTCGCTCGGCCTTCGCGTGGGCCTGCCTCGACTCGGAGCCGTCCGGGTGGAACTCGGTGGAACCGGCCGGAATCGACTGGAACGGGACCGGGTGAACTGCGCTTCTCAGGCAGTTCCCGGGCCGTCCAGCGCATTCGCCGGGTTCCGCCGGTTCTGTCGCGCGTCGGTACGGGGGCTTCGAATCCGGGATCCCGATGCACTTTCCAGCTTCCCCTCCGGGCGCTCCGGGATCCTTGGCCTCATCAACTCTCCCCGAGTGCACCGGTGATCGCAACCAATCCGGGAGATCGCCGCCGCCCAAGCATGAAGATGCCACGGTTCCCGGCCGATCCGGCGGGCGTTGGTGCTATTGCGGTGAATTCGCCCGGTCCCGGGCGGCGATCCGTGGAACTCGGGTGCGGCGGAGGACTGTTGAGAGGGCGGTCGCGGTCGCGGTCGCGGTCGCGGTCGCGGTCGCGGTCGCGGTCGCGGTCGCGGTCGCGGTCGCGGTCGCGGGGGCGGGGGCGGGGCGGCTGCGGGGCAGCGCAACGGCCGGACCGCCCCACGGGCGATCCGGCCGGTGCGCCCGGGGCCGGGCCGGTCAGCGCGGAGGCAGCAGGGCGGCGCCGGTCGCGGCCCGGACCTCCGCGAAGTCCACGCCCGGCGCCGTCTCCACCACCCGCAGCCCCTCCGGGGTCACGTCGATCACCGCGAGGTCGGTGACGATCCGGTCCACGACTCCACGACCGGTCGCCGGAAGTGACAGTTCGTCGACGATCTTCGGCGAGCCGTCCCGGGCGGTGTGCTCCATCACCACGATCAGCCGGCGGGCCCCGTGCACCAGGTCCATCGCGCCGCCCATGCCCTTGACCATCTTGCCGGGGATCATCCAGTTGGCGAGGTCCCCGGTGGCCGACACCTGCATCGCGCCGAGCACCGAGACGTCGATCCGCCCGGCCCGGATCATGCCGAAGGAGAAGGCGGAGTCGAAGTACGAGGCGCCGGGAGCGACCGTCACCGTCTCCTTCCCGGCGTTGATCAGGTCGGCGTGCTCGGCGCCCTCCTCCGGGTACGGGCCGACGCCGAGGATGCCGTTCTCCGAGTGCAGCACCACCTCGACGCCCGGCGGGAGGTGGTTGGGGATCAGGGTGGGCAGGCCGATGCCCAGGTTCACGTACTGGCCGTCGCGCAACTCGCGGGCGGCGCGGGCGGCCAGGGCGTTGCGCGGGTCGAGGGCGGAGGCGGGCGCGGGTGCGGAGGCGGGCGCGGGTGCGGAGGTGCGGGCGGAGGTGGGTGCCGGGGCGGCGGTCTCGGTGGGCATCGGGTCAGGCCTCCTGGAGTGCGGGGCGGACGGTGCGGCGCTCGATGCGGCGGTCCCCGGGGTCGGCGGCCACCACCCGGTCGACGTACACCCCGGGCAGGTGCACCGCGTCCGGAGGGAGCTCGCCCGGCTCGACGATCCGGTCCGCCTCGACCAGGGTGATCCGGCCCGCCGCCGCGCAGAGCGGGTTGAAGTTCCGGGCGGCGGCGTGGAACACGCAGTTGCCGTGCCGGTCCGCCACCTCGGCCCGGACCAGTGCGAAGTCCGCCGTGATCGCCTCCTCCAGCAGGTACCGGCGGCCGCCGAACTCCCGGACCTCCTTCGGCGGGGAGGCCAGGGCCACCGAGCCGTCGGCCGCGTAGCGCCAGGGCAGCCCGCCCTCCTCGACCTGGGTGCCGACCCCGGCCGGGGTGAAGAACGCGGGGATGCCGGCGCCACCCGCCCGCAGCCGCTCGGCCAGCGTGCCCTGAGGGGTCAGCTCCACCTCCAGCTCGCCGGAGAGGTACTGCCGGGCGAACTCCTTGTTCTCCCCGACGTACGAGGAGGTCATCCGGGTGATCCGGCCGGCCCGCAGCAGCAGGCCCAGCCCCCAGTCGTCCACCCCGCAGTTGTTCGACACCACCCGCAGTCCGGTGGTGCCGGAGTCGGCCAGGGCGCCGATCAGTGTGCTCGGGATGCCGCAGAGGCCGAAGCCGCCGACGGCCAGCACCGCGCCGTCGGGGATGTCCCCGACCGCGTCGGCGGGGGAGTCCAGGACCTTGTCCAAGGGATCACCTCATGAGGGAGTGGGAGGAGAGGAGTGGGAGGAGAGGGGAGGGGCGGAACGGCGGGGCAGGGGGCAACGGGCCAGGGGGTGACGGGGAGCGGGGAGGGGCGGGGAGCGGGGGCGGGACGGCCGGCGGGCCCGGGAACCGCGCGGAGCCCGTGGCCGTACCAGGCCGGGCTGGGGTCCTGCCTGGGCCGGACCGGGCGGGCACGCCGCTGGGGTGGCTGCCGCCGGACGGGCTCCGCGCCCCTCCACCGTCACCGGGCGGGGGCCGCCGCAACCATGGCGGCCACCCCCATGGGTGGGTGCGGAGTCGTGTCGAAAGACCACACCCGGGCGCGCGGAGGGCGGCGGAGGCCCGGCGGTATGTCGGCCGGAGCCACATCCGGGCGGGCTGATGCGTCAACTGGGCACATGTCGCCACTCCCACCGCACACCTACGGTTCCCGCAATCACCCCGCCGCACCTCAGGAGTCGGTCACCATGCGCAGCTCGACAGCCCCCTCCCGGACCGCCGCCGGCGCTCGTCCGGGCGACTCCCTGACCGGCGGACCGGCCCGGAAGCTCGCCGCCCTCGCGGCCTGCGTCCTGCTGGCCTCGGGCTGCGCCAAGGCCGGAACGGCCGGGACGAGCGCGGCGGACGGTGGCGCGAAGGGCCCGATCAAGGTCGGCCTGGTGTACTCCAGGACCGGGCCGCTGGCCGCCTACGGCAAGCAGTACCTGGAGGGCTTCAAGGCCGGCCTGAGTTACGCGACCAAGGGCACCGGCGCGGTCGACGGGCACAAGATCGAGTTCGAGGAGCAGGACGACGCCGGCGACCCGGCCAAGGCGGTGTCCGCCGCCAAGGATCTGATCGGCAAGGGCTACAAGGTGCTGGCCGGCTCCACCGCCTCCGGCGTGGCCCTCCAGGTCGGCCCCATCGCCGCGCAGAACAAGGTGCTCTTCATCAGCGGCCCGGCCGCCGCGGACAAGGCCACCGGTCTGAACAAGTACACCTTCCGATCCGGCCGCCAGTCCTACCAGGACATCAAGACCGCGGCCTCGTTCGTCGGTGACGCCAAGGGCAAGAAGGTCACCGTGCTCGCTCAGGACAACGCCTTCGGCCAGGCCAACGTGGCCGCGGTGAAGGCGGTGCTCGGCGGTGAGGGCGCGACCGTCGACCAGGTGCTCGCCCCGCCGAGCGCCACCGACCTCACCCCCTTCGCCACCCAGGCCAAGACCGCCAAGCCCGACCTGCTGTTCGTCGCCTGGGCCGGCGACACCGCCTCGGCCCTGTGGACGGCGCTCAACCAGCAGGACGTGTTCGCCGACACCAAGGTCGTCACCGGCCTCGACCTGGCCGCCTCCTATCCGCTGTTCGGCCCGGCAGGCGAGAAGATCTCCTTCCTGAACCACTACTTCGACGGCGCTGCCGGCACCCCGGTGGAGAAGGCCATGACCGAAGCCGTCTCCGCCGCCGGAGGGAAGACGGACATCTTCACCCCGGACGGCTTCACCGCCGCCCAGATGATCGTGCACGCCGTCGAGTCCAACCACGGCTCCGCCGAAGACACTTCGGCCCTGGTCAAGGCCCTGGAGGGCTGGAGCTTCGACGGGGTCAAGGGGAAGACCACGGTCCGCGCCGAGGACCACGCCCTGCTCCAGCCGATGTTCCAGGTACGGCTGACCGGCAGTGGCGCCGCCGCCAAGCCCTCGGTGGAGAAGACCCTGACCGCGGACGAGGCAGCGCCCCCGGTCACCCCGATGGCGGGCTGATCCCGATGCCCGCCCGTACCGCCTCCACTCCTTCCTCCTCCTCCGCTCAGGGCTCCTCGTCCGTGCGTTCCTCCGCGTCCTCCTCCCCGGTGCTGCGCCTGGACGGGCTCGGCTGGGCCGTCCGCGGCGTGCCGATCGTCGAGGACGTCTCCTTCTCGGTCGGCGAAGGCGAGTTCATCGCCTTCATCGGGCCCAACGGCGCCGGCAAGACCTCCCTCTTCAACCTGATCTCGGGCATCTACCCGGCGACCCACGGCAGCCTCCACCTCGATGGCGCGGACGTCACCACCGAGGCGGTGCACGCCAGGGCCCGCCGCGGTCTCGGCCGCACCTTCCAGACCTCCTCCCTCTGGCCGGGGATGACGGTCGCCGACCACGTCCGCCTGGCCGCCCAGGCGGCGGCCGGGCCGCGCGCCTCGTACCGGCTCTGGCGCCGCGCCGACCGTTACGAGCAGCAGTTGGCCGACACCCTGGAACGCACCGACCTCACCCACCGCGCCGACACCCTGGCCAGTGCGCTCTCGCACGGGGAGAAGCGCAAGCTGGAGCTGGCCGTTCTGCTGGTCTCCGAGCCCCGGCTGATCCTGCTGGACGAGCCGATGGCCGGTGTCAGCGCGGAGGAGGTGCCCGCCCTCACCGAGCTGATCCGTTCCGTGCACCGGGACCTGGGCCGGACCGTCCTGATGGTCGAGCACCACATGGACGTCCTGCTCGGCCTGGCCGACCGGCTCGCGGTGATGCACCACGGCACGCTGCTCGCCCTGGACACCCCCGAGGCCGTGATGGCCGACCCGACCGTGCAACAGGCCTACCTGGGTGAGGCGTTGTGACCTCCTCTCCGTTCTCCGCCCAGCGCCCCACTCCTTCGGGGCGCTCCGCCTCCTCGCCGTCCTCCGACGCCGTCCCCCTCCTCTCCGTCCGCGATCTGCGGGTGGTCATCGACGGGCTGCACATCCTGCACGGGGTCGACTTCGACGTGGCCCCCGCCGGGGTGACCGCGCTCCTGGGCCGCAACGGCGCCGGCAAGACCACCACCGTCAAGGCCGTCATGGGCCTGGTGCCGCGCACCGGAAGCATCCGGCTCTCCGAATCCGAGCTCTCCTCCCTTCCCACGCATCTGGTCGTTCGTCACGGCATCGGCTACGCGCCCGAGGACCGGGGGATCTTCGCCGGTCTGACGGTCGCCGAGAACCTCCGCCTCGCCGAGCGCGCCGCCGGGAGCGGGAGCGCGGCCGGTGAACCGGACTACGCACTCGTCCACGAGCTCTTCCCCGAACTCAAGCAGCGGGCCGGGCAGTTGGCCGGAACGCTCTCCGGCGGCCAGCAGCAGATGGTGGCGATCGGCCGGACGCTGCTCAACCGCAACCGGCTGATCATTGCCGACGAGCCCACCAAGGGCCTGGCCCCGAAGATCGTCGCCGAGGTGGCCGAGGTGCTGGCGCGCGCGGCCGAGGCCGTGCCCGTCCTGCTGGTCGAGCAGAACCTCGCCCTCGTCCGCCGACTGGCGGGCACCTGCGCCGTCCTGGCCGACGGCCGGACCGCCCACCGCGGCGACACCGCCGAGCTGTTGGCCGATGAGGAAGCCGCCCGCCGCCTGCTCGGCGTCGGCTCCCGCCACCCGTTCGCCGGCGGGCCCCGGCCCGCCGCCTCCCCGGCCGCCCCCGTCGTCACCGCCGAGGTGAAGCCCTGATGGACACCGTCGTCCTCCTTTCCTGTACCGGACTCGGTCTCGGTGCGCTGTACTTCCTGGTCGCCTCCGGTCTGTCGCTGATCTTCGGTCTGATGGACGTGCTCAACTTCGCGCACGGCGCCCTGCTCTCCATCGGCGCCTACGCCACCTGGTGGGCCGGCGCCGAGGCCGGCTTCTCCTTCTGGCTCGCGGTGCCGTTCGGCACCCTGGTCGGGACGGCCGCCGCCGTCCTGTTGGAGCTCTTCCTGATCCGGCCGCTCTACAGCCGCCCGCGCGACCAGATCCTCGCCACCGTCGGGGTCGGGCTCGCCGTACCCGCCCTGCTGATGGGGGTCTGGGGCGCGGATTCCCGTCCCTTCCCCCAGCCGGAACTGCTGTCCGGCACCTGGCACGTGCTCGGGGCGACCGTCCCGGTCAACCGCTTCGTGCTGGTGGCCGCCGCCGCACTGCTGCTGCTCGCTCTTCGGTTGTTCCTCGCCCGCACCCGCTACGGGCTGATCGTCCGGGCCGGCGTCGAGGACCGGGCGATGGTCATGGCGCTCGGCATCGACGTCCGGAGGGCGTTCACCCTCGTCTTCGCCCTCGGTGGGGCGGCCGCCGCGCTCGGCGGCGCCCTCGGCGGCCTCTACTTCGGTTCGGTCAATCCCGGCCAGGGAACCGGCCTGCTCATCTTCGCCTTCGTCGTCGTGGTCATGGGCGGCATGGGCTCCGTGACCGGAGCCGCCGTCGCCTCGGTGGGCGTCGGCCTCGTCCAGCAGTTCGCCAACTACTACACCGGCGCCGGTCTCGGCGACCTCTCGGTCGTCGTCCTGCTCGCCGTCCTGCTTCTCGTCCGACCCCGTGGACTCACCGGGAGGCTCGCGTGAGCGCCGAAACACCGATCACGAGCACCGGTGGCCCCGCGGCGAGCCGCAGCGCCGCCGCTCCGGCAGGGGGGACTGACACCGGCCCTGCCGTGACCGCCGTGCCGGAGGAGGGGACTGACACCAGCTCCGCCGACACCGCCACTGTGGCAAGGGGGACTGACACCGGCCTTGCCGAGATCAATTGTGAACACAGGAGCGGGCCCGGCGCCATCCCTCGAACAGGTGATTCAGTCACTAACCGCTGGACAGGCGTGCACAGAGCGCTACGCTGGTGGCCGATCGCCCTGCTGATCACGTTCCTTGTCGCCCCATACAGTGCGCTTCCCGTCCCGGGACTGCTCGACGGCCCGCTCGGCAGCCCCGGCAGCCTCCAGCTGCTCGCCCTGTGCCTGCTCTACGGGGCCCTCGCCACCGGTTACGACCTCCTGCTCGGTCGGACCGGACTGCTCTCCTTCGGCCACGCGCTCTACTTCGCGACCGGCCTGTACGCCACCGATCTCGGCATGCTGGAGCTGCGACTGCCGTTCGCCGCCGCCGCGGTGTTCGGCGTCGCCTGCTCCGTGCTGCTGGCCCTGCTGCTCGGCTCGGTCAGCCTGCGCGTCACGGGCATCGGGTTCTCCATGGTCACCCTCGCCTTCGCCCAGGCCGGCTCGATCCTCGTCCAGCGCAACCCCGGCGGCGTCACCGGCGGCGAGGAGGGCCGCTCCGCCCCGGCCGACCTGCTGCCCGCCGGACTCCTCGGGATCGAGAACACCGCCAACCTGTACTGGATCGCCGTCGGCTACCTGGTGCTGACCGTCGCCGCGGTCCACTGGGCCGTCAAGTCGCCGATGGGCCGGGTCTGGGAGGGCATCAAGGAGAACGAGCGCCGGGTCGAGGTGCTCGGACTGCGGCCCTACGGCTACAAGCTGGTCGCCTTCGTGCTGGCCGGCGGGCTCGCCGGGCTGGGCGGGGTGGTCTACCTGCTGCTGACCGGTGGCGCCACCCCGCAGGCCGCCACCTCGGACGCCACGCTCGCGCTCCTGGTGATGGTCGTCCTCGGCGGCTCCGGCAGCCGCTGGGGACCGCTGCTCGGCGGTGTCCTGTACACCTGGGCGAGCCACCGGCTCGGCGACCTCGCCAACTCCTCGACCGTCGCCGACCTGCCGGCGGTGCTGCGGGTGCCGCTCTCCCAGCCCCTGTTCCTGCTGGGCGCCCTGTTCGTCGCCGTGGTCTACCTGCTGCCCGGCGGCCTGGCTAGACTGCCTGCCCGCATCCGCGCCGCCCGGTCCGCCCGCTCCGCCTCGGTGCCGGCCGGCCTCGGAACCGCCCACCCCACCGGAGGTACCCCCGCGTGAGCCAGTCGCCGCTGAAGCCCGAGGAGTTGACCGTCCCCGTGCCCGGTGGGGACCTGGCCGTCCTGCGCTGGCCCGCAGACGACCCGCAGGCCCCCACGATCGTGGCGGTGCACGGCATCACCGCCAACGGCCTCGCCTGGTACGAGGTCGCCCGCCGGCTCGCCGGCCGGGTCACCCTGCTCGCGCCCGACCTGCGGGGCCGCGGCGCCAGCCGCTCGGTCGCCGGACCGTACGGGCTGGCCCGGCACGCCGACGACGTGGCCGCGCTGATCGGCGCCCTCGGCCCGGGGCCCGTCACGGTGGTCGGCCACTCGATGGGGGCCTGGGTCACCGCCCTGGCCGCCGTCCGGCACCCCGGCCTGGTCCGCCGCGTCCTGCTGGTCGACGGAGCGGTGACCTTCCCGCTGCCGCAGGGCGTCCGCGAGGAGGACGCCCTGGCCGCGGTGCTCGGCCCCGCGCTGGCCCGGCTGTCCACGACCTTCCCGGACCGGGACGCCTACCGGGAGTTCTGGCGCGGGCACCCCGCCTTCGCCGGCGAGTGGACCGAGGGGATCGACGCCTACACCCAGCGCGACCTCGTCGGCACGGAGCCCGAACTACGTTCCTCCTGCGTGCTGGAGGCCGTACAGATCGACGGTGCCCAGGTCCTGCTGGACGAGGACGCGGCCGGCGCCGTGCACCGGCTGCCCTGCCCGGCCGACCTGCTCTGGGCCGAGCGCGGCCTGCTCGACGAGCCGCAGGGCCTCTACGACCACGCGCGGCTCGAACTGGCCCGGCTGGACACGGAACGGGTGCCTGCCGCACCGGTGCCCGGCACCAACCACTACTCGATCCTCTGGGGCGCGGCCGGGGCGGACCGCATCGTCCGCAACCTGCTCGCGGACGCCCCCGCCGCCGGGTAACCGGCCGGGACGACAGCGGCCGGCGAGGGCTCCGACCCCCGCCGGCCGGTGCCGGTGGCACGTTCCCGCGCCCCTCGGCGCGTCAGCCCGCCGTGCCGAGGAAGCTCTCCCAGCCGCCCGCCGGCGCCTGGCCGACGTTGAGCGAGCGCAGCTTGCGCAGGGTGGACTGGTCCTGCACCTCCAGCCACTCGACCAACTGCTTGAAGGAGACCAGTCGGACGTCGGGCTTGCCCGCGACGGTCTTGAGGGTCTCCTCGACGGCGTCCATGTAGATGCCGCCGTTCCACTGCTCGAAGTGGTTGCCGATGAAGAACGGCGCGCGGTTGCTGTTGTAGGCGCGCTCGAAGCCCGCCAGGTAGGAGTTGGTGGCCTGGGTGCGCCAGTCGCCGTACTTGGCCGGGTCGCCCTTGGTGCTGCCGCTGGACTGGTTGGCCAGGATGTTGTAGTCCATCGACAGGACCTGGAAGGTGTGCCCGGGGAACGGGATGGACTGCAGCGGGAAGTCCCAGACCTTGCCGTCCTGCACCTTCTGCGGCCATATCTGCAAGCCGCCCGAGGAACTGGCGTCGTACTTCCAGCCCAGCTTGGCGATGGTCGGCAGCAGCGCCTTCTGGCCCTCCAGGCACGGGGTGCGGCCGCCGATGAGCTCCTTCTTGTAGTCGAAGGGGAGCGGGTCGACGTCGGTGAAGCCGGTGTTGGTCCGCCACTGGGTGACGAAGCCGATCGCCTGGTCGATCTCGCTCTGCCAGTCCTCGGGGGTCCACATGTTGACCCCGTTCTTGTCCGGACGGCTGGAGCAGAAGTGCCCGTTGAAGTGGGTGCCGATCTCGTGCCCGGCCAGCCAGGCCTGGCTGATGAGCTTGAGCGTGCTCTTCACCGCGCCGTCCGACAGGTACGGGATGTCGGAGGCGCCGACCGAGTGCTTCGGCGGGTGGTACAGGTCTGCCTTGCCCTTGGGGAGGGCGTATATGCCCGAGAGGAAGAAGGTCATCGTGGCCTTGTGCTGCTCCGCCAGCTTCAGGAAGCGGGGGAACTGGCCGTCCTCGGTGCCGCCGGCACCGTCCCAGGAGAAGACCACGAACTGCGGCGGCCGCTCGCCCGGCTTGAGCTTCTCGGGCTTGGGCTGGTTCGGCTGCGGTCCGGTGTCCGCGTTGGAACCGTCGCCGATCGGGGTGCCCTTGGGCACCGCCGGCTGGGGGCCGGGGCTGCCGCCCTGGGTGGTGCCGGTACCGCCGGGGCCGGGGGAGGAGGCACCTTGTCCCGAGCCGGATCCGCCGCTGGAGCAGGCCGCGACCGCGCCGAGGGCCGCGGTCGCGGCGGTTGCACTGAGCACCGTCCTGCGCGAGATGCTGGTCATGGTCTCCCCTGGGTGCCGATGCCGGTGGTGAGGGCGGCCCGCAGCCGCACCGGTCAAATCGGGCAATTGATGAGTATTCCGCCGTTAGCATGTCATGTCGCCGTGGCGGCTTCCAAGGTCGCCGAGCGCTGACGACTTCCAACACGCCTGGCGCATCCGGCTGGGCTGCGGGGATGCGTCGACTGTTGCCGTCCTGTGACGCTTCCCACCCCGTGCGGCCCGGTCAGTACGCTACCGCCGGTCGATCGGCCCGCCGCCGGAGTTCGTCGTCGTTCGGCCCGATCGGTCGCCCTTTTGGGAAAACTTTTGCCCCTTGCAGGGGCGGGCGGCCCGAAGCCCGCCAGGGGAGGGCCGGCCCGGGCGGGCGTGCGGAAAGACGTGCGGGAAGAGGTGTGCCGGCCCGGGCGGGACCACGGGCAAGGGGGACCATGGGCCAGGGGCCGCTGCGGCGGGACCGTCACAAGGGGCGGAGGGCCGGCCGGGAGCGGCCGCCGGGCGGATCGTCAGAGTGCGGCGAGCCGCCGGGTGCGGCGCACCATGCGGGCGATCGCGGTGCTGATGGCGGTGGCCGCCGCGCAGGAGACCACGAGGCTCAGCCAGGCGGTGTTGAACCAGTGGCTGTTCAGCCAGCCCAGCGTCACGATGTAGGCGGCCCAGACCAGCGCCGCCAGTGCCGACCAGTGCAGGAACCGGTGCGGATGGGCGGGGGAGTGGCCGATGGCCAGGTCGAGGACGGTCCGCCCGGCCGGGACGAACCGCGCGACCACCACCATCGCGGCGGCCGCCCCGTGGGGGCGTTCGATCAGGGCCTCTTGGACCCGGGCCACGCTGGCCGCCAGTTTGGGGCGCCGGGCGAGCCGGCGGTGCAGCACCGGGGCGCCGCGCCGGGCCAGGTTGAGCAGCAGCAGGTCGCCCAGGAAGGAGGCCACCGCCACGCCCAGTCCGAGCATCAGGGGCGCACCGTCGATCTGCGAGGTCTTGAGCACGGCCAGGATGACCAGCGTTCCGCTGGGGATGAACGGAAGGAGGGCGTCCCCGAGCACGGCGACGAGCGCCAGCGCGCAGATCCACGAGGATCCGATCGCCGCCACGAAGTTCAAGGCCCTTTACTCCCTCCACGCCTCCCGAGGGAGCAGGTGGCTGCAGGGGTCAACGCTAGCGCCTCGACTTTTCATGCCATGAAGCACCCCGGTATGGCATGGGTCACGGTCGCTGATTCCGGCCGCGCCGCGGGGCGGGGAACCGCGCGTCCGGGCCGGTCCGGGGGCCGGGGCGCCCGGGTGGCGGACCGCCGCCGAAACCGAACGAGCCCCCGGGGCGGGGTGCCGCGCCGAGGGCTCGCAGTGATCGTCCGGTGCTGGTCCAGCCCGACGATCTTGCTGGTGGAGTGCGGATCCCGCTCCGGCGACCCGCTCCCGGCCCCAGCCTGCCGGACGCCGGCCCCCGGTCGCGAGCCCTGGCGTTGGCGACTTCCGGCGCTGGCGGGAAGTCGCCAGCCGTGTTCGCCCGCTGGCTCTGCGTCAGCCGAACGGTCGGTCGACTTCCGCGCGAAATGGCCGAAACCCGCTCGGACCGTGGCCGGACGACACTCCGGAGGCGGGAACAGCGAGGCCCCGGCCGTGGTTGACCCCCCTCGGCGACAGCGACCGGCGGGCCATCCGGGACCGCGCGGTCACCCACGACGGCCGGCCCGAGGACGGCGGCCAGAAGGGCGGACGGGATGACCACCGAGGACCACCAGGAGCACGGGACCGGACCGGAGGCCGGACCGCAGACCGGACCGGCGGCCGGCGCGGCGATCCGCGGCACCGCCCGCGGGACCGCGCCCGCGCCGCTCTCGATCCTCGACCTCGCCACCGTCGGCGTCGGCCACACGCCCGCCGAGGCCCTCGCCGCCACCACCGAACTGGCCCGCCGGGCCGAGCAGTGGGGCTACCACCGCTTCTGGGTGGCCGAGCACCACGGCATGCCCGGCGTGGCCAGTTCCACCCCGGCCGTCCTGCTCGCCCACCTCGGGGCCAACACCACGACGCTGCGGCTGGGCTCCGGCGGCGTCATGCTCCCCAACCACGCCCCGCTGGCCGTCGCCGAGCAGTTCGGCCTGCTGGAGGCCCTGCACCCGGGGCGGATCGACCTCGGACTCGGCCGCGCCCCCGGCACCGACCCGGCCACCGCCCGGGCGCTGCGCCGCGGCCTCGCCGAAGGCGCGGACGACTTCCCGCAGCAGCTCGCCGAGCTGACCCACTTCCTCGACGGCGACTTCCCGGACGGTCACCCGTACGCCCGGCTGACCGCCGTCCCCCGGGGCGAGGGCCGCCCGCCGGTCTGGCTGCTCGGCTCCTCCGGTTTCAGCGCCCAGCTGGCGGGCCGCCTCGGCCTCCCGTTCGCCTTCGCCCACCACTTCAGCAGCACCAACACCATCCCGGCGCTGGACCTCTACCGCTCGTCCTTCCGCCCCTCCGCCGTGCTCGCCGAGCCGTACGCGCTGATCGGCGTGAGCGCGGTCGCCGCCGACGACGAGCCCTCGGCCCGGCGCCTCGCCCGCTCCGCGGCCCTCGGCATGCTCCGCCTGCGGCGCGGCAACCCCGGCCCGATCCCCACCCCGGAGGAGGCCGAGGAGTACCCGTACAGCCCGGTCGAGGCCGACTTCATCGACAGCTGGCTCGACAACGTCGTGCTCGGCGACCCGGGCCGGGTCGCCGACGGGCTGGAGGCGCTGCGCAAGCGGACGGGCGTGGACGAGCTGATGGTCACCTCGCACATCCACGGCCACGAGGCCCGGCTCCGCTCGTACGGCCTGATCGCCGAGGCCTACGGCCTGACGGCGGCGTGACCTCGACGGCGGCGGCGTGAGCTCGACGGCCTGACGGCACCGGGACCGACGGCGCCCGGCGTGACCGGGCACTCGGACCGCCGGCCCGCCGGTCGCCCGCCCGTCCTGCGGCTACCGGCCGTTCAGGGCGGGGCGGCCCTCACGGAGTATGGCCGCGACCAGCTCGGCCTCCCCGGGGCGGGCGAAGTACCAGCCCTGGGCGGTGTCGCAGCCGGTCAGCCGCAGGCGCTCGGCCTGGGCGGCGCTCTCGATGCCCTCGGCGGTGACGGTCAGGCCGAGGGTGTGGGCGAGCTGCACCATCGCGCCGACGATCTGCTCGTCCGCGTCGCTGCGCCGGGAGCGGAGCTCCGGGCGGCCCGGACGGTCCGTCGGGGCGGGCTCGCGGAAGCCCTCGATGAAGGTGCCGTCGAGCTTGAGCACGTGCACCGGCAGCCTGGAGAGGTAGGCCAGGTTGGAGTAGCCGGTGCCGAAGTCGTCGATCGCGATCCGCACACCCATGTCCGCGAGTGCCTGGAGGGCCTGGAGCGGGCGGCCGCCGGGGCCGAGCAGGGCGCTCTCGGTGATCTCCAGCTGGAGGAGCCGGGCCGGCAGCCCGGTGCGTTCGAGCGCCCGGGCGACGTCGGCGACGATGTCGGAGTCCCAGATCTGGCGGGCGGCCAGATTGACGCTCACGAAGGTCTCGGTGTCGGGGAACTCGGTGAGCCACTGCCGGGCCTGCCGGCAGGACTCCTCCAGCACCCAGGTCCCGAGCGGCACGATCGCGCCGGTCTCCTCGGCGAGCGGGATGAAGCGGTCCGGGGAGAGCGTCCCGTAGCGGGGGTGGCGCCAGCGGACCAGCGCCTCCGCGCCGTGCACCGCACCGTCGGCCAGGCCGACCAGCGGCTGGTACTCGATGGTGAACTCACGGCGCTCCAGGGCCGGGCGCAGTGCGGTGGCGAGCAGCTGCCGGGTGAGCTGGTGGGCGCCGCGGTCCGGGTCGTAGAGGGTCCAGCGGGCGCGGCCGTCGGCCTTGGACCAGTAGAGCGTGGCGTCGGCGTCCTTGACCAGGTCGGTCGGGGTGGTCTCGTGCACGGACCGCTCGACCACGCCCACGCTGGCGGTGATCACCAGCCGGTGCCCGGAGACGTCGAAGGGACGTTCCAGCACCTCCAGGATCCGGGCGGCCAGCTCGGTCAGCTGCTCGCTGCCCAGGCTGTCGGTGACCAGGACGGCGAACTCGTCGCCGCCCATCCGGGCCACCAGGTGGGTGTCCCGGCCGTCGAACCCGCGCCGCAACCGGGTGGCGACGGCGATCAGCAGCTGGTCGCCGATGTGGTGGCCGAGCGCCTCGTTGATCGCCGCGAAGCCGTCGAGGTCCAGGTAGCAGACCCCCACCCGGCGTTCGTCCGCAGCCTCGGCCAGGGCCGGTCGGTCGTCCGGCGCGAGGCAGGCGGCGTCGAGCCGCTCGAAGAAGTAGGCCCGGTTGGGCAGTCGGGTCAGCGGGTCGTGCAGGGCCTGGTACTCCAGCCGGTCGCCGAGCCGCCGCTGCTCGGTGATGTCCTCCACCAGGGCGAGGGTGTAGAGCGGATCGCCGGCGCCGTCCCGGATCAGCGAGACGGTGACCTTGCTCCAGACGGTGTGGCCCTCGCGGTGCTTGAGCTGCTTCTCCACGCGGAACCGTTCCCGCTCCCCGTGGACGAGCTCGGGGAAGAGCCGGTCCGGCATGCCCTCCGGGTCGATGATCTCGTGCAGGTGGGTGCGGGCCAGTTCGCCGACGCCCCGTCCGATCAGCGTGGCGAAGGCCGGGTTGACCTCGATGATCCGGTCCTCGGCGTCGATCAGGGCCATGCCGATGACGGCGTCGCAGAAGGCGGCCCGGAACCGGGACTCGCTGGCCCGCAGCGCCGCCAGCAGTCGGTCGGTGCCGACGCCCTCCTGGTCGGTGCCCTCGGCCGCCCGGGCGCTGCGGCCGGCGAGCCCCCGGTCCCGGTGGGCGTCGTCGGTGAGCGGGGCCGAGCAGGTGGGGCAGAGCAGCAGTTCCGGCTCCGCGAGCGTCCCGCAGGCGCCGAGGGCGGTGGCGGCTCCCGCAGCGGGGGCGGGGGCGGGGCCGGCGGCCGGTTCCAGGACCGGCGGGGCGAGGTGGCGGTGGCGCGGTGATTCCTCGTGCCGCACGCCCGGGTGGTGTGCGTCGGCCCCCTCGTTCCGGCCCGGCACGGCATGCTCCCGTCCGCTGCTGACGCTTGACGATGGTCCGGCCGGCCGGTCGGGACCCGGCGGTCGGCTCCGCACTCTGTCGTGGTCCTCGGAGTCGGCCACTGCGGGGGCTGCCCGTCGTGGGGCGCCGGCGCGCGGGGACCCGCCTGAAGGACAGGGCGCTGCGGCCGATCATAGGCCGCGACGACAACACGCGGTGACCGCCGCCAGGGTGATTCGCCCGCTTTGTGATCATGAATGGCGGTACGTGCGGACGCCCCCGGTGCACATCACATGATGTGCGCCAGGGGCGCGTGCGCCGAAGCCGCGCCCCTGGGCGCCGGTCGCGCGCCGGATTCGGAGCGGAGCGGGCCGGGAGCCCGGGGGCGGAAGGGGCCGTCGGGGGTGATGGAGAAGAGGGCGGAAGAGATGAAGAGGGCGGAGAAGAGAAGGGGGAAGACGGGCGGGCTCAGGCCAGCGAGGCCGTGAGGGTGATGGTGGTGCCGGTCAGGGCCTGGCTGACCGGGCAGTTGGCCTTGGCGTCCTCGGCGGCCTTCACGAAGCCGGCCTCGTCCAGCCCGGGGACCTCGCCGACGACGGTCAGGTGGATGCCGGTGATGCCCGTGCCGGGCTGGAACGTCACGTCGGCCCGGGTGTCCAGCTTGGTCGGCGGGGTGCCGGCACCGGCCAGGCCGTGCGAGAGGGCCATCGAGAAGCACGCCGAGTGGGCGGCTGCGATGAGCTCCTCCGGGCTGGTCCTGCCGTTGGGGGCCTCGGCGCGGGACGGCCAGGAGACGGGGTACTCGCCGATCCCGGAGGAGGCGAAGGTCACCAACCCCTTTCCGTCGAGGAGGTTGCCCTCCCACGCGGTGGTGGCGGTGCGGGTGGTTGCCACGATCGGTTCCTCCAGTACTGAGGGAGTGTTCGAACGGTCACGTCCGGTCATGCACGCCCCAGCCTACGGGCAGAGCCCTCCCGGCCCGGTGCGTCACGCCGCCGGGGCCGGGCGGAGCACCGGGTCGCCGCCCGGTCCAGTCCAGTCCGGTCCGGTCCGGTCCAGTCCGGTTCGGTTCGGTCCTGTCCTGCTCACCGTCCGGTCCGGCCCGCCGTCCGGATCGTGGACGGTTCCGTCCGACGGTGCGGGGCCGGAGCGGGGGCCCTGTTAGATTTGCCCGGGCCCGAGCCCGGCCGCCGTACGGTCGGGCGCCCACTGCAGACACCGGGAGCCGCCCCGATGACGGACCACTCCACGACCCCCGACGCCGGCCTGACCGAGGGGATCGACGACGCCGTACGGGCCGAGCTGACCGGCCTGCGCGAGAGCATCGACAACATCGACGCCGCGGTGGTCCACATGCTGGCCGAGCGCTTCAAGGCGACCCAGCGGGTCGGCCGGCTCAAGGCCGAGCACAAGCTGCCGCCGGCCGACCCGGCGCGCGAGCGGGACCAGATCAAGCGCTTGCGGGAGCTGGCGGCGGGCGCGAAGCTGGACCCGGTCTTCGCCGAGAAGTTCCTGAACTTCATCATCGCCGAGGTCATCCGCCACCACGAGGCCATCGCCCGCTCCTGAATCCCCGGGGCCGAGCGGCCCCGGGCCCGAGTGGCCCCGGGGCCTCCGGCGATGTCGGCGGCGGCTAAATGACCGATTTCGTCAGGCTCCACGGTTGGCGTAGCGTGCAGGTTTCCCCAGCCGGAGAGGTGGAGCAGCGACGATGGCGGTGAACCTGCCCGAAACGCCGAGCGGAACCGGAGTTCCCGGCGATTCCGCGTCGAACGCCCACGCGGTGCCCGGCGGTCGCGCCGAGGCCCGCCGCCGGGCGCGCGGTTCGCGGGGCCGCAAGGCCGGCGGTTCGGGTCGGCGGCCGCGGCCGTGGTGGATCGAGCTGCCGGTGATGGCGGCGGTCGGCCTGGTGGTCGCACTGCTGATCAAGACCTGCCTGTTCCAGGTGTTCACCATCCCTTCCGGCTCGATGGAGAACACCCTGCGGATCGGCGACCGGGTCGGCGTGAACAAGCTGGCGCCGCTGACCGGCTGGGAGCCGGAGCCGGGGCAGCCGGTGGTGTTCAAGGACCCGGGGGGCTGGCTGCCGCCGCAGCCGACCGATCCGAACCCGGTCACCAACACCGTGAGCTCGGTGCTCAGCTTCGTCGGCCTGGTCCCGCCGAAGGACGACAACTACCTGGTCAAGCGGGTCATCGCGACCGGTGGGCAGACCGTGCAGTGCGAGGGC
Organism: Kitasatospora sp. NPDC058063; assembly: GCF_042885395.1. NCBI lineage: Bacteria > Bacillati > Actinomycetota > Actinomycetes > Kitasatosporales > Streptomycetaceae > Kitasatospora > Kitasatospora sp. NPDC058063. The sequence goes on from NZ_JBHVSD010000015.1 coordinate 154,693, forward strand.
AGCACGCTGAGCGTCGACGGACGGAAGGTCGACGAGCCGTACCTGCACCCCGGGGACGACTCCTGCGCGGGGCTGGACTTCGGGCCGGTGAAGGTGCCCTCGGGCTACATCTGGGTCGAGGGCGACCACCGCAGCGACTCCGCGGACTCCCGCTACCACCAGCACGGCCCGGGTGGTGGCGCCGTGCCGGTGGACAACGTGGTCGGCCCGGTGTCGGCCGTCGTGTGGCCGCTCAATCACCTCGACTGGTTCGGCTGGACCGGCCGCTGACCCCACGCTCGGCGGTCACCCGGTCGGCAGCCCCGGCCCCGGCGGCCCCGGCCCCGGAAGCCTCGGGCCCGGCGGCCTCGGATCCGGCAGCCCCGGGCCCGTCGGCCGGTGGACCCGCGAACACCTCGACCGTCCCGGCCGTCCCGGCTTTCGAACCCGTGCCCGCGCCCGCCCCCGTGCCCGCCTCCGCGGGTTTGCTCGCCTGGGCCGCGAAGGCGCCGGTCAGCACCAGCAGGCCGCCCGTGATCTGCGGCAGCCCGAGGTGTTCGCCGAGCAGCACCCAGGCCGTCACGGTGGCGACCACGGCCTCCAGGTTGGCGACCACCCCGGCGATCGGCGGCGAGAGGTAGCCGACCGAGATCACGCCGGTGACGTAGGCGAGCACGGTCGCGATCAGGATCATCCACGCGGCCGGGAGGAACGCGGGCAGGGTGTGCCCGTTCATCACCACCGACCCGCCGAGCCGGCTCCAGTCGGCCTGCCACGGCCGGGTGAGGGCGGTGAGCAGCACGGAGCCGATGAGCAGCCCGAACGCGCTGACGGCGAGCGGGTCGACCGGGCGCTCGCCGTGCCGGCCGGCGTCGGCGAGCACGAAGTAGCCGACCTGGCACAGGGCCGCGCCGAGGGCGAAGAGCACGCCCAGCGCGTCGAAGCCCAGGCCGTTCCAGACCTCGACCACGCAGGCCAGCCCGGCCACCGCGACGCCGGCGCCGACGGCCGCGCCGCGGGTGATCGGCTTGCGCTGGACGAACTTGACGTAGCCGATCAGCAATGGCGGCCCGAGGTACTCGATGAGCAGGGCGACGCCGACCGGGATGCGGGAGATCGCCGCGAAGTAGCAGGCCTGGACGCCGGCCACGGCGAGCAGGCCGAAGCCGAGCAGCAGGCCGGGGCGGCGCAGGACGGCGTCCCGGTGCCGGTAGGCGACCGGGAGGAGCGCCACCGCCGCCCCGGTGACCCGGAGCCACACCACGTGCAGTGGGGAGAGCCCGGCCTCGATCAGCGGTTTGGCCGCGGTGCCGGAGCCGCCGAAGGCGACGGCGGAGACCAGCGCGAGGCCGAGGCCGAGGGTTCTGCCCGAAGGGAGGGTGGGCGAGGCCGTTGATCTGTGCACCGCCGCATTGTGACAGTCATACCGGTGATCGGGTAAGGCGCCATTCCGTCATTCGGTCCTGCCCCCGACTGTGCGCAATGGCGCAGTCACCGGCTCCGGCACGGCCCCGTGACCGTGCCGGTCCCCGTCGGCCGTCAGCCGTCGGTCACCCGGCCCTCAGCCGCCGCCCGTCGGCCGCCGCCCGTCGGCCGCCGGCAGTCGGCCGTCAGCCGTCAGCCACCGGCCGAGGCGCCCGCCCCCGTGAGCGCGTCCGCCCCTCCCGTGGGCTGGGTGGTCGGCCGGCTGGTCGGGGGCGCGGTCGGCTGGGTGGTCGGCGTCGTCGGCTTCGAGGTGGGCCGGGGCGGCCGGGTGGGCTGGGTGGTCGGCTGGCTGGTCGGCGGAGCCGTCGGTGCGGTGGTCGCACCGCCGTCGGTGCCGCCCGGCGAGGTCGAGCCGTCGCCCGGCGCCGTGGTGGGGCCGGTGGTCGGGGCGCCGGTGGGGGCGCTCGTCGACGGGGTGCCGCTCGGCGTGCTCGGGGCGGTCGGCAGGTCGGTGGCGCCCGAGGAGTCGCCGCCGGCCGGGGTCGGGAAGTCGCCGACCGGCTGACCCTTGAGCGCGGCCTTCATGTAGCTGGTCCAGATCTGGGCCGGGAACTGGCCGCCGGCCGCGCCGTCGATGCCGCCGACGCCGCTCAGGCTGACCTGGGCGCCGGTGCCCGGGTCCTGGCCGAACAGGCCGACCGAGGTGACCAGTTCGGGGGTGTAGCCCACGAACCAGACCGACTTCTGGTCGTCGGTGGTGCCGGTCTTGCCTGCCACCGGGCGGCCGAGCGCCTTCGCCCGCCAGCCGGTGCCGCCTGGGTCGCTCACCACGCCCTGGAGCATCGAGGTGACCTGGTTGGCGGTGTCCTCGCTGATCGCCTGGGTGGTCTTGTGCGCGGGCAGTGCCACGCTCTCGCCCTCGCGGTCCACCGACTGCACCAGCCACGGGGTGATCTGCTTGCCGCCGTTGTCCAGCGTGGCGTACACGCCCGCCATGTCGAGCACGCTCGGGGTGGCCGCGCCCAGCGGGATGGACGGCACCGGGTCGAGCCCCGGGATGTTGCCGGGCAGGCCCATCGCGACGGCGGTGTCCTTGACCTTCTGGAGCCCGGTGTCCTGCGCGAGCTGTGCGAACGCCGAGTTGACCGACCAGTCGGTGGCCTGCTGGAGGCTGATCTGGCCGTAGCTCTTGTCGCCCTCGTTCGGCGGCGCGTACGGGGTGCCCTTGCCGCCGCGGACCTTCCGGCCGCTGGTGCCGTCGTAGACCGTGCGCGGGGTGATGGTGCGGCCGTCCTGGGTCTTGGCCTCGTTCTCGAACGCGGCGGCCAGTGCGATCGCCTTGAAGGTCGAGCCGGCCTGGTAGTCGCGCCGGGTGGCGTTGTCGACGTAGTGCTTCACGTAGTCGACGCCGCCGTAGAGGGCGACGACCGCACCGGTCTTCGGGTCCACCGAGGCGGCGCCGGCCTGGGCGGACGCGTCCTTCTTCCGCTTGTCCGGGTTCAGGCTGTCGTGCAGCTGGGCCTGGACGGAGTCCTGGAGGGCCTGCTGGCGGGACGGGTCGATGCTCAGCTTGATCGTGTAGCCGCCCTTGGCCAGCTCGGTCTCGCTGATCACCCCGCTGGAGGTGAGGTACTGGGTGGCGGCGTCGACCAGGTAGCCGGCCTGGCCGGACAGGCCCGGGTTGGGCTGCGGGTCCCGGACCTCCGGGAAGGTGGTCGCGGCCCGCTCGTCCGCGGAGAGCCAGCCCTCCTTGACCATGCCGTCGAGCACGTAGTTCCAGCGGTTGACGGCGTTCTGCTTGCCCGCCGCGGTCGCGGTGGCGACGTCGTACGCGCTCGGGGCGTTCAGCAGGGTGGCCAGGTAGGCGCCCTGGGCGGCGTCGAGGGCCGACGCGTCGATGCCGAAGTACGCCTGGGCGGCGGCCTGGATGCCGTAGGCGCCGCGGCCGTAGTAGGAGGTGTTCAGGTAGCCGGAGAGGATGTCGTTCTTGCTCTCGGTGGCGTCCACCTTGATGGCGATGAACAGTTCCTTCACCTTGCGGGTGATCGACTGCTTCTGGTTCAGGTACGTGTTCTTCACGTACTGCTGGGTGATGGTGGAGCCGCCCTGGGTCCCCTGGCCCTTGGCGGTCTTGATCGCGGCCCGGGCCAGGCCCTGGACGTTGACCGCGCCCTCGTTGTAGAAGTTCCGGTCCTCGGCGGCCAGCGCGGCGTGCTGGGCGGCGGGGGAGACCTTGTCCAGGGAGACGTTCTGCCGGTTGGTCTGACCGGTGCGGGTGAGCACCGAACCGTCCGAGTAGAGCCAGGTGTTGCTCTGGGCGGTCGCGGCGGCGTGCGCGTCCGGCACCTTCACCAGGGTGATCCCCAGCGCGAACAGGCCGATGCCGAGCAGCAGGGCCGTGCAGAAGCCGAGCAGGGTCATCCGCCAGGTGGGTATCAGCCGGCGGATGCCGGTGCGCTTCGGGCGACGCGACTTCCTGCCGCCGGATCCGTCGGAGCCGCCGGTGCGGCCCGACCCGCCGGCCGGGCCGGTGGAGCGCTTGAACCGCTTGACCGGGCGGAGGCTGATCGACGGCGTGCTACGGCCGCTCTGGGCGTTTCTGGACAATGCGCGGCCTTTCCTGCGGGCGCATCGAGGCAGCCGGCACGGACGGGGACATCGGCGGTTGGGGACCTTTGTCCCGATTCAGGTTCTACTGCCCTGGACGAGCAGAATGGGCCGGATGGCTCCGGTGAATCGCCGATCGAGACCGACATCACACGCAAATCGGACGTCGGAGGCCAAAAAATCGGGGAGCCCCTCGCTGCTGCGAGAGGCTCCCCAACTGTCTGTGCGCCGCCAGGGACTCGAACCCCGGACCCGCTGATTAAGAGTCAGCTGCTCTAACCAACTGAGCTAGCGGCGCTTGCTGACCTGGAAAACAATACACGCTCCCGGGGGGTGCCTCGAACCGGCCGCGGGTCACCCCCGGACCGGCCGGACGGTGGCTGCCCGACCTGCCCCTTTCCTTCCGGTTGGTCCGGAGTTCGCCGCTGGTTAGGGTGGAACGGTGCCCCGCCTCCAGCCCGGCCACCGCACCGCACGGACGGCGGTCGCCACCCTGCTGCTGCTCAGCGCCGTGGCGTACACCGCCTGGGTGCTGGAGGTCGTGCTGAGCACCGGGCTCGACCCGGTGCAGGCGTACATCAGCGAACTCGCCGCCGAGGACCAGCCGCTGGGCGGCCTGTTCCGGGCCACCGACCTGGCCGCCGGACTCTGCCTGCTCGCCGCCGCCGGCACCGCCCTCGCCACCGGGCGGGTCGGGGCCTCCCGCCGGCACCGCTGGGCGCTGGCCGGCTGGTCGGCGCTGGCCCTGTTCGGCGCCGCGACCGCCGCCGACTCCAGGCTGCCGCTCAGTTGCGCTCCCACCAGCGACGAGATGTGCGCCGCCCGGGAGACCGCCGGGCTGGTCCCCGCCACCCACACCGCGCACGCCGTCACCAGCAGCCTCGCCATGGCCGGGGCGCTCACCGCGCTGGTCTCGCTCACCGTGGCGGCCCGCCGCTACCGCTGGTGGCCGGGGGTGCGCCGGTTCGGGCCCTGGCTGCTGGGCGCCGAACTGCTCGCCACCGGCTGGAGCCTCGCCTCGATCGCCGCCTTCCAGGCCGGGCGCGGCACCTGGGCGCTCGGGGCCGGGCAGCGGCTGCAGGTGCTGCTGGTCGCGCTCTGGCTCGGCCTGCTGGCCCTGGACGTCGCCCGCTCCGCCCGCGCGGGCGCGCCCGACCCGTCGGGCGGGGGCGCCGGGGACGGGGAGCGGTGCCCTCCGACGGGGCCGTTCCAGGAGCGGAGGCCGGCATGAGCGCTCCCGGAACGCGGACCGCCGGCCGGGCGCGCTTCCTGCGCGTCGACGGCGTCCCGCTGCACGTCCGCGTCGAGGGCGGTGGCCCGGTCTGCCTGCTCTCCGGCGGCCTCGGCAGCAGCTGGTTCGACTGGGACCTGGTCGTCCCCTTCCTCGCCCCGTACCGCACCGTGGTCCGCTTCGACCGGCCCGGCTACGGGCTGAGCGCCCCCGAGCCCGCCACCGGGCGGCCCGCGCCGACGGCGGCCGGCGAGGCCGGTCGCATCCGGGCGGTGCTGGACGGCCTGGGGCTGCGGGAGCCGTGCACCGTGGTCGGGCACTCGATCGCGGGCTTCCACGTGGAGGCCTTCGCCCGGCTGCACCCCGAGCGGACCGCCGGGCTGGTGCTGGTGGACGGCAGCGTGGAGGCGGCGGCCCGGCCGTACCCGGCGCCCGGCGCGCGCGACCTGGCGGCCCGGGCGGTGGCCGGCGCCGCCACCGCCCTCGCTGTGCCGTACCTGCTGGGCCCGTCCGTCCGCCGGGCCACGGCCCGGCTGTCCACCGTCCGCCGTGAGGACCTCGCCCCGGCGCCGCTGGTGCGGCACTGCTACCGCACCGGGCGGGCCCTGCGCGCGCTGCTGCGGGAGAACGGCCGCTATCTCGACACGGCCGCCGAGCTGGACGGGCTGCGGAGCGCCCGGCCGCTGGCGGAGGACCTGCCGGTCACCGTGCTGGCCGCCGACGACGGCTGCCGGACCCGCCGCACCGAGGAGTGGCTGGCCCGGCAGCGGGAGCTGGCGGCGCTGCTCGGGGCGGACTTCCGCACCACCGCCCCGGCCGGGCACCTGGTGATGTTCGACCGCCCGGACGCGGTGGCCTCGGCCGTGCTCGACACCCGCTGAGCGGTCCACCGGGGCCGGAAACGCCTCAGGCCGCCCACCGGAGTGGACGGCCTGAGACCTTGCCATGTGCGCCGCCAGGGACTCGAACCCCGGACCCGCTGATTAAGAGTCAGCTGCTCTAACCAACTGAGCTAGCGGCGCCTGCTGACGTCGAAGACTTTACACGGCGCCGACCGGATCCACCGAATCGTGTTCGAGTGATCACTCTGTGTAGTTTCCTCCGGGGTCCGGGTGGTGGCAGGCCGCACTGTGGTCCGCCCCCGGCGCGCCGCCGACCAGGGCCGGCCGTTCCCGCTCGCAGCGGGCCCGGTCCGCCGGGGATGTCAGCCCGGCGTAGCGCGGGCAGCGGGTGCGGAAGACGCAGCCGGTGCGGCGCTCGGTGGGCGGGGGAGGGTCGCCGGCCAGCAGGACGCGGTCGCGGGCGCGTTCGGCGGCGGGGTCGGGGAGCGGGACGGCCGAGAGCAGGGCGCGGGTGTACGGGTGGCGGGGGCGGTCGAAGACGGCGGCCACCTCGCCCTGCTCGACCGTCCGGCCGAGGTACATCACGCTGACCCGGTCGGCGAGGTGCCGGATCACCGAGAGGTCGTGCGAGACGAACAGGTAGGACAGGCCCAGCTCGGCCTTGAGCGCCTGGAGCAGGTTGAGCACGCCGGCCTGGATGGAGACGTCCAGCGCGGAGACCGGTTCGTCCAGCACCAGCAGGCCGGGCCGGACGGCGAGCGCCCGGGCGATGGAGACGCGCTGGCGCTGGCCGCCGGAGAACTGGTGCGGGTAGCGGACGGCGTGCTCCGGGTCGAGGCCGACCTGGCGCAGCAGTTCGGGCATCCGGCGGGCGATCTCCTCGCGCGGGGTGCGCTGGGCGAGCAGCGGTTCGGCGACGATGTCGCCGATCGGCATCCGGGGGTCCAGGCTGGCCATCGGGTCCTGGAAGACGATCTGCACCCGGGCGCGGAGCCGGTGGGCCTCGGTCCGGGTGAGGGCGGCGGTGTCCCGGCCGAACAGTTCGATCCGGCCGGTCTCCGGGGCGCCGAGCCGCAGCAGTTCGAACAGGGTGGTGGACTTGCCGGAGCCGGACTCGCCGACCAGGCCGAGGGTCTCGCCCTCCCGCAGGTCCAGGTCGACGCCGTCCACCGCGTACACCTCGCCGACCTTGCGCTTGAACACGGTGCCCTTGAGCAGGGGAAACGTTTTTCCGAGGCCGCTCACCGACAGCACCGGCGTCCGGGCGGAGCGGTCGCCCGGGCCGACGGCGGTGGAGGGCAACTCCGGGACGGGATAGACCTCGGCCGGCGCGGGCCGCCGCTCGGCGAGCTCCGCCGAGCGCACGCACGCCGACAGGTGGCCGTCCGCCCCCTCCAGGGCGGGCTCGGCCGTGGCGCAGCGCTCCTGCACCAGCGGGCAGCGCGCCGCGAACGGGCAGCCCGGGGGCAGTTCGGCCATCGGCGCCGGGGTGCCGGGGATCGGCACGAGCGGACCGCCGCGCCCGTCCAGCCGGGGCAGCGCGCCGATCAGGCCGAGCGAGTAGGGGTGGCGGGGGGCCGCGAACAGTTCGTCGACCCCGGCCGTCTCGACCACCCGTCCGGCGTACATCACCGCGACCCGGTCGGCCGTTCCGGCGATCACCCCGAGGTCGTGGCTGACCAGGACGAGGGCCGCGCCGGTCTCCCGCCGGGCGGTGCGCAGCACGTCCAGCACCTGGGCCTGGATGGTGACATCGAGCGCGGTGGTGGGCTCGTCGGCGAGCAGGATGTCGGGTTCGTTGGCGATCGCCATGGCGATCATCGCGCGCTGGCGCATGCCGCCGGAGAACTCGTGCGGGAAGCTGTCCAGGGCCCGGTCGGGCGCCGGGATGCCGACCAGGTCGAGGAGTTCGGCGGCCCGGCGGCGCGCGGCGGCCTTGTCCACCCGCTGGTGGATGCGGACCGCCTCGGCGATCTGGTCGCCGATCCGGTAGACCGGGGTGAAGGCGGAGAGCGGGTCCTGGAAGACCATGGCGATCCGGCGGCCGCGGATCGCGGCGAGCTCCCGGCCCGGCAGCCCGACCAGTTCCCGTCCGTCCAGCCGCACCGAGCCGCTGACGCTCGCCGTGCCGGGCAGCAGCCCGAGCACGGACAGCGCGGTGACGGACTTGCCGGAGCCGGACTCGCCGACGATGCCGAGGGTTTCGCCGCGCCGCAGGGTGAGGTCCACCCCGCGGACGGCGGGGACCGGGCCGTCGGGCCCGGCGAAGTCCACCCGCAGGTCCCGGACGGCGAGCAGCGGGGTTTCGACGGTGGTGGTCACGGGTGCTTCCTACGGCCGGCGGAGCGACGGGTACGGGGCGTACGGCGGGGCGCGGCCCCGGAGGTGGGGTCGAGCGCGTCGCGCAGCCCGTCCCCGATCAGGTTGACGGCGAGGACGAACAGCACCAGCAGGGCGGCGGCGAAGTAGAACAGCCAGGGGAACACCGGGGCCTCACCGGTTCCGGCGGCGAGCAGGGTGCCGAGCGAGACGTCCGGCGGCTTGACCCCGAAGCCGAAGTAGGAGAGCGCGGTCTCGCTCATCACGGCGCCGCCGACCGCGATGGTGGCGTCGATGATGAGGAAGGAGGCGACGTTCGGCAGGATGTGCCGGCTGATGATCCGCAGCGGCCGGACTCCCATGAACTGTGCGGCGCGGACGAATTCGCGCTCGCGCAGCGAGATGGTCATCGAGCGGACCACCCTGGCGGTGATCATCCAGTTGAACAGGGCGAGCAGCAGGACGAAGGCGATCCAGCCGGCGCCCTTCAGCCGGGCCGAGACGATGGTGATGATCAGGAAGGCGGGGAAGACCAGCAGCAGGTCCACCAGGAACATCAGCGCCCGGTCGGCCCAGCCGCCGAAGTAGCCGGCGCAGGCGCCGACCACGGAGGCCAGCACGGTGGAGAACAGCGCCACCAGCAGGCCGATGACCAGCGACTTCTGCAGGCCGCGGACGGTCTGCGCGAAGACGTCCTGACCGACCCCGTTGGTGCCGAACCAGTGTTCGGCGGAAGGGGGTTGGTGCAGTGCGGAGAAGTCGGGAGTGGCGTAGTCCCAGGGTGTGAGGTACGGGCCGCCGAAGGCGAGCAGGAACAGCAGCAGGACGACGACGGTCCCGGCGACGGCGCCGCGGGCGGCGAGCAGCCGCTTGAGCACGAGCCGTCCGCGACCGGTGGTCCGGGGGGCGGTGGCCGGGGCGGAGGGATCGGCGACGGTGGTGGTCATCTCAGGTCACCTCCGGTCAGGACCGCACGCGCGGGTCGAGGGCGGCGTGCAGGGTGTCGGCGAGGAAGCCGGAGGCGAGGACGACGACGGCGGTGAACAGGTTGACGGCCACCACGGAGTTGACGTCCTGTTCGTTGATCGACTGGATCAGCCACTCGCCCATGCCGTGCCAGCCGAAGATCGTCTCGGTGAAGATCGCGCCGGTGAAGATGCCCAGGAAGCTGTAGGCGAACATGGTCGACATCGGGATCACCGCGGTGCGCAGTCCGTGCTTGAGCAGCGCCCGGCCGCGGGTCAGACCCTTGGCCTCGGCGGTGCGCAGGTAGTCCGAGCCGAGCACGTCGAGCATGGTGCCGCGCTGGTAGCGGCTGTACGTGGCGAGGCCGCCGAGGGCCAGCGAGATCGTGGGCAGCAGCAGGTGCAGCGCCCAGTCGGCGAGGTGGGCGCCGAGGCCGCCGGTGAGCCCGGGGGTCTCGTAGCCGGTGAACGGGATCACCTCGTGGCCGACCGCGTCCTTGGCGGTGATCGCGCCGTTCTTGAGGAACAGCGCGACCAGGAAGACCGGGGTGGAGAGCAGCACGAAGGACATCACGGTGAGCAGCCGGTCGGAGACCCGGTACTGGCGCACCGCGCTCCAGGCCCCGGCCGCGACGCCCAGGACCATGCCGAGCAGGCTGCCGATCAGCAGCAGGCGCAGCGAGACCCGGACCCGGCGGCCGAAGTCGTCGGTGACCGGGGTGTCGTGGATGGTCCGGCCGAGGTCGCCGTGGAGCAGCCCGCCGGCCCAGTGGCCGAAGCGCTCGACGACCGGGGTGCGGTCGTTCAGGTTGAGCGCGGTGAGCTGGCGTTCGACCGATTCGGCGGCCGGTCGGGGGACCTTGGCGTCGAAGTAGGTGCGCGGCTGCAGGGCGGTCGCGGAGATCGCGTACGCCAGGAAGACGGCGGCGATCAGCAGCACCGCGTAGTAGCCCAGGCGTTTCGCCAGGTAGCGGAGCATCAACGGCCGCCCGCTGCGGTGCGGGTGGGGCCGACGCGTCTGGTGGGCATCGGTTGGCCTTCGGTCCGGGCCCGTTGGGGCGTCAGTCGGGTGGTCTGGCACGGGAGTTGGGAAAGCGCAGGTCAGAGTGAAGCACCGGGGCACTGAGCTGGTGTTGCGTCCGTGTTGCCGTGTGTGACTTTTGGATCAGACGTGCGCTCCTCCCCCTGGTGGTCGGTCTGATCCGCTGTTACGTTCTGCTCGCTCGATGCCGAATTGGCTGCCCACGCTCAAGCCTCGTCACACCTCGCGCGCCCCACATCCCGTCATCGATCCCAGGGGACCCTCATGGACGCTTCCACCACGGCCGGCCGTCTCGGCCGGGCTGCCGCCCTCGCCGTCGCCGTCGCGCTCGCGGTCACCGCGTGCACCTCGGGCGGGGGTGGCTCCGTCGACGGCGCGGCCAGGAGCGAGCCGCCGGGGCAGGGCTCCAACGACCTCAACCCCAAGCCGCTGGACCAGATCAAGGACGGCGGCGAGGTGCGCTTCCCGCTGTACCAGTGGATCACCCAGTGGAATCCGCTGCAGGTGGACGGCTACTACGGTTCCGCGGTCTCGATCATGCGCAACCTGGAGCCTTCGCTCTTCACCACGGACGCCGCTGGCACCTTCCTGCCCGACCCGGACTACCTGGTGGACGCCAAGGTCACCTCGACCTCGCCGCAGGTGGTCACCTACAAGCTCAACCCCAAGGCCAAGTGGTCGGACGGCAAGGCGCTGAGCTACCTGGACTTCAAGGCCGACTGGCAGGCCGCGAGCGGCAAGGACCCGGCGTACAACCTCTCCGACCCGTCCGGCTACGAGCAGATCTCCGCGGTCGAGCAGGGCGCCGACCCGAGCGAGGTCAAGGTCACCTTCGCCGAGCCGTACGCCGACTGGCAGAACCTGTTCCGCCCGCTGATGCCGGCGGCCGGCATCTCCACCCCGGACGACTTCAACAAGGGCTGGGTGGAGAAGATCCCGATCACCGCGGGCGCGCTGAAGGTCGGCACGTCGGACAAGACCGCGCAGACCCTGACCCTCGTCCCGGACCCGGCCTGGTGGGGCACCAGGGCCAAGGTCGACAAGGTCACCTTCCGGGTGATGTCCCAGGCGGCGACGACCCAGGCGTACCTCAACAACGAGATCGACTACGCCGCGGCCGGCACCGCCACCGCGTACGGGCAGCTCAAGAGCGCCAAGGACACCGTGATCCGGGCCGCCAGCCCGTGGGACGAGGTGCACATCTCCTTCGGCGGCACCGGCGCGCTGGAGGACCGGAAGGTCCGCCAGGCGCTCGGCAGGGCGCTGGACCGCTCGGCACTGATCAAGATCGCCAACAACGGGGTGCCGGTGGAGTTCAAGCCCCTCGGCAACCACATCTTCATGCCCAACCAGACCGGGTACCAGGACACCTCCGGCGACTGGGCGAAGTTCGACCCGGCCGCGGCCAGGAAGCTGCTGGACGAGGCGGGCTGGAAGGAGTCCGGCGGCCAGCCGCGGACCAAGGACGGCCGGCCGCTGGAACTGCACTGGGTGCTCAACGACTCCACGCCGCAGGCCCAGATCGACCTGGCCACCGCGGCGGTGGCGATGTGGCAGGCGGTCGGGGTCAAGGTCAGCCTGGACAAGGTGGCGGCCAACGACTTCTTCACCAAGTACGTGAACCCGGGCAAGTTCGAGATCGCGAGCTGGCGCAACACCGACTCCTTCCCGCTGTCCAAGAGCCTGACCAACTTCCGGCTCCCGGTGGGCGACAACAGCTTCAGCAACCCCTCGCGCCTGGGCAGCCAGGAGATCGACGACCTGCTGAAGAAGGCGGCCGGGACGGTCGACCCGCAGGAGGCGGCCAAGCTCTACAACCAGGCGGACGCGAAGATCTGGGAACTCGGCCACACCGTCGAGCTCTACCAGCGGCCGGAGGTGGTGGCGACCCGCAAGGGCCTGGCCAACTACGGGGCCTTCGGCCTGGCGAGCGAGGACTACGGCAGGACCGGCTGGGAGAAGTAGCCGCCGCCGGGACGGGACGGGCCGCACGGCAGGCGCTGGCGAGCAGCGCGGTGATCACGAGGCCGGTGGCGCGGACGCGGGAGGATCGGCTCTGCCGCCCCCGCTGTCCCGCCACCCGCCTTGACCTTCCGCGTTGCCCGCAGGCCGCCCGTGTCATGGGGCCCGGCAGGGCCCGCGCTCTTCCAGCCGGGGAAGAATCTAGCGGCGCGCCGGTCGCCCGCCGGGCAGCGCGCGGGGCGCGCCCGGAAACCCGCCGCGCTGTCACCCGGTTCGCGCACCGGAGCGTCAACTGGGGCTGACGGCAAGGAAAAAAGGGATATTCAGGGCCATCGTGACCGGCGGCGCGCGGGGTTCCCGCCACGCGCCCGAGCGTGCACACCTGCCCTGCCCGAGCCTGCCTTGCCCTGTCCTGCCCGAGCCCGCTCTGCCCGAGCGTGCACTTGCCGTGCCGGTGCGTGCACACCTGCCGCGCCGGTGCGTGCACCGGGCCGGAGGCGCTGCCAGGATGCGCGGGACGACTCCCCTCCCGACTCCCGGAGCAGCTCCGATGGTCAGTGACCCCGCGGCCGCGGCACCCCCCGGCCACCCCGTCGACCCGCCGCCGGTGCGCCGGATGGTCCCGCGCGACCGGCACGAGCCGCACCGGGTCGCCACCCCGCTGGAGCTCTTCTTCGACCTCTGTTTCGTGGTCGCGGTGGGCCAGGCCGGGCGCGAACTGGCCCACTCCCTGGCGGCCGGGCACTACGGCGAGGGCCTGCGCGGCTACACGCTGACCTTCTTCGCGATCTGGTGGGCCTGGATGAACTTCACCTGGTTCGCCTCCGCGTACGACGTCGACGACGTGCCGTACCGGGTCACCACGCTGGTGCAGATCGCCGGGGTGCTGATCCTCGCCGCCGGGGTGCCGCGGCTGTTCGCCACCCAGGACCTGACGCTGGCGATCGTCGGCTACGTGGTGATGCGCCTGGCGATGGTCACCCAGTGGCTGCGCGCGGCCGCCGGCGAACAGGGCCTGGCGCGCCGGGTCGCGCTGGGCTACGCGGCGGGGATCACGCTCTGCCAGGTCGGCTGGGTGGTGGTGCTGTTCCTGCCGCCCGGCGTCCGGTCGTACGTCATCCCCGTCGGGGTGCTGTGCGAGCTGGCCGTGCCGGTGATCGCCGAGCTGCGGATGCGGACCTCCTGGCACCCGCACCACATCGCCGAGCGGTACGGGCTGTTCACCCTGATCGTGCTCGGCGAGACGGTGGCGGCCGCGACCGTCGCGGTGCAGTCGGCGGTGGACGAGCACGAGGGCCTGGGCCGGCTGGTGCCGGTCGCGATCGGCGGGCTGCTGATCTGCTTCTCGGCCTGGTGGATCTACTTCGCCCGGTCCGTCCACGAGCACCTGCGGTCCAACCGGCAGGCACTGGTCTGGGGGTACGGGCACTACCTGGTGTTCGGCTCGGCGGCGGCGATCGGCACCGGGCTGGAGGTCGCGGTGGATTCGGCGGTGCACAAGGCGCACATCTCGGAGACCGCCGCCACCGCGACGGTCACCGTGCCCACCGCGCTCTACCTGTTCACGGTCTGGTTCCTGCACTCCCGGCACACCAAGCGGGGCGCGGTGGCCCAGGCGGTGGCGCCGACGGGGGCCGTGCTGGTGCTGGCCTGCACCGCGCTCGGCGGCTCCGGGGTGCTCGCGGCGGGCCTGGTCTGCGCGCTGATGGTCGTGGCGGGCGTGCTGATCCACGGCCGGGAGAGCAAGCGGGCGGGCGTCGCCGGCGCGGGTGCCGGTGGGATGGGTGCCGGCGGGCTGGGCGCCCGCTAGCCGACCCGCTCCAGCAGCACCGGCTCGTGCCGGGCCAGCCAGTCCAGGTAGGCGGGGTTGACCTTGGCCAGATCCAGGTAGGCGGCCCGCAGTTCGCCGTACAGCGCGTCCAGCGCGGGCGGGCTGAGCACGCACGGACGCCAGGTGAACAGCAGCCGGACGGCCAGCGGGTCCCCGTGCACCGGGCGGACCACCGTGCCGGGCCCGGGCAGCGAGGTCGGCTGGCAGGGACGGACGGCCTCGCCGGAGGCGACCAGCTCGGCGGCGGTGGCGTTGTCCCGCACCTGTACCACCCGGGGGTTGAGCCCGGCCTCGCTGAACACCCGGCGCATCGCCGCGTACTCGTGGTCGGCGGTCGGGTCGACCATCCAGGTGTCCTCGGCGAGGTCGGCCAGGTGGACGACCGGCCGGGCGGCGGCCGGGTGCCCGGCCGCGAGCGCGACGAACTGCGGCTCCCGGGCCATCAGCACCCGCTGCTCGGCGTCCGGCGGCACCCGCAGCGGGAAGCCCTCGCTCTCGTACACGAAGGCCACGTCCAGCTGGTCGGCGGCGACCATCCGCAGCAGCGCGCTGGCCGAGACGTCCACGTGGATGGTGGTGTCGGTGTCCGGCAGCCGCTCGTGCACCCGGCGCAGCCAGGCCGCGACCGCCCGGCTGCCGACGCTGCCGATCCGCAGCCGACGCTGCCGGCCGGGCCCGGCCGCGTCCCGGGCCTCCTGGCGCGCGGCGGTCACCAGGGCCGCCATCTCGGTGATCACCGGCCGGGCCCGGGAGAGCACCGAGTGACCGAGCGCGGTCGGCCGGCTGCCGGTCTGCTCGCGGGTGAACAGGGTGCCGCCGATGGCCCGTTCGATCCGGTGCAGCTGGGTGGTGAGGGAGGGTTGGGTCATGCCGAGCTGGAGCGCGGCCTTGCGGAGGCTGCCGCTGTCGGCGATCGCGCACAGCACCCGGAGGTGTCTCACGTCGAGCTCCACGTCCGGAGCATAGACGCCGCCGCACCACCTCGCCAAGGACATGACAGGCATTCAAGGGCATGCCGAAGGGCCGGTCGGCGGACCGACCGGCGCGGCGCGCGGCGGACCCGGCCGCTATGCGGCCGAGCTATCGCCGGTTGGCATCATCCGCGAGGGCCCCGGGCGGGTCGAAGCTCGGGGACAGCAACCCGCCCCGGTCACCACCGGGACGGCCCCCACCGTGCACCGCCCCCGGGCCCGGCCCCCACCGGCCCCGGTGCGGCGGCGCACCGCGAAACCGGAGCCCCGCATGAAGCGATCCGTGCTGTCCGCCGCCCTGGGCCTGGCCCTCGCGGCCGGCCTCGCGACCCTGCCCGCCACCGTGGCCTCCGCGGCCCCGGCCGCCCCGGCCGCCGTCCAGGGCTACACCCCCTCGACGTACGCCGGCTCGGCCGCGGAGACCGCGGACAACCAGGCCTTCTTCCACGCCGTGATGGCCTCGGCCAAGGCCCGGCAGGCCGCGAACCCGTGGCTGCTGACCGTCACCGTCACCTACGACACCGCGAACGCGCCCTCCTTCACCGGCCAGATATCCCAGGCCGCGCAGATCTGGAACAGCTCGGTGCGCAACGTGCGGCTCCAGGAGAGCAGCGGCAACGGCGACTTCTCGTACTACGAGGGCAGCGACAGCCGCGGGTCCTACGCCAGCACCGACGGCCACGGCCACGGCTACGTCTTCCTCGACTACCAGCAGAACCAGGAGTACAGCTCGCTCCGCGTCACGGCGCACGAGACCGGGCACGTGCTCGGCCTGCCCGACGACTACTCCGGCCCGTGCAGCGAGCTGATGTCGGGCGGCGGCCCCGGCCCGTCCTGCACCAACCCGTACCCCGACGGCAACGAGCGCGGCCAGGTCGACTCCCTCTGGGAGAACGGCCTCGCGGCGCGGAACTGACGCGGCCCGCAGGCGGGTTCGGAGCGGCGGGCCGCCCGGCCGGAATCGGGCGGCCCGCCGCACCGGGTACTTCCCCGGACGGGAGCCTAGCCGCCGCCGGAACGGAATGCCAGGGGCACGATTGAGTCAAGGCCAGGAAAAGACAACTCAATTCGGCCCCATCACAGGGGTATTGGACGGTGCTATCGCGGGTTGGCATCATCCGCGCACGCACCGGGTTGCCCGAAGCTCTGGGGACACCACCCGTTGACCAGGTGTTCCCCCGGGCCGGCCCCCAACCGGCCACGTCACCTCAGGAATCGGAGCCCCCACATGAAGCGATCCGTGCTGTCCGCCACCCTCGGCCTCGCCCTCGCGGCCGGCCTCGCCGTCCTGCCCACCACGGCCGCCGCCGCGGCCCCGGCCGCCCCGGCCGTGCAGGGCTACACCGCCTCGACGTACGCCGGCTCGGCCGCGGAGGCCGCGAACAACCAGGCCTTCTTCCAGGCCGTGATGGCCTCCGCCAAGGCCAAGCAGGCCGCCAACCCGGGCCTGGCGACCGTCACCGTCACCTACGACGCCAGCTCCGCCCCGTCCTTCCGCAACCAGATATCCCAGGCCGCGCAGATCTGGAACGGTTCGGTCGCCAACGTCCAGCTGCGCTCCGGCTCGGCCGCCGACTTCCGCTACTACGAGGGCAACGACAGCCGCGGCTCCTACGCCAGCACCGACGGCCACGGGCGCGGCTACGTCTTCCTCGACTACCAGCAGAACCAGCAGTACAGCTCGGTGCGCGTGGTGGCGCATGAGACCGGGCACGTGCTCGGCCTGCCGGACCACTACTCCGGCCCGTGCAGCGAGCTGATGTCGGGCGGCGGCCCCGGCACCTCCTGCACCAACCCGTACCCGAACAGCGCCGAGCGCACCCGCGTCAACTCGCTCTGGGTGCGCGGCTGACCCGAGTGGTGAACGCCCCGGACCGGCCGCGCCGAGGCGGCCGGTCCGGGGCACCGCCGTGTCGGGGAGGCGTCGGGCCCGCGCTGCTGCCGGGCGTCGCCGGAGGCCGGCTGCCGGGGGTCCGGTGCCCGGTGCCCGGTGCCGGGCGTCGTCGGAACCGGGTGTCGTCGCTGCCGGGCGTTGTCGGTGCCGCGTGCGAGCATGCGGGCGAGACCCCTCCGCCCCCCCGACCGCCAGGAGCCACCGCCATGTCCCGTGCCGTCCCCGACCGGCTCGCCGACCTCCCGTACGCCGAGCTGCTGCGCCCGCACACCGGGCCGCTGCGCAGCGACGAGCGGTACGACACCGCGCACTTCGACGGGGGCGAGCACACCGACGAGTCGGGTGCCGGGGCGGCCTTCCTGGAGTGCGCCTTCACCGGTGTCGCGCTCAGCGGGGTCAAGCTGCGCCAGGCCCGGTTCAACGAGGTGTGGGTGCAGGCCGGCCGCTGGGTCGCCTGCGACCTGAGCGACTCCGAGTGGCAGGACAGCTCCTTCGCGGGCGGGGTGCTCGCCGGGGTCGCCGGGTACGGCTCGGCGCTGCGCCGGGTGGTGTTCCGGGGCTGCAAGCTGGAGGCGGTCAACCTGCGCTCGGCGGTCCTGCGGGACGTCGTCTTCGAGGACTGCCTGCTGCGCGACGTGGACTTCGGCGGGGCGAAGCTGACCGGGGTGTCCTTCCCCGGCTCGACGCTGGAGGAGGTCCGGCTGCGCGGCGCGACGCTGAGCCGGACGGACCTGCGCGGCGCCGTCCGGCTCGGTCTGGCCGACGGCCACCAGGGGCTGCGCGGCGCGGTCATCAGCTCCCCCCAACTGATGGAGCTGGCACCGCAGTTCGCTCATGCACTGGGGATCGAGGTCAAGGACCGCTGAGCACCCGGCCCCCTTCGCCCGTTCAGCCGGGCGTCGCTCGGTGACGCCCCGACGAACAGTCCGCCAATCCTGCCGCACGCATCTGGTGGGCCGCTTCGCGGGCGGTGGAGACTGCTGCGCGATCGAGTGAGCTCCGACTTGTGTGCACAACATCGCCAGCGAAGGGACGGGCCGGGCTGATGGCCGAGTTGAGTCGTAGGAAGTTCGTCACGCTGTCCGGTGCCGCCGCGGCGGGCCTCGCGGTGGCCGGCACCGGTGCCGCCGCGGGGGCCGCCCCGGGCGGCACGGCCGCGCCCGCCGCCACCACCGCGCTCGGCACGACCGGCACCATCACCGACGCCCAGCACGTGGTGATCCTGATGCAGGAGAACCGCAGCTTCGACCACTACTTCGGCACGCTGCGCGGCGTGCGCGGCTTCGCCGACCGCAGCGCCATCCAGATATCCGGCGGCTACAGCGTCTTCAACCAGCCCAACGGCCTGTTCGGCCGCCAGTACCCGTGGCAGTTCAGCCAGACCAAGCCGGCCGGCGGCGCCGACCCCGAGCGCCTCGCCCAGTGCAACGGGGACCTCAGCCACGGCTGGTCCGACCAGCACAAGGCCTGGAACGGCGGGAAGCTGGACTCCTGGGTCGCCGCCAAGGGCAACGTCCGCACACTCGGCTTCCTGACCCGCCAGGACATCCCGTTCCACTACGCGCTGGCCGAGAACTGGACCATCTGCGACGCCTACCACTGCTCCGTGCTGAGCGCGACCGGCCCCAACCGCACCTACCACTGGTCCGGCCAGATCGACCCGTCCGGCGCCGCGGGCGGCCCCGCCTACGACGGCGGCGACGAGAAGGGCCTGCGCTGGCAGACCTACGCCGAGGCGCTGGAGACGGCGGGCGTCAGCTGGAAGGTCTACCAGAACGCCGCCGACAACTACGGCGACAACGCCCTGGCGTACTTCACCAACTTCACCGGCGCCCCGGCCGGCAGCCCGCTGGCGGCCAAGGGCATGGGCTCGGTGCCCAAGGTCACCGGGAGGACCCCGGACGACATCGCCGCCGCGATCAAGGCCGACGTGCTGGCCGGCACCCTCCCGCAGGTCTCCTGGATCGTCGCCGACCAGGCCTCCTCCGAGCACCCGTACGCCACCCCGGCCGACGGCGCGCACTTCGTCCACATGGTGATCGACGCGCTCAACGCCGACCCGAACGTCTTCAACTCCACCGTGCTGTTCCTCAACTACGACGAGAACGACGGCTTCTTCGACCACGTCCCGCCGCCGGCCGCCCCGGCCGGCACCCCGGGCGAGTTCTACAACGGCACCAACATCGGCCTCGGCTTCCGCGTCCCGCTGATCGCCGTCTCGCCCTGGACCCGCGGTGGCTGGGTCAACTCCGAGACCTTCGACCACACCTCGGTGCTGCGCTTCCTGGAGGTCTGGACGGCCGCCCTCGGCAAGCCCGCCGCCTGTCCCGGCATCAGCGACTGGCGCCGCCGCGTCTGCGGCGACCTGACCAGCGTGTTCGACTTCGCCCACCCGGTGTACGGCCTGCCCGCGCTGCCCGACACCTCGCAGACCATCGGCCTGTCCGCCTGCGGCCCGCTGCCCAACCCGGCCCCGGTGAACAACCAGCTGCCGGTGCAGGAGTCCGGCACCCGGCCCGCGCGCGCCCTGCCGTACCAGCCGAACGCCAACCTGGACCACTGGGACACCGACGCCGGCGGCGTCATGCACGTCTGGGTGAAGATGTCCAACGACGGCGCCGCCCGGGCCTCCCACTTCGCCGCCTACGCCAACGCCTACCGCAGCGGCGGCCCCTGGCAGTACACCGTCGACTCCGGCAGCCCCGTCACCGACTTCTTCAACTGCGGCACCAACGGCTTCGGCAACGGCAAGTACGACCTGACCGTCGTCGGTCCGAACCGCTTCCTGCGCCGCTTCACCGGCGACCTCACCAAGGCGGGCAGGAACGCGGCCGTCACCGCCTCGTACGCGGTCGAGCCGGGGGCGGGGAAGCTCGCGCTCCGGTTCGAGCTGGCCAACTCCGGTAGCACGCCGGTGACCTTCACCATCGCCTCGAACAACTACCGGACGGACGGCCCCTGGACGTACCAGGTCCCGGCCGGCGGCAGCGTCGGCGACTTCTTCAACGCGGTCGCGTACAACAACGGCTGGTACGACTTCACCGTCACGGTGGACGCCGACAGCAGCTGGTCCCAGCGCTTCACCGGCCACCTGGAGACGGGTGCGGCGAGCGTCACCGGCTGACCGCCGAACGCACCGGGCGCGGCGCGCGAACGCCGCCGGGCGGCGCCGTCCGAGGACGGCGCCGCCCGGTGCTCCGGCCCCCGCTGCTCAGTTCCCGCGGGCGTAGCCGGAGTCGACGATTCGCTTCGCGCCCTCGGCGTAGTAGCCCGGGTCCTCGGGAAGGTCGGTGGCCAGACCGTCGACGTACCGGTTGTACATGCAGAAGGCGGCGGCGATCAGCACGGTGTCGTGGATCTCGGTGTCACCGGCGCCGGCCGCGCGGGCGGCCGCCACCGCCTCCTTCGAAACCGGCGCGGCCTGCTTCTGCACCTCCGCCGCGATCCGCAGCAGGGCCCGCATCCGCTCCGTGAGCGGCGCGGCCGAGGGATCGGTCAGGGCCGCCTTCACCAGGTCCTCGCCGCCGTCCAACTGCGCCGCGGCGAAGGCGCTGTGGGAGCCCTCGCAGAAGCGGGTGCCGTTGAGCCGGGAGACGTAGGCGGCGACCAGCTCGCGCTCGCCCCGGCTCATCGGCGCCGGGTCCCGCAGCAGCGCGTTGGCGAGCATCCCCAGCGGGGCCGCGGTGTCCGGGCGCAGCGCCAGCAGCCCGCTGATTCCCGGCTGTCCGTTGTCGATGGTGATGTGCGGCACGGGGCAACTCCCTTGTCCGGGACGGTCGGAGGACGCTCCATCGTCGCGGGTGCCGGGCCCTCGCGCCAACTCCGAGATTGCCCCGGCCGCGGCGGGAGCCGCCCGACCGGTCCGGCCGCTCAGACGAACGGGCCCCGGGGGAACCACGGGTCACGGACCTCGCGGGGGCCGTCCGGGGTGAGCAGGGTGAGGCTGTGGGTGCCGGAGGCGTACTCGGCCAGCTGGACCGAGCCGTGCCGGGTCTCCAGCTCGGCCTGCACGGGGACCGGCAGCTTGGTCAGCGCCCGCCGCAACTGCAGGGCGTCGCGCCGGCTGATCGGCTGCGGGCAGCGCAGCACCAGCCGCAGCGGGCTGAGCGGTCCGCTCACCGGCACCCCGCTGCCCAGCTCGTAGCCGACCGCGCCGATCGGGCCCCAGGGCAGCCGGTGGTCCGCCACCAGCCGGCCGACCTCCGGCAGCAGGGCCAGCGCCGGGATGCCGGCCAGCCGTTCGGGGGCCAGCCGTTCGCGCCGTTCGACCAGCTGCTCGGGCCGCAGCGTCCGGGCCACCGCCGCCCAGGGGGCCAGTGCGTCCATCCGCTGTCCGGGGCGCGGGCCGCGCACGGTGACCGGGAACCACAGTTCGGGCGCCGCCTCCGGGTCCCGGGTGCAGCGCTGCGGGTGCGGGAGGTCCACCGGGTTGCCGACCACGGCGGGTGCCCGGCCGACCGTCACCCAGGGGTGCGCCCGCAGCACCGCCCGCGCCCACGTCGGCAGCTCGCCGCCGGCGAGGGGCCGCAGCGAGCTGGGGCACTGCATCAGCAGCAGGTCGTGCGCGCCGGGCAGCCGGCCGTCCAGCGCGGCCAGCGGGCCGACCCGCCGGCGCGGTCCGTCGTGCGGGTCCTCGGCGGTGCGCCGGGCGTGGCTTCCGGGATGTGCGACGGTCACAGCGGGCTCCAGAGGGTGGCGTCGATTTCGCCGACGGCCCCAATCTGCGCCCGGCCGGGGGCCCGCGGCTACGGTCCTTGGGCGCGTCCACCAGGGACCAAAGGCTCAAGGTGCGCCCGTGGGCACCCGGTGTGAGAGTGGGGGCAGCCCGGTCTTCCGACCTCCCGTCCACCCCGTTTGGAGGAGTCATGGGCATCTTCGACAGGTTGTTCCACCGGCCGCAGCACGAGTCCACCGGGCAGGAGGCCGCCCAGCGCGCCGCCCTCGCCCACGACGAGGCCGCCGACGCGTACGGCAACGACGTCGAGCGGACCCGGGAGCAGCAGGAACGGCTCGCCCAGGAGGAGGACGACCGGCGCGCCGCCGAGAACATGACCGCCGAGGGCGACCCCTGGGGCTGAGCCCGGGGATCACCCCGCACGCGGCGGCAGCGGCGGTCGCCGCAGGTCCGGCCGGGGCGTGGACTCCGGCGGGGGCGCCGCGGCGGGCGCGTCCTCCAGCAGCTCCAGGGCCAGCTGGACGGCCGCGACCAGCTCCGGATGGCGCCCCCGGGCCCAGTCGCGCGGGGTGCGCAGCACGTGCACGTCCGGTTCGACGCCCCGGTTCTCCACCGACCAGCCCAGCCCGCCGCCGAACCAGGAGGCGTTCTTCGGCACCGAGATCTGGGTGCCGTCGCCGAGGGTGTGGCGCCCGCTCATCCCGACCACCCCGCCCCAGGTGCGGGTGCCGATCACCGGGCCGAGACCGAGCAGCTTGATCGCCGCGATGATCACGTCGCCGTCCGAGCTGGTGGCCTCGTCGGCCAGTGCCACCAGTGGTCCGCGCGGTGCGTGCCGGGGCCAGCGCACCGGTCGGCGGTCCCGGCTGAAGTCCCAGGCCAGGACGTGCCGGGAGAGTTTCTCCAGCACCAGTTCGGAGACGTTGCCGCCGGCGTTGCCGCGGACGTCCAGAACCAGCGCGGGCTTGTCCAGCTCGCGCCGCAGGTCCCGGTTGAACTGTGCCCAGCCGGAGCCGCCGAGGTCCGGGATGTGCAGGTAGCCGCACCGCCCGTCGCTGAACTCCCGCACCAGGGCGCGTCGTCTGGTCACCCAGTCCTGGTAGCGGAGGGGCCGCTCGTCGGTCAGCGGGGTGATCACGATCCGCCGCACCGGGCCGTCCGGGCCTTTGCGCAGGGCCAGTTCGAGCGTGCTGCCGCCGGTGCCGGCCAGCAGCGGCAGCGGTCCGCGCAGCGGGTCCACCGGGCGGCCGCCGATCTCCAGGAACTCGTCGCCGTCCCGGACGCCCTGGGCGGCGAGTGGGGCGCGGGCGCGCGGGTCGGAGGTCTCGCCGGGCAGCACCCGGTCGACCAGCCAGCGGCCGTCGGGGGCGTGGCGGGCGTTGGCGCCGAGCAGGCCGAGCGGCTGCTGGGCGAGCGTGGGGCCCTCGGCGCGCCGGGACGGGGTGACGTAGGCGTGCGAGGTGCCGAGTTCGCCGAGGAGTTCGCGCAGCAGGTCGGCGAAGTCGTCGGGGGAGCAGACCCGGTCCAGCAGCGGCTCGTACTGGGCGACCAGCGCGGGCCAGTCCAGGCCGGACATCCGCTCGTCCCAGAACTGGTCCCGGACGATCCGGGCCGCCTCGTGGTAGGCCTGGCGCCACTCGGCGGCCGGGTGCACGGTGTGGGTGATCCGGCGCAGGTCGACGGTGGTCCCGGCGGAGGGGGCGCCGACCGGGATCACCCGCAGCGTCCCGGCCGAGTAGACCGCGATCGAGCCGCCGTCCCCGGAGACCGCGTAGCCGTCCAGCTTGTCGACCACGGTGCTGCGGGTGCCCCGGGCCAGGTCGAAGTGCTCCAGCGAGGGGCGGCCCGAGGTGTCCTCCGGGCTGGCGAAGGTCTGGCCGAGGGTGCCGGAGATCGGCCAGCGCAGCCAGACCAGGCCGCCGCGCACCGCGTCGGTGGCCGAGTACTTGGAGGCGATCACCGGGAACTGGAGCAGTCGCTCGCCGATCCCGTCCGGGTCGACCCGGACGGTGCCGTCGCCGTCGTGGTGCGGGGCGCCGTCCTCGGCCGGGGCGGAGAACGGCGAGGGGGTGTCGGCGGCGAGCGGGACGAGGTACGGGCGGCAGCCGAGCGGGAAGGAGAGGTCGCCGGTGTGCACGTCGTGGACCGGGTCGAAGCCGCGCCAGGACAGGAAGGCCAGGTAGCGGCCGTCCCGGGTGAACACCGGCTGCTCGTCCTCGAACCGGCCGTCGGTGACGTCGGTGGTCGAGGAGGGCGCGTCGGCGCGGGTGAGCCGGATGCGGCGCAGTGAACGCCCGGCGACCGGCTCCGACCAGGCGATCCAGTGCGAGTCGGGGGAGAAGCGGGCGCTGGAGACCGGCCCGTAGCCGGAGGCGGCCAGTTCGCGCACCTCGCCGTCGGCGGCGCCGACCAGCAGCAGTCGTCCGTCCGAGGTGGTGGCGGCGAGCCGGCTGCCGTCGGGGGAGGCGGTGAGCTCCAGGACGCGGCCGATCCGTCCGGCGGCGAGCACCCGGTGGTGGTGCTTCCGCGGTCCGGCGGGGCCCGGCGGGTCGGCGTGGCCGGGCAGCGGCACCACCTCGATCGCGTCGGCGCCCTCGGCGTCGGTGATCCAGGCCGCCTCGCCGGTGTGTCCGAGCACCACCGGCAGCCGGGTGCGCACCCCGGGGGTGTCGGCGAGCGCGCGGGCCGGGCCGTCCTTGTGGGTGAGCCAGTACTGGCTGCCGCGCACGGTGATCACCCCGGCCCGGCCGGTCTGGTCGCAGGCGAGGTCCTTGACCTGGCTCGCGGCGCCGACCTGGTAGGGGCGGCGACCGGCCCGGGCACCGCCGAGCGGGACGTGCAGCCGGCGCGGGGCGGGGGCGTCCAGGCCGTCCAGCAGCCAGAGGTCGCCGGCGTGCTGGTAGACGATCCGGGTGCCGTCGGTGGCGGCCTCGCGGGCGTAGTAGGAGGCGTGGTCGGTGTGGCGGCGCAGGTCGGTGCCGTCGGGGCGGCAGGAGTAGAGGTTGCCGATGCCCTCGTGGTCGGAGAGGAAGGCGATCCGGCCGGCGACCGGCATGGGGGCGGCGAGGTGCCCGGTGTGCTCGGGCAGGATCCGCTCGCCGTCCACCCAGAGCCGGCCGGTGGCGCCGCCCCGGTAGCGCTTCCAGGCGGCGGGCGCGTGCGGGGCGGCGCCGGTGAGCAGCACGGTCCGTTCGTGGCTCATCTGGGCGTCGCCGACCGGCCCCCAGGGCATCCGGCGGCCGGGGGAGCCGTCCGGTGGCAGGGCGTGCGCCCAGGTGTAGTGGCCGAAGGGCTCGTGGTAGGAGGTGACGGCCAGGACCTCGCCGTCCGGCAGCCAGCCGCGCACCCGGGTGTCCTGGCTGCCCCAGAAGCTGAGCCGGCTCGCCTGGCCGCCGTCGACCGGGGCGGTCCACACCTCGGGGGTGAGGCCGAGCCAGCTGGTCCAGGCGAGGGTGGTGCCGTCGGGGGAGATGCGGGGGTCGCCGACCCGGGTGCGGTCGCAGCCGACCCGCCAGGCCCGGCCGGTGCCGGCGCCGTCGGCGTCCAGCGGGGCGATCCAGACGTCGTCCTCGGCGGTGAAGGTGAGCAGGCTGCCGTGCAGGTGGGGGTGGCGGAGGTAGCCGGGCGGGGTCACCCCTCCATCCTTCGACGGGGTGTCACCCCCGGCAACCGGAGAAGCCGGGAACCGGTCTGGACCATTGACACCGCCCAGTCGAATCCACTTCAGTGGTCTAGTCCAACTTGGGTGCCAGGCCGGGCCGTTCCCCCCACTGGCGCGTGCTCCGGCGTGCCCTCGGACGTCCCCCACGACCGCGCCATCGCAGGAGCGCCCGCATGCGCAGAACACCCGTCCCCGGAACCCCGGTCACGAGCCGCCGCGCGGCCGTCGCCGCCGGTACCGCCTCCGCCGTCGCCGCAGCCGCCCTGGTCGGCGCCACACTGGGCCTGGCCCCCGCCGCCTCGGCCGGCGAGTTCCTGGCCAACGGCGGCTTCGAGTCCGGCTCGCTCGGCCCCTGGAGCTGCTCCGGCAACTCCGGCAGCGTCGTCACCGGCCCGGTGCACAGCGGCAGCCGCGCGCTCGCCGCGGCCGCCACGGCCGGCGACACCGCCCAGTGCGGCCAGACCGTCACCGTCGCCCCGAACACCACCTACACGCTCAGCGCCTTCGTCAACGGCTCGTACGTCTACCTGGGCGTGGACGGCGGCGGCCCGAGCACCTGGACGCCCGGCACCGGCGGCGCGTACCAGAAGCTCAGCCTCAGCTTCACCACCGGCGCGAGCCAGACCAGCGCCACCGTCTACACCCACGGCTGGTACGGCCAGGGCACCTACTACGCGGACGACATCTCGCTGGACGGCCCGGGCGCGCCCAGCCCGACGCCCACGCCGACACCCACCGCGACCGCCTCGCCGACCGCGACCCCGACCGGGACGCCGACCGGGACGCCGACGGGCACCCCGACCGGGACGCCCACCGGAACCCCGACCGGGACCCCCACGGGCACGCCCACCAGCCCGCCCGCCGGCAGCCACACCCTGGTCGGCTACCTGCACGCGAGCTTCGCCAACGGCGCCGGCTACACCCGGATGGCCGACGTCCCGAACTCCTGGGACTTCATCAACCTCTCCTTCGGCGAGCCCACCTCCGTCACCTCCGGCGACATCCGCTTCAACCGCTGCCCGGCCACCGAGTGCCCGGGCGTCGAGTCGGACGACGAGTTCAAGGCCGCCATCGCCGCCAAACGGGCCCAGGGCAAGAAGGTGCTGATCTCGATCGGCGGCCAGAACGGCCAGGTCCAGCTGACCAGCACCGCCGCCCGGGACACCTTCGTCAGCTCCGTCTCGGCGATCATCGACAAGTGGGGCCTGGACGGCCTGGACATCGACTTCGAGGGGCACTCGCTCTCCCTCAACACCGGTGACACCGACTTCAAGAACCCGACCAGCCCGGTCATCGTCAACCTGATCTCCGCGGTGAAGACCCTCAAGGCCAAGTACGGCCCGGGCTTCGTGCTGACCATGGCGCCGGAGACCTTCTTCGTCCAACTCGGCTACCAGTACTACGGATCGGGCCCCTGGGGCGGCCAGGACCCGCGGGCCGGGGCGTACCTGCCGGTCATCCACGCGCTGCGCGACGACCTCACCCTGCTGCACGTCCAGGACTACAACTCCGGCTCCATCATGGGCCTGGACAACCAGTACCACTCGATGGGCGGCGCCGACTTCCACGTCGCGATGACCGACATGCTGCTCAAGGGCTTCCCGGTGGCGGGCAACACCAACAACGTGTTCCCGGCGCTGCCCGCCTCGAAGGTCGCCATCGGCATGCCGGCCACCACCAACGCGGGCAACGGCTACGTCGCCCCGGCCGAGGTGAACAAGGCGCTCGACTGCCTGACCAAGCTGGCCAACTGCGGGACGTACGTGCCGCGTTCGGGCGCGCAGCCGAACCTGCGCGGGCTGATGACCTGGTCGATCAACTGGGACCGGTTCGGCGGCCAGGAGTTCTCCAAGAACTTCAAAGGCTACTTCGGGCGCTGACCCGGACGCCCCGGTAATTCAGACGTTCCGCGGGCCGGACGCCCCGCGGGCCGACGCCTCCGGGGCCATGCTTGAACCTGACACCGGTGTGAGGTCCGAGCATGGCCCCATGGCGACCAAACAGCTCACAACCCCGGTACCCCGCAAGCCCTTTCCCCTGTCCGCCCTGCTCGCCCTGGCCACCGCCGTCTTCGTCACCGGTCTCACCGAGAACCTGCCCGCCGGCGTGCTGCCCGGGATGAGTGAGGCGCTCGGGGTCGGCGAGTCCGCGGCCGGGCAGACCGTCACCGTCTACGCGATCGGCTCCGCCGCCACCGCGATCCCGCTCAGCGCGGCCACCGCCGGCTGGGGCCGCAAGCGGCTGCTGCTCTCCGCGATGGCGGGGTTCGCGGTCGCCAACACCGTCACCGCGGTCTCCACCAGCTACCCGCTCACGCTGGCCGCCCGCTTCCTCGCGGGCGTCGCGGCCGGCCTGGCCTGGGCCCTGCTCGCGGGGTACGCGCGCCGGCTGGTGCCGGTCGAGCAGCAGGGCCGGGCCATGGCGGTGGCGATGGCGGGCGTGCCGGTCGCGCTGTCGCTGGGAGTGCCGGTCGGCACCTTCCTGGGGCAGGTGCTCGCCTGGTGGGTGCCCTTCCTCGCCATGACGGCACTGGCGGTCGGCGTGATCGGCTGGATCGCGGCGCTGCTGCCGGACCAGCCCGGGCAGCCGGCCGGCGAGCGGGCACCGGTCCGCGAGGCGCTCGCCGTGCCCGGCGTGCGGCCGGTGCTCACCGTGACGGTGCTCTTCGTGCTCGCGCACACCATCCTGTTCACCTACATCGCGCCCTTCCTGGACCGGTCCGGCCTCGGCGGCTCCACCGGCACCGTGCTGCTGGTCTTCGGGCTGGCCTCGCTGGCGAGCGTCTGGCTGATCGGCGCGCACATCCACCGCCGGCTGCGGCAGCTGACGATCGGCGCCGCGCTGCTGGTCGCGCTGACGGCGGCCGTCCTCGCGGTGCGGTCCGGCAGCGCGCCGCCGGTGTACGTCGCGGCGCTGTTCTGGGGCCTGGGCTGGGGCGGCGTCCCGACCCTGCTCCAGACCGCGCTCGGCGACGCGGGCGGAGAGCGGGCGGACGCCGCCCAGGCCGTCCTGGTGACCCTGTGGAACGGCGCGATGGCGGGCGGCGGCGTGGTCGGCGGCCTGGTCCTGAGCGGCCTGGGCACCGGCGCCCTGCCCTGGACGGTGCTCGCGCTGATGCTCCCCGTCCTCGCCGTGGCCACCGCCGCCCGCCGCCACGCCTTCCCGCCCCGCCGGGGCGCGGCCTCCGGCTCTAGCGCACCATCAGCCGGTTGACCGCCTCGACCACCTCGGGGGACGCCTTCGCCATGGAGCCCGACGCGTACGGCGGCTGCGGGTCGTACTCGATCAGCAGCTGGATCGCCTGCGCGGTCGTGTCCCCGCTGATCACGCCGGCCAGCGTCAGGGCGAGGTCGATCCCGGCCGAGACCCCGGCGGCGATGGCGTACTTGCCGTCGATGACGACCCGCTCCGTCCCGGTCGGCTCCGCCCCGTAGTGGGGCAGCCGGTCCAGGACGCCCCAGTGGCTGGTGGCCCGGCGGCCCTTGAGCAGCCCGGCGGCGCCCAGGATCAGCGAACCGGAGCAGACCGAGGTGGTCCAGGTGGTGGTCGCGTCCACCCGGCGCACCCAGTCGAGCACGGCCCGGTCCGTCAGCTGGGCCTCCGTCCCGGGCCCGCCGGGCACCAGCAGCAGGTCGGCCGAGTCCACCTCGTCCAGGGCGGCGTCCGCGACGAGCGCCAGGCTGCCGACGTCGTTGCGCACCGGCCCCCGTTCGGCGGCGGTGAACACCACCTCGGCGCCGGGGATCCGGGACAGCACCTCGTACGGGCCGACCGCGTCCAGGGTGGTGAACTCGGGGTAGAGCAGGATGGCGATGCGCATCAGTGACCTCCGGTGGGTTCGGGTCGGAAGCGGCGTCGGTACTCGGCGGGTGGGGCGGCCAGGGCCCGGACGAAGGCGCGCCGCATCGCCTCCGGGGTGCCGTAGCCGCAGGAGCGCGCGATCTCCTCGATGCCGTCGTCGGTGTCCTCCAGCAGCCGCCGGGCGGCCTCCAGCCGGACCCCGTCCACGTACCGGCCGGGGGTCACCCCCACCTCGGCGGCGAAGGCCCGGGCGAAGTGCCGCGGCGACAGCGCCGACCGGCCGGCCAGCGCCTCGACCGAGAGGTCGGCCTCCGGGTGCTCGGCGATCCACCGCTGCACCTCGCGCAGCGGCCGCCGGGCCGCCACCTGGGCGGCCAGCTGGGTGCTGAACTGGGCCTGGTTGCCCGGCCGGCGCAGGAAGACCACCAGGTGGCGGGCGACCAGCAGGGCCGTTTCGCGCCCGAGGTCCTCCTCCACCAGGGCCAGCGCCAGGTCGATCCCGGCGGTGACCCCGGCCGAGGTGGCGATCCTTCCGTCCCGGACGTGGATCGGGTCCGGGTCCACCTCGACGTCCGGGAACCGCCGGGCCAGTTCCCCGCCGTAGGCCCAGTGGGTGGTCGCCCGGCGTCCGGCCAGCAGCCCGGCCTCGGCGAGCAGGAAGGCGCCGGTGCACACCGACACCACCCGCTCGGCCCGTCCGGCCAGCTCCCGGATCCGTGCCACCAGGGCCGGGTCCGGGAGTTCGGTGTCCATCCCGCCGGGAACCAGCAGGGTGTGCACCGCCCCGATCTCGGCCAGGTCCGCGTCCGGCAGCAGCCGCAGTCCGCTGTGGCTGCGCACCGGACCGCCGCCGGGGGAGGCGGTGGTCACCCGGTAGGCCGGGGGCTGCCCGGACGCCCGGCCCGCCCCCGCGAACACCTCCAGGGGGCCGGTCACATCGAGGCTCTGCACGCCCTCGAAGAGGACGATGACCACGCTGCGCGCTCTCATGCGACCAGCCTCCCAACGGGCGGCGGTGGCAGCAATGACCTGCTTCCCACCTTTCCTGCCATCCGGAGCCTGCGGGGGCGCATGTGGCGGCGTGGGAACGGAGGGGCACGCGGGAGGCGGGCGTACGGAAGGGCGGACGCGGAAACGCCGGAAGGCCCCTCGCTCTCGCGAAGGGCCTTCCGGCTGTCTGTGCGCCGCCAGGGACTCGAACCCCGGACCCGCTGATTAAGAGTCAGCTGCTCTAACCAACTGAGCTAGCGGCGCCTGCTGACGTGGAGAACATTACCTGGTCAGCAGCCGAAACTCACAATCGGCCGGAGCGGGGAGCCGGGCGCGCTCACATGGTCAGCACCACCTTGCCCCGGACGTGCCCGGCGCCGACCAGCTTGTGGGCCTGGGCGACCCGCTCGATCGGGAACGACTCCGCGATCTCCAGCCGCAGCCCGCCGGCCTCCCAGAGCTCGACCAGCTCGGTCAGCCTCCCGGCCGTCCGCTCGCCCCGCAGCCCCCGGACCCCCAGCCGCTCGGCGCCGGGGTAGTCGACCACGGTGCCGATCCGGGTCCGGTCGGCGATCAGTTCGACGGAGGCCTCCAGGGCGCCCCGCCCGGCGGCGTCGAAGGCCGCGGTCACCCCCTGCGGCGCGACCGCCCGGACCCGCTTGACCAGCCCCTCGCCGTAGCTGACCGGCACCGCGCCCAGCTCCCGCAGGTAGCCGTGGTTGCGCTCGCTCGCGGTGCCGATCACCGTGGCGCCCCAGGCCCGGGCCAGCTGGACGGCGACCGTGCCGACCCCGCCCGCGGCGCCGTGCACCAGCAGGGTGTCGCCGGGGCCGACGCCGAGCCCGGTGAGCGCCACGTGCGCGGTCTGGCCGGAGGCGGAGAGCGAGCCGGCCTGCTCCCACGGCATCCCGGCGGGCTTGGCCACCAGCCGGTCGGCGCCCACCGTGACCAGGTCGGCCTGGCCGCCCAGCACCCGGAAGCCCAGCACCTCGTCCCCGACCCGCCAGTGCCCGGCGTCCGGGCCGAGGGCGTCCACCACCCCGGCGAACTCGTTGCCGAGGACGAACGGCGGCTCGACCGCCAGTCCCGGCGGGCGGAACCCCTCGCGGATCGCGAGGTCCACCGGCTGCACGCCGGCGGCGTACACCCGTACCCGCACCTCGCCCGGCCCGGGTCGCGGGTCGGGCACCTCGGCGACCCGCAGGACCTCCGGACCGCCGTTCCCCGTCACGGTGACCGCTTTCATGCTGTTCCCGCCCCTTCTCGATCCCTCCGGTGTCGACGATCATCCGACCTGAAGTGCGCTTGAGGTCAAGTCATTGTTCAGCGTGTCGACACCGATGGGCGCATTGTCAGATTTATCCTGGACGGCGCTCAGCCGTCCGTCGTCGAGAGGAACCTCCCCGTGGGCCAGCTGCCCCTGTTCTTCCTGGTGCTGCTCGCCTCCGTGGTGACCATGCCGCTCGGTCGGAGGATCGGCGTGCCGCAACCGGTGCTGATGACCCTGCTCGGCATCGTCATGGCGCTGGTCCCGCAGATCCCGGACGTCACCATCGAGCCCGAGCTGATCCTTCCGCTGGTCCTGCCGCCGCTGATCTTCGCGGTGGCCCGGCGCTCCTCGGTGCGCTACTTCAAGGCCAACGCCCGCTCGATCCTGCTGCTGGCGGTCGCCCTGGTGGCGGTCACCACGGTCGCCGTGGCCGGCACCGTGCACTGGCTGCTGCCCACCCTGCCGCTGGCCGCCGCCATCGCGGTCGGCGCGCTGGTCTCCCCGCCCGACCCGGTCGCCGCCGTCGCGGTGGCCGGGAGCGTCGGGCTGCCCCGCCGCCTGGTGGCGATCCTGGAGAGCGAGGGGCTGTTCAACGACGTCACCGCGATCGTCATCTACTCGCTGTCCATCGAGGCCATGGTCAGCGGCGACTTCTCGGCCGGCGGCGCGGTGCTGCGCTTCGTGCTGTCCGCGGTGCTGGCCGTGGTGGTCGGCGTCGCGCTCGGCTGGGTCAACACCAGGCTCGCCGAGCGCCTGGACGACCCGACCCAGCAGGTCGCGCTCAACCTGCTGGTGCCCTTCGCCGCCTACACCCTGGCCGAGGAGATCCACGGCTCCGGCGTGCTCGCCGTCGTGGTCTGCGCGCTCTACCTCGCCGAGCGGGCCTCCGACGCGGACGCCGTCTCCTACCGGCTGGTCGGCAACGCCTTCTGGGAGGTGGTCGAGATCCTGATCACCGGCGTCGCCTTCGGCCTGATCGGCCTGGAGCTGGCCACCGTGCTCAAGGAGGCCGGCCGCGGCTGGACCGGATTCCTCGGCGACGCCGCCGTGGTCATCGCGGTGGTCGTCCTGGTCCGGCTGCTCTGGCTGCTGCCGGCCGGCTGGCTGTCGAAGAAGCTGCGCTCCGGCGACGACGAGGACACGCCGTTCAGCTGGAAGGAGAGCGTGATCCTCTGGTGGTCCGGCATGCGCGGGGTGGCCACCGTCGCCCTGGCGCTCGCCATCCCGCTCACCCTGCACTCCGGCGAGAACTTCCCCGAGCGCGGCCGGCTGGTCTTCATCGCCTTCAGCGTGGTGCTCTTCACCCTGCTGGTGCAGGGCCTCACCCTGCCCTGGCTGGCCAAGCGGTTCGAGCTGGACATCGACCAGGACAAGCACGAGCAGGCCGTGCGCCAGCTCTGGTGGCGGGCCGCCAAGGCCGGGCTCAGCCGGCTCGGCGAGCTGGAGGAGCAGGACCGGCTGCCCGCCGAGGTCGCCGACCGCCTGCGGGACCGTCAGCACGACCGGCTGGCCCGGCTCTGCCCGGAGAACTACGCCGAGGAGGAGGCCGCCGAGGCCAAGCTGCGGATGGCCCAGTGGCGCGCCGCCCGGGACGTCGAGCAGGAGATGATCGCCGCCTCCCGCCGCGAGATGCTCGCCGCCCGCAGTGAGCTCGGCGCCGATCCGGAGCTGGTCGACCAGGTGCTGCGCGGACTCGACCTGCGCTCCGAACGGAAATGACGGGGCGTCCGCTCCCCGCGGGCGCACCGTCCGCGCCCGCGGGGCGGAATGCGCACGACCGGCTCCGGGGTTGCATAGGCTGAACCCGGGCAGGCCGTCAACGGAGTCGGCGCACCACCAGTACCCGCACGACCTCGGCGAACCCTCACGCCTGGCCCTGCCGGTTTCTGCACCCAGATGAATCGAGGACCCACCGATGTCGGAGACCCGCGCCGACGCCCGCACCCCGCTGGACCGGACCCCGCAGTGGGCCGCCCTGGCCAAGCACCGGGCCGAGCTGGGCGACACCCACCTGCGTGAGCTGTTCGCCGCCGACCCCGAGCGCGGCCGCCGCCACACCCTCCGGGTCGGCGACCTGCACGTGGACTACGCCAAGCACCTGGTCACCGACGAGACGCTGGAGCTGCTGCGCGAGCTGGCCGCCGCCACCGGCGTCGCCGAGCTGCGGGACGCCATGTTCCGCGGCGAGAAGATCAACAACACCGAGCACCGCGCCGTCCTGCACACCGCGCTGCGCGCCCCGCGCGGCGCCGTGATCGAGGTCGACGGCGAGAACGTGGTGCCCGAGGTGCACGCCGTCCTCGACAAGATGGCCGCCTTCGCCGACCGGGTCCGCAGCGGCGAGTGGAAGGGCCACACCGGCAAGCCGATCCGCGCCGTCGTCAACATCGGCATCGGCGGCTCCGACCTCGGCCCGGCGATGGCCTACGAGGTGCTCCGCTCCTACGCCAAGCGCGACCTCGACGTCCGCTTCGTCTCCAACGTCGACGGCGCCGACCTGCACGAGGCGGTCCGCGACCTCGACCCGGCCGAGACGCTGTTCATCGTCGCCTCGAAGACCTTCACCACCATCGAGACCATCACCAACGCGGTCTCCGCCCGCAACTGGCTGCTCACCGGGCTGCGCGCCGACACCGACGCGGTGGCCAAGCACTTCGTCGCGCTGTCCACCAACGCCCGGGGCGTGCAGGACTTCGGCATCGACACCGCCAACATGTTCGAGTTCTGGGACTGGGTGGGCGGCCGCTACTCCTTCGACTCGGCGATCGGCCTGTCGCTGATGATCGCCATCGGCCCGGACGCCTTCCGCGAGATGCTGGACGGCTTCCACCTGGTCGACGAGCACTTCCGCACCGCCCCGCCCGAGCAGAACGTCCCGCTGCTGCTCGGCCTGCTCGGCGTCTGGTACGGCGCGTTCTTCGACGCCCAGGCGCACGCGGTGCTGCCCTACTCGCACTACCTGTCCAAGTTCACCGCCTACCTCCAGCAGCTGGACATGGAGTCCAACGGCAAGTCGGTGACCCGCGACGGCACCCCGGTGGACTGGCAGACCGGCCCGGTGGTCTGGGGCACCCCCGGCACCAACGGCCAGCACGCCTACTACCAGCTGCTGCACCAGGGCACCAAGGTCATCCCGGCCGACTTCATCGGCTTCGCCGAGCCGGTCGCCGACCTGCCCCCCGGCCTGGTCGCCCAGCACGACCTGCTGCTGGCCAATTTCTTCGCCCAGACCCAGGCGCTGGCCTTCGGCAAGACCCCGGAGGAGGTCGCGGCCGAGGGCGTGCCCGCCGAGCTCGTCCCGCACAAGACCTTCAAGGGCAACCACCCGACCACCACCATCCTGGCCGGCGAGCTGACCCCCTCGGTGCTCGGCCAGCTGGTCGCGCTCTACGAGCACAAGGTGTTCGTCCAGGGCGCGATCTGGAACATCGACTCCTTCGACCAGTGGGGCGTCGAGCTGGGCAAGGTGCTCGCCAAGCGGATCGAGCCGGTGCTGCTCACCGGCGAGGGCGCCGAGCAGCTGGACAGTTCCACCGCCGAGCTGGTCGCCCGCTACCGCGCGCTGCGCGGCCGCTGAGCCCGGGTCGGGCCGTCCGCTCCGGCGGGCGGCCCGGTCGCCCGGGGCCTTCGGGCCTTCGGATTTTCGGGCCGGAAACGCCGGAAGGCCCTTCGCTCTCGCGAAGGGCCTTCCGGCTGTCTGTGCGCCGCCAGGGACTCGAACCCCGGACCCGCTGATTAAGAGTCAGCTGCTCTAACCAACTGAGCTAGCGGCGCCTGCTGACAGAGAAGACTCTAGCAGCGCCGTGCGGCCGAGCCAAAATCGAATACCGGCCGCCCCGCGTTCACCCTCCGGTCACGACGGGCGCCCCGGCGGGAACCGGCTCCCGCGCCGCCCGCACGCAGGCCCAGAGCACCACCGCGGCGCCGGGCAGCCGGGGACTGCGCTGTTCGGGTGCGACGATCCACCGGCCGGCGCCCTGCCCGGGGGAGTCCGGGCTGTTCACCATCCGCTGCAGGGGCGGCACGGTCACGGCGTCGCCCCTGCCGTGGCACAGCAGCGGCGGCACGTCCCGGGCCCACTCCTCCCAGGCCAGCAGCCGGCGCAGCCGGGGCGCCGCGCCCGGCTGGACGAACAGCAGCATCCGCCCCCGGTGGACGGCCACCGGCCCGCAGCCCGGTCCGGAGGCCCACAGCTCGTCCAGCACCCGGCGGCCGAACAGCGCCGGCATGCTGATCACGTCGAAGGCGCGCCCGCAGGGCAGCACCGACGGCGCCCAGGGGCGGCTCTCCCACAGGGCGCGCATGCTGCGCGGGTACTCGCTGGCGGAGGCGAGCCAGGCCTCCCCGGCCGCGCCGACGTACTCCACCGACGGGTGCATCACCGACGGGTATGTCGCTGACGGGTACGTCACCGACTGCTGCGTCACCGACTGCTGTGTCCAGATCTCCACGGGGAGCAGCCTGCGCGGCGCCCGCCCGCGCCGGGACGGAAAGCACGGTTCGCCGGACAGCGCGGCGGGGGACGGCGTACCCTTCCCCGCCGCGCATATGCCAGCGGCCCGTGTCCGGCGGACGGGCGCGGGGCTCAGTCCTCGTGCCGGCGCGGCTGGAGCAGGGTGCGGCCGTACTCGATCATCTTGGCGGCGTAGTCCGGGGTCCAGTCCGCCCGCTGGGCGACCTCGGCGTCGGACAGTGCGTCGAACCGGCGCGGGTCGGCGAGCTGCGCGGCGGCGACCGCCTGGAAGTCCGTGGCCCGCTCGGCGGCGGCCCGGAAGGCCAGGGCCAGTTCCGTGGAGCGGCGCAGCAGCTCCGCCGGGTCCTCGATCGACTCCAGGTCGAAGAATCGTTCCGGCTCGGGTTCGGCGGACTGCGGCTCGAACAGCAGCTGCACCGGACGCAGGCGCCTGGTGGGCTCGGACGACTCTGGGGAGTCGGGCATGGACGGACACCTCCGGGTCTCGGGTGGGGTGGTAAGGAATCTGCTCCGGGCCGCGCCGCCCGGTCGTGGCCGCCGTCCATTGTCTCGCGGCGGTGGCCGGTAGCGGAACGGTGCGCACGCGAGCGCTATTCCCCGGCCCGCGCCGGGCGTGCGCCTCCCGCGCCGCGCTTCCGGATCGCATGCGAACCGGTTGTCCCGGTGTACCCGGTCGTCCGACCGAGCTGGAGGGAACCCCCATGCGTGTGAGAAGAGGCCTCACGGCCGTCGCCCTGTCCGTCCTGCCCCTGCCGGGCGCGCCGCTCGCCGTCGTCACCGTTGCAGCCGTCGCAGCCGTCGCCGCCCCGCCCGCCGCGGCCGCCGA
Source organism: Kitasatospora sp. NPDC058063 (assembly GCF_042885395.1). NCBI lineage: Bacteria > Bacillati > Actinomycetota > Actinomycetes > Kitasatosporales > Streptomycetaceae > Kitasatospora > Kitasatospora sp. NPDC058063. Next base: position 191,458 of record NZ_JBHVSD010000015.1, read on the forward strand.
GACGGCGCTGGTGGTCACCGGGGAGCCGAGCGGCGCGGACGGCGTCTCGACGGCGACCTGCCCGTCCGGCACCCACCTGACCGGCGGCGGCTACCGGCTCCAGCCGGAGGCGGACGGCCCGGTGCGCGCCACCGGCCCCACCGCCGACGGGCGCGGGTGGAGCGCACAGACGGAGCGGGGCCCGGTGGTGGCGTTCGCGGTCTGCGAGACCGAGGACTGACACCGGCGGCTACCTCAGGTGGACCCGGTGGCCGTTCAGGTGGTGCAGCACCTGGTGGTTGGCCTCCCAGCCGTCCGGAAAGGTCACCGGCACGCCCAACTGCACCGGCTCGGTCGCGGGGTGCTCGTCCAGCAGCTCGGCGATCCCGGCCCGGGCCACCACGATGCAGGCGTGCCGGTGCCGGGAGGCGAGCACGCAGAGCCGGCCGGTCTCCAAGTGGAAGGCGGTCGCGTCGGGGCGCCCGGAGAGCGGGTGCAGCACCACGGTGACGTCGTACTCGCGGCCCTGGAGGCGGTTGGCGGTGTCCACCGTGACGGCCGGACCGGCCGCGCCGTCCACCGGCACGCCCGCCTTGAGCAGCGCCGCGCGCACGGCCGCCGCCTGGTCCCGGTGGGCGGTGCCGACGGCTACCCGGTCCGCGGTGAGCGGGGTCTCGCCCTGCTCGGAGTGGGCGGTCAGCCCCCGCTCCAGCAGCCGGCGGACGGTGGCCGCGACGGCCGCCACGGCCTGCGGGTCGGTCCGTACGGTGTGCCGGGCGGGCAGCTCCAGCAGGGCCCAGCCGTGCTCGGCGGCCCGGTCGATCACCGCGTCCAGGGCCGAGCCGTCCGGGCGCACGGAGGCCGTCAGCCGGCGGTCGTCCGGGCCGGTGCCGGAACGGAACGGCGTGTACGGGTAGAAGGCCCGCGAGATCAGCGGCGCGGCGCTGGCGGGCAGCCGCCAGGAGACCGGCAGCCGGTGCGGCTCGATCTCCGGGTTGTGCGCCAGCATGGTGACCACCGCGCTGCCGGACGGGTCGTACGACAGCCCGGCCCACTGCTCGGTGCCGACCACGGTGAACGGGTCCAGCTGGCCCGGGTCGCCGACGAACAGCGCCCGCTCGAACAGCCGGGCCACCGCGAGCAGGGCGTCCGAGCGCATCTGGTACGCCTCGTCGACGATCGCGTGCCGCCACGGGGCCTCGGCCCGCACCCACTGCCACTTGGCCGAGGTGGAGATCACCACGTCGTGCTCGACCAGGTCGGCGACCTTGTCGGAGGGCGTCACGTTGGCGTGCTTCAGCACCTCCGGGCCGGGCCGGGAGTCCGCGGCGTGCAGCCGCCCGATCGTCAGCTCCGGCGCCTTCCCGGCCAGCCGGCCGACCAGGTCGTCCACCTGGCCGTTGGTCTGGGCGACGATCATCAGCCGCTCGCCGGCCTCGACCAGCTCGCGCGCGGCCCGCACCACGAGCGTCGACTTCCCGGCGCCGGGCGGGGAGTCCACCACCACGCCGCGCGGGGCGCCGGCCGGCGGCCGGACGGTGGCCGCCAGGATCCGGGCCACCGCGGCGTCGGCGGCCTCGCCCGGGGCCTGCTCGGGGGTCATCGGACGGCTCACTCCCACTCCTCGGAGACGGACGGGGCGGACGGGGCGGGTACGGGCGCGGCGCCGGGCGGGCCGCCGTGGGTCCAGGGGGTGTCGTCCGGCTCGGGCAGTGGCGCGGACTGGCGCACCGTCAGCTCGAACAGGGTGAAGGTGACCGACTCGCCGGGCTCGGGCAGGCTGCCCGGCTCCGGCTCCTTCCGGCGGCCCATGCCGGAGAGCACCCGCAGGGTGAGGGTGCCCCCGGCGGTGTCCACCGCGACGATCTCCGCCTTCTGCGCGGACGGGCCGTGCACGCGGTGCACCTCCCGGCCGAGGTCCGCGTGCGGACGGTCGGCGGTGCGCAGGGTGACCAGCGGGCGCGGCTTGGGGGAGCGGCCGGCGGTGTCCCAGTCCGGCACCACCTCCGTGACCACGCCGCTGAACGCCTCGCCGGCCAGCCGGTGCTCGGCCATCGCCAGCGGGTCGTCCAGCGCCTCCTGGACGTCGAGCCGGGCCTGTTCGCGCTCGCGCTGGGCGAGCTTGCGGGCCGCGGTGACGGCGTCGTCCTGCCGGGGCTGCGGCGGCTCGCCGGCCGCCAGCCGGTCCCGGTGGCCGGTGTAGGACCAGCGGTCGCCGGTCCAGCGCTCCTCCAGGTGACCGGCCGGCGGCAGGGTCCGCAGCAGGTCCAGGCCCTGCCAGACGTCCCGCCAGGTGGGCAGCAGGACGGTCGACAGCGCCTCCTCCAGCGCCGTCACCGCGGCCCGCACGGCCGCCCGGGCGCGTACGGCGGCGGCCTCGTCGCGCTGCTCGGTGCTGTGCTGCAGGGCGCCGACCGCGGCGTCGTAGCGGGTGATCGCCGGGGCGAGCACGAACTCGTCGAAGCGGGGGTCGGTCGTCGGCCCGGCCGGCGGGTGCAGCAGCTGCCCCCGGTCGTCCCGGGCGGACTCGGCCAGCTCGGCCGCCTGCGCGCCGGTCAGACCGGCCGGCGGGTGGTGCCAGGCGAGCCGGGCCGCCAGGTGCTGGTCCTCCAGGTGGCTCTGGCCGGTCGCCCAGTGCCGGGCCAGCAGGCCGGTCATCGGCAGCAGCAGCGAGGACCCGGGCACCTGGGCGCGGTCGGTGAGGTGGGTCAGCCAGCGGCCGAGCAGCGGCACCCGGACCGGCGCCGGGTACGGGCCCGGCTCCGCGTCCTCGGCGGTACGGCGGAAACGGGTCGAGCGGCCGATCAGGGCGAGGTGGTGCACGCCCGCGCCGTTCGGCACGATCAGCTGCGGGGCGTCCGCGCACAGCTCGCGGAACACCTGGGTCTTCTCGCCGCTCTCCGGGTCCTTCTCGGAGCCCTCGATCTGCTCGACGTCCTCGGCGAAGGACTCCAGGTAGGGCAGCAGGTCGGCGGCCAGCTCGGCCAGGAAGTCGAACCGCAGGGTGCGGTTGAGCGGCTGCGGCACCAGGTGCAGCCGCGGCGCGTCCCGGTCGGTGCCGAGCAGCACCGCGAGCGGCGCGCCGGACTCGCCGGCGGCGGTCAGCGGGACCAGCACCATCGGGCGGTCGGACAGGTGCCGGTGCCGGACGGTGGCCAGCGGCTCGGCCCGGCCGCTGCGGACGGCCTCCAGCCGGGCGAGGGTGGTGAGCAGACTCATGCGCCCGCCCCGCTTCGCCCGGCGGTGCTCCCGCGGCCCTCGGCCGGGGCCGCTCCCGCGTCGCGCCCGCTCATGCGACGGCCCCCGGGGCGCCGGCTCCGGCGGCCGTGGCTGCCGCGGCCGCCGCTCCCAGGGCCTCGGCGCGCAGTGCGGCCGCGTAGGCCAGGCGCTCGGCGGCGTCGTCCGCGCCGTCCAGGTCCTCGCTCTTGGTGCCGGCGGCGGCCAGCGCCCCGGACACTGTCCGGATGCTGCCCAGCTCGCCGCGCACGCCCCGGCCGAGCTGCTCGACCCGGTCGCCGCAGCGGGCCCGGGCACGGCAGTGGAAGCCGAGTTCGCAGGTGGAGAGGCAGTCCGGGCTGTACGCGGCGGGCACCGCCTCGACCGAGGCGGCCAGCTGCTCGGCGGTCCGGGCCGGCGCGCCGTCCTCGTCGGCGGCCAGGTCGAAGCCGGCGTCCGGCGGCAGCGCCTCCAGCAGCCGGCCGATGCCGGTCAGCCGGCTCAGCTGGCGCCGGGTGGTGGCCAGTTCGCGGCGGACGTCCACGGCCACCGCGGTCGGCCGGTTGCCGAAGTCCTTCGGGCAGACCAGCAGCACGCTGGTGCGCGGGCTGCCCGCGAGCCGCTGCTCGGTGTACGGGTCCTCGGCGAGCGGCTGCCCGGCCGCCGCGGCGGCGGCCTGCTGGAGCGCCAGCACGTACACGGCGGCCTGCCGGGCGGCGGCGCCGACCTTGGCCGGGTCCGCGCTGCCGTCCAGCACCGGGAAGGACTTGATCTCGACCACGGTGCACCGCCCGCCGTGCACCACCAGGGCGTCCGGCTCCAGGTAGGCGGTGCTGCCGGCCACCGCCAGGCGCAGCATCGGGTGGTCGAGCAGCGTCCAGGCCTCCGGGTCGGCGGCGGCCGCGGCCAGTGCCTCGGCCGTCCGGTCGGCGCGTACGGCCGGGCCGGAGCGGTGCAGCAGGTCCGGCACCCGGAGCGGGGCCCGGTCGTCCGCCGGGAGGCCCAGGTGGTGGCGCAGCGGCTCCAGCAGCGGGGCGTAGCCGTCCGCCTTCAGCCGGGACTCGAAGATCACGCCGCGGGCGATGGCGAAGGGGGACTGGCCGAAGGGGGCGGGGCGGCCGAGCCGGGCCGCCAGCGCGGACTTGTCCACCCCGGCCGCGTCGAGCACGGCGCGGCGGTGGCAGCCCGGATTGGCGGCGAGCGCGGCGAGGGAGCGGGCGTTCAGACTGCGTTGCGGGGCCGGTCCGCGCAGCTCCGCGAGCCGCTGGGCGAGCGGCTCAGCGGGCCCGCCCGGCGGGACGTTCGTCGAGACGTTCATGGTGCGGCCCAGTGTCGCATCCGGGTCCGACAACGCGGTACGGACCGGCCGTTGGACGACCGGGCGGCACAGCGGTCGACACGCCGGGCGGTACACCGGTCGGCACCCGGGGCGGCCGTGGTCGGACCCCCGGCGGACCGCGCCGGCCGGCGTGCGGCCGCGCCCGCCGCCACGGGCCCCGCGATCGTGGCCGCCGTCCGGGTGGGGGATCATGGAGCCCGGTGCTCAATGGTGAGACCGACCGTTGCCACCGCCCTGCTGTCGCTAGGAGCCCCCATGCCCGCCCGCATCGTGCTGGTCCGCCACGGCGAGACCGAGTGGTCCGCCACCGGCCGCCACACCGGCCGCACCGACATCCCGCTGACCGAGGAGGGCCGCGCGATGGCCCGGGCCCTCGGCGCCCGTCTCGCCAAGGCCCCCTGGAACGGGCTGCCGGACGCGCTCGTCCGCACCAGCCCGCTCGGCCGGGCGAAGGAGACCTGCGAGCTGGCCGGTTTCGGCGACCGGGCCGTGGAGCGCCCGGAGCTGATGGAGTGGGACTACGGCGCGTACGAGGGCCGCACCGGCGCGGACATCCGGGCCACCGACCACCCCGGCTGGCTGATCTGGCGCGACGGGGTGCCCGGCGGCGAGAAGCTCTCCGACGTGGCCGCCCGGGTGGACGCGTTCCTGGCCGGCCTCAACGAGGAGCACGGCGTCCCGGAGCCGGACACCACCGTGATGCACTGCGCCGACCGGGACGTGGTCCTGTTCGCGCACGGCCACCTGCTGCGCATCCTGGCCGCCCGCTGGCTGGGGCTGCCGCCCGAGTACGCCCAGCGGTTCAAGCTCGGTACGGCCGCGCTCTGCGTGCTGTCCTGGGAGTACGGCGCGCCGGCGGTGGAGATCTGGAACGACCTGTCCCACCTGGACGGCCTGACCGCCGGGCACTGAGCCCGGGCGAGGCCTGCCCGGGTCCTGCCCAGGTCCTGTACGGGTTCTACGCGGCCGCCGCCCGGTCGTAATCGGTCAGGAACCGGCGCACCTCGGGCACCGCGACGTGCCGGCGCAGCCGTCCCGCGGTGTCCGCGAGCATGCTCCGGATCCGGGCCGAACCGACGGCGTCGAACAGCGCGACGGCGGCCGATCCGTGGTGCGCCGCGCCCGCCAGGTCCCCGCGGCCGAGCCGGTCGTGGGCCAGCTCGGCGGTGTACAGCACCCGGTTGCGGAGGAAGTGCGGCTCCTGGAGCGTTATCGCCAGCACGGCCTGCTCGCTGGCGCGGTCCCAGTCGCCGAGCGCCGACCAGCACTGCGACTGGAGCCCGGCGATCTCGGCCTCGCCGAAGAAGGACATCCACTCCGGGTCCCGCTCACCGGGGCCCCGGTCGAACAGGGCGTACGCCCGGCCGAGGGCGCGCTCGCAGGAGGCGCGGTCCTGGAGCAGGGCCCACGCACCGGCCTCGCGCATGGTCAGCAGGGCGAGCAGCCGCTCGGAGTCCAGCTCCCGGGCGGCGACCTGCCCGGCCTGGGCGGCGCGCAGCGCCTCGCGCGGGCGGCCGGCGTCCCGGGCGAGGAAGGCGCTGTTGCAGAAGACGTGCGCCTCCAGGCCGGAGTCCCCGGCCATCCGGGCGGTGGCGAGCGCCTCGGAGTAGAACGAGCGGGCGTCCGCGAGACGGTTCGAGTCATGGGCCAACCAGCCGACGGAGATGGCGAGTTCACCCGCCCCGGCCTGGAGCCGGCGCTCCGTCTCGGCGCTGTACTCGCACTCGTTGAGCAACACGTAGGCGTTGCGCAGCGACCGCCCGGCGAGTTCGTACAGGGCGTCGGCGCCGTGCGCGTCGTCGGCCAGCCGGATCTCCCGGACGGCCTGTTCGACGCCGAACACCTCGGCGGCGCCGATCCGGCGCGACGGCGCCACCGGCCCGGGGCGGCCGGGCACCAGCGGTTCGCCGCCGAGCAGCGACGGTGCGGTGAACTCCGCACCGGGGAAGGCGCCTCGGCCGGTGAGCGCACCGGAGGCGCCGTCGGCACCGGCCTGCCGGCCGACGGCCGGTGCGGGTCGGTCGATGCCGATCACGGCGGCCAGCGCGGTGGTGCCGCCGGCCAGGAACGTACGGCGACGCACGTCGTCGTTCTCCTCGTCGAGATTGGGCGATCCATCGAGCCCCCGGGGCGCCGTCCCGGGACTCGGCCACGGGGGCCCGTCCGGAGCGGCTGGATCCGCGTACGGCGAGGCAGCGTACGGGAGTTGAGTGGAGATTGGTGAGCGCGGGGCGGGCGGGGGCGGGAACGTCGGGTGGAGCGGAGGCGGTTCGCTCCACCCGCCGGATCCGGCCACCGGGCGGCGGCGGACGGAGGTCCGGGGGGCGAAGCCGAGGTCGGTGAGCGTGCGGTCCGGCCACATGTGCCGGAACACCCGCTCGTAGGCGTAGTTGGGGCAGCGGATCTCACCGGATTCGACCCGTCCGACGTAGCGGGCGTCGCAGGATACGTGCTCGCCGATCTCGCGGGCGGCCCTGCGGACGGCCGTGGCGAACTCGCCGGGTGAACGGTCGCCGCGCAGCGCGCGCATCACGGGGTTGGGGGACGGTCGGTTCGGCTCGGCCGGTGGGGTGGCTGCCATGGCGCCGAGAGTACTCGGAGTCACCGAGCGGCCACATTCGGTTGGCGGGACATTCCGTGTCAATACGGGGCGAAAGGGGCGATGTTGCTGGGTATCCGCCATGAAATGCCATGCCTTGCTGTAATGCGCCCCGTGGCCTGCGGCGCGGGCCCCGCGTTGTGCTGGTACGCGGAAAAAGCCCATGCCGTCGCCCCGGCCCGTCCCAGCCCGGCGGCCCCGCCCAACGGCTGTGCTTCCGGACCGACGAGGTACAGGAGAGCCCATGATGGCCACCGGACTGCCGCAGTACCGACCCGTCCGCGGGGGAGTGCTCGCCGCCGCGGCTCCCGCCCTGCTCCCCGAACCCGCCGACGACCGGCACCCCGGCCGGGGACCGGTCGAGGGCGGCCGCACCCCCTGCGGCGGCCGCCGGCGCGAGCGTACGACTCCCGACGAGGGGACCTCCGTCACCGCCTGCGACACCGTGACCGTCGCCCTGCGGCACGGCCTGGAAGCCGTCGACATCCTGAGACTGCGCCGCGCCTGCGGAGCCGTCCTGCAGAGCCGCAACGGCAGCACCGTCTCCTTCCTCGTCCCGGCCGGCACCTGGGAGACCTGGCACCTGCCCGGCAGCTCCTGTACCGCGGGCGCGCTCGTGCCCGCCACCACCGACCCGCGCTGGGTTATCCCGCCCTCCGGCGCCGGCCGCACCGCACGCCCCACCGACGCCTGGGTGCTCCGCTCCGCCCTCTGCGAGGCCGCCTGCACGCTCACCGCAGGCGGCCTCGGCCCGTTCTAGCGGGCGTGCCGCGCGGATCCCGCCGGGCCCCCGAACCTCCGGCCGGGTCCCCGGGGCACGCCCCTGACCTGTGGGTGTTCCACCCCGACGGCGATAATGGCCGGTATGGGACGAAGCAGTAGAGCCGGGCGCGGCCCGGAACCGGCGGCCACCACCGGACCGGACGGACGCACCCACGCCCAGGGCCCGCTCAGCCGCCCCGTCGGCTCCGGCCTCGCCGAACTGCGCCCCGACCGCGACCGCCCCGCCGCCTGGTCGCTGCTGATCGACGGCGCCCCGCAGTCCCTGGTCGACCTCGCCGACCCCACCCACCTCGGCTTCGAGTACCAGCGCCGGCTCGGCCACCTGATCGACCTGGTCGCCCCGCCCGGCCGCCCGCTCACCGTCCTGCACCTCGGCGGCGGCGCCCTCACCCTGGCCCGCTACACCGCCGCGACCAGGCCGCGCTCCCGCCAGCAGGTCGCCGAGATCGACACCGCGCTCACCGAACTCGTCCGCGCCGAACTCCCCCTGGACCGCGGCTGGCAGATCAAGGTGCGCGGCGCGGACGCCCGCAGCGTGCTGGAGCGCACTCCCGAGGACAGCGTCGACCTGGTGATCACCGACGTCTTCTCCGGGGCCCGCACCCCCGCCCACTGCACCACCGTCGAGTTCACCACCCTCGCCGCCCGGGCCCTCGCCCCCGGCGGCTGGTACGCCGCCAACATCGCCGACGGCGGCGCCCTGCCCTTCGCCCGCTCCCAGGTCGCCACCCTCGGCGCGGTCTTCCCCGAGCTGTGCCTGATCGCCGACCCCGCCGTGCTGCGCGGCAAGCGCTTCGGCAACCTCGTCCTGGCCGCCGCCCACACCCCCCTCCCGGTCGCCGACCTCACCCGCCGCGCCGCCTCGGACTCCGCCCACGCCCGGGTCGAACACGGCCGCGCCCTCACCGACTTCGCGGCCGGAGCCGTTCCGGCGACGGACGCCACGGCGGCCCCGTCCCCGGAACCGCCGCCGGGGGTGTTCCGCTGACGGCCGCGCTCCGGCGCCGCCAGCGGTGAACCCCGGCAGCGCCGTGCCGCCCGCCGCAAATCCGTTGGCGGACGACCGGATCGCGGCCGACAATGGCGCTGCCGTCCGGCCACCGACCCGAGGGGGAGCCATGGAGATCAGACCGGCCCGGCCGGACGAGGCCGCGCTGCTCACCGGCATCGCCCTGCGGTCCAAGGCGTACTGGGGCTACGACGAGGTGTTCATGGCCGCCTGCCGGGCGGAGCTGACCGTGGACGCCGGCGTGATCGAGCGGTCGGCCACGGTGGTCGCCGAGCACGGCGGGCGGGTGCTGGGGTTCGTCTCGCTCTCCGGCGCCCCGCCGACCGGGTCGCTGGACCAGCTGTTCGTCGAGCCGGAGTCGATCGGCCGAGGCGTCGGCCGCGCGCTGTTCGAGCAGGCCCGGGGCCTGGCCGTGGAGCTCGGCCTGCGCCGGCTCACCATCGACTCCGACCCGAACGCCGAGCCGTTCTACCTCGCGATGGGGGCCACCCGGATCGGCAGCGTCCCGTCCGGCTCGATCCCGGGGCGCGAACTTCCGCTGCTGGTCCTGGACCTGGCCGCGCAATAGCCGGGCTGCCGCCGCCGCTGCCGCTACTGCCGCTGCCGCCTGCCGCTGTCCCGGCCCGCGCCCGGCGGCGGGAGACGCCTCGGCGGCCCCGGGACGCGCGCGGCCCGACGCCGCGTCTCGACCGACCCGGGATCGTTCGCTGCCGGAGAGGCACCGAGTCCCGGGCCTTCGGTCCTCGGCTGGGTGGTGCCCCGCCCGTGCCTCGCGACGCGCGTACCCCGGCGTCGGCCCGCCCGTTCTCCGGGTGGACGGCGGGAGTTCGAGTTCAGTGCCCGCGTGGCAGCCCGCGGTGCTTCCACATGGCCGCCCCGGTGAGCAGCAGCCCTGCGGCGATGGGGGCGAGGACGGCGGTCGCGGTGGCGGAGCCGTCATGGGAGGTGGTCGCCGTGGCGGTGTCGGCGATGGCCACCGTCGCGGGCGTCCGGCCGGGGCCGGCTCCGGCGGGGGCCGTGGAGTCCGCCGGCCGGTCGGGCTCGGCGGCGGGTCCTGCCTGGTCGACGGTCGTGGCCGTCGCCTCCTGGACCAGTGCTCCCTCCGAGGCCTGGCGCTGCCGGGGAACGGCGGGAAGGGTGCCGTCGGGTCGGCGGCGGGCGGCGGAGGACAGGCCGACGGGTCCGCCCTCGCGGGAGGCGCGGGGGTCGTCGGGCCGGGCCTGGGCGGGGAGGGTGTCGAGGAGGCCGGAGGCGAGTGCGAAGGCGTCGGGGACGGCCGCCCGTTGGCCGGGCAGGGGAAGGCCGCCGGCCCGGATGCGTTCCTGGAGGGTGCCGCCGACCGCGCCGACCGCCCCGGTGGTCCCGTCGGCCGGGCCGTTGCCGGCCGGTTCCCCGGCGGCCCCGGGGGAGCGGTCCGGCGGGCCGCCCGCCGAGGGTCTGCCCGTCGGGGGCCCGGACCCGACGGGACGTTCGGCTGACTGCCCGTCGAGGGCGGGTCCGTCGAGCACCGGCCGGTCGAGTGCCGGGGCGCCGGTCAGCGCGCGCCGGACGGCGGGCCGGGCCGGGTCCGGCGGTGGGTCGGCGGCGGCCGCGTACGCCCCGGGGGCGCCGACCCCCCAGAGCTGCGTGAGCAGGGCTCCCGCGGCGGCGACGACCCGGGGGCGGGGCAGCCACCGGGCGATCCCGCGGCGGGCACCGGCGCCGCCGCGAGGGGCGGGTTCCTGGGGCTTGGTCGCGTGATTGGCTCGCACGTGAATCGAGAACGAGCGGCCGGGTGGTGAGGTCACGCCCGCCGTCACGGACGGTCATCGCGCGGGTGGCCCCGGGGCCGGCGCTCCCGGGGCCAACGACCGCGTGGTGGTCAGGAGTTGGGGCGCAGGGTCCAGGTGACCGTCATCACGCCGGTGACGGCACCGTCGGCGCGGGTGATCTCGACGGTGACCGGGAACTCGGGGCGGCCGCCGGCGTCCAGCTCGGCGACGATCTCGGCGGCCGGGCGGCCGAGCACGGCGGTGGCGGTGACGTCGCCCATGGCGAGCTTCTTGTACGCGATCTCGGCGTTCACGGCGAGCGGCACGGCCCGGGACAGCTGGTCGCCGAAGGCGGCGAGCACGATGCAGCCACTGGCGGACTCGGCCAGCGTGAACATCGCGCCGGCGTGCGGGCCGCCGACGTGGTTGTGGTACGCGGGCTGGTCCGGCAGTCGGAGCACGGCCCGCTCCGGGGTGGTCTCCAGGTAGTCCAGGTTGAGGGTGTGCGCCATCGGCACGGTGTCGTCGAGCAGCTTGCCGATCGTGGGTGTGGTCATGGCGACGATGTTACTAGCCGGTAGCTTCCGGCGGCAGGGGGTCGGCCGGAAAGTCGACCCGGCGGGTGCGTGTGAGGGAGCGCACATCCGGGCGGGGGGCGTGCAACTGAGGCCGTGCACAGCTGAGGGAACGCGAAAACGCCCGAGGGGCCGATCTCTTGAAGAGATCGGCCCCTCGGGCTCTGGGGTGAGTGACGGGACTCGAACCCGCGGCCACCTGGACCACAACCAGGTGCTCTACCAACTGAGCTACACCCACCATCTGTCCGGTCCGTTCCCGCTCTCGCGTTCCCGTTCCGACAGGAAGAACTCTACAGGATCCGAGAGGGTGCTCGCGCCAGGGTTTCGATCCGGCTGACAGGCACCTTCTCCGACCCTCCGGCGGGGTTCCGCCGGGCCGTTCCAGGAAGTGGACCGGCCGGCGGCCCCGGGTTCAGCTCGCCGGGGACCGGTACTTCCCGGCGATCGCCCGCGCCGTGTCGGCGTCCGGGCCGGGCTGCGGGACGAACACCGCCTCGCGGTAGTACCGCAGTTCGTCGATGCTCTCCCGGATGTCGGCGAGCGCCCGGTGGTTGCCGCCCTTCTGCGGGCTGTTGTAGTACGCCTTCGGGTACCAGCGGCGGGCCAGCTCCTTGATCGAGGAGACGTCCACGATCCGGTAGTGCAGGTGCTTCTCCAGGGCCGGCATGTCCCGGGCCAGGAAGCCGCGGTCGGTGGCCACCGAGTTGCCGCAGAGCGGGGTCTTCCCCGCCTCCGGCACGTGCTCGCGCACGTAGGCGAGCACCCGCTCCTCGGCCTCGGCCAGGGTCACGCCCTCCTCCAGCTCCTCCAGCAGCCCGGAGGCGGTGTGCATCTCGCGCACCACCTCGGGCATGTTCGCCAGCGCCTCCGCCGGCGGCCGGATGATGACGTCCACGCCCTCGCCGAGGATGTTCAGCTCGGAGTCCGTCACCAGCACCGCGACCTCGACCAGGGCGTCCCGGTCGAGGTCGAGGCCGGTCATTTCACAGTCGATCCATACCAAACGGTCATTCACACAACTCACCCTACGGCGCGATCACGCGCCGCGGGGACCGGTGGAGCCGAGCGGGGTGCCTCGGCCTGGTGCTCCTCCGGCCCGTCGTGCGTGCCGGGGCCGTCCGGGTGCTCGCCCTCCCGGCCGGCCCGGACCGCATGGCCGTCCCGTCCGGCCCGGACCTCGCGCGCCGCCCGGGCGCCCTCGGCCGAGGGCCGGCCGGTCGCCTGGCCGCGGACCTGCGGAGCCCGGGCCTGGCGACCGCGGAGCTCACCCGGCCCGGAGCCCGGCTGCCCGGCCGGGGCCGGCATCCGTCCCGCGGACGCGCCGTGACCGCGCCCGGCCGCACCCGGCTCGTCCGCGGGCCGCTCGGCCGCGCTCCGGTGCCCCTGGCCCTGACCTCGGACCCCCGGCTGCGGGAGACCGTCCTCCGCCGCCGCGTGCTCCGCGGTGCGCGGCGGACGTCCGGTCCCCGTCCCCGGTCCGGCCTGCGGCGGAACCACCGGCGGCCGCAGCGGACCGCGCCCCGCCGCACCCTGCTGCCCGGGGTGCGACTGCTGGGCGGCCTGCTGGTGCGGGTACGGCTGACCGGCCCGGACGTGGAAGGGCTGGCCGGTCGGCGTCCCGACCTGGCCCGGACCGAACCCGCCGGGCTGGCCGTGCGCACCCGGCTGCCCGTGACCGACCTGCTGCCCCTGCTGGCCGTGCGGCACCGGTTGCCCGTGCTGCCCGACCGCGAGCGGCGCCCCCGGACCGGCCGGGAACGGCTGCGCCGACGGCACACCGTGCGCCCCGCCGAACAGCGGCCCGCCCGCCGGCGCGACCGCGCCCGCCGGGTGCGGCAGCGCTCCCGGCAGCCGCAGGTCGCCGAGCGCACCGGCCGGCGCGCTCGGCTGCTGACCGGGACGGCGGGCCCGGTAGCTGGTCCGGTACGCGGCCGGGGAGACCCCGAGCTGGCGCCGGAAGTGCCCGCGCAGCGCCACCGGCGAACGGAACCCGCACCGGCGCGCGACGTCGTCCACCGACAGCTCCGAGGTCTCCAGCAGCCGCTGTGCCTGGAGCACCCGCTGGGTGATCAGCCACTGCAACGGCGCGCTGCCGGTGAGCGTGCGGAACCGCCGGTCGAAGGTGCGCCGGCTCATGTACGCGCGAGCCGCCAGCACCTCGACGTCGAACTGCTGGTTGAGGTTCTCCAGCGCCCACGTGACCACCTCGGCCAGCGGGTCGTTGCCGATCTCTTCCGGTAAAGACTGATCGATGTACTGGGCCTGTCCTCCGCCGCCGCGGCGGCTCGGCACCACCAGGCGGCGGGCCAGCGCGTTGGCCGCCTCGGCGCCGTGGTCGCTGCGCACCACGTGCAGGCACAGGTCGATTCCGGCGGCGGTGCCGGCGGAGGTCAGCACGTCGCCGTCGTCGACGAACAGCTCGCGCGGGTCGACGTGGACCCGCGGGTAGCGCTTGGCCAGCGTCGGCGCGTACATCCAGTGGGTGGTCGCCGGGCGGCCGTCGAGCAGACCGGCGGCGGCCAGCACGAAGGCGCCGGTGCAGAGCCCGATGATCCGGGCGCCCTCGTGGTGGGCCTTGCGCAGGGCGGTGATCGCCTCGACCGGCGGCGGCTGGGAGATCGAGCGCCAGGCCGGAACGACGATCGTGCCGGCCCGGGCGAGCGCCTCCAGGCCGTACGGGGCGGAGAGGGTCAGGCCGCCGGTGGTGGCGAGCGGACCCTCCTCGCCGGCGCAGACCAGCAGGCGGTAGCGGGGCACCCCGGCGTCCTGACGGTCCACGCCGAAGACGGAGAGCGGGATGGAGCTCTCGAAGATCGGGGCGCCGCCGAAGATCAGCACGGCGACGGTCTCCCGGCGGCGCCGGCCGGACAGCTTGCGCGGGGCGGAGGACGCCATCGGGGTCGGGGAGCCGTTCGCGCCGGGCCCGCCGTGGCCCAGCGGGCCGTGGCCGGAGCCGAGGGCGAGGCCGCCGAGCGGACCGCCGCCCGGGCCGGCGGCGGGGGCGCCGTTCAGGCCCGGGGTGCCGCCGCCGTAGCCGGGGTGGCCGGAATGACCGGCGTGGCCGGCGTGGCCGGGATGGCCTCCGTAGTGGCCGGGATGGGCGAGGTGTCCGGGGTGGCCGGAATAGCCCGGGTGTTCGCCGCCGTAGGACTGGCCGGGACTGACGGGTCCTCGGCTGACGGGCTGTCCGCCGAACGACGACTGTCCGCCGAAGGCGGGCTGGCCGCCGTAGGGGGACTGGCTCCCGTAGGGCGTCGCCACGCCGTGGTCCGCGGCGGTCGGCGTCGCACCGGGACCGCCGCCGGCGCCCGCCCCGGGGGAGGGCACCGTGGAGTACGAGGAGTGCGAAGCGGCGCCCTGGGGGCCGGAGGTTCGGGTGGTGGCGATCGCGGTGGTGCCAGTGCCTCTCGCGGACCGACCCGCGCCGCCGGCCGCCGCCTGGCCGCTGTCAGGACCCGCGTCGCTCCTGCTCACCCTGCTCAAGGCGCTCAAGCCCCCTCGGTGGTGTGGTGTGGGTGGTGCGGCACTGCTGGCCAAGATCGAAATCTATCGGGTGGACCATTGCCGTTGTGACAAGTTCACCATCCGACGCTATGTCGACATGGCAATTTGGCGTGATGCATTCGATCACGAAGCGTGGCACCCGTCGACCTTTCTGGGAAGAGGGCCGGGGCAACGGTGGCTGGTTGTCGCGGGACGGTTCCTGGGGCGTCCGGCTCCGGTGCGCCCGGCCGGCTGGTCTGGGCTGCGGATTTGCCCAAGCGGGAGGGATCGGCGCGAAATTGACCGAAAATCGGCGGTGCACGAGGGGGCGCACGGGGAGAAGTCGTGCGCCTCCCAGGCTTCATCCGGCCAAGCCCAGAACGGGGGAACCGGGAACCGGACCGCCGGGTTACGGTCCTGCCGTGAACACCAGCAGCCGGCTCGAACGGGCCAACGACAATGCCGCCGCCTTCTGGCTCGCCCAAGCCCGGGTCCACGGCTGGCAGTCCCGCACCCGCCCGGGGCTGACCGCGGTCCGGTGCGCCCGGACCCCGGACGACGCGCACCGCGTCGTGGTGACCCGCCCCTACGACGAACCAGCGCCCTTGGCGCAGGAGTTGGCGGACCTGATGGCCGAGTGGTCGACCATACGCTGCACCGTGGAGGACCCGTACGACGGGCTCGACCTCACGGGCCTCGGGGCCACCCGGATGCCGATCATGCCGGTGATGGTCCGGGACCCGGGACCGGTAGAAGGTACGACCGCCGTCCTGCCCGCGGTCTCGGAGGCGCGCGGAGGCGGGGTCCTGACGGTGGATGAGGCGCGGGACGGCGACAGCTTCGCCATGGTCGAGCGGGCCATCGTGGAAGGCTTCCCGCTGCCCGCCCGACAGCCCTGGGTCCGGGGCGGAGCCCTCCCGGAGCAACTGCTGGACGTACCCGGCTGGCGGGGCTGGCTCGGCCGCGTCGACGGCGCGGTGGCGGGCACCTGCCTCACCTATGACGACGGCCGGGCCACCGGCGTGTACTGGGTCGCCACCCTGCCCGACCGGCGCGGCCGGGGCGTGGCCGGCGCCGTCCTCCGGACCGCGCTGGCCCACGCACACCCGGACCGCCCGGCCACCCTGGTCGCCACCTCGCTCGGCGAACCGCTCTACCGCAAGCTCGGCTTCGTCGAGCAGGCCCGCACCTGCTGGTGGACCCGCACGTCGGCGGCGCCGGTGGAGTAACCGGAGCGGGGCGGGGCGGTGGCTGCCGGGTGCGGGTGCCGGGCGGCGGGCAGGGGGGCGGTGGGTGGCGGGCAGGGGCGCGGTGACGCCGGCGCGCGGCGGTGCTGGGGTGCGGCGGGGACGGTGGGGACGGCGGGATGTGAAGGGGCGGCCGGGCGCTACTGGGCGGCCGCCACGGCGGCTGCGGACGTAGTGGTCGCCGAGCGCGATGCGGAAGATGCGGACGATGCCGTGCCGGGCGCAACGGTGAGGGCGACCGGGGCGGGTGCGGCGCCGTCGGGCCTCGGGCGGACGGTCGCGGCTGCGGTCGTGGCTTTGGCCGTCGCTGTGATCGGTGCGGGGCGGAGGCCGTCCGAGGCCGGGCCCGGTCTGCCGGCCGCCCGGGTCCCGGAGTCCGCTCCGGTGTCCGTGCGGGCCTCGGCGATCACGGCAAACCCGCCTGATCGGTTTCGGACACCGGGCCCGCCCGCGGGCGCGGGCTCGCCGGCCGGCCCGGTCGTTGCGGAAACGGATGCGCTCGGGCCGTCCAGGGCGGCCATCGCGGGATGTGCGCCGGACCGTGCGCCGACCAGCGCCGTCGCGTAGCCCGGCATCCCCGCTGCCGTCTTCCGGAGCGGCCCGTCGGAGCGGACGCCCGGTCGGGGCGAGGGCGCGTTCCGTGCGGCGAGGACCTGGCCGACCGCCTCCGGCAGACCGGCCGCCTTGAGCGTCGGCCGGTAGCCGCTCTCCGCCCACGGCCGCCCGTGGTGCAGCCAGACGCTGCGCAGCCCGGTCAGTTCGGCACCGGCGATGTCGGCGGGTGCGTGGTCCCCGATCATCCAGGTGTGGTCGGCCCAGTCCCCGGTGGGTGCGATGCCGCACCGTTGGGCGGCCATCTCGAAGATCAGCGGGTCCGGTTTGACGCAGTCGGCCTCCTCGGAGATGACCCAGCCGTCGACCAGCGGGCCCAGTCCGGTCCGCCGGATCTTCTCCAACTGCGGCCGGGTGCCGCCGTTGCTGACGATCCCGAGCGTCCACCCGGCCGTCCGGGCGGCTCGCAGCGCCTCGATGTGCCGGGGCGGGCAGTGGATATGGGAGTTGATGCCGCGTCGGTAGTGGGCAATCAGGAAGTCGGCAGAGACGTCCAGCCCGTAGCGGCGCCGGACCGCCGACAGTACGGTGCTGCGCGGAACGTATCCGCCGCCGTCGAGGGTGACGAACCACTCGAGGTCGCCCGGCGGGAGATCGTGTTCGGACAGGAAGTCCTGCGCCCAGGCCCGGTAGGCGGCGTCCCGGGGCAACAGGGTGTTGTCGAGGTCGAACAGGAGCAGGGGCATGCCAAGCATGGTGCCAGCGGCCGAGCCTATGCACCTGGCAAATGCCAGACGGCGTCGCGAAGCCGTACGGAGTGGCCGAAACGGCCTCCGTGCGCCTGCGGCGGGCGGTGACGCGCGGGCCGTCCGGGGCTGTTGGGGCAGGTCGGACGTCACGGTTCGCGACGCACGGCAACGGATCGTCGCCGATCCATGACAGTCCGGTCACGGTGTCCCGTGGGGCTGTTGCGCCGCCCGGTCCGCTCAGTCAAGCTCCAGGGAACCTCCTTTCCGGAGGGGGCGCGATCGCCTGTGGGCGGGGCGCACTGCCTCAGCGGGCGCATCCCCCTTTCGCGGGAACAACGTCGCTCAGGGGCTTCCTCGCTGGGCGGGGCCCCAGGCCCGTCGTACTCTGAAAGGAACAGGTCACATACGGTGCTGCGCGGCGCAGACCGACGTCATCCCGTGGGCGGGCCTGCTGCCCGGGCAGCGTTGTTCTCCTCTCCTGTCGGCCCCTCTCCATCGAAGAGCCGTGAGCCATGGCTGGTTTTGAGCCTCCCCGACCGGTCGAACCGGACACCCTCCGCAGCGTGGGCCCGGCGGGCGGGTCTGCCTGCGACCGTCCCGACGAACCGGCCGAAGTCCGTGCCGACCGGCAGGGCGACGACGACCGTGATCGCCGCAGCGGCCACCTCGGTGAGGGCCGCGAAGGCGGTCTCGACGACGCCCGTGACGACGACCGCAAGGGTGGCCACGGCGACGGCGGCGCGGGCGGGTCTGCCGGCCCGCGAGCCGATGGACGAGTCGACGAACGGGTCGATGGACGAGCCGACGCGCACGCCGAGGCCCCGGGCCGCGTCCCGGGCGTACGGACGGGACGCGAGCGAGCCGACGCCGCCGAGGAACCCGAGGCGGCCGGAGTGGCCCGTGCGGCCCGGCCGACCGACGTGGCACAGCCGACCGGCGTGGCCCGGCCGGCAGAGCCAGGGGAGTCCGGCCCGGGGCGTGACGGCCCGCCGGGCTTCGCGCGCGCTCTGCGCGGCCTCGCCCGTCGGGGCAGCCTCGCCCGCCGTGAGCGCCAGGGGCCCCGCCAGCGGCGTGGCGAGCCCCCGGCCGACCCTGCCGGGTCTCCGGTGACGGGCCGCCTGGGCCCGGGCGCCGAGCGTCCGGAGGCGGCTGCCGGCGCGGCCGGCCCGCTGGGTGGCCACGCCGAGCCGTCCGGGCAGGAAGCCCCGGCGCCGTCCCTCGACCCGGTGTTCCAGCACGGTGTGGTGGTCGGCTTCGACGGCTCGCTGTCGAGCGAGCGCGCTCTCGCCTACGCCGTCGGCATGGCGCGCCGTTCGCAGTGCGGTCTGGTGATCGTGCACGTCGCCAACCGTCTGCCCGCCACCGTCTGGGCAGGCTGCGAGCCACCCGTCTTCGTCGACCTCCCCGACCACCGGACCGAGGTCCTCGGCCTGGAGCTCGCCTGCGCGGATTTCCTCACCGGGGTGCCGTGGATCCTGGTCGAGCGCGGCGGGGACATCTGCCACGAGATCGAGGAGGTCGGTCGTGAGTACGCCGCCGACGCGATCGTCGTCGGCACGACGCACGGCCTGCTCGGCAAGATCTTCGGCTCGGTCTCCGGACGGCTGGCGCGGCGGGCCAACCGTCCGGTGATCGTGATCCCCTGAGGTCTCTCGTTCCTGAGGCTTCTCACGAAGCCTCCCCGAGGTCTCCTCCTGCTGCCTCCTCCATCGTCGGGCTCCCCAACTCTGTTCGCGGGGAAGCGCGTTGAGTGGTACGTGACCCGGTGGGCGCGGCTCAGGAGGTGACCATCAGGGTGTGGTCGTCACGAACCGACGCCGAGTTCCCGGGCGATGAGCATGCGCTGGACCTCGGACGTGCCCTCCCCGATTTCCAGGATCTTGCAGTCGCGCCAGAAGCGGGCGACCGGGAATTCGTTCATGAAGCCGTACCCGCCGTGGATCTGGGTCGCCTCGCGGGCGTTGTCGACGGCGGCCTCGGACGAGTACAGCTTCGCGATCGCGGCCTCCTTCTTGAACGGTTCACCGTGCAGCAGCCGGGAAGCGGCGTCCCGCCAGGCCAGGCGAGAGGTGTGGGCGCGCAGCTCCATGTCGGCGAGCTTGAACTGGATGGCCTGGTTGGCGCCGATCGGCCGGCCGAAGGCCCGGCGCTCGCCGGCGTACTTCACGGACTCGTCGACGCAGCCCTGGGCCAGGCCGGTGGCCAGGGCCGCGATCGCGATGCGGCCCTCGTCGAGGATCCGCAGGAACTGGGCGTAGCCTCGGCCACGCTCGCCCAGCAGGTTGGCCGCGGGAACGCGGCAGTCGGTAAAGGACAGTTCGCGGGTGTCGGATGCGTTCCACCCGACCTTCGAGTACTTCTTCGAGACCTGGAATCCGGGGGTCCCGGTGGGCACGATGATGGAGGAGATCTCCCGTGCAGGCGAGCGGAATTCGCCCTCTTCACTCGAACGAGCGATCGGTTCGGTGAGTGCGGTGACGGTGACCAGACCGGTGATGTCGGTACCGGAGTTGGTGATGAAGCACTTGGTCCCGTTGATGACCCACTCGTCGGTGGCCTCGTCGTAGCGCGCCGTGGTGCGGGTGGCCCCCGCGTCCGACCCGCCCTCCGGCTCGGTGAGGCCGAAGGCGCCGAGGAGTTCGCCCGAGGTCAGCCGGGGCAGCCACGTGCGCTTCTGCTCCTCGGTGCCGAACCGGTAGATCGGCATCGCGCCGAGCGAGACGGCGGCCTCCAGGGTGATCGCCACCGAGGAGTCGACGCGGGCGAGTTCCTCCAGGGCGAGGCCGAGGGCGAAGTAGTCCCCGCCCATGCCGCCGTACTCCTCCGGGAAGGGCAGGCCGAAGAGCCCCATCCGCCCCATCTCCCGGACGATCTCGTAGGGGAACTCCTCCCGCTCGTAGAACCCGCCGATCTTCGGCGCCACCACGTCCTGGGCGAACTCGGCGACGGTGCGCCGCAGTTCCTCGTACTCGCTGCTGAGCCTGTGGTCGAGCATGGTGATCCTCCTGGCGCCCGGCCGGGTCGGCTGCGGACGTGAGCGGGGTGACCGGCGTCCGTCGGACGGTGTGACGGACGCGCGGTGTGATGTGAGGGACGGGTGTCGGGCGGTGCGGGTGGTGCGCGGCGCCGGCCGGGTTGCGGGCGGTCGGCGCCGGGACGGGTGCGGGCGGGTCAGCTCCCGGTGGAGCCGAGCAGCGCCTGGACGGCACGGGAGGGACTCGGGCGGCCGAGGCGCTCGGCCATCCAGCCGCTGGTCGCGACGAGCGCGCGCAGGTCGACGCCGGTCCGGATGCCGAGCCCGTGCAGCATCCAGACCAGGTCCTCGGTGGCCAGGTTGCCGGTGGCGCTCTTCGCGTACGGGCAGCCGCCCAGGCCGCCCGCCGAGGCGTCCACCGTGGTGACGCCCTCGCGCAGTGCCGCCAGGGTGTTGCTGAGCGCCTGGCCGTAGGTGTCGTGGAAGTGCACGGCGAGCCGGTCGACCGGGACGCCGGCCCGCGCGAAACCCGCCAGCAGGGCGGTGACCTGGCCCGGAGTGGCCACCCCGATGGTGTCGCCGAGGCTCAGCTCCGCGCAGCCCTGCTCCAGCAGCTGCACGCCGTACCGGACCACCTGGTCGACCGGGACGGGGCCCTCCCACGGGTCGCCGAAGCACATCGAGAGGTAGCCGCGGACCGCGACCCCGGCCTCGGTGGCCCGGGCCACGACCGGGCGGAACATCGCCATGGCCTCGTCCGCCGAGCGGTTGAGGTTGCGGCGGGCGAAGGTCTCGGTGGCGCTGGCGAACACCGCGATGTCGGACGCGTGGTGGGCGAGCGCGCGGTCCAGGCCGCGCTCGTTGGGCACCAGCACCGGCAGCCGCAGGCCGGGGTGGCGCTCCGGCAGGCCGGCGAGCCGGGGGAACAGCTCCTCCGCGTCGGCCAGCTGCGGTACCCATTTCGGGTGAACGAAGCTGGTGGCCTCGACGGTGCGCAGCCCGGCGGCCGCGAGCCGGGCGATGAACTCGGCCTTCACCTCGACCGGCACCGAGGACTTCTCGTTCTGCAGGCCGTCGCGCGGTCCGACCTCGTGGATCCGGACCTCCTCGGGCAGACCGGGGGCGCGGACCGGGTCGGGCAGGCCCAGGTCGAGGGCGTCGGGCTCGCGGGCGGGGGCGGTGGGGGTGGTCACGACCGGACCTCCGCGGGCTCGGCGGGGGCGGAGACCGGATCGGCCGCCGCGTCCCCGGCCGCCGCGTCCTCGACCGGGGTGACCACGACCAGCAGGTCCTCCATCGCGACGGTGGCGCCGGCGGCGGCCCGCAGTTCGCTCACCACGCCGTCGTGCGGTGCGGCGATCACGTGCTCCATCTTCATGGCCTCCAGCACGAGCAGGGGCTGCCCCTTGCGGACCGTCTCGCCCGCCGTGGTCTTGACGACGGTCACGGTGCCGGGCATCGGGGCGGTGAGGGCGCCGTGGTGCGCCCCGGCCCCGGCGGCGCTCTCGACGACCGGGTCGTAGGCGTGCAGCGGCCAGGCGTCGCCCTCGATGCCGAGCCAGGTCACCGGTCCGGCGGCGAGGCCGGGGGTGGCATCGGTGGCCAGTGAGAACGCGGTGCGGAGGCCGTCGACGGTCAGGTGCAGCCGGTCGCCGGCCAGGGTCGCGCGGGCGCGGTGCGCGGGGCCCTCGTCGAGCCGGAGCTCCACCTCGCGGGTGGTCCCGGCGGAATTGTCAGTGGCATCGGCTACGTTGCCCGCAGTGATCGAACGGATGCGCACCGCCACCGGGTCCTGGCCGGGGGTACGGAGTCGGTGGGTGGTCCAGGCGGGGGTGCCGCCCAGGCGCCAGCCGGAGGGAAGGGAGAACGGGTCGGTCCAGCCGTCGGGGTCGGCGGCCGGGGTGAGTTCCAGGAGCCGTGCCAGTGCGGCCGCGTAGTAGAGGAGGTGAGCGGGTGACGGTGCTTCGACCGTCGAGGTCGGGTCCGCCGTGGTCGCGTCCGGGGTGATCGCGTTCACGGGGGAGTGCGGCGAGGTGAGCAGGGCCGGCTGCTCCTGGGCCGTCCGTTCCACCAGGCCGGTGTCCAATCGGCCGGCGGCGACCTCGGGGTGTGCGAGCAGTCGGCGCAGGAAGCCGGTGTTGGTGGTGATGCCCAGGATGCGGGTGTCGGCCAGCGCCGCGCGGAGCCGGCGCAGCGCGGTCGGGCGGTCGGGCCCGTACGCGATGACCTTGGCGAGCATGGGGTCGTAGGCGCTGGTGACGACGGTTCCGGCGGCCACCCCGGAGTCGACGCGGATGCCCTCGCCCCGGGGCTCGTCCAGGGTGAGGATGCGGCCGCCGGTGGGCAGGAAGTCCCGTTCCGGGTCCTCGGCACAGATGCGGGCCTCGATGGCGTGGCCCAGGAAGGAGACGTCGGACTGGGTGAAGGAGAGCGGTTCGCCGGCGGCGACGCGCACCTGCCACTCGACCAGGTCGAGCCGGGCCGAGTCCGCGCCGACCGCGACGGCGAGCTCGGTCACGGGGTGTTCCACCTGGAGACGGGTGTTCATCTCCATGAAGAAGAAGTCCCGCACCCCGTCGGCGTCGGAGGCGGCGTCAGGGGCGTCCGGGTCGATGCCGGGGACGATGAACTCCACGGTGCCGGCACCGGTGTAGCCGCATGACTCCGCGGCGCGGACGGCCGCGGCGCCCATCGCGGCGCGGGTCTCGGCATTGAGGAGAACGGAGGGAGCCTCTTCGATCACTTTCTGGTGGCGGCGCTGCAGGCTGCACTCGCGCTCGCCGAGGTGGACGGTGGTGCCGTGGGCGTCGGCCAGCACCTGCACCTCGATGTGGCGCGGCCGGTCGACCCAGCGCTCCAGCAGCAGGGTGTCGTCGCCGAAGGCGGTGCGGGCGACGCGGCGGGCGGCGGCGATCTCGGTGGGCAGGTCGGCGCGGTCCCGCACGAGCCGCATGCCCTTGCCGCCACCGCCGGCGGACGGCTTGAGCAGCACCGGGTAGCCGATCTCGTCGGCGGCGGCGACGAGTTGATCGTCGGTGGGCGCGGTGGCCTGGCTGCCGGGAACCACCGGGACACCTGCGGCCCGGACGGCCTCCTTGGCATTGATCTTGTCGCCCATCAGCTCGACCGCACCGGGAGGAGGTCCGATGAAGGCGAGGCCCGCGTCGGCGCAGGCGCGGGCGAAGCCGGGGTTCTCGGCGAGGAAGCCGTAGCCGGGGTGGACGGCCTGGGCGCCGGTGCGGCGGGCGGCGTCGAGGATCCGGTCGGTCCGCAGGTAGGTCTCGGCCGCCGAGCTGTCGCTGCGGTCGGCCGGGCCGAGCCGGACCGCGACATCGGCCTCGCGGACGTGCGGCGCGTCGGCGTCCGCGTCGCTGAACACGGCGACCGAGCGGATGCCGAGCCGCCGCAGGGTGCGGATCACCCGGAGGGCGATCTCGCCGCGGTTGGCGACCAGAACTGTGTCGAACATGGGAGGCGTTCCTCCGGGTCGAGGGGAGCCGTACGAAGGAGGTGGCGGTGGGCGGTCGGGGGGGGGGGCCGGGGGGGGGGGGGGGGCGGGGGGGGCCCCCCCCCCCCGGGGGGGGGGGCCCCCCCCGGGGGGGGGGGGGGGGGGGCACACGCGGCTGAAGCCAGACCACGGGGGGGGGGGCCC
>NZ_JBHVSD010000015.1:215378-232464 GCF_042885395.1 Kitasatospora sp. NPDC058063
GGCGGGCGATCCCGCGGCGGTTGGCCCCCTCACCTGTGGCGAACTTGGGTGGGGTTCCTCGGGGTCGCGGGGTGCCGTACGACGGTGGGGGGGGGGGGGGGTGGGGGCGCCGGCCGGGGTGGGCCGGCGCCGCGGGGAGTCACACCCGGAAGGGAGGGGTCACGGACGCAGGGGTGACACGAGGCGGGATCACATGCGGAAGACGCCGTACGGAGCGGGCGGTGCCAGCGGGGCGTTGGCGCAGGCGGTGAGCGCGAGACCGACGACGGTGCGGGTGTCCATCGGGTCGATCACACCGTCGTCCCAGAGCCGGGCGGTGGCGTAGTAGGCGCTGCCCTGGCGCTCGTACTGCTCGCGGACGGGGCGCTTGAACTCCTCCTCCGCCTCGGCCGGCCACTGCTCGCCGTGCGCCTCCAGCTGGTCGCGGCGGACGGTGGCGAGGACGGAGGCCGCCTGCTCGCCGCCCATCACGGAGATCTTGGCGCCCGGCCACATCCACAGGAAGCGAGGCGAGTAGGCCCGACCGCACATCGAGTAGTTGCCGGCCCCGTACGAGCCGCCGACCACCACGGTCAGCTTCGGGACGCGGGTGCAGGCGACGGCGTTGACCATCTTGGCGCCGTGCTTGGCGATGCCGCCCGCCTCGTACTGCCGGCCGACCATGAACCCGGTGATGTTCTGGAGGAAGAGGAGGGGGATGCCGCGCTGGTCGCACAACTCGATGAAGTGGGCGCCCTTGACGGCCGACTCGGAGAACAGCACGCCGTTGTTGGCGACGATGCCGACCGGGTGGCCGTGGATCCGGGCGAAGCCGGTGACCAGGGTGGCGCCGTACTCCGCCTTGAACTCGGCGAACCGGCTGCCGTCCACCAGGCGGGCGATCACCTCGCGCACGTCGTAGGGCGTGCGCGGGTCGACCGGCACGGCGCCGTACAGGCCCGCCGGGTCGACGGCCGGCGGCTCGACCGGGGTGAGCGGCCACGGCCTGGCCTCGCGCGGGCCGAGCCCGGCGACGATCGTGCGGACGATGGAGAGGGCGTGGGCGTCGTCCTCGGCCAGGTGGTCCGTCACGCCCGAGGTGCGGGAGTGCAGGTCGCCGCCGCCCAGCTCCTCGGCGGTGACCACCTCACCGGTGGCGGCCTTCACCAGCGGCGGGCCGCCCAGGAAGATCGTGCCCTGGTTGCGGACGATCACGGCCTGGTCGCTCATCGCCGGGACGTACGCGCCACCGGCCGTGCACGAGCCGAGCACCGCGGCGATCTGCGGGATGCCCGCGGCGGAGAGCCTGGCCTGGTTGTAGAAGATCCGGCCGAAGTGGTCGCGGTCCGGGAAGACCTCGTCCTGCATCGGGAGGAAGGCGCCGCCGGAGTCCACCAGGTAGACGCAGGGCAGCCGGTTCTCCAGCGCGACCTCCTGGGCGCGCAGGTGCTTCTTCACCGTCATCGGGTAGTAGGTGCCGCCCTTGACGGTGGCGTCGTTGGCGACCACCACCACCTCGCGTCCGGCGACCCGGCCGATTCCGGCGATCACCCCGGCCGCGGGCGCCGCGCCGTCGTACATCCCGTCGGCGGCCAGCGGGGCCAGCTCCAGGAAGGGGGAGGCCGGATCGAGCAGGGTGTCCACCCGGTCGCGGGGCAGCAGCTTTCCGCGGGAGGTGTGCCGGGCGCGGGCCTTGGCACCGCCGCCCAGGGCGGCCGCGTCGAGCTTCGCGCGCAACTCGGCGACCAGGGCCCGGTGCGCTTCGGTGTTCGCGCGGTAGGCCTCGGAGCCCGGGTCGACGGAGCTGCCGAGCCGGGGCGCCGGTGCGGCGGCCGCGGACGGTGCGGCGCCGGGCGCGGCAGTGCCGGCCGCTGCGCCGAGCCGGAAGCCGGTGGATGTTCCGGCGGTTGAGATGACCATTCCCAAGAGCTCCCTTGCCCTCGGCACCAGGTGGGCAGCCGGGTGCGTCCGCCCGTGATCGCCACGTTAATTAACGTTAACTTACGCGCCCAGGTTAACGGCCGATAACCCGACTGTCTACGATGGACGGCATGCCGAACGTCCCCGCCGCCTCCGCGCTCCCCCGCCGCGACCAGATCCGCCGGGAGGCCGCGAGGCTGTTCGCGGCCCGGGGCTTCCTCGGTGTGGGGGTGGACGAGATCGGCAAGGCGGTCGGGATCAGCGGTCCCGGGCTCTACCGCCACTTCGCCGGCAAGGACGCGATGCTCGCGGACCTGCTGATCGGCATCAGCGAGCGCCTGCTGGACGAGGGGCGCCGCCGGGCCGGTGGCGGCGAAGGCCCGGTCGCCGCGCTGGACGCGCTGATCAGCGGCCACGTCGACTTCGCCCTGGACGACCGGGACCTGATCACCCTGCACGACCGGGAGCTGCTGAACCTCAAGGAGGAGGACCGGCGCACCGTCCGCCGGCTCCAGCGCGGCTACGTCGAGCTGTGGGTGGACGTGGTCCGGCAGGCCTACCCGCCGCTGGCCGGCTCCGCCGCCGAGCCGGTGGCGCGTGCCGCCGTGCACGCCGTCTTCGGCCTGATCAACTCGACCCCGCACAGCCTCGGCCCGAACCCCGACCACGGCGAGCGCGTCGCCCTCCAGCGCGACGGAATGGCCGCCCTGCTCCACGCCCTCGCCCACGGCGCGTTCGCGGCGGCCGCGGAATCGGCGGGCGTCCCCGCCGACGGTTCGGCGTCCGCGGGCGTTTGAGGCGCTCGGCGGCAGTCCGTCCGGAGACCTGGTCCCAAAGGGTGACGCCCGGCCCGTCCCCGGCCGCTGGGCGCGCGAGGGGTCGTCGGCGATCCTGGAGACGGCCGGGGGAGTGGGCCGTTCGAGTGTCCGCCCGGGAATCACCGCAGGCCGTCGGCTGTTGGCCAGTCCGCCGGGCCGGATGATCGGGGCTCCCCCTGGCCGGCCCCGAACCCCTCCGGCTCGGGAACGCCATGGCGGCCACCCGACGAAATGGTTAGCATCCCTAAATATGCCTGAGACTCACGGATCCACGGTGGAGCAATCCCCGAGCGGCCCCCCGGCCCCCGGCCCAACCCCGGAGGCTCCCGCCGACAGCCCGCAGAGCGCCGTCGGAAACACCGGTCCGGCCGCGGAGGCCGCCCAAGGCGCCGAGGCGGCCGGCTGGCTGCGCCGTCTGGTCGGCTACAGCTGGCGGTCCCGGCGCAGCCTGCTGCTCGCGTTCGGCGCCTCGCTCCTCGGCATGGCCGTCACCGCGCTGGTGCCGCTGGTCACCAAGCTGATCATCGACGACGTCATCATCTCCCACACCCGTTCGCTGGCCCCCTGGGCGGTGGTGCTGCTGCTCGCCGCCCTCGTGGTCTTCGGCTGCACCCAGGTCCGCCGCTACTACGGCGGCCAGCTCGCGGTCGACGTCCAGCACGACATGCGCAGCGACCTGTTCCGCTCGCTCGGCCGGCTCGACGGCCACCGCCAGGACCGGCTGGACACCGGTCAGGTGATCGGACGGGCGACCTCCGACCTCCAGCTGGTCAACGGCCTGCTCTCGATGCTGCCGATGATGACCGGCTACCTGCTGATGTTCGTCATGTCGCTGGCCGTGATGGTCTGGCTGTCCCCGCCGCTCACCCTGGTCGCCCTGGTCATGGCCCCCGCGCTGTGGTGGGTCTCGGTGCTCAGCCGCAAGCGCCTCTTCCCCGCCACCTGGGCCGCCCAGCAGGAGGCGGCCGCCGTCGCGGGCGTGGTGGACGGCGCGATCGGCGGCGTCCGCGTGGTCAAGGGCTTCGGACAGGAGGCGCAGGAGCTCGACAAGCTGGAGGCGGCCTCCCACAACCTCTTCGCGGCCCGGCTCCGGTCGATCCGGCTGAACGCCCGGTACAACCCGGCGATGCAGGCGATCCCGGCGCTCGCCCAGGTCGGCGTCCTCGCCTTCGGCGGCTGGCTGGCCGTCGACGGCCGGGTCACGCTGGGGACCTTCGTCGCCTTCTCCACCTACGTCGCCCAGATGACCGGCCCGGTGCGGATGATGACCATGGTCATCACCGTCGGCCAGCAGGCCCGGGCCGGCGTCGAGCGGGTCCTGCAGCTGATCGACGAGCGCCCGCTGGTCCAGGAGCGCCCGGACGCCCGCACCCTGGACCTCACGCACGGTGGCTCCCCGGCCGGCGCCCCGGCGATCGGCACCACCGCCAGCGCCCCCGCCGACGCTGCCGCCCCCGTCGGCCCGCGGACCCCCGACGTCGCCCTGGAATTCGACCGGGTCGAGTTCCGCTACGACCCCGAGCACCCCGCCCCCGTCCTGCACGGCCTCAGCCTGAAGCTGGCCCCCGGCGAGACCCTCGCCCTGGTCGGCGCCTCCGGCTCCGGCAAGTCGACGGTGGCCCAGCTGGTGCCCCGCTTCTACGACCCCGCCTCCGGCACCGTCCGCCTGTACGGCCACGACCTGCGTGACCTCACCTTGGACTCGGTCCGCGCGACGGTCGGCATCGTCCCCGAGGAGAGCTTCCTCTTCTCCGAGTCGGTCCGCACCAACATCGCCTACGGCCGTCCGGACGCGACGGACGAACAGGTGGTCGCCGCAGCCCGCGCCGCCCAGGCCGACGAGTTCGTCCGCGCGCTGCCGGACGGCTACGACACCAAGGTCGGCGAGCAGGGCCTGACCCTCTCCGGCGGCCAGCGCCAGCGCATCGCACTGGCCCGGGCGATCCTCACCGACCCCCGGATCCTGCTGCTGGACGACGCCACCTCGGCGGTGGACCCGCAGATCGAGGCGGAGATCCACGACGCGCTGCGCTCGGTGATGACCGGCCGCACCACGCTGCTGATCGCCCACCGCCGCTCGACCCTCCAGCTCGCCGACCGGATCGCCGTCCTGGAGCGAGGCCGGCTGCTGGACCTCGGAACGCACGACGAACTCGAAGCCCGATGTCCCCAGTACCGGGCCCTGATCACCGACCCCGAGGCCGGCTCCGCCGACCGGCACTCCACCCCCGAACCGGCATCCGATGAACCGGCGTCCGATGAACCGGCGTCCGCGGCAGCGGCCCCGGCGAAGCCCGGGCGGGCAACCGGGCAGCGGGCCGCCGACGGCACTCCCACCGACGGCGCTCCCGGCACCGCCGGAACCGACGACACCGCCGGAACCCGGGCCACTCCCGGAACCGACGACACCGACGGCACCGCGGGAACCCCCGGAACCCGGACGACCCCCGTCCTCCCCACCCCCGCCCTGGCCAAGGCCGCCCGCACCGCCGACCCCGACCTGCTGGACCGGGTCGCGGCCCTGCCGCCGGCCTCCGACACCCCGGACGTCCCCCGCGCCGAGGCCGAGGCCGGCGACTCCGACTTCACCCTGCGCCGCCTCCTGCGCTCCTTCCGCACCCCGCTGCTCATCGCCCTCCTGCTGGTCGCCCTGGACGCGGCGGCCGGGCTGGTGCTGCCGGTGCTGATCCGGCACGGCATCGACGACGGCGTCCGCAAGGGCCTGATGTCCGGGGTCGCGGTCGCCGCGCTCACCGCACTCGTCGTGGTGCTGCTGGACTGGGTGGTGCAGGGCGCGGAGAACCGGGTCAGCGGCCGTACCGGCGAGCGCGTCCTCTACACGCTCCGGCTCAAGATCTTCGCCCACCTCAACCGGCTCGGCCTGGACTACTACGAGCGCGAGCTGACCGGCCGGATCATGACCCGGATGACCACCGACCTGGACTCGCTGACCTCCTTCCTCCAGACCGGCATGGTCACCGCGGTGGTCAGCCTGCTGACCTTCGCCGGGATCTTCGCCGCCCTGCTGATCATCGACGCCGGCCTGGCCCTGGTGGTCTTCGCCGTCCTGCCGCTGCTGGTGATCGCCACCCTGGTGTTCCGCAAGAAGTCCAAGGACCAGTACGAGCGCTCCCGCGACCTGATCGGCACCGTCAACGCCGACCTCCAGGAGAACGTGGCCGGCATGCGGATCGTCCAGGCGTTCCGCCGCCTGGACACCAACACCGACCGCTTCGTGGCCCGGGGCATCGCCTACCGCGAGGCCCGGGTCAGGGCCCAGCTCTACATCTCGCTGTACTTCCCGTTCGTCCAGTTCCTCTCCAGCGTGGCCGCCGCGCTGGTGCTGATCGTCGGCGCGGCCCGGGTCGACGCCGGGACGCTGACGGTCGGCGCGCTGGTCGCGTACCTGCTCTACATCGACCTGTTCTTCGCGCCGGTCAACCAGCTGTCCCAGGTGTTCGACGGGTACCAGCAGGCCTCGGTGGGCCTCGGCCGCATCCGCGAGCTGCTGCGCACCCCGACCACCACCGCCGAGGCGGCCGACCCGGTCCCGGTGGTCAAGGGCCTGCGCGGCGAGATCGCCTTCGAGGGTGTCGGCTTCGCCTACAACGGCGGTGCGGACGGCGCCCCGACCGTGCTGAGTGGCGTGGACCTGCACATCCCGGCCGGGCAGACGGTGGCGCTGGTCGGCGAGACCGGCGCCGGAAAGTCGACGCTGGTGAAGCTGGTCGCCCGGTTCTACGACGCGACGGAGGGCACCGTCCGCGTGGACGGGGTCGACCTCACCCGCTACGACCTGGCGCAGTACCGCCACCGCCTGGGTGTGGTGCCGCAGGAGGCGTACCTGTTCGCGGGCACGGTCCGCGAGGCCATCGCCTACGGCCGGCCGGGCGCCTCGGCGGCCGAGGTGGAGGCGGCGGCCCGGGCGGTCGGCGCGCACGACATGATCGTCCGGCTCTCGGGCGGCTACGACCACGAGGTGGCCGGCCGCGGGCGCAACCTCTCGGCGGGGCAGCGCCAGCTGATCGCGCTGGCCCGGGCGGAGCTGGTCGACCCGGACATCCTGCTGCTCGACGAGGCCACCGCGGCGCTCGACCTGGCCACCGAGGCCGCGGTCAACCAGGCCGCGGACCGGCTCAGCGGCGGACGGACCACCCTGGTCATCGCCCATCGCCTGACCACCGCCGAGCGTGCCGACCGGGTGGTCGTGCTGGACCACGGCCGGGTGGTCGAGGACGGCACGCACGCCGAACTGCTCGCCCTGGGCGGCACCTACAGCCGGCTCTGGCAGGCGTTCATCGCCGACGGCCACCCGGCGGCCGAGGCCGTGGCCGCCGGATAGGCCGTCCCGCACCCGGGCCGGGGGGCGGCGTCAAGCCGGCCCCCGGCCGGCCACGATCCCGAACCTCTGCGAACCCGAACCCTGCGACGCCGAACCTCCACGCCCCGCCCGGCGGTCCTTCACGTACGAACCGTCAGGCGGCGATCAGCGAGGCCAGCAGTCCCGAGGCGTCGATCCCGCGCGGCAGGTCGCTCACCTGCCCGTCGCCGACCTCGACCACCCGCCAGCCGGAGCCGTCCGCCCGGCTGGCGAGGTCGGTGGTGACGAAGCGGCAGCCGAGCCTGCGGACCAGCGCCGGGACATCGGTGAGGTCGGGTTCGACGGTCCGGCGCGGGGCGTCCGGGTGCGGCCCGACCAGGACGGGCCGGCCGTCCAGCCACCACACCCGGGCCTCCACGGGCCGCCCGCCGCCGCCCGGCGCGTCGCCGTCGGCGCGCTCCGGGCCGACCGCACTGGCGGCACCGGACACCCCGCTCGCACCGGACACCCCGCTCGCGTCGGCCTCGCGGTCGGCGCCGTTCGCGCCGGCCGGCCCCGCCGGGACGCCCGCGCCCTCGAACTCCTCGTACCGCCGCAGCACCACGCCGCCCGCCAGGAACTCGCCCTGCAGCTCGACGAACCGTTCCACCACCCGTCCGACGGCCGCCAGGTCGGCCAACTCGGGCACGTAGCAGGCCTCGTGCCACTCGTGCTTGCGCGACTTCACGTAGTCCTTGACGATCGCCGGCCCGTGCCCGCCGAGCCGGGCCGCGGCCTCCGCCAGTTCCTCGGGCCCGGGCGCCACCGGCCCCTCCGACGGGATCCACGCACTGGCCGGCGTCGCACCCTCGAACACGTCGTACCAGCCGGGCAGTTCGTGGGCCGCCGCGTACCCGGGCGGGCTGGTCAGCAGGGTGCCGCCGCGGGTGGTGAGCGCGGCGGCGAAGTCGGCGTACCGGGCGGTGGGCAGCATCCAACCCCGGTACCAGAGCGGCCCGCTGTCCGCCGGCACCCGTCGGACGGCCTCCTCGGCCCGCCCGGCGAGCAGCCCGTCGTGGTCGACCAGATGGTGCTCGCCGCCCAACTCCCGCAGCATCCTGGCCTCCCAGGCGAAGTGCGGGTCGGGCCGGCGCGGGTTGAGCGGATCGGCGGGGAAGATGATCGCGGGTACGGGCATGGCCGTCAGAGTACGGTCGGCGGGCTGATCCCGGGCCCGCCACGACGGACCGGTCGACCCGAGCACCCGACCGGAGTGCCGAATCCGCTCGACGCCCCGGGCGGCCACTGCGAGAGTGACCCGATGCGAAATCTGCTGAGCTCCCGCAAGCGCAGGCCGAGGCAGGCCGCCCGCACGGTGGTCCTGGACGAGAACGGCTCGGTCTTCCTGCTCCGTTCGGACAACGACGAGGTCGGCGTGCACTGGACCATGCCGGGCGGCGGACTGGAGCCGGGCGAGACCCCGTGGGACGGCGCCCGGCGCGAGCTGTGGGAGGAGACGGGCTGGAGCGACCTCGAACCCGGCCCGCTGCTCTGCACCTGGGAGCACGACTTCACCTGGCACGGCACCCCGGTCCGCCAGCACGAGCACATCTACCTCACCGCCGGGCCGCACCGCGGCCCGGTCGGCGACGTCAGCGAGGTGCACGCGGTCGACCGGATCCTGGACTGGCGCTGGTGGACCCCGGCCGACCTCGCCGACGAGAACGCCGACGCGCTCTGGCCGCCCGCGCTGCCGGGACTGCTGGACACGGTCCGCGCGGGCTGGGCCGTGGACGGTCGACCGCCGGTGCCGGTCGACCTCGGATACGTCCCGAACGGCCCGGTCACCCGCCGGGCCCGCTAGCGCCGCTGGGCCCGCTGGACCCGCGCGGCCTGTCACGCCCACCCGGCCTGTCACGTCCACCCGGCGTGTCGGGCCCGAACGGCCCGGCACCGAACGGCGCCCGGTGGAGCGGCTACCCGCGCCCGCCGCGCCGGGTCCGCGCGGCCGGACCGGGCTCCCAGCCGTGCAGTTCCAGCTCCCGGTCGTGCAGCGCGGCGGGGTTCATCAGCACCGTCAGCGGGGCGCCGACCAGCCGGTCGGCCGCGAGCCCGGTCGCGGACAGCAGCTGTTCGGTCGGCACCGAGACGGCGATGGCGGGCCGCCAGGAGGGCAGCACCACCAGGCAGGTGCCGCGGCCGACCCGGATCGGCCGGGCCGCCACCCGTACCGGTGCCCGTTCCTCCGGCCGACCGAGGGCCTCGGTGGGCCCCGGGCCGGCGCCGATCAGGATGCCGAGCGGCGGTTCGGCCCACGAGGCCCCGGCGGAGGCCCCGGCGGAGGGGCCGACGGTGCCGTCGACGGCAGAGCGGTCGACGGCGGCGGGGTCGGTCCCGGCGGAGCTCCCGATGGCGATGCCGGCTCCGGAGCCGGCATCGAGGGCTCCGGCTCGGGGAGCTCCGGTTCCGGACGACGGTCCCTGCGCCGCCGCTCCGGTCGCGCCGCCCCGTTCGCCCTGTTCGCCGGCCCGTTCGTCGCCCCGTTGGTCGGCCCGGCCGGTGGCACCCGGCAGGCCCGTTCCGGTCGGGCCGGACGCGGCCGTCTCCCGTGCGGTCGCCCCCTGCCCGCTCTGGGCGGCCTGCGGGTGCATCCGGCGCAGTCGCCGTGAGGGCGACGGCCGCCGGGATCCCAGGATCCGCGGCTCTTCGCGCACCGTGCGCTGCGTCGGCACGGACGGGCCGGCCTCCGAGGGTGCGGTGCCGGACCCGAACCGGACGAACCCGGTCTCGGCTCCGTCCGGCCCGTGGAGGGCGTCGGGCGCCGCGGCGGCACGCTCGGCGGATGCGCCGGGAGCGGCCGGTCCGTCCTCGGTCTCCGCGTCCGCGCCGGGCGGGGCCGGTACCTCCGCGACCGGTCGGCGGCACGCGTCCGCCGGCGGGACGGTCGGCGCCTCCGCGTCGTACCGGCTGCGCGGCTGCGGCACCGAGTCGAGGCGTGGCGGGCCGGTCCGGCGCGCCCCTCCCTCCGGGGAGGCGGGCGCGGGCGCACCGGGCTCGATGACGGTCGCGATCGAGCACACCGGGACGGCCGCGGCGGGCGGGCCCGGCACGGCGGGCGGGGGAGAGGATCCGGCGCTGTCCCCGGGCGGGCCGGGCAGGGACGGGTCGGTTGCGGCGGGGTGGAGCGAAGTCATCTGCGGGCCCTTCGGGGAACGGTCCCGACGATCCTCCCGCACCACGCGATCAGCTCCAAGCGTCGAACCCGACGGTGTGCGCGATACCACCGCGGGATCGTCGTGGGATCACCCGGATCACCCCGGATCGCCCAAGACGGCGCAGGGCGAACACCGTTGCCACACGACCGGAACGGCGCCGTGCTCTGCCCGCGGGCCCCGATCCCGCCCTGCGGGGCGGGATCGGCCGAGCGATCGGTCAAGGGGACGGCCGAGCGACCGGCCCTCGGGCCGGTCAAGGACCGACCGGGAGATCAACCAGCGGGCGCGACAAAGCCCTTGAGGTCGGCGAGCACCGCGTTCGCCGCCATGACGCCGAGCCCGAGGAACCAGGTCTCGTCCGAAACCGGCCGGGCCTGACCGGACTTGACCGCGCCGAGCGTCTTCCAGAGCGCGCCGCCCAGCACCGTGTCCTGGTTGGTCGAGCTGGGGCTTCCGTACACGCCGTAGAAGATCCAGTCGGCGTCGGCCTTGTCGATCTGCTCCGGGCTGACCTCCACCGCGAGCTCCTGGACCTGCTCGATCGTGGGCTGCGGCAGCGGCACGTCGGTGAGGATGGTGCCGATGAAGGAGAGCTCGGCGTAGAGCCGGGTCCGGCCCGGCATGAAGCGCAGCGGAGTGATGGTGGGCCGCTTGTCGCCGAGCTTCGCGCCGATCGCCGCGGCCGCCGCCTGGTACGCGTCGAGCTGCGCCTTGGCCTCGGCCTCCAGGCCGAACGCACTCGCGTTGAGCAGGAAGTTCTGCTTCCAGGGGTAGCCGGGGCGCAGCGAGAAGACGGTCGGCGCGATCTTGGACAGCTGGGCGTACTGGTCCTGGGCCCGCAGCTGGCTGCCGAGGATCAGGTCCGGCTTGAGCGCGGCGATGGCCTCCAGGTTGAGGCTGTTGATGGTGCCGACGGCGGCGGGGCTGCCGGCCTTGTCCTTGAGGTAGGACGGCAGGGACTTGGAACCGTCGGTGTACACGACGCCGACCGGCTGGATGCCGAGGGCGACGACGTTGTCGAGCTCGCCGGTGTCGAGCACCACGACCCGGGTGGGCCTGGCCGGGACGACGGTCTCGCCCATCGCGTGCCGGTGGTTGCGCGGGTAGACGCCGGGGGCCGCGTCGGTGCCGAAGCCCTTCATCTTCTCGATCACGGCCGCGTAGTCGTCGCCGCCCTGCTTGACCGACTTCTGGTTCGGGGAGGAGCCGCCGCCGGCCGGGGTCGAACCGCCGCTGCCGCCGGATCCACCCGCGCCGCCCGAGCTGCCGCAGGCGGTGAGCAGTCCGCCGAGGCCGAGCACGGCTCCTCCGGCGATCCCGGCGGTGAGAAACCTGCGGCGGGTCGCGGTGCGGGGGGTGAGGGCCAGGTCGTCGGAGGTGGGGGGCACGCGACGCTCCTTTCACGATCGAATTTAGGTTAGGCAAACCTATCCGATAGGAGGGAGGCGGGGTCGCGGGCCGTCCGCACCGGAGGGGCAAACTATGCCGAACCTTGGCAAAAGGGAGAAAATTTCTTGGCCCAACTCCTTTGAAACAAAGGTACATGGGTGAACAAGCCGTAAATACAGCAACCCCAACAGCCTTCGGGCGAACGAATCGAAGTAAGTGGTTTAGATCACCAAGGGTTGGTCTACTCAACCTTCCATGCCCGCCTCTAGGGTGCGCTGGTGTTTGATCAGCAGCTCTCAGAGCACACGAGCAGCGGCCGGGCAATGGCGCCCGGCGCTCCGCAGGGTGCCCCGGTCAGTGGCATCAGTGGTGGGGTCCCCGGAAGTCAGGGGACCGCTGGGGGAGCGGGGGACAAGGGTCTACGGGGCGGTTCCGTCGGCCTGCTGAGCAGTGTGGTGCTGGGCGTCTCGACGGTCGCCCCGGTCTACTGCCTGACAGCGACACTCGGACCGACCGTCACCGCGGTCGGCGTCCAGATGCCCGCGGTGTTCCTGGCGGGCTTCCTGCCGATGCTGCTCGTCGCGTTCGCGTACAAGGAGCTGAACAAGGACTTCCCGGACTGCGGCACGTCCTTCACCTGGGGCGTCCGGGCCTTCGGCCCCCGGGTCGGCTGGATGGCCGGCTGGGGGCTGACGGTGGCGACCATCATCGTGCTCTCCAACCTGGCCGGGGTCGCGACCGACTTCCTGTACCTGATGCTCGGGGAGATGACCGGCAGCAGCTGGGTCACCGAACTCGACCAGAACAAGGCCGTCCACCTGCTCACCGTGGTCCTGCTGATCGCCGGCGCCACCGCGATGAGCTACCGGGGGATGACCGCCACCAAGTGGTTCCAGTACAGCCTGGTCGGCCTCCAACTGGCCGTGCTGCTGCTCTTCTCCGCCATCGCCATCGGCAAGGCCGCCTCCGGTGACCTGCCCGACTCGATCGGCTTCTCCTTCTCCTGGCTCAACCCGCTCCAGGTCAGCTCGTTCAGCGCGTTCACCGCCGGACTGTCGCTGTCGATCTTCATGTACTGGGGCTGGGACACCTGCCTGACCATGAACGAGGAGACCCAGGGCAGCGCCAAGACCCCCGGCCGCGCCGCGATGATCTCGATGGTCACCCTGGTCGGCTCGTACCTGCTGGTCGCGATCGCCTCCCAGATGTTCGCGGGCGTCGGCAGCACCGGCAACGGCCTCGGCAACCCGGCCACCGCCGACAACGTCTTCGCCGCACTGGCCCGTCCGGTGCTCGGCTCGCCGTGGAGCATCCTGCTCTTCCTGGCGGTCGTCGCCAGCGCCGCCGCCAGCCTGCAGACCACCTTCATCCCGGTGGCCCGCACCCTGCTCGCGATGAGCGCCTACCGCGCCGTGCCGCCGCGCTTCGGCGCCGTCCACCCGCGCTTCCGCACCCCCGGCTACGCCACCGTCGCGGCGGGCATCGCCACTGCGGTCTTCTACGTCGGCATGAGTCTGATCAGCGAGAACGTCGTCCAGGACACCATCCTGGCGCTCGGTCTGATGATCTGCTTCTACTACGCTCTGACCGCCTTCGCGTGCGTCTGGTACTTCCGCCGCTCGCTGCGCGGCGGTGTCCGCGACCTGCTGCTCAAGGGCGCTGCCCCGCTCCTCGGCGGCGTGCTGCTCACCGCGGTCTTCCTCCAGACCCTCACCGACGCCTGGGACCCCGACTACGGCAGCGGTTCGGTCTTCGGCATCGGCTCGGTCTTCGTGATCGGCGTCGGCATCCTGCTGCTCGGCGCCGCGCTGATGACCTGGTACGGCTTCATCCGGCCGGAGTTCTTCCGCGGCGAGACGCTGCACAAGGACACCCCGGCACTGGTCGTGGAGGACTGACACCGTTACTGTGGGCCGCATGAAGCGCTTCGTGGGCCTGTGCTGGTGGCCGTCCTAGGACGGCCACCACACTCGCCTGACCAGGGCCGTCCGGGATGGACGGCCCTGCTGCGTTTCCCCGCAGGACGGGTCCCTCGCCCCGGACGGCCGCCACCGCCGCCGCACCGAGGAGAGAGACCTTGACCACCACCGCCGCGACCACCGCCGCCGTGACCACCACTGCGACCGCCGCTTCCGCGACAGCCTCCGCGACCACCCTTCTCGCGACCGCCGCCGACACGTCCGTTCCGTCCGCTCCGGTCGACGATCCGACCGCCCACCGCGTCCTCACCGGGGACCGGCCCACCGGACCGCTCCACCTCGGCCACTACTTCGGCACCCTGCGCAACCGGGTCCGGCTCCAGGACCAGGGAGTCGAGATGTTCGTCGTGGTCGCCGACTACCAGGTGATCACCGACCGCGACCTCGCCGACCGGCTCGCCGAGCACACCGAGAACCTCGTCCTCGACTACCTCGCCGCCGGCCTCGACCCCGAGCGGGCGACGATCTTCCCGCACAGCGCCGTCCCCGCCCTCAACCAGCTGCTGCTCCCCTTCCTCAGCCTGGTCAGCGTCGCCGAACTGGGACGCAACCCCACCGTCAAGGACGAGATCGCCCACTCCCGGCAGGCCGCCGTCAGCGGGCTGATGTTCACCTACCCCATCCACCAGGCGGCCGACATCCTCTTCTGCAAGGCCGACCTGGTCCCGGTCGGCCAGGACCAGCTGCCCCACCTCGAAGTCGCCCGCACCGTCGCCCGCCGCTTCAACGAGCGCTACCCGCACGCCGACGGCAGCGCCGTCTTCCCCCGACCGCAGGCCCTGCTCTCCGACGCCCCGATGCTGCTCGGCACCGACGGCGGCAAGATGAGCAAGAGCCGGGGCAACGCCGTCGCCCTCGGCGCCACCGAGGACGAGACCGCCCGGATCATCCGCGGCACCAGGACCGACGCCGACCGCCGGATCGGCTACGACCCGGTCAACCGTCCCGAGGTCTCCAGCCTCGTCCTGCTCGCCGCCCTCTGCCAGGACCGCGACCCCGAGGCCGTCGCCGAGGAGATCGGCGACGGCGGCGCTGCCGCGCTCAAGCGCACCGTCACCGAGTCCGTCAACGAGTTCCTCCGACCGATGCGCGCCCGCCGCGCCGAACTCGCCGTCGACCGGGGCCACCTGCGGCAGGTCCTGCGCGACGGCGCCGAGCGGGCCAACGCCGTCGCCGACGCCACCCTCGCCGAGGTCCGGGAGGTGATGGGGGCGGCCATCTGAAGAGCGCTCACCCGCCGGAGTCCGCCGAAGCCGTCCGGACAGCGGACCGCCTCCCGCGGACATCGGCCGTTCGACACGGGGCATATCGTCACCGGGCGGTCGCGGCCACAGCGCGACCGCCCGCACCCCGCTCCCGCGCCCGAAAGGTGGCCCGGCCCATGGACCAGCACCCGACCGCACCCGGCCAGGGGCTGACCCGCCCGCCGCACCTGCGCCCCGGCGACCACATCGCCGTCGTCGCGCCCAGCGGCCCGATCGACGCGGCACGCCTCACCGCCGGGTGCGCGATCC
The DNA here is from genome assembly GCF_042885395.1 of Kitasatospora sp. NPDC058063. NCBI lineage: Bacteria > Bacillati > Actinomycetota > Actinomycetes > Kitasatosporales > Streptomycetaceae > Kitasatospora > Kitasatospora sp. NPDC058063. Next base: position 230,493 of record NZ_JBHVSD010000015.1, read on the forward strand.
TCCGCTCCTGGGGGCTGCGCGTCAAAGTCGCCCCGCACGTCCTCGACACCCACCCCTCCCTCGGCTACCTGGCCGGCACCGACGCGGACCGCGCCGCCGACCTCCGGAACGCCTGGCTCGACCCCACCGTCGACGCCGTCATCTGCGCCCGCGGCGGGTACGGCGTGCACCGCATGGCCGACCTGCTCGACTGGACCGCGATGCGCGCCGCCGGGCCCAAGCCCTTCATCGGCTTCAGCGACGTCAGCTCCCTGCACGAGGCGTTCGCCCAGCGCCTCGGCCTCGCCACCCTGTACGGACCGCTGGCCGCCGGGGCCTCCTTCGTCTCCGACGGCCCGACCGCCGAGCACCTCCGCCGCACCCTCTTCGACCCCGCCGCCGTCACCGTCCTCACGTCACCCACCGCCGCCCCGCTCGTCCCCGGCCGGGCCCACGGCGTCACGGCCGGCGGCTGCCTCCACGTCCTCACCGCCGAGCGCGGCACGCCCGCCGCCCGGGTTTCGTACGAGGGAGGCATCCTGCTGCTCGAAGACGTGAACGAGCACCCCTACCAGCTCGACCGTCTGCTCACCCAGCTCCTGCGCTCCGGCGCCCTCGACGGCGTGGCCGGCGTCGCCCTCGGCTCCTGGGAGGGCTGCGGACGGCCGGAACGGGTCCGGGACGTGATGCTCGACCGGCTCGGCGGGCTCGGCGTCCCCGTGCTCTGGGAACTGGGCTTCGGCCACTGCCCGTCCACCCTCACCGTTCCGCTCGGCGTTCCCGCCCTGCTCGACGCCGACGCCGGCACCCTCACCCTGGACCTGCCTGCCCTCGCCGAACGCTGAGCCGGCTCGGCCCGGCGAGCCCCACCGGACACGGGGCCGAGCCCGGCACGGGGCCGCGCCGAGCACGGGCGTGGTCAGTTGCACGGGCGCGCTCAGTAAGGTGCGGCCATGAACGAGGACCGCCTCACCGCCCTTGCCCTCGGTTTCCTCCGCGGCCCGGGCAGCAACGCCCGCACGATCCTGGGACTTGCCGGCCCGCCCGGCGCCGGCAAGTCCACCCTGGCCCGCCACCTGGTCGCCGAGGTCGAGCGTGCCGAAGGCCCCGGCACCGCCGCCTACGTCCCGCTCGACGGCTTCCACCTCTCCGGCGCCCAGCTCGACCGCCTCGGCCTGACCCACCGCAAGGGCGCCCCGGTCACCTTCGATGCCCACGGCTACCTCGCCCTGCTGCGCCGCATCGCCGGCGACCGGTTCCAGGACATCTACGTCCCGGACTTCGACCGCACCCTGGACGAACCGGTCGCCGCCCGCCACGTGGTCCGCCCGCACACCCGGCTCGTCATCACCGAGGGCAACTACCTGGCCTCCGCCGACACGCCTTGGTCCGATGCCCGCCGACTCCTGCGCGAGCTCTGGTACGTGCACACGGATGACGAGGTCCGCGAGGAGCGTCTGCTCCGGCGGCACCGCGACGGCGGCCGCGACGAGGCCACCGCGCGCCAGTGGGTCACCGGCAACGACCACCCCAACGGCGCGTACGTGAAGCCCGGGCGGGCGCTCTGCACCCGCACCGTCTCCGGGACGGGTTTGCCTTCGGCCCCGGACAGGGGTAGTGTTTCCTAGTCGCTCGGCAGGGAGCACCGGACACGCATCGGCGCGGACGGTCCCGGAGCGGCCAATCCCCAGAAACACCACTTCCGGTTCGTGCCGGTCGTTTTCGCTTTTCGCGTCACGGCCTGGTGCTTATTCGGCGTGCGCGTTTTATCGGATTGCGGTCGGATTCGCTTTTCGGAGCGGGGATCGGCTAGAGTTTGAAACGTCGGACAGGGCGTCAAGCCCCGGAAGACACCGGCGAGTTGGATGAACGAAGCCCCGGAAACGGAGCGGAAAACATCTGATAAGCTGGAAACACGAAAGAACGAAGCCCGGAGGGTCCGCTGGAAGGCGGTCCGAAGGAAGCCTCCGTTCCTTGAGAACTCAACAGCGTG
>NZ_JBHVSD010000016.1:0-123079 GCF_042885395.1 Kitasatospora sp. NPDC058063
GACGCGGCGGGAAGCCGTCCACCGGCGGGACAGGAGCCGGTGTGGCTGGCGACGAATGCCAAGTTGCCAGACCGGATCGGCCCCCGCCAAGACCCTCTCGCTACGATCCGCCGTCGTAGCCGCGCGCCCGGCTCCGATTCCAAGGAACCGCCGCCCCGCACGCCCCGACCCCTCCCGGCCTGCACGAACACCGTTCCCCTCACGGCAAAAAGCAGGCAAAACGGACACTGCTAGCCGTCGTCGTTCATCGCATCCGTGTGTGAGCGCCCTCACCGGCCGGGATCCGGCGGCATCGCTGACGGACCCACCACCGTCACACCGGGTCACCACCGACCGGCCGCCACTGAGACCCCCGCCACACCCCGCAGACACGGGCGGCCGACCGGCGAAGGCCGGAGCGGTCGCCATGGCCTCACCGACCACGGGATCGCCGACCGCCTGTACGTCTCCCTCGGGACGGTCAAGACGCACCTTGCCGCCGCACAGCTGAAACTCGACGTTCGCGACCGCGTCGAAGTCGCCGCCCGGGCCGGGACCCGCCGGGTCAGGCCCAGGTGCGGGCCGCGGCCAGCAGGCGCTCGCGGACCAGGGCCACGTGCGGGTTGGCCGAGCCGGCCGGGCGGCGGACCAGGTACGCGGTGTTGATCGGCGGATCGGCCGGCTCGTGGAGCAACCGCAGGGCGCCGGAAGCGAGTTCGGCCCGGCACAGGTAGCCGGGCAGTACGCTCCAGCCCGCGCCCGCGGTCACCGCCGCGAGCACCGCCCGCAGGTCCGGCACGGTGACCGCGGCCCGGGCGTGCAGTCGCCGGTCGAAGACGTGCCGCCAGTAGCGGCGGGCGATCGGCAGGTCCTCGGCGTAGCTGAGCAGCGGGACCTCGGCCAGCGCGCCGGGCAGCTCCCGGCCGGCCAGCCGCTCGGCCCAGAGCGGGGCCGCGACCAGGACGAACTCCTCGTCGGCGAGCGGTTCGGCGAGCAGCGTCCGGCCGGGCGGCCGCCGGGTGGCGACCACCAGGTCGTGCTGCCCGGCCCGCAGTTCCGCCAGCAGGGGGTCGGTCAGCCCGCTGGTGACCCGCAGCTGGATGCCCTCCGCGACGAGCGGGGCCAGCTCCGCCAGCAGGACGGTGCCGAGGAACTCGGCCGGCCCGGCGAGGTGGACCGGCTCCGGCGCGCCGCCACCGCGCCCGTCGGCGAGGCCCGCGAGCCGGTCCAGCGGCCCGGCCAGCCGGGTGGCGAGGTCGTCGGCGTACGGCAGCGGGCTGACCCCGCGCGCCCGGCGCTCGAACAGTTCCCGGCCGAGCCGCTGCTCCAGCGCCCGGATCTGCGCGGTCACCGTGGACTGGGACAGGCCCAGCAGATGCGCGGCCGCGGTGAAGGAGCCCGCCCGGTGCACGGCGAGGAAGGTCCGCAGCTGGTTGAGGTCCAGCGGGCCGGAGCCGGTGGTCGGCCGATCGCTCATGCCGGCGAGCCTACGGGATTCCGATGGCCGGCCGGCGGGCTCGACGGTCCGGGTGAGGTATCGGAATTCCGATGCCCGGTATCGCGTGGCCCATTGGTTCCCGCAGGCAGGGCGCGTCTAGCGTCGACGGCGTGAGCGCCGCGGCGGACCGTCGCGGCGAGGACCGCGGCACCCCTGGAGGCACACCCCATGGCCGACATCCTGTTCGTCGTGACCGGCTCGAAGGTCTGGACGCTGAACGACGGCACCGAGCATCCGACCGGCTTCTGGGCGGAGGAGGCGGTCGTCCCGTACCGCGCCTTCACCGGGGCGGGCCACCGGGTCGCGGTCGCCACCCCGGGCGGCGTCGTCCCGGTCGCGGACCGGGCCAGCCTGACCGACCCCGAGCTGGCCGAGGAACTGGCGAAGATCGCCGAGTTCCGGCAGCCGCTGGTGCTGGCCGAGGTCGACCCGGCCGACTACGACGTCGTGTTCTACCCCGGCGGCCACGGCCCGATGGAGGACCTGGCGGTCGACGCCGACTCCGGTCGGCTGCTCACGCGGGCGCTCGCCTCGGGACGCCCGCTGGGCGTGGTCTGCCACGGCCCGGCCGCGCTGCTCGCGGCACGGACCGAGGACGGCGGTTCGCCGTTCGCCGGGTACCGGGTGACCGGCTTCACCAACGCCGAGGAGGTCCAGGCCGGCCTGGCCGACCGGGCGCCGTGGCTGCTCCAGGACCGGCTGGTCGCGCTGGGCGTGGACTTCGAGGAGGGCGAGCCCTGGGCGCCGCACGCGGTGGTCGACCGCAACCTGGTGACCGGCCAGAACCCGGCCTCCTCGGCCCTGGTGGCCGCCGGGCTGCTGAAGCTGCTGGCGGACTCGGCGAAGTAGCGGCCGGGGCGGGGCCCGGTGCGGTGGTGCTGCGGCGCGGCGTCCGGCGCCGCCGGGCGGGCTCCTGCCGTGCCGGGCCGCCGTCAGCGGAGGTCGTAGGCGGTGAGCGGGTGGCCCGCCCAGATCCGGTGCGTGGCCTGTTCCGGGTAGCGGACGGTCTGCGAGCGGGCGTCCAGGACCCGGGTGAGCTGCCCGTCCGGTTCGAAGGCGGGCCACCCCGGGTCGCCGGTGGTGGCGAACCGGACCCAGGCCCGCCGCAGTTCCGCCGAGACCCGGACCGTCTCCGGCGGGGGCCGGTCGCCGAGGGACTGCCGTGCCAGCGGGCTGTCCAGGCTGCCGAAGGCGAGCGGCACGTCCAGGCCGTGGCAGGCGCCGAAGGCGCCGTCGAGAGCGGGCGCGGGCAGGGCGAGCTCGAAGAGGTACGAGGTGCCGCCGGCGGCCGCGTTGGCCTCGGCCAGTCGGACGGACGGCACCCGGAACAGGGCGTCGGAGCCGACGGTTTCCAGGAGTTCGGAGGGCGTCGCCCCCGGGAGGGCGGCCCGGTAGGCGTCCGGGCCGCCCGGCGGCGGGGCGAACAGCTCCAGCATCAGCCGGGCCTCCTCCTCGGTGAAGCTGCCGTGCCGGCCGCTGAGCACGCTGAACAGCCGGAACTCGTCCCGGGTGTGACCGGCCAGCAGGTCCACGCCGGCGGTGAGCGCCGACCAGGGAGAGCCCGGCAGGACCTCGCCGTCGACCACCGGGACGGTGGCGATGCCGCTGTGCGCCAGCCGGCCCCAGCGCGCGAGGTGGGCCGGCAGTGCGGCGCCCAGGTCGGTGACCGCCGAGGCCAGGCGCCAGGGGTGAACCTCGGCCAGCGCGGCGGCGGTGGGGGCCGTGCCGAGCAGCTTCGCGAGTTCGGCGGTGACCTCGGCGGCCAGCGCGGGAGTGCAGTGGTTGCCCGGCACCGAGTGGGCGACGGCCCGCCGGAAGAGGCCGCGGGCCCGGTCCGTCGAGAGCAGGGCGGCGACCGAGCCGGCGCCCGCGGACTGCCCGGCGACGGTCACCCGGGCCGGGTCCCCGCCGAAGCGGGCGATGTTGCGCCGAACCCAGTGCAGGGCGGCGATCTGGTCCAGGAAGGCACGGTTGGCGGGGGCGCCCGCCAGCAGCGCGAAGCCCTCGGCGCCGACCCGGTAGTTGATGCTCACCACGACCAGCCCGGCGGTGGCCAGGGCGGTCGGGTCGTACAGCGGGTCGCCGGCGGTCCCGGAGATGAAACCGCCGCCGTGGATCCAGACCAGCACCGGCAGTCCGGCCGCGCCCGGATCGGGCGTGCAGACGTCGAGTGTCAGCCAGTCGGTGTCCTCGGACGTTCCGGACGCTCCGGACGTCCTGGCGGGCATCGGCCCGGACTGCGGGACGACGGGTCCGAAGGCGGTGGCCTCGCGGATGCCGTCCCAGGACTCGGGCTCGACGGGGGCGGCGAAGCGGAGGGCCCCGACGGGGGGTCGGGCGTAGCGGATGCCGCGGAAGACCGCGAGCTCCCGGCCCCCCGGCCGCGCGTGCTCCTCCTGCTGCTGTTCCTGTCGCTGTTCCTGGCGGTGCCGCGGTGCCCAGCGGCCGCGGACGAGTCCCTCGGTGGTGCGGATGACGGGCTGTTCCGGCATGTGCGCGCTCCTCCCTCGGAGGGCTTCCCACGTTATAGGTCAGCTGTATTATGTCAAGTGTATGGAAAAGGCTCCGCGGTGCGCGGAGCGAGGACGAGGAGCCGCCGCCGATGCCGAAGCAGGTCGACCACCGGGAACGCCGGGAGACGATCGCCCGCGCGCTGTGGCGGGTCGTGGAACGGCGCGGCGCCACCCACCTGACGATGCGCGAGGTCGCGCAGGAAGCCGGCATCTCGCTCGGGCAGCTCCAGCACTACTTCGGCTCCCGGGCGCAGATGCTCTCCTTCGCGATGGATTTCGCCAGTGAGCAGAGCGCGCGGCGGGTCGGCCTGGCGATGGGAGCGCTCGGCGGGCGGCCGCATCCGCGCGACGTGCTGCGGGCGATGCTGGTCGAGCAGCTGCCGCTGCACGCCGACGCGCGGGCGACCAGCCGGATGAGCGCCGCCTACGTGCTGGAGGCGCTGCACGACGAGGAGGTCCACGCTCGGGCGCGCGGCGGCCTGCTCCAGGGGCGGGCGATGGTCGAGCAGGTGCTCCGGCAGGCGATCGCCGACGGGCAGCTGGCGCCCGACCGCGATCCGGTGGTGGAGACGGACCTGCTGCTCGCGCTCACCGGGTTCGCCACGCTGCTGGAGCTGGACGTGGTCGGGCCCGACGCCGTGCTGACGGCCGTGGACCGGCACCTGGACCGGCTGTTCGCGGCGCCGGGAGACGTGGGCGGGGACGTCGACGGCGGGTGACGTGGCAGGCTACCCGGGTACCGCAGCCGCCCGCGACCAGGAGCCCAGCCCATGGACCGACCCGCCACCCTCCGGCCCGCCGCCCCCCGACCCGCCGCCCTCGGGCTCGACGCCACCGCCTCCGGGCACCCGGCGGGCATCCTGGACGCCGCCGAGCGGGCCGAACGCCGGGGCATGGACCGGCTGGTGGTGGCCGAGACCGCGTACGACCCGTTCCTCCAGCTGGCCCGCGCGGCCGACCGGACCGAGTCGATCGAGCTGGCCACCGGCATCGCGGTGGCCTTCGCCCGGACCCCGATGACCCTCGCCTACCAGGCCTGGGGACTGCACGCGGCCTCCGGCGGACGCGCCGTCATCGGGCTGGGCTCGCAGGTCAAGCCGCACATCGAGAAGCGCTTCGGAATGCCCTGGGACCGTCCGGCCGCCCGGATGCACGAGTACGTGCACGCGGTGCGGGCGATCTGGCACAGCTGGCAGACCGGCGAACGGCTGCGCTTCCGGGGCGAGTTCTACACCCACACGGTGATGACGCCGGTGTTCTCCCCGGACCCGGTCCCGTCCGGCGTGCCGCGCATCCTGCTGGCGGGCGTCGGGCCGCTGATGACCCGGACCGCCGGGGCGGTGGCCGACGGCTTCCTGAGCCACCCGTTCTCCTCCACCGCCTACCTGACCGAGCAGGTGCTGCCGGGCCTGACCGAGGAGCGCGCCCGGGCCGAGGCGGAGGGCGCCGCATGGACGGAGCGGCCGTTCGAGATCGTCGGCAGCGTGCTCACCGCCACCGGCCGCACCGAGGAGGAGCTGGCGGCCAACCGGGCCGCCACCCGTGAGCGGCTCGCGTTCTACGCCTCCACGCCGGCCTACCGTCCGGTGCTGGCGCAGCACGGCTGGGAGGGGCTCCAGGAGGAGCTGCACACCCACTCGGTGCGCGGCCGCTGGGCGGAGATGGCCGCGCTGATCGACGACGAGGTGTTCGACGCCTTCGCGGTCTGCGGTCCGGTCGAGGAGGTCGCCCGGGAGATCCACCGCCGGTACGCGGGTCTGGTCACCCGGCTGTCCGTCAGCCTGCCCGAGGACGCCGACCCGGAGCTCGGCCTGGACGTCCTGGCGGCCGTACGGGCGCTGGGCCGACCGGAAGCGGACGCCGGATGATCGTGACACGCGGCCGACCGGACAAGGGATGACGAAGTCCGGGCAGATTCGTGCAACGCGTTTCCGGTGGTGAGGAGGCGCGGCATGATCGCGGTGGCAGGCCGGGTCGTCCGGTGGACGGGTCGCCCTGGCCTGCCGCGTTGTGGGGCCTGTCGCGCCGTACGGACCGTTGCGCCGTCCGGCCTGTCATGCCTCGGCCACCCGTTGCCGACCATGGGGGTGCCCGCGTGCCCGTGTCCGACGACCACCCGGCCGACTACGACCTGGCGGAGTGCTGGGACCCCGTCGCGAACCAGTACGTCGACGCCCTGGCCGACCTGGACGAGTTCCTGCGCGTCTGCGCCGAGCTGACCGGATTCGACGTCCCCGAACTGCGCTCCACCGGCATGGCGGACGAGCACCACCGCACCACGCTGGCCCACCAGGTGCGCGACGAGCACGCCCTGGTCCACCTCTGGTACGTCGGCGCCTGGCCCGGCGAGGCACCCTCCTCCGCCCGGGCCCACGACCAGGGACTGGTCTGGCGGACCTTCCACGCCGTCCCGCCCGGCTCCGCCGCCCCCGGCCACGGCAGCTGGGCCGAGGCACCCCGAAGCGCAGTGGCGCCGGACAACGGCGGTGAGCGCCGATGAGCGCCCGCTGGGACGCCGTCGTGGTCGGCGCGGGCTTCGCCGGGACCCTCGTCGCCCACCGCCTCGGTGCGCAGGGCTGGCGGGTCCTCGTCCTGGAAGCCGGACGGGCCGCGCCCACCGGCGCCGAGACCGCCACCGCCCACCGCGCGGCCGGCGGCGGACCGCCCACCTCGCCCTACCCGCACAGCCCCGAGGCCCCGTCACCCGACGTCACCGACCTCGCCGGAAACCCGGACGGCGGCTTCACCGCCACCGGCCACCTCCGCCAGGACGGGCCGCTGCCCTACGCCAGCGGTTACCTGCGGGCCAACGGCGGCACCGGACTGCTCTGGACCGGGCTCACCCCGCGCATGCACCCCGAGGACTTCCGCACCGGAGACCTCGGCCACGGCCGCAACTGGCCGATCGGCTACCACGACCTGGAACCCCACTACCGCGAGGCCGAACGGGAACTCGGCGTCGCCGCCGACACCGAGGAGCAACGCCGCGCCGTCGGACTGCCCATCCCGGACGGCTACGACTTCCCGATGCGAGCCGTTCCGGCGAGCTTCCTCGACCGGCAACTGGCCCGCGCCCTCGACGGACGGACCGTCCGCGACCCCGCCGTGCCAGGCCCCGCCCGGCTCGCCGTCACCGCCACCCCGCACGCCCGCAACGGCGTGCCGACCAGGCCCGGATCCGCCGACGGGCCGCTCTGCGCGGGCAGCGCCAGCTGCGTCCCCGCCTGCCCGACCGGCGCCAAGTACACCCCGCTGCGCACCCAGGCCCGCTGGGCGACCGGGGTCGAACTGCGCACGGAGGCCGTCGTCAGCCGGGTGCTGGCCGACCCGGAGACCGGGCGGGCCGGGGGAGTCGAGTACCTCGCGGGCGGGACGGCCCACCGCGTGGAGGCGGACCTGGTCGTCCTCGCCGCGCACGCGATCGAGAACGCCCGGCTGCTGCTCCTGTCCGGCCTGGCCAACCGCAGCGACCAGGTCGGCCGGAACCTGATGGACCACCCGGCCCTGCTCACCTGGGGGCTGATGCCCCGCCCGGTCGGCCCCTACCGCGGACCCGGCTCCACCAGCGGCCTGGAGGCGTTCCGCTTCGGCCCCGGGCGGGAGCGCCGGGCGCCGTTCCGGATCGAGATCGGCAACTGGGGCTGGTCCTGGGCGGGCGGCGCGCCGGAGGCCGAGGCGGCGGCGCTGCTCGCGGCGGGCCTGCGCGGCAAGGAGCTCCGCGACCGCCTCGGTGACCGGCTGGGCCGTCAGTTCTCGCTCCAGTTCGAGCTGGAGCAGCCCGCAGACCCCGCCAACCGGGTCACCCTCGACCCGGACCGGCGCGACCCGCTCGGTCTGCCGGGCCCGGCCATCCGCTACGACCTCTCGGAGTACGTCCGCGAGGGGATGACCTCCGCCCGGGCCGTCTCCGACCAGCTGTTCGCCCTGCTCGGCGCCGAGGACCACACCGCCTACCCGGCGGCCGGATGGCCGGGACGGCTCGAACACCGGGGAAGCGTCCACGGCTACCGCGGCGCCGGCCACGCCGGAGGCACCCACATCATGGGCGACTCGCCCGCGACCTCGGTGGTCGACCACTGGCAGCGCTGCTGGGAGCACCCCAACCTGTACGCCGTCGGCTGCGGCTCGATGCCCTCCCTGGGCACCTCCAACCCCTCGCTCACCATGGCCGCCCTCGCGCTGCGCAGCGCCGAGCGGATGCACCACGACCTGCTGGAGCTGCACCGCCCGGCGGCCGTGGCACCACCGGCCGCCCCCTGAACCCTCGTACCGCCCCCGCCGTTCCCCCGTCTCTCCTGTCTCTCCCGTCCTCGGAGTCCTCATGACCGGCCTTCCGCTGCCGCCCGTACCGGAGCCGTACCACCTGCCCTTCCACTACGGTGCGCTGCACAACATCGGCGTCGACTACCTGGTCGACCGCGCGCGGGCGCGCGAACTGCTCGCCAAGCGCCACCCCGGGCTGAACGTCGCCGCCTTCGACGGCGGGGCCTGCGTCTCGCTCAACTACCAGCTCTACTTCGCCCAGTATCCGAACGGCGGCGGCATCACCCAGGAGCTGGAGATCAACCTGATCGCCCACCCGCTCTTCGCCGAGGAGCGAATGCCGGTGGTCGACTACGGCCAGTACGCCCGGGGGTACGACCAGACCAAGCTGCTCGGCATCGCCCGGCTGCACGTCCTCTGCGACAACCCGCTCGCCATCGACGCCGGGCGCCGGCTGTACGCCGAGCCCAAGCACCCGGGCTGGTTCGAGACCACCCTGCCCTCCCTCAACGCGCCCGACGTGCGCGAACGCTGGACGGTCTCCTGCCGTCGGGCCGGCCTCGGGCAGGACGGACTGATCCGCCACGACGAGGAACTCCTCGCCCTGGACGTGAACCTGGTCGGCCTCACCCCCGAGTCCGTCAACAACACGCCGATCACCGGCTACGGCACCGACGACGAGGGCACGCTGCTGGCCGGGCCGCTCAACGTCTACCAGCCCTACCGCTACTACGCCCTGGACGACCGCGCCGCCGACCGCGTCCGGCTCGACCTCGGCAACCCTGCGGAGGAGTCGGCCCGCGACCTCGCCCACCTGATCGCCGACGCCCCGGCGGCCGGGGTCTGGACCTACCAGTCCCCGCCGGTCGCCGCCCACAACCGGGCCTACTACATCCGATGACGGCCCCGGCCTTCTCCCCGGCCTTCGCCCCGGGCGGCACCGCCGTGCGACGGGACGTCGCCCACGGCAGGGTCTGGTCGGCCATGCCGTACACCGTGCTCGCGGACGACGGCGCGACCCTGACCCTCACCGCCCGCCCGGGGACGGAGACCCTGGCCCCGGCCGGCTGGACCGCCGCCGCCCGCGCGGGGGACGACGCCGCGCGGCTGGACTGCGTCGAGGACCTCGCCGCCGGCCGGTGGGAACTCGATGACTGGACCTGGCGCGACACGGTGGTGCTCAGCCGCTTCACCGTCGGAGCGCCGTTCAGCGTCCACCGCTTCCTGACGCCCGACGGCCGGCCGCTGTACTGGTACGTCAACTTCGAGCGCCCGTACCGGCGGACGGCCATCGGTCTCGACACCCTCGACCTCTTCCTGGACCTGGTGATCACCCCCGATCTCTCGACGTACAGCTGGAAGGACGAGGACGAGTACGCCCACGCCCGGCGCCTCGGCGTCATCGACGAGGCCACCCATCGGTGGATGGACCGGGCACGGGACCTCGCCCTCGTCCAACTCCTGGACCGTACCGGCCCGTTCGCCCCCGACCCGGCGGTCTGGGAGCTGCCGCCCGCAGGTCCGCTGCCCACCCTCCCGGACACCGCCCTCAGCACCCCCGTCGAAGCGGAATGAAGACTGATCACCCGGCGCCGACCTGCTGGGGTCGCGCCCCTGCGCGAACGACAGCGAGGGGGCGGACAGGACGGTGACGGCGGACACGACGGACGACGTGGAGGCCCTCAAGCACCTGCACGACGGCGGCGACTACCGGCGGCTCGCCGAACGGACCTCGAGCCCCGAGGTCCTGCGCCAACTGGCGATCGGGGAGTTCCCGTTCGTCTGGCATGCGATCGCCCGCAACCCGGCCGCCCCCACCGATCTGCTGGCCGCACTGGCCGGGCGCCGGCAGGTGGTGTGGAACGACAACTGTCTCCTTCAGCTGCTCGCGGCCCACCCCGCCCTCATGGGCGAGGCCTTGGAGGGGCTGGTCGATCTCGTGGGCGACCGCCTGCGGGAGGGCGACCGGCCGTACGCGGCCGTCCTGGAGCTGGCCGGCAGGCCGGAGCTGCCGGCCGAACGGCTGCACCGGCTCGGCCGCCTTCCGGGGGCCTCGGCCAGGCTGCGCCGGGGGATCAGCCGGGTGCTGGCGGAGCGTCCGGACCGGTGAGTGCGGCCGGGACCGGGCCGGGTGCGGCGGCGGTGGGAGCCCGTGACCAGCGTCCGGCGAGTACGGTGCCGACGATCAGCTGGAGCTGGTGGTAGAGCATCAACGGCAGTACCAGCAGGCCGGCTTGCGCGCCGAACAGGACGGTGGCCATCGGCAGGCCGTTGGCCAGGCTCTTCTGCGAACCGCAGAGCACTGCCGCGATGGTGGCCGACCGGTCGAGCCCCAGCAGCCGCGCGCCGAGCCCGGTGGCCGCGAGGGCGGCGGCGAGCAGGGCGAGCAGCACCGCGAGCAGCCCGAGCAGCGCGAGGGGAGTGGCCAGGCCCCAGATGCCCTGGGACACCGCCGCGCTGAACGCCGTGTAGACGACCAGCAGGATCGAGCCGCGATCCACCGGGGTGAGCACCCGTTTGTGCCGGGACAGCGGACCGCCGAGCCACGGCCGCAGCAACTGCCCGAGCAGGAACGGCGCGAGCAACTGCAGCCCGATCCGCAGCAGTCCGTCGGCGGACAGCGCGGTGTGCGATCCCAGCAGCCAGGCCGCCAGCAGGGGCGTGAGCACCAGCCCCGCCAGGCTGGAGTAGGTGCCCGCGCAGATCGCCGCCGGAACGTTGCCCCCGGCGGCGCCGGTGAGCGCCACCGAGGACTGCACCGTGGAGGGCACCAGACAGAGGAACAGCACCCCGGTGTGCAGCTGCCCGGTCAGTGGGACGGGCGTGAGCAGTGCGGTGGCCACGCCGAGCAGGGGGAAGAGGACGAAGGTGGCGGCCAGTACCAGCCCGTGCAGCCGCAGGTGCCGCAGCCCGGCCAGCGTCTCGCGGGTGGAGAGCCTGGCACCGTAGAGGAGGAACAGCAGCGCCACCGCGAGGTCGCAGGCCACCCCGGCGACTCGTGCCGAGGTGCCGGAGGCCGGGAACAGCGCGGCCAGTCCGACGGTGCCGGCCAGCGCCGCCATGTACGGGTCCAGCCAGCGCGGCAGCAGCCTGCGGGAGCGGGGCCCGGGGGCGCGTTGCGGCTGGGTCCGTTCCCCGGGTGCCTGGTCCCGGCGCCCCCGGGCCGCGCGCCCCGGTTCGTGTCCTTGCGCTGTGTGCTCCCCGGCCATGCGCGCCCGGAGCCCTGGTGGCTGCTCCGGGCGCGCCGGACGGTCGGTCACGGGCCGCCTTCCGCCATCGGGCGGACCGAGGGCCTGGAGGAGGAACCGGGCCCGAGCAGTCCGCCGACCAACGAGCCGGCGCCGTCGTGGTCGCTGCCCGCCGAGCCGCTGCCGTTCTGGAGGTTGGCCGTCCGGTCGATCTCCAGCCAGGAGTCCGCGTTCGAGTTGTCCACGACCGTGATCAGCCCGCCGCCGGCCGTCGCGGGCGACGCGGCTCCCGCGAGCAGGGCGCAGGCTCCGGCCAGCCCCAGCACGGTGGCCCGCAGGGCGGTGGTCGGCAGGGCAGTGGCCGGCGAGGGCGGGGCGGCCCCGCGCAGCCCGGTCCTCATGCCGTCACCGCCATCAGCCCGCTGGGGCGCGAGATGTTCCGCTCCAGCAGCTCGGTGGACTCCCGCACGCCGACCTGCTCGCGCCCCCCGGCCGGGGCCGGCAGCCGCCCGTCGGCGCTCTTCAGCCCGGCCAGCGCCTCGTCCATCGCCCGGTGCGCGGCGAACAGGCACGGCGTGCTGTAGATGGCCACGTCCACGCCCAGCTCCGACAGCTCCGAGAGCGACAGCCGGGGCGACTTCCCGCCCGCGATCTGGTTGAACAGCAGGGGCTTGTCGCCGACCACCTGGCGGATCCGGCGGATCCACTCCTCGCTGCGCACACCGTCCACCAGCACCACGTCGGCGTCGGTGGCGGCGAGCGCCCGGGCCCGGCGCAGGATGTCGTCCTCCTCGGTGGCGTCGGTGCGGGCGACCACCACCAGGTCCGTCCGGTTGGCGAGGACGAGCTCCAGCTTCTCCAGGTACTCCTCCAGCGGCAGCACCAGCTTGCCGTCCGCGTGCCCGCAGCGGCGCGGCCGCTTCTGGTCCTCCAGGATCACGCCCGACGCGCCGATCCGTTCGAGCCTGCGCACGACGTGGCAGGCCACCTCCGGATCGACGTACCCGTCGTCGATGTCGACCAGCAGGTGGTGCCGGGGGAAGGCCCCGCGCAGCCGCTCGACGAAACCCACCATGTCGGGCCAGGCGATGAAACCGATGTCGGGCAGCCCGTAGTAGGAGGCCGCGAAGCCGAAGCCGGAGACGAACATGCCGTCGTAGTGCTCGGCCGCGATGGAGGCCGAGTACATGTCGTGGACGCCGATCAGGGGCGTCGTCCCCGGGCCCGCGATCTCCGCGCGAAGCCGCTGCCCGGGGCTGTCCGATGCCGTGTTTCCGTAGTACAAGGCCTACTCCTTGCTAGGGATGACTTTGCCTGAACTTGGTTTTCATCAGACCGAACTGAGGTGTCATCACTATGCGCCCTTTAATGTTCCGTGGGCAAATCTTTAAGAGAGGTTCCCTCATTAGAGTGAATGCAGGCGGACAATAGGAACGCCCGCAAATATGCTGATCCGACAAAGAAGTCGGCGCGTCGGCACGATGGAGGACGGCCGGGGTGACGTCACGGCCGTCGAGAAGGCGGAGAAGGCGGAGACCTGGAAAGCGCGGAAGGCGTGGAAGGCGTGGAAAGCCGCCGGGGCCCGCCGTGGGGGCGGGCCCCGGTGAGGGGTCGGGCGCTCAGGCGCTCGGGACCGGGGGGACGGCTCGGCGTTCGCGCAGCGTCCGGAGCATCCGGCGGGTGGCCTTGGTCGCGACCGGGGGCAGGAGTTCGAGGGCGAGCCGGCGCGGCGTGGACCGCTGGACCGGGGCCTTGACCTGGTAGTTGAGGCGCAGCACCTTGGCGTCGGCGATGGTGTCCTCGTCGACGGTGTACCCCTCGGCCCACCAGTCGCGCTCCTTCAGGACCGCCTGGACGGCCGCCGCGTCTCCCCAGGTGCCGTAGAACTTCATCGGGGTGAGCAGGACCGGCCGCAGTCCGCCGGTGAAGACCGCCTCCCAGACCGCGGCGGAGACGCCCGGGGTGTGCTCGGAGCGGTAGTCGTCCAGGGCGACCACGCCGTTCTCGGCGAGCGCGGCTCGGGCCACGGCGATGTCCCCGGCGACGTGCTCGTAGAGGTGGGAGGCGTCGACGTGGACGAAGCGGCAGCTGTGCGCCCGGACGCGGCCGTCGGCCAGCGCCGAGGTCGGGGCCTGCACTATCTCGGGCAGTTTGCCGTGGAAGGCGAGGTAATTGGCCTCGAAGGCGCTGCGGGTGAGGGTCCTGCGGTAGGACATGTTCATCTCGGCGGCGTTCTCGGCGTCGCCCGCCTCGGAGTCGAACAGGTCGCAGACCGTCAGCCGCTCGCCCGGCCGCAGGTGGTCGCCGAGCAGGACGGCGCTGCGGCCGAGGTAGCTGCCGAGCTCCAGGACGTCGCCGGTGACGCCGGCCGCGCTCTGGGCGGACAGCAGGTGGCTGAAGGCGGCCCGGTCGAGGCTGAAGAACCAGCCGGGAATGTCGTCCCGCTTCAGCGGCGCGGAGTGGACTGCGGCCTCGACCGCGGTCTCGGAATCGGGCACGGCGGCCTCCAGGGGGACGGCGGGGCGCGGTGGCGGATCACGCCCGCGGAGGGGGACGCCGAGGACGTGAGGCGGATCATCATAGCGACGCCGGGGCCGGGGGGAACCCGGTGCGGAACGGCCTGAATTCGGATTTTCGCTCCGCTGTTCGGCAGGGGCGTGCGCCTTCGGTTCCGCTCTGGATTCGCCTGGTCGGCCTAGCGTTCCGAGGACTGCGGCTCCGTCGGTGAGCCGGGGGCTTCCGAGGGCTCCGACCCGGCCGTCCGATCCAGCTCCGCGACGGTCTCGGACAGCCAGGCCCGCTCGGCCGCGGTGGAGGCCCGGGCGACGAGCAGCATCCCGCGGCGGAAGGGGTTCGGCTCGCGCTCGGCGGTCACCGGCTGCCCCGTCCCGTCGTAGAAGAAGCTGCTCGGAGCGTCCAGGAAGGCCAGCCGGCGGCGGAGCACGGCGGCTTGCCGGGGCGGGTCGGCGAGATGGTGCAGGAACGTGGTGACGGTGAAGAAGCGGATCTGGTCGGTGATCTCGGCCTGCTCCGGGTCGGCCAGTCGGCGCAGCAGTTCGGCCCGCCCCTGCGCCGTCAGCTCCAGCGTCTGCCGCGGTGCGGCGCCGCTGCCCGGTTCGGTGCGGCGGTGCAGCAGTCCGGCCTTCTCCAGCCGGGCGATGGCGGGGTAGAGCGCGCCGTCGCTCACCGGTCGGACATGACCGGTCAGTCCGGTGATCCGGGACTTGAGCTCGTAGCCGTGAAGCGGCTGGTCGTACAGGAAGCCGAGGATCGCGAGCGTCAACACGGCTGGAGCCCTTCGGTCGGAGTGCGCCCTGCGGAGTCGTCATATTACCTCTTGTCGATGTGCCTCGAAACGATGTATCTCTATTCGAGGCAGGTCGAGAGGGCCGCAGCCGATCGAGGAGAGCCGAGGCGGGCCAGTGCCGCGCCGGGGCCGGTCCGGTCACGCACGAGCACCACAGGGGAAGGGAGAAGGGCATGCGCGGCCAGTTGCGCCGACTCACGGCATTGGCGGTACCCGTCTACGCGGAGCTGCTGTCCGGGGTGATCGCCTCGGTGATCGGGGCCCTCTGGGTGGCCGGTCTCGGCGGGGCCGCGGTCGCCGCCGTCACCCTGGCCGGCACCGTCGAGAACCTGCTGCTCGGTCTGGTCCTGGTGGTCGCCTCCGGCACCAGCGTCAGGCTCTCCCACGCCCTCGGTGCGGGCGACCACGCCGAAGCCGCCCGGACCACCCGCGCGGCCTGGCGGCTCTGTGCCGCCGTCAGCGCGGCGCTCGCCGTCCCCGGCTTCCTGCTGCGCGACCGGCTGGCAGGCGCCTTCCTGGACGGCGAAGCCGCCGAACAGGCCGCCGGTTACCTCGCCGTCGCGTTCCCGGCCTTCGCGCTCTTCGTCGGCCAGCGCGTCGCCGACGAGCTGTTCAAGGGCGCGGGCGACACCCGCACCCCGATGCGGATCGCCCTGCTCTCCAACGCGCTGCTGCTCCTCCTCGACCCCCTGCTGATCCTCGGCCCGGGGCCGCTGCCCGCCCTCGGCGTGCCGGGCGCCGCCCTGGCCCTGGTCCTCTCCCGGGCGATCGCCCTCGCCGTCACCCTGCGCGTGCGGCGACTGCGGCAGCCGGTACGACACACGGAGTCGCAGCCGGGGCGGCACGCGGAACCGCAGCCGGTGCGACGCACAGAGCCGCGGCCGCAGGACCCCGGCGGCACCGGGGGAGCGGGTGCGGCGGCGGTACGGATCCTGCGCGCGGGCGCACCGTTCGGTCTGGACTTCACCGCCCGGATGGCCGTCGGAACCGCCCAACTCGGCCTGGTCGCGGGCTTCGGCGTCGCGGCGGTGGCCGGCTACGGCCTCGGCTACCGCGTCCTGCTCGTCGTCACCATGGCCTTCTACGCGCTGCGCCAGGCCGCCGCGATCGAGGCGGCACGGCTGACCGGCGCGGGAGAGGGCGCCGCGCTGCACACCCTGCGCCGCGCCACCGGACGCCTCGCCGCGCTGCTCGGCGGGGTGGCGGCGGTGCTTGCCGTCACGCTCGCGGTGCCGCTGACCGCACTCTTCACCGAGGACCGGGCGGTGGCCGCGCAGTCCGTCGGCTTCCTGCGCTCGGCGGCCCTCTACCTGCTGCCGTACGCGCTGGTGGTGGCGGTCGGCGGAGTGCACCAGGCGGCGGGCGCCGGGCGCCCGATGGTGGTCTCCGTCCTGCTCGGTCTCGGGGCCCAACTCGCCGCCTCGGCGGCCCTGTCCGGGCCGCTGGGGGTGTCGGGGGTGTGGCTCGGGCCGGCGGTGGGCGCGGCCGTGCAGCTCACGCTGCTCGCCGCACTGACACGGTCGCGGAGTCCGCGCGAGGCCGCAGCGGGCGTGTGCCGGAGTGGGGGCCACGGCACTCACCCCGGACGGTCGGCCGATCCCGCCCCCACACGCCGATGAACGCGCCATGCCGGAGAGCTGGTTGGACTTCCAGCGGGCCACGCTCGCCCGCAAGGTCGACGGGCTCGACGACCGGCAGGCGCGGCTGGCGTCCGTCCCGCCGTCCACGATGACCCTGCTGGGGCTGGTTCAGCATGTCGCCGAGGTCGAACGCAACTGGTACCAGCGGGTGTTCGCCGGGCAGGACGTCCCGCCGGTGTACGGCGCGGACAACGCCGACGGCTATGGTCCGGACCCGGTGCGCGGGATGGCCGAGGCGCTGGTGGACTGGAGCTCCGGCCGCGCGCCCGACGCCGGATCGGCGGCCCGATCGGCGGCCCCACCGGCCGTCGGTCCAGCCGCCCGTCCGGGCAGCCGCGCGGCGAGCAGTGTTCCCGCGCCGGCCACCGCCGCCATGGTCAGCGCGGACGGCGCGAGCGCCGCGCCGGGGTCCGTGCGGCCGGCGGCGGTGGTGGCCAGGGCGATGCCCAGGGCCGGGCCGATGTTCAGGACGGTCTGCTGCAGGCCGCCCGCGACCCCGGCCCGGGCGGCGGACGCACCCCGGACCACCATCGTGGTGGCGGTGGCCATCACCGCACCGAAGCCGGTGCCGAGCAGTGCGAAGCAGCCGCCGATCGCGAGCGTCCCGGAACCGGTGCCGAGCCCCGCGGTGAGCAGTGCCCCCGCGGTGATCAGTGCCATCCCCGGCAGCACCACCGCCCGTTCGCCGTGACGCTTCGCCAGCCGGGCGGAACCGGGCGCCGCGAGGATCATCGCCACCGCGAGCGGCACCGCTCGCAGGGCGCTCTGCAGGGGGTCGAGCCCGAGCACGTCCTGGAGGTAGTAGGCGGCCCGGAAGAGTGCGCCCTGGAGGGCGGCGGAGGCGGCGAGCAGGACGACGAGCGGCGGCGCGACGGCCGTGGAGCGGAACAGCGCGGGCGGCAGCAGGGGATCGGCGGTCCGGCGTTCGTGCCGGACCAGGAGGAGGGCGAGGGCTCCGGCCGCGGCGAGGCAGAGCAGTGGGACGGCCGGCCGGCCGGTGTCCGGCAGCGTCACCAGGCTCTCCACCAGGAAGGCCAGCGCGAGTGCGAGCAGGGCCGCGCCGGGCAGGTCGAGCCCGCTGCCGTGCCCGCTGCCGTGCCGGCCGTCGAGCCCGCTGCCGCGTCCGGCGGCCGGGGATCGGGTGTCGGGCGATCCGGCCCGGGCCGGCACCGCGAGCGCCGCCAGGAGGGCGGCCGCGGCGGGCAGCAGGCCCAGCAGGAAGACCGACCGCCAGCCGAGGTGCGCGGTCAGCGCCCCGCCGACCAGCGGCCCCGCCGCCGCCGCGAGCCCGATGGCGGCGGTGCGGATGGCGATCGGACCGGCCAGGCGGTCGGCGGGCCAGGCGGTCCGGAGCATGCCCAGGGTGGCCGGTTGCAGCAGCGCGCCGGCCGCGCCCTGCAGGACGCGCAGGGCGACGACCCAGCCGATGCCGGGCGCCACGGCGATCCCGAGCGAGGCGGCGGCGAAGCCGGTCACGCCGAGCGCGAAGACCCGCCGGTGCCCGTACCGGTCGCCGAGGCGGCCGGCGAAGACCAGCAGGGCGGCGACGGTGACCAGGTAGCCGGTGCCGGCCCACTGGACGGCGGCGACGGAGGCGTGCAGGTCGTGCTGGAGGGCCGGCCGGGCGACGGTCAGCGCGGTGCCGTCGACGGCGACCAGGACGGCGCCGGTGATGCTCGCGGCCAGGACGAGCCCCCGGCGGTGCCGCGGGTTCACCGCGCGGCCGGGCCGAGGTGGGCGTCCAGCGTCGCGCGCAGCAGCGGCTCGATGGAATCGTCGCCGGTGATGAGCCGCAGGCTGCCCCAGGTGCGCAGCTGGGCGAGGCCGTGCAGGTTGGACCAGAGGGCGGCGGTGGCGGCGGCCGGATCGTCGGACCGCGGGTGCACCTCGGAGACCAGGCCGACGAAGGTCAGGAAGAGCGGCAGGGTGGTGCGGCGCAGTTCGGCGCCGCTGCCCTCCAGCAGGTCGTGACGGAACATCAGCTCGAACATGCCGGGGTTGGCGGCCGCGAAGCCGAGGTAGGCGCGGGCGAGCGCGTCGAGGCGGGTGCGGGCGTCGGCGCCGGTGGTGGCGGTGAGGGCGTCGGCTCCCGCGAGGGTGTCGGTGAGCCTGCCGAAGCCCTGCTGGGCGATGGCGGCGAGCAGCTCGCGGTGGGTGGGGAAGTAGCGGCGGGGCGCGCCGTGCGAGACCCCGGCGCGGCGGGCGATCTCGCGCAGGCCGAGCGCCTGGACGCCGCCCTCGGCCACCAACTCGACGCCGGCGGCCACCAGTCGGGCCCGTAGGTCCTGTTCCTGTTCGGTCATGAAGACACTGTCTACCAGGTGGTCGTAGACAGTGTCTACTCGCGTTCGCGGGAGCGCCCCGGGCAGAATCGACCCCATGGACGAAGGCGGCGAGCCGGCCTGCTGGCTGGAGCTGGTGTGCCCGGAGTGCGGACGGCTGCGCGAGCGGCCCGGACCGGGATCCTGCGAGAACTGCGGCGCCGACGGTGAAGCCGACGGCGAGCGCGGAGGCGGCCCGCCGGACGCGGCGGAGCCCCCGAAGGCCTGACCCGGGCGCCGTATGGGCCCCGGGTCGGACGGCCCGCGGGAGGCGGGAGCCGCTACTGCTGCGGCGGCTGGTCGCGGAACTGGTTCTTGAGCTGCTCCTGGGCGTCGTCCACCTGACCGCTGTACTTGCCCTGGGTGCGCTGGTCGACGGTGTCGCCCGCCTTGTCGACGGCCTTGTCGGCCTGCTCCTCGTGGCCCTTCAGCAGGTTCTTGAGCTTATCCATCATGGACATCTGGTCACACTCCTGGATGAGACGCCCCCACCCCTCCAATATCACCGCGCGCGCCACGACCCGCATCTCGCAAGGTCTGCGTAAAGGCTTGGCAACGGGATTCCGGTCATGTCAAATCATGACCCTCATGACCTTCACGGCCCGTCGGATGGAGCTCCCTTGATGCTGCGCACCCGTCGCCCCACCTTCCCGCTCGACCGCTCCGTCCCGGAGGACCCCGCCACCTCCACAGGGCGCCCGCGAACCGCCGTCACCCGGCGTGGCGCGGGCGCCGCCCTGACCGTCGCCGCGCTGGTCGCCCCGCTGCTGCTGGCCGGCGCCGGCAGTGCCTCGGCCGACCCGGACCCGGCGCGCAAGGGCGCCAAGCTGGCCTCCCGGCTGGTCGAGGCGAGCAGCGCCCGGGACGCGCGGGCCACGCTGGCCGCGCTCCAGTTGATCGCGGACCGCAACGGCGGTACCCGGGTGGCCGGTTCGAAGGGGCACGACCAGTCCGCGCAGTACGTCTACGAGCAGGCGCGCCGGGCCGGGCTCAAGGTGTCCAAGCAGGAGTTCGTCTACACCTTCTTCGAGGCCCGCTCCGAGCGCCTCGACGTGGTCTCCCCGAAGGCCGAATCGGTGCCGGTGATCGCCATGACGTACTCGGTGGGCGGCCCGGAGGCAGGCCTGACCGCGGACCTGGCGGTCGCCCCGGTCGGCGCCACCACCGGCTGCACGCCCGCCGACTACCCGTCGGGCGCCTTCACCGGCAAGATCGCCCTGATCCGGCGCGGCGGATGCTCCTTCGCCGAGAAGCAGGCCGCCGCGGCCGCCGTCGGCGCGACCGGGGCGATCATCTACAACAACACCGAGGGCACCCTGAACGGGACGCTCAGCGAGCCGACGGCGGGGCGGATCCCGACCGGCGGGATCACCCAGGCCGCGGGCCAGGCCCTGGCCGCCCAGGCCGCCGCCGGGCCCGTCCGGGTGACCCTGGACATCCGGACCTTCATGGAGCAGCGCAAGACCTGGAACGTCATCGCCGAGACCCGCGGCGGCGACCCGGACCACACCGTGATGGTCGGCGCGCACCTCGACTCCGTCCCCGAGGGGCCGGGCATCAACGACAACGGCTCCGGCACGGCCGGCGTCCTGGAGGTCGCGAAGAACCTCAGCGTCCACCCGGTGAAGAACAAGGTCAGGTTCGCCTGGTGGTCGGCCGAGGAGTTCGGCCTCAAGGGCGCCGAGGCGTACGTGAACTCCCTCTCCGACGCGGAGAAGAAGAAGATCGGCCTCTACCTCAACTTCGACATGATCGCGTCCCCCAACTACGCGCAGTTCGTCTACAACGGCTCGGGCAGCGCCGGCGGCGACGCGGGCCCCGAGGGCTCGGCGCAGCTGGAACGGGACATCAACGGCTACCTGGACGGCCGGGGCCTGCCGCACGACCCGACCCTCTTCGACGGCCGCTCCGACTACGGTCCGTTCATCGACGCGGGCATCCCGGCCGGCGGCACCGACACCGGCGCCGAGAAGGTCAAGTCACCGGAGCAGGCGGCCCGTTACGGCGGCACCGCCGGCGCCGCGTACGACGGGTGCTACCACAAGGCCTGCGACAACCTGGGCAACATCGACATGGGCGTCTTCGACGTCAACATCGACGTGATCGCGAACGCCGTCGGCACCTACGCCTGGGACCTCTCCTCGCTCCACCGGCCCGTCCCGGCCCAGCGCCCGGCCGCCAAGGCGGTGCCCGGCGCCGCGGCGACCGGTATCAGCGGCACGAGCGACACCCACTCCGGCGGGGTGGCGGCCTGACGCCCGGGTGGGCCCGCCGCCGCTACCGGCCGACGGGCCCACCCGACCGCCGTACCCGACCGCTCCGTCCGGGACTGCCCCATCCGGGACCTCCCCGCCCCATCGCCCCTGGTGGCCGTGGGTGCGGTCACCGTAGCGCAGGACACTGACAATCCGGTCGCGGACCGGTACGGTGCCGCGCGGAGCGCATCCGCCGAGACCCGGTGGGTGCGCCGGGTCCGGTCCTGACACCATGGGACCGAGATCACGACACGGTGACATCCTCGGAGGAGTCAGCAACATGAGCACGCACTACGACGTCGTCGTCCTCGGCGCGGGCCCCGGCGGCTACACCGCCGCCGTCCGCTCGGCCCAGCTGGGCCTGAAGGTCGCGGTCATCGAGGCCAAGTACTGGGGCGGCGTCTGCCTCAACGTCGGCTGCATCCCCTCCAAGGCCCTGCTGCGCAACGCCGAGCTCGCCCACATCTTCACCAAGGAGGCCAAGACCTTCGGCATCAAGGTCGAGGGCCAGGTGACCTTCGACTTCGGCGAGGCCTTCCGGCGCAGCCGCTCGGTGGCCGACGGCCGGGTCAAGGGCGTCCACTACCTGATGAAGAAGAACGGCATCACCGAGTACGACGGCTGGGGCACCTTCGTCGACGAGCACACCCTCCAGGTCGCGCTGAGCGGCGGCGGCTTCGAGGTCGTCACCTTCGACCACTGCGTCATCGCCGCCGGTGCCACCACCCGCCTGCTGCCCGGCACCAGCCTGAGCGACCGCGTGGTCACCTACGAGGAGCAGATCCTCACCGAGCAGTTGCCGGAGAGCATCATCATCGCGGGCGCCGGCGCGATCGGCGTCGAGTTCGCCTACGTGCTCCACAACTACGGCGTGAAGGTCACCATCGTCGAGTTCCTGGACCGCGTGGTGCCGCTGGAGGACGTCGAGGTCTCCACCGAACTCGCCAAGCAGTACCGCAAGCTGGGCATCGAGGTGCTGACCTCCACCCGGGTCGAGTCGATCGACGACAGCGACCCGAACGCCAAGGTCCGGGTCACCGTCACCAAGGACGGGCAGCAGCAGGTGCTGGAGGCCGACAAGGTGCTCCAGGCGATCGGCTTCGCGCCGCGGGTCAACGGCTACGGCCTGGAGAACACCGGGGTCAAGCTCACCGACCGCAATGCCATCGCGGTGGACGGCCGCGGCCGCACCAGCGTCGAGCACATCTTCGCGATCGGCGACGTGACCGCCAAGCTGATGCTCGCACACGCCGCCGAGACGATGGCCGTGATCGCCGCCGAGACCATCGGCGGGGCGGAGACCATGGAGGTCGACTTCGTCATGATCCCGCGCGCCACCTACTGCCAGCCGCAGATCGCCTCCTTCGGGTACACCGAGGCCCAGGCACGCGAGCTGGGCCACGACGTCAAGGTCGCCAAGTTCCCGTTCACCGCCAACGGCAAGGCGCACGGCCTCGGCCACCCGATCGGCTTCGTCAAGGTCATCAGCGACAACACGCACGGCGAGCTGCTCGGTGCCCACCTGATCGGCCCCGAGGTCACCGAGCTGCTGCCGGAGCTGACGCTGGCCCAGCAGTGGGACCTGACCGTCCACGAGGTCGCCCGCAACGTGCACGCCCACCCGACCCTGGGCGAGGCCGTCAAGGAGGCCATCCACGGCCTGGCCGGCCACATGATCAACATGTGACGACCGGCCCTCGGCACGCGCCGCGCCCCCGTCGGGCGACTGCCCGGCGGGGGCGCGGCGCGGTTCCGGGCCGATCGGCGGGAGCGGCGCCCGGGCCCCGGTCAGGGCGCCCGTCAGACGTGCCCGGCGATCAGGCCGAGCCGACCGTCGAAGCGGCGGTAGAGCACCCGGCCCCGGCCGGTGACCGGGTGCGCGAAGAACAGGAACGGCAGCTCCGCGCCCGCCAGCCGGTCGACGGCCTGCGCCTGCGTCAGCCGGGGCGCGCCGTACGGGCTGAGGGTGATCGGCGAGGTCCGGCGGCCCGCCGGTCCGGCCGGGACGGTACGGGCGAGGCGGTAGCCGGTCGGCCCGACCCGGTAGACCACGGCGTCGGTCTCGGTCGCCGGATCGGTGAACAGGTGGATGTCGTAGTCCATCGCGTCCATGGTCCGGGCAGCGGCCTCCGGCGAGCACCAGACCAGCGAGGGCTCCTTGTGCCGGACCACCCGGAGCTCGCGCAGCTCGCCGCCGTCCGGCCCGGTGGGGGCCGCGGCGCGGGGGCCCGGCCACGGGCGCGGCGCCCAGGCCCCGGTGACGGCCCTGATCCTGCCGCGCAGCGCGTCGCTCACCCGATCGAGCGAGTCTCCGAGCCCGGCCGCGGCCTCCTGGACGCGGATCCGCCGGCCGTCCACCTCGGCGTTCACCTGCGCCAGCACGCCCCCGGCCACGGCCGCGAGCCGTACCCGCAGGGCCTCCACCAGCGTCCCCACGCCCGGAGCCGCCGCCGCGGCGCCCACCCGGGCCCGCGCCTCGGCCAGGACCTCGCAGGTCAGCCCCTCGAACGCCCTCACCGTGACCAACTCGCCCATCCCAGGCCCTTCCACTCCCAGCCGGCGCAATACCGGCGACCAGGATTCCCGCCCCCGCTCCGCGCGGCCAGGGCCCAACGGCCCCACCGGGAGGGCCGGGCGGACCAGCCGCGGTCCGGGGACGGGCCGCTCGGAGGGGCCGGTGGGGCCAGAAGGGGAGTGGCGGGGCTCGGAGGGGGGCGGTGGGGCCAGGAGGGGAGTGGGGGCGGCCCCGTCGCGGAGCATCGGGCGCTCACCCGCCGTGCCGCCCGCCCTCGCCCCGGTCCTGGCGCCGGCCCTGGTCCGGTCGGCGACCGGACCGGTCGCCCGCCGCGAGGGGCCGCGTCCCCGAGCCGCCGGATGCGCCACGGGAGCGCAGCTCGCCGAGCACCGCCCAGGCGACCGACACCACCGGCACGGCCACCACCGCGCCCAGGATTCCCGCCAGCACGGTGCCGCCGGCCACCGACACGGCGATGGCCACCGGGTGGATGCGGACGGACCAGCCGAGCACCAGCGGATGCAGCAGGTGGCCCTCGATCTGGCCGATGACCACGATCAGGGCGAGCACCAGCAGGGCGATCACCGGCCCGCGGGCGGCGAGCGCGACCACGGAGGCGATCGCCAGGGCGATCGGGGAGCCGATCAGCGGGACGAGCGTCGCCACGAACTCCAGCAGCATCAGCGGCATGACCAGCGGCACCCGCAGGATCGCCAGCGCGATGCCCACCAGCACGGCGTTGGAGGCCGCCACGATCAGCACGCCCCGGGTGTAGCCCGCGAAGGTGCGCCAGGCGGTACGACCGGCACGGTCCCAGGCCGACCGGCTCCGGGCCGGCAGCTGCCGCTGCGCCCAGGACCACATCCGGTCGCCGGAGTGCAGGAAGAACACCGAGCAGAAGACCGCGAGCGCCAGCCCCGTGACCAGCTCGACGATCCGGCCGGCGCCGCTGAGCGCGGTGCTGACCAGGGCGGAGCGGTGGGCCGAGACGAACGCGCCGATCTTGGCCCGCAGGTCGGTGACGGTGCCGGGGCGCAGGTGGAAGGGGGCGCCGGTGAGCCAGCGGTCGATCCGGGAGAGCCCGCCGCGCAGCTCGTTCCCCAGCCGGGTCCACTCTTCGGCGACGGTCGTGCCGACCAGCGCCAGCACCCCGCTGACGAGCACGAGGGTGCAGAGGAAGGCGATCACGACGGCGAGCGGGCGCGGTGTGCCCCGGGCCAGCAGGTCGACCAACGGGCGCAGCACGGAGGTGATGACCAGGGCCACGAACAGTGCGACGACCACCAGCTGGAGCCGGGCGAGGACGTCGACGACCAGGTAGGCGAAGAGTCCGAGCAGCGCCAGCCGCCAGGTGTACCCGGCCGCCGTCCGCAGGCCGGAGGGGACGTGCTCCCCGGACGGGGACGGGCCCCGGGCCGGCGCCCCCGCGCGGGTCCGGCGGGCCGGCACCCGGGGACGGCGGCTGCCCAGCGGCCCGGGCCGCCGGTCCGGTTCGGCGCCGTTCACTCCCACGGGCGGTCTGCCGGGTGTAAACGCGCGGGGCCGGGGCAGGCGCGAAGCGGCACCGGTCTCCCTCGGGAGGACAGTGGTCCTCCGTGTACAAGCGGTTGGATGTGGGGAGAATCGATGACGCAGGGTGGGGGGAGAAGGAGGCAGACATGAGAAGCCTCACGCGCCGTTGCGCGGTGACGCTCCCCGGCCCGATCGGCGGGCACGCCCCGCTCTGCTCGGTCATCGTGCACGAGACGCAGATCGTGGGCCCCGACGGGGGCCTGGTCTGGGAGAGCGCGGACGGCGACCTGCGGGTGGAGATCGCCAGCGGGGTGGCCACCGTCCTGGAGTCTCCCGGAACCGGCAGTCGGCACCCGTGTCTGATGGCGGTGCCGCTGCCCTGAGCACGCGGCCGGGACGCGTGCCGCAACGACGTGTGCCGCAACGAGGACGCGAGCCGCAACGAAGGGGATGGAGGAGCGGAGGCGACGCGGGCGGACGTCGCGACGGACGGTCACCGCGTGGTGGCGGCCAAGGCCTCGCGCACGGTGACCAGGCAGGGGTCGCAGTACCGGTCCGGCCCGGCCGCACCGGCACCGTCCGCTGCCGGGACGACGCGCTGGGAGGGCTCCAGGAAACGCCCGCAGAGTGAGGACGACGCGTCGTCCTTCGCCACCACGTGCCACACCACGGCGGGCGGGGAGACCGCCGGGTCGTGCTCGGCCCACATCTCGTACACGGCGCTACCTCCGGATCGCTGGGGGCTCGGTGAATCCATGCAAACCCGGGCTCTGCCGAACGGCCACCGGGCCAGACCCGGTGGGATGGTTGTGGGCCGGTGGTGGTCAGGCCCGGCGCGGGCACCGGCTCACTCCCGGCGGTCGGAGCCCCTCACTCCCGGGGGTCGGAGCCCCGGCGGTCGGCGCCCGGGCGCCCCGGGGCACCGGTCCGGTCGCGGCCCTGGCCGGCGGCCAGCCGGCGCCGGATCACCAGCAGGTCGAGTCCGGCGAGGGCGGCGAACCCGGCGCACAGGGCGGCGAAGAAGGCGTAGGTCCCCCGGTTGGGCGCGGGGCCCGGGCCGGCCAGCGCGGCCAGCACGGCGAAGGCCGCCGTCCCGCCGACGAACAGGACCAGGAAGACCCGGGACAGCAGCCGCCGCAGCTCCAGGTCCGAACGGGCGGTCACCGGCTCGGTGCCCCGGCGCACCGATTCCTCGGGCCGCAGCTGCGGCGTCGTCCGGCCGGGGCCCTGCGAGGTGTGCGGGAAGTCGTGGCGCTCGCCGCTCCGGCGACGGGCCCCGCCGCCGTGCTGCACGCTCGGTCTGCGTTGTACGGACATGACGACCCCCGAACGGAGTCGATCGGTGGTGTTCCGTCGACGCGCCTACCCGCGCCCGGCGCCGGTACACGTCGGCGGGTGCGGGCAGGCGCCGGTCGAGCCGCAGTCGGACCGCCGGCCGTCGGCCCGGCCGGAGGGCTCAGGGGGTGACTGCGTACTCGGTGAACCGGCCGCAGGCCTGGAATCCGAGACGGCGGTAGACGGGCTCCCCGTCCGAGGACGCCTGCAGGACCGCGGTGCGGTACCCCGCCTCGTGGGCCGTGCGCAGCGTGGCGAGCGTGATGGCTCCGCCGTACCCGCGGCGGCGGTCGGAGGCGAGGGTCGCGATGTTGTAGATCCCGGCGACACCCGCGAAGAGAAAGACCTCGGCCGAGCAGACCGGTCGTCCGTCCGCGTAGCCGATGAGGTAGCGCGCCGGGCAGTCGGGGGCCAGGGCCCGCTCGGTCGCATCGGCGTAGAAGCGGCGGACGGTGGCGGCCGGCGGGTCCCAGTTCGCGGCCAGGACCATCGCGTAGTCGGCGAGTTGTTCGGGAGTCGTCACGGGACGGATCTCCAGGCCGTCGACGTGGGGCTCCGGTGGGGCGGTGCGCAGATCCGTCCACATGCCGGTCTCGGTCTCGGAGGCCTTGAGGCCGACGTCGGTCAGCAGCACGGCGATGTCCGGGGGTGCGGTGGCGGGGCCGACCCACCAGGAGAAGGGCCGGCCGGTCGCGGTCAGCGTGCGGACCGTCTCCGTCACCCGGTCGCGAGCGGTGCCGTCGGTGAAACGCGCGGCCGCCACGATGTTGAAGGTGTCGTCGTCGAGCCCGCTGTCGGCGATCACGAGATCGGCCGTCTCGGTGACGGTCGAGTGCTTCGTGCGGCGGTGCAGGTGGCAGGCGTGTTCGGCCAGGTTCTGCTCCATCCTGGCCAACAGGTCGGAATCGTCGGACGCGGTATGTCCTGTCTCATTCACGTCCGACACGATCTCACCCGTGCAAGGGACCGCCGAGTGAATAAGGGCGCGGTAAAGGTTGTCGTTCCCGGCCCTCCGGCGACACCCGCTCCCGGTGGATTCGGCCGCTGTTCAACGGGGCGTGGCCCGGCCGATGATCCACGACTGCTCCCGGTGCCTACCGTCGGGGCCCACACCACTTCCGGGAGCGAACATGCACGACATCCAGGCGACCGAGCACGAGTGCGGCTGCCCGCGGACCGCCGACCTCGACGGGGAGGGGACGGCCGCGGCCAGTCGGCGCCGATTCCTGCGCGGGGCCGGTCTGGTGGGCGCCGGGGTCGGTACCGCCGGTCTCGGCCTGCTCGGTGCGGTACCCGCGCAGGCGGCCGGGCCCGAGCAGGGCGGTGGGGCCGAGCAGGCCGGCGGCGCCGGGAAGAAGCCGAAGAAGGCCGGGGGGAAGGGGCGTTGGCAGCCGGACCCGGACGCCCGGCAGTTCACCGTCGTGGTCATGCCGGACACCCAGTACCTGTTCGACCAGGACCGGATCCATCCGGCGCCGCTGGAGGCCTCGGTCCGCTACGTGCTGGACGGCGGGGTCAACCGGGAGGACGGGACGGACGACAACATCGTCTTCCTGTCCCATCTCGGGGACGTCACCGAGAACGGCCTGGCCGTCGAGTTCGCCGCCGTCACCAAGGTGTTCGGCCTGCTGGACGAAGCGGGCGCGGCCTACGGAGTGCTCGCCGGCAACCACGACGTCCGTTCCTCGACCGACGACCAGCGAGGCAGCACCCCGTACCTGGAGACCTTCGGCAAGGCCAGGGCCGCCCGCACCGCCGGGTACCGCGGCTCCAGCCCGGACGGCTACAACACCTGCCACGTGTTCCGGGCGGCCGGCCGCGACTGGATGGTGCTCTCGCTGGACTGGCGGCTCTCCGACGCGGGCTTCGCCTGGGCGAACGGGGTGATCGCGGCCAACCCGAAGGTCCCGGTGATCCTGACCACCCACGACCTGGCGTACGCCGACGACAGCGGCCGCGCCGAGCTGTCCGACAACGGGAAGCGGCTCTGGGAGCGGCTGGTCGACGGCAACGACCAGATCTTCCTGACCGTCAACGGGCACTACTGGCCGCCCGGCCGCACGGTGCTGAAGAACCGGGCCGGCCACGACGTGCACGTCCACATCACCAACTACCAGGACCGCTACTACGGCGGTGCGGCGATGATCCGGGCGTACCGCTTCGATCTCGACCGCAACACCGTCGACGTGTCGACCTTCTCGCCGTGGATCCAGCAGATCGCGGCCGAGGAGCGCAACGCGCTGGCGGCCCAGCACGTCGAGCTGACCTCGGACGTGGACCGCTTCTCGCTCGCGATCGACTTCGACCGCCGGTTCGCCGGCTTCGCGCCCGTCCCGCAGCGCCCGGCGCGCCGGGCGGGTGAGCTGCTGGTGCGCGACACGGCGGCCTACTGGCGGTTCGACGGCGGTGGCGGGGACGGCACGGCCGTCTCCCCGCAGCAGGTCGTCAAGGACCTGAGCGGGCAGGGCAACGACCTGCTCTGGCAGGGCGCCCCCGGCACGCCCGAGGGCGCGCTCAGCTGGTCCGCCGAGCACCACCCGGACCAGCCCGGCCACGGCAGTCTGCTGTTCAAGGGCACCCGCTCGCCGGTGCGCGGCGGCTACCTGCAGACCGTGCCCACCGCGCCGCTGAACCGGGAGGCCTTCGAGCGCGGGTTCACCGTCGAGGCCTTCTTCAAGCTGCCCGCCGACTGGGACTCCGCGCAGAGCCGCTGGTCCGCCCTGCTCAGCCGGTGGGGGACGGCCGGCGAGGCGGGCAGGATCGGGCCCGGGACGGACGCCGACGAGCCGGTCGCCACGCTCAGCGTCTCCGAGGCGCCGGCCCTCCAGTGGTGCGTCTACCCGCTCAACCAGACCGGGGCGTCGACCTGTTGGGGCCACCAGCTGCCGCTGGACCGGTGGTGGCACGTCGCGGTGGTCAACGACGGGAAGCTCAGCCGGATGTACGTCGAGGGCTGCGAGGTGGCGCGCAATCCGGCGACGCCCGCGGTCGGGCTGACCACCCTGGGGCGGCCGTGGATGCTGGGCGGGTACGCGTACGCGGGGGTGCTGGACAAGGTCTTCCACGGGTACGTCGGGGATGTTCGGATCGTGCGGCGGGCGCTGCGGGTGGGCGAGTTCATGACCGCCTGACCGCGCTCCACGGCGCTCGACCGCGCTCGACCGCACCACGTTGAACCTCCTCCGAAACACGGACACCGCCGGGCCCTGGTACGGGCCCGGCGGTGCCGTCTCCCGGTACGGCGCGGCGCGGCGGGCGCCGGTGCGCGACGGCGGGGCCGGGGCCGTCAGCGGAGCAGGGTGGCCTCGACCCCGGCGAGGATCGCCGCCAGGCCCTGTTCGTAACCCTCGTCGAAGTCCTGGAACATCACCCGGCCCGACTCGGCGGCCAGGGGGTGGGCGGCCAGGCGCTCGGCGCGGGCGTCCACGTCGTAGCCCTCCTCGCCGTCGAAGGGGTTGGGGCCCATCGCCTGCTCCTCGATGACGTAGCCGATGGTGAAGCTGTAGGCGGTCTGCCAGGCCCGGGCGGCGGCCGTCGGGGTGAAGCCGGCCTCGACCAGCACGCGCAGCGAGGCGTCCAGGCCGGCCGCGTAGCTGGTGTCGGTGAACCGGGCGCCGCTGTAGACCTTCGCGCCGTCGCGGTAGCGCAGCAGTTCGGCGCGCAGGGTGCGCATCGTCCTCAGGTAGGTCTCCCGCCAGTCGCCCGCAGGCGCGCCTTCCCCCGCCCGGCCGGTCATGCGGCGCATCATCTCGGTCGCCATCTCGTCGAGCAGCGCCTGCTTGTCCTTGAAGTGCCAGTACAGCGCCGGTGCCTTGACGTCGAGCCGGGTGGCGATGGCGCGCAGCGTCAGGCCGTCCAGGCCGGCCTCGTTCAGCAGGTTCAGCGCGGTGTCGACGACCTGGGCGCGGTCGAGCTTGGGGGTTCTCTGCGGGGTCACGGTTGACAGTTTAACGCCGTTAAGTGCAGGCTGTCGGCAACGGCTACTTAACAACGTTAAGGAGGTTGCCGTGACTTCTCGCGGCATGCACACGGACGTCCTGGTCGTCGGCGCCGGGCCCACCGGACTCGCCCTGGCGCTGGACCTCGCCCGGCACGGCGTCGCCGCGCTGGTGGTCGAGCGCGGCGCGGAACTCTTCCCCGGCTCGCGCGGCAAGGGTCTCCAGCCGCGCACCCTGGAGGTGTTCGACGACCTCGGCGTGCTCGACCGGGTCCGCGCGGTGGCGGGGCACTACCCGCCCAACCTGATCTGGCAGGACGGCGAACCCCAGGGCGAGCACCGGATGTACGACCCGACCGAGCCCTCCGAGGGCGAGCCGTACACCGAGACGCTGATGCTGCCCCAGTGGCGCACCCAGCAGGTGCTGTACGGGCGGCTGCGCGAGCTGGGCGGCGAGGTCGCGTTCGGCCGGGAGCTGGTCGGCCTGACGCAGGACGAGGAGGGCGTGACCGCCGAGTTCGCCGCCGGCGGCCCGGTCCGGGCGCGGTACGTCGTCGCGGCGGACGGCGGGCGCTCGACGGTGCGGCGGCTGCTCGGCATCGGGATGACCGGGGAGACCGTCGACCCGGACCGGATGCTGGTCGCGGACGTCCGGATCGACGGCCTGGGCCGCGAGCACTGGCACGTGTTCCGGTCCGCCGAGGGACTGCTGGCGATCTGCCCGCTCGGCGGCACCGAGGACTTCCAGCTGGTCGCCCAGTTCCCGGAGGGCACGGCCGTCGACCTCACCCTCGACGGACTGCGCGAGGTGGTCGCGGCCCGCTCCCACCTGACCGCCGAGCAGGTCACCGAACTGCGCTGGATCTCCGAGTTCCGCCCGCGCGCCGCACTCGCGGACCGCTTCCGCGCGGGCCGGGTGTTCCTCGCGGGCGACGCCGGGCACGTCCACTCGCCGGCCGGCGGGCAGGGCCTGAACACCAGCGTCCAGGACGCCTACAACCTGGGCTGGAAGCTGGCCGCGGTGCTGGCCGGACGAGCGGGGGAGGAACTGCTCGACAGCTACGAGGAGGAGCGCCGCAGCAACGCGGCGGCGATGCTGGAGCTGTCCACCCGGGTCCACCGCGGCGAGGAGCGCCGCGGTCGGGCGACCCAGCAACTCGGCCTCGGCTACCGGGAGTCCACGCTCTCGGTGGAGACCCGCCGGAACCTCCCGGCGGACGCGCTGCGGGCCGGCGACCGCGCCCCGGACGGCCGGCGGGGCGACGTCCGGCTGTTCGACGCCTTCCGCGGGCCGCACTGGACGCTGCTCACCGTCGGCACGGACGCGCCGCTGCCCGCCGTCACCGCCCCGGTGGTCCGCATCCCGGCCTACGAGGCGTACGGCACCGGCGTTTTCCTGGTCCGGCCCGACGGCTTCGTCGGCTGGGCCGGTGCGACGGCCGACGGCCTCGGGGAGTACGCGGGCCGGCAGGGGCTGCTCGCCCCCTGAGCGGGCGGACCGCTGGTCACCGTGCGGGCCGCGCACCGCAATTGCTCAGTCCGGTGGCTCGTACGGGTCCGGGGTGTGGGCCGGCGCGGTGGTCTCGGACTCGGCGCCCCGCCGAGGCCGCTTCTCCTCCTCGTGCCCGGACCGCGGCGCGCTTTCGCCGGTCATCCGGGACTCGGGGGTCTCGACCGGGACCGGGGAGTCCCTGGGGACGGGTTCGTGCTGGTCGTTCACGGGATCCGACTCCTCTGCGGGGTGCGGTGGATGGGCGGACACCCGGTGGCCGCCCGGGGCGACCGCCGGGTGCCGGGTCAATGCCTGCCCGCGTCCTTGACCTTCTCCGCGGCCTGTTTCAGGTCGCTCTTCACCTGCTCGGCCTTGCCCTTGAGTTCGGTCGAGCGGTCGCCGGTGGCCCGCCCGGCGGTTTCCTTGGCCTTGCCGCTCGCCTTCTCCGCCATGTTGTGCAGCTTCTTCTCGGTACCCACGGCGGGTGCCTCCTCTCGTCGACGGGGGCGAAGTCCGCCCCGGGCGGCGTCTGCCCCGGTCCGGGGCTTCCATGCGCGGCCCGGGGACTTCCGTGCGTGGCCGGGGTCTTCCGGGTCCCGATCCCGCGCGGGGAAGCCCGGCGGATCGCCGGCGCCGCGGTGCTACCGGGCGGAGCCGGCCTCGGCGGCGGTCTTCAGGTCGTGCAGCCAGCCTTCGAGGCCCTGGCGGAGGATGTCGGTGGCGGCGGGGACGTTGGCGTCGACCTGGGGGCCGGTGTGGGTCTCCTCGGTGCGCACCAGGACGCCGCCGGGCACCTCGGTGAAGTTCCACACGTGCACGCCGTCGATCCGCAGGCCGGTCGCGACCGCCGGGCCGGTCCAGCGGATGCAGGAGCCGGACCGCAGCTGCCGGACGGTGGAGGTGATCTCCAGGACGGGGTCGGTCGAGGCGGGGTTCGGGGGCAGCGGGGTGGTCCAGTGGAACACCGAACCCGGGTGCAGCGGGCCGCCGTCGAGGCGCTCGGCGCGCTGCACCGGGGCCTGCCAGTCGGGCCAGCGCTCCACGTCGGTCTGGAGCCGCCAGACGGTCCGCAGCGGCGCGTGGATCACGGTCCCGGTCCGATAGCGGACCCGGGCGTCGGGGTCGACGCCCGCCCCGCGGCAGGTGAGCGAGGAGTCGGGGCGGTGGGCGGTGGCGGCCCCGGCCGGCGGGGCGACGGCGCCGAGCAGGCCGAGGGCGAGCGGGACGGTCAGGAGGGCGCTGCGGATGCCGGTGCCGCGGGTGCCGGTGCTGCGGGTGGCGGACATGGAACTCCCCATTCACTGGTCGGCCGTCGGGAACGGCACGATCGCCGCGAGCTAGATGCTCACGCCTTCGTTAGAAGTTGTAACTCCCCGAGCCCTGAAGGGTCAACAGGTTCCGTGATACCTTCTAACGGAAGCGTGAACATGTAGTCGGGCGACTCGGGGAGCGGGGCGAAGCATGGCCGGGACGGGCGCGGACACCCCGCGCGAGCGCTACCGGGCCCAGGTGCGCGAGGAGATCAAGGCGCACGCCTGGGACCAGATCGCCACGGCCGGCGCCTCGGCGCTCTCCGTCAACGCGATCGCCAAGCGGATGGGCCTGAGCGGCCCGGCGCTCTACCGCTACTTCGCCGGCCGCGACGAGCTGATCACCGAACTCGTCCGGGACGCGTACCGCAGCCTGGCCGACACCCTCGGCGCGGCCGCCGCCGAGGGCGCCGACCTGGCCGGGCTCGCCCACGTCCTGCGCGAGTGGGCGCTGGCCGACCCCCAGCGGTACTTCCTGATCTACGGCACCCCCGTGCCCGGCTACCGCGCACCGGAGGACACCACCGCCATCGCCGACGAGGTGATGCGGACGCTGGTCGACGCCTGCGCGGCGCTCGCCCCGGCGGGGCCGCAGACCCCGCAGGCGCCGTTCGCCACCCACCTGCTGGGCCATCGGGGCTGGGCGGGCGATCAGCCGGCCCCGCCCGAGGTGCTGCACCGCTTCCTGGCCTTCTGGACCCGCCTGCACGGCGTGCTGTCACTGGAGCTCGCCGGGCACTTCACCGGCATGGGCTTCCGGCCCGCACTGCTCTTCGAGGCCGAGCTGGAAGGCCTGCTGGCGCCACGCTTTTGACCGCCCGCGATTCTGGCCGCCCGCGGTTCCGCCCGCCCGCACTGCCGCCCCGACCGGCATCGGCGGTACCGCGCCGCGGCCTCAGCCCTGCCCGGGGTTCGGCCGGGGAAGCGGCGGCGGGTCGGGGTCCGGGAGCGGCTCCGGCGGCGGGAACGGCGGGAACGGCGGGAACGGCGGCGGCGCGGGATCGGGCTCGCCCGGCCGAGGCGCGGGATCGGGCCCGGGGCCGGGTCCGGGGGTCGGCCGGGTGTCCGGATCCGGGGGCATCGGGACGGTCATCGGGGCACCTCCTGGGGTGGCGCGCGCCGCTCAGCGGCCGAGCGCCTGCGCCAGCCGGCTCTTGTTCATCGTGGAGCGGCCCTTGATGCCGCGCTGCCTGGCCTCGTTGTACAGCTGGTCGTAGGTCGGGCCCCGGGCGCCCCGGTGCGAGCGCTGTCCGCCGCGCCGGCCGGAGGACATGTCGTGGGTCGAACTCCGGCTGGCGGTCCTCGACTCGCCGTGCCTGGCACGCTCCTTGTTCACCGTCCGGGCGGCGATCTCCTCGGCCCGCTTCTCGCTCTCGCCCCGGTCGAGCGCGCTGTCCTTGATGTGCTCGTACTGGCGCTCCCGCTCGGGGCTGGATCCTCGGGGCATGGCCGGAGCCTCCGTTCCTTGCTCGGGGTCGTCGTGCCGCGGCGTGTACCCGCGTGCGCCGCCGCGAATCCGCCGGTCGGGGGTGGTGCGCGGGGCCGTCCCGGAGCCCGGCGGCCGGTCGGCCCCGCCCCCGAGGTCGGCACGCGCGGGGCGACGGGGCGTGTACGGCGGGTCGTGCTCCGGTCCGTACGGGTGTGCCGGGTGTGGCGCGTTCGCCGCAGCATCACTCCGGGTAATTGAACGGCTGCACGTTGTTGGCGGAGGGGGTGGGGTCAGGGAGTCGCGATGACGGAACACGAGCAGCTCGGCGCGCCCGCCGGCCCGGAAGGGCGGCCCACCCGGCCCGAACGGGTGCCGCCGCAGGCCCCCGCGCCCGGACGGCGCGAGACGGGCGCCCGGTCCGGACCGGACGGCGACGGCACCGCGGCCCCCTGGCCCGACATGATGCTGCCGCTGCTGCGCACCCCGACGGCCGATCGGCAGCCCGGGCCGGAGGGGGCCGGCGCGGAGCCGCCGGAGGGTGTCGAACCGGCGCAGGTGCTGGACCTCGCGCTGCTGGTCGGCGAGCTGCTGCTGGCCAGCGGCGAGGCCGCGGAGGACGTCGAGGCGGCCATGCTCGCGGTCGCGCACGCCTACCGGCTCCACCCGTGCGACCCGCAGGTCACCTTCACCCGGGTGGCGATCTCGTACCAGCCCGGCCCGTCGGAGCCCTCGCTGACGGCCGAGTGCTCGGTCCGCCGTCCGGCGGTCGACTACGCGCGGCTGGCGGCCGTGTTCCGGCTGGTCATCGAGATCACGGTGGGCGGGATGGCCGTCCGGGAGGCGCACGGCCGGCTGGTGGCGGCCCGCCGGCACAGCCGCCGCTACTCGGGCCGGCTGTTCGTGCTCTGCTGCGGGGGAATGGCCGGGGCCGCCACCCTGCTGATCGGCGGCCGGGCCGACGCCCGGGCGTGGCTGGTGTTCGCCAGCGCCGTCGTCGCCGCGCTGGCGGGCGAGCGGCTCTCGGCGCTGGTGGCGCGCCATGACCTCCCGGCCTTCTACCAGTTCGTGGTGGCGGCGGTGCCCGCCGCCGTGATCGGCATCCTGCTGTCGTTCAACGGGCTGCACCTGCGTGGATCGGTGGTGATCACCGGGGGGCTGTACGCGGTGCTGCCGGGGTGGCCCATGGTGGCGGCGGCCCAGGACGGCCTGGCGGGCTTCTACCTCACCGCCGCCGCCCGGTTGCTCGAAGCGCTGTACCTGATGGCCGGGGTGGTGATCGGGGTGATGACGGTGCTCTACGTCGGCGTCAACAACGGCGCCGACCTGGCCGCCCAGGACGTCCCGACCGGGGCGGTGAACCCGCCGCTGCAGCTGGCCGCCGCGGTGCTCCTGACGCTGGCGTTCGCGGTGCTGCTGAACACCGAGCCGGGCACCCTGCCGGCGGTGCTGCTGAACAGCGCGGCCGGCTGGACCACGTACGGGGTGCTGGTGAACGCGGGCGGCGAGCCGATCCTGGCCACCGGCCTGGCGGCGGGGCTGGTGGGACTGTCCGGCCAGCTCATGGCGCGCTGCCGGGGCAGTTCGGCGCTGCCGCACATCACGGCCGCGCTGGGGCCGCTGCTGCCCGGCTCGGTGCTGTACTTCGGGATGCTCGCCTTCGTGCGGGGCGAGCCCGAGGTCGGGCTGAGCGGCATCGGGCGGGCCGGCGCGATGGCGATGGCCCTCGCCATCGGCGTCAACCTGGGCCGCGAGCTCGCCCGGCTCTTCCTGCCCGCGCCCCGGGTGGCCGCGCCGCCCCGCCGCCGGCGCGGCCGCCACCGGCGCTGAGAGGGAATGACGGGCCGGTTGTTTGCCCGGGCGGCGGCGCGGTACACGCGTGGGGTGTGGAGCCGGGCCGGGCGAGACCGGCCCGCTCCCGGGGAAGGCCCAGGCCGGTTCGAACCGACGAGGCCGCCCCCGTCGCCAGCCACCCGTCAACCCTGGAGACCCTCGTGATAGTCCTCGGTGTCATCCTGCTCATCATCGGCTTCGTCACCGGCATCTCGATCCTGTGGACCATCGGCATCGTGCTGGTCATGATCGGTCTGGTCCTGTGGGTCGCCGGGGCACTCGGGCACGCCGTCGGCGGCCGCCGGCACTACTACTGACCCGGGCTGACTCCTGTTCAGTGCCGTGCGCCGACCGCCCGACGCACCGGACCGCCCCGCTCAGGGGCGGTCCTCGTGCAGTCCGCAGAGCCACGCCAGGGCCCGGTGGACACCGAGCACGTAGCTGTGGTCCGACCCCTGGGCGCGGACCCGGTGGAGGTGGACGGCGGCGGCCTGGCACTCGGCCAGCAGCTGGGCGTGGCACGGACCGGTGGCGCCGGCCGTCGCGGCGGCCGTGGCCGCGGCGGTGACCGGGGCCGCGACCTGGGCGCCGGCGGCCCACCGGTAGGCGCCGAGCACGCCGTGCTCGAAGCCGGTCCAGGGCCGCGGGCGCCGGTTGACCTTGTCGATCGCGGCGAACACCTCGTCCAGCGGGCGCACTCCCACGCCCGGGACGGTCTCGTCACTGGTCATGTCCGCAACCTACGTCCGCCCGCCACGGCCCGCCCCCGGGGACCACGGCCCGGTACGGCGCCGCGGCCCCGCGCCACCCGAGCGGCGGAGGCGGTCGCGCCCGCCGGACCCGGGCCCGGCCGGGCGGCGGGGCCGGGACGGGTAGGCTGACCAGGACGTGTCCGGCCGGAGAGGTGGCCGGGCCGGAGGAACGGTGCGGGCCGGCGGCCCGCCGGTGGAGACCCTGATGACTCGTCGTTTTGACTGCTCGAACCCGTCCGAGCGCGCGGCCGGGCTGCGCGAGGCCGTGGCCGCGGTGCGCCGCGGTGAGCTGGTCGTGCTGCCCACGGACACCGTGTACGGCGTGGGCGCCGACGCCTTCGCACCGGAGGCGGTCGACCGCCTGCTGCGGGCCAAGGGCCGGGGCCGGAACATGCCCTCGCCGGTGCTGGTCGGCTCCCCGGAAGCGCTGGACGGGCTGGTCGAGGTGACGGAGCGCGCCCGGCAGCTGGTCAAGGAGTTCTGGCCGGGCGGGCTGACCGTGGTCGCCCGCCACCTGGAGTCGGTCGAGCTGGACCTCGGCGAGACCAACGGGACGGTCGCGGTGCGGATGCCTGCGCACCCGGTCGCCATCGAACTGCTCAACGCCACCGGGCCGTTGGCCGTCTCCAGCGCGAACCTGACCGGGCACGACTCGCCGCAGGACTGCGACGCCGCCCAGGGCATGCTCGGCGAATCGGTGGCCGTCTACCTCGACGGGGGCCCGACCGCGGCCGCCGTGCCCTCCTCGATCGTGGACGTCACCGGCGAGGTGCCGGTCCTGCTGCGGGCGGGCGCGCTCGGCGCCGAGCGGCTGCGCGAGGTGGTCCCCGACCTGCGGGAGCGCTGAGCCCGAAGCCCCGGACGGCGCTGAGCCCGAAGCCCTCGGACGGCGCCGCACCCGGTCGAAGGGCCGTACCGCGTGGCGCCCCGGCGGCCGGGGCCGCCGCCGCTAGGGTCGGCGATGGCGTGCGAGGGCGGGCCCTCCGCCGGGCCGGGGAGGGGATCGGCGCCGCGACCGGGGGCGTCACCGGCTCCGCTGCGGAGGTTCCATGAGCGCTTCGTCCACCGCGCCGCCCCGGGCGCAGGACCGCACCCGGGCGCGGGTCCGGCAGGGCAGCACGCTGCTGCGCTGGCTGTTCACCACGGACCACAAGGTCATCGGGAACCTCTACCTGGCGACGGCCTTCGGCTTCTTCCTGGTCGGAGGCGTGCTCGCGCTGCTGATGCGGGCCCAGCTGATGGGGCCGGACACCGGGCTGCTGTCGAACGAGCGGTACAACCAGCTGTTCACCATGCACGGCACGATCATGCTGCTGCTGTTCGCCACCCCGACCTTCGCCGGGTTCGCCAACGCGATCATGCCGCTGCAGATCGGCTCGCCGGACGTCGCCTTCCCCCGGCTGAACGCCTTCACCTACTGGGCCTTCCTGCTGGGCGGGCTGATGGTGCTGAGCGGCTTCCTCACCACCGGGGGCGCGCCCTCGTTCGGCTGGTTCGCGTACGCGCCGCTGAACGGGCCGCTGTTCTCGCCCGGGGCGGGCGGGGACCTGTGGGCGTTCGGCCTGGTGGTGGCCGGCCTCGGCACCATCCTCGGGTCGGTCAACTTCATCACCACCATCACCTGCCTGCGGGCGCCGGGCATGACGCTGTTCCGGATGCCGATCTTCACCTGGAACGTGCTGTTCACCTCCGTCATGGTGCTGCTGGCCTTCCCGGTGCTGACCGCCGCACTGCTCTGCCTGGAGGCGGACCGCAAGTTCGGCGCGCACGCCTTCGACGCGGCGAACGGCGGGGCGCTGCTGTGGCAGCACCTGTTCTGGTTCTTCGGCCACCCGGAGGTGTACATCGTCGCGGTGCCGTTCTTCGGCATCATCAGCGAGATCGTCCCGGTGTTCAGCCGCAAGCCGCTGTTCGGCTACTACGGCATGATCGGCGCGACCATCGCCATCACCGCGCTGTCCATGTCGGTGTGGGCCCACCACATGTTCGCCACCGGCCAGGTGCTGCTGCCGTTCTTCTCGATGATGTCCTTCCTGATCGCGGTGCCCACCGGGGTGAAGTTCTTCAACTGGGTCGGGACGATGTGGAACGGCTCGCTGTCCTTCGAGACCCCGATGCTCTGGTCGATCGGCTTCCTGGTGACCTTCCTGTTCGGCGGGCTGAGCGGGGTGCTGCTGGCCGCGCCGCCGATCGACTTCCACGTCACCGACAGCTACTTCGTGGTGGCCCACCTGCACTACGTGCTGTTCGGGACGGTCGTCTTCGCCACCTTCGGGGGCTTCTACTTCTGGTGGCCGAAGCTCACCGGGAAGATGCTCGACGAGCGGCTGGGCAAG
Source organism: Kitasatospora sp. NPDC058063 (assembly GCF_042885395.1). Lineage (NCBI taxonomy): Bacteria > Bacillati > Actinomycetota > Actinomycetes > Kitasatosporales > Streptomycetaceae > Kitasatospora > Kitasatospora sp. NPDC058063. The sequence goes on from NZ_JBHVSD010000016.1 coordinate 39,413, forward strand.
GTCCACTTCTGGATCCTGTTCACGGGGTTCCAGACCACCTTCCTGGTGATGCACTGGCTCGGCGCCCAGGGGATGCCGCGCCGCTACGCGAGCTACCTGGCGGTGGACGACTTCACGGCCCTGAACGTCTGCGCCTCGATCGGCTCGTTCCTGCTCGGGATCTCCAACCTGCCGTTCTTCTACAACGTCTGGCGGACCACCAGGTACGGCGAAAAGGTCGCCGAGGACGATCCGTGGGGCTGGGGCCGGTCGCTGGAGTGGGCCACCTCCAGCCCGCCGCCGTCGCACAACTTCCACGCGCTGCCCCGGATCCGCTCCGAGTCGCCGGCCTTCGACCTGCACCATCCGGAGGTGCCGGCGGAGGAGCCGTCGAGCGGCAACGCCGGTGTGCCGAACGGCCGTTCAGGCGGGCGGGGGAGCGGTCGGTGAAGGCGGAGGGATGGCTGTTCGCCGTCATGACGGCGTTCTTCGCGGTGACCGGACTGGTCTACGGCCTCTGGGCCCGGGAGCCGGCCGGCAAGGCGATCCTGGCGGTGGCGTTCCTGATGTCCGGCCTGGTCGCGCTGTTCTGGTTCGTCCAGCACCGGCGGCTGGGCGGCGGCCGGGCGCAGGACCGCAAGGAGGCCGAGATCGCCGAGGCCGCCGGGCCGGTGGGGTTCTTCCCGGCCCGCAGCGGCTGTCCGGTCCTCGCGGCGGTCGGTGTGACGGTCTTCGCCCTGGGGCTGGTCTTCGCCCGGTGGCTGATCGTCGTCGGCGCCCTGGTGCTCGCGTTCGCCGTCGCCGGCTTCATCTTCCAGTACCGCGACCACGACGCGGGCTGAACCGGCGCAGCAGCCGCCGGAGCGGGCCGCCCGGGGCGGGTTCGGGCGCCCGGACGGTGGGGGGAGCGGGGTGCGCCGGGGCGGTGAGGACGGCCGCCATCCGCTCCGACTCCCGCTCGGTGGAGGGGAGTTCGACCCGGTCGCGGTGGAACCAGGAGCTCGCCGCAGCCCGTACCCGCTCGTGCCGCGGCGCCCCCTGCAGGGCCGTGACCGGATCCGCCGCGGAGCGCGCCAGCAGCACGTACCGCTCGGCCTCGGGCACCGGGCGGCGGTGGCCGGAGAAACCGCCGTCGTGCGACTGGTCGATCCGGCCGGTCTCGTCGCCGTCCAGCAGCCGGGAGCGGTCCCGGGCCTGCAGGGCCAGGCAGAGGCGCCGGGTGAGCACGAAGACCACAGGCGGCAGCACCACCAGGGCCGTCCGCAGCACCACGGTGAGCGCGTTCACGGAGAGCTCGAAGGCGTACGCGATGACGTCGTTGCCGCCGGCGATCAGCAGCACCGCGAAGACGGTGATCCCGGCGGTGCCCAGCGCGGTGCGGGTGGGCCGGTTGCGCGGGCGGTCGCACAGGTGGTGCTCGCCGGTCCCGGGGTCGAGCCACCGTTCGACGAAGGGGTAGGCGTACAGCGCCGCGAACAGCAGACCGGGCACCACCAGGGCGGGCAGGAACACGTTCCACGACACGGTGTGCCCGAGCAGCCTGGTCTCGGTGGCCGGCATCAGGCGCAGCGCCCCCTCGATGAAACCGATGTACCAGTCCGGCTGCGCGCCCGTGCCGACCACGTCGGGGCGGTAGGAGCCGTACCGCCAGATCGGGTTGACCTCGGCGAGGAAGGCCGACAGCGCCATCACGCCGCCCACCGCGAACATCAGGCCCACCGTGCGGGTGAGGAACTGGGGGAAGAACGGCATCCCCACCACGTTGCGGTTGGTGCGGCCGGGGGCGGCCCAGTGGGTGTGCTTCAGCACCACCACCAGCGTCAGGTGCGCCCCGAGCAGGGCCAGCAGCAGGCCCGGGACCAGGAGGACGTGCACGGTGAACAGCCGGGGGATGACCTCGTGGCCGGGGAACTCGCCGCCGAAGGCGAACAGGGTGAGGTAGCTGCCGACCAGCGGCACCGACAGCAGGACGCCCTCGGCGATCCGCAGGCCGGTGCCGGAGAGGGTGTCGTCCGGCAGCGAGTAGCCGGAGAACCCCTCCAGCAGCGCGAGGTTGAACAGCGTCACCCCGATCACCCAGTTGAGCTCGCGCGGGCGGCGGAACGCCCCGGTGAAGAACACCCGCAGCAGGTGCACGCCGATCGCGGAGGCGAACAACAGTGCCGACCAGTGATGGATCTGACGGATCATCAATCCGCCCCGCACCTCGAAGCTGATCCGCAGGGTGGACGCGTACGCCTCGGACACCCGTACGCCGTCGAGCGGCAGGTAGGCGCCCCGGTAGACGACCTCGTTCATGCTCGGCCGGAAGAAGAGCGTCAGGTAGACGCCGGTCAGCAGCAGTACCACGAAGCTGTACAGCGCGAGTTCGCCGAGCAGGAAGGACCAGTGGTCCGGGAAGACCTTGCGCAGCAGCTCCCGGCCCGCCTCCATGACCGGCAGCCGTGCGTCCAGGCGGGTCGCGACGCGCTCGCCGGCGGACGGCTCGCGCCCGTTCGAAGCCCTGGTTTCGTCCACGGCAGGAACCTAGTGGGCCTCGCGGCGCACGGGGCGGCCGAGCGTCGCGGATGTCGCGGCGGGTGGAGGCAGAGCACTCCAACGGCGGAACGGGCAACGGGTGCCCGGGCGTCCGCATCGAACGAGCCTCCGGTGGCGGTGGCGATGATCCCCGACTCCACCAGGGCGGAGGCGTTCGGCGGCTACCCGGACGGCCGCGGCTGCGAGGAACCCCGGGGCGGACACTGACACCCACCGGGCGCTCACCGCACGGCAGTTGACGGCGGGCGGTTGCGGCGGACCGCCGCGGGAAAGGATCATGGCCGGCATGGTGCGACCGAGGAACGTCGTCGACCGCGGGTCCTTCGCGCTGCGGCGCTGGCAGGGACAACGGGACTTCGCGGCGGCCTTCACGCTGATCGAGGGGTCCCTGGCGCACCTGCGGCCCTGGGAGCCGTGGGTGGCCCGGCACGACGAGGAGCACACCCGCGCCCTGCTCAACCGGTGCGACACCTGGTGGGCGAGCGGCGAGGTGTACACCTACGCGATCACCGAGGACGGCGCCCCGGTCGGCATGTGCCAGGCCGTCCGCGCGGGCGAGCCCGGCGGCCGGCGCGTCGGCTACTGGCTGCACCCGGCCGCCACCGGCCGGGGCCTCGCCACCCGGGCGGTGGCGGCCCTGGCCGAGGAGATGTTCACCCTGCCGGAGGTGGACCACCTGGAGATCGTGCACGACCGGGCCAACACCGCCAGCGCCGCCGTCCCGCGCCGCCTGGGCTTCACCGAACTCCGGCGGGAGCCGGCCGCGCTGCCGCTGGCCCCGGCCGGCAGCGGGACCGCCGTGGTCTGGCGGCTGAACCGCCCCCAGGACGCCACCGGAGCGTGAGCCGGCCCCCCGGGGGTGCTGCCCGGGGCCGGCTCATCGAGCCGGGGTGCTCAGCCGACCGGCCCCGTCGTCGCGTGCGGCGCTACCGCCGGTTCGAGCAGCGACAGCGTCCGCCGCTGCGCGTCGAGGCCGACACGGATGCCGACCGGCATCGGCAGATTCGGGCCGGCATGCCCGAAATCGACGTTGCCCAGGACCGGGATGTCACGGTCCCCGAGGACGTCGAGGACGATCTCGCGCAGGGTCGGGGAGGCGCCGGGTTCGAGTCCGCCGATCTCGCGCGGAACGCCCACGACCATGCCGGCGATCCGATCGAGGATGCCGCTGTGCCGCATCACCTGCAGATAGCTCCACACGTACGACGCCAGGCCGCCCATCTCCTCCCAGAACAGCACCGCACCGTCGAACCGTTCGAGCGGCAGCGCGAAAGGCGTCGCCTGCGCCAGCACGATGCGATTGATCAGCCCGCCGATCAGCCGCCCCTCGACGCGACCGGGACGCCAGCACTCCCAGGACGGGCTCGCGGGCAGCGCACCGATCGGCTCGGTGCCGGTCAGCAACCCGAAGTAGAGCTTCTCGAGTTCCGCTCGGCGCGCCACGGGCACGGACTGCCAGTGTCCGCCGAAGCCCGGGACGGCCATGTCGGCGTGGAACCCGACCAGACCCGTGCGCGCATGGAGCACCAGATGCAGCAGTGAGATGTCGCTGTAGCCGAGGATCGGCTTGGGGTCGGCCCTGACCGCCTCGACGTCGATCAGGTCGAGGTAGCCGAGCGCCGTCTGACCGCCGTCACTCGCGACGATCGCGCGCACCTCGGGATCACGCAGAAGACCGTTGAGCTCCCCGGCGATCTCCGCCGGGGTGGCCGCGCTCCACCAACGGCGGCGTCCCGCTTCGAGGAGCGGAGCCCGACGCACGCGGAACCCCATCCGCTCCAGCACGACCACCGTCCGCTCGACGTTGGGCTCGTAAGCGGCCGGCAGCGGACCGGACAGCGATGCGATGACCACGAGATCCCCGGGCCCCAGGGCACGCGGTCGAAGCAGCTGAGGCAGGGCAGGACCAGTCATGGCGCCAGTGTCGCCGTTGCCCTGGGCAGGGTCACGCGATTTTCGCCGGTCGTCCGGCGCCACGCATGATCGCCCGGAAGGCTGCTACCCGAAGCGGGACACCGCCGCAATGACGACCTCCGACAAGTGGAGGCCGCATCTTCCGTGACGGCATGGCAAAGGCGGTGCCCCCCGGCGCGGATAGGCTCCGGACGACCGACACCTTGATCACGATCTCCGGATCGGAGAGGGCGCCAGCACGTGAGCATCCAGCAGATCACCCCCAAGCAGCGGGGCTACCTGATCGTCAACTCCCACCCGGCCGGCAGCGCGGCGACCGTCGACCGCCAGTGGCAGCGCATCGAGCCCGCGGCGCCGGCCGGCCGGGCCCCGGTCGCCCTGGTCCTCGGTGCCAGCGCCGGATACGGCCAGGCGCTGCTGCTCGCCGGGCTGCGCCGCCAGGGCATCCGCGGCATCGGCGTCGGCTACGAGGCCGCCGCCACCGAGCGGCGCACCGCCACCGCCGGCTGGTACCGCACCGCCGCGACCTCGGCCCTGGCCGAGCGGAGCGGGGGAGACCTCACCTTCGTCAACGCCGACGCCTACGCGGACGCCACCCGCGCCGAGGTGCTCAAGCTCCTCGCCGAGCGCTACGGCCCGGTCGACTACCTCGTCTACTCGCTCGCCTCGCCCCGGCGCACCGACCCGGCCACCGGCGAGGTCCACCACTCGGTGATCAAGCCCCTCGGCTCGCCGTACACCTCGCCGTCCCTGCTCTTCGAGGACGGCGCCCCGCGGATCGGCACCGTCGACCTCACCCCGGCCGACGAGGCCGAGCGGGCGGCGACCGTCAAGGTGATGGGCGGCGAGGACTGGCGGCTGTGGGTGCGGGCGCTGGCCGACGAGGACCTGCTCGGCCCCGGCTTCACCACCGTGGCCCTGTCCTACGTCGGCTCCGAGATCACCGCGCCGGTCTACCGGCAGGGCACGATCGGCGCCGCCAAGGAGCATCTGGAGGCCACCGCCCGTCAGCTGCAGACCGAACTGCTCGCCGACCGCGGCCGGGCGTTCACCGTCGTCGCCGGCGCGGCCGTCACCCAGGCGTCCACCGCCATCCCCTCCATCGCCCTCTACACCTCGCTGCTGCGCATCGTCCTCGGCGAGGACGGCTGGCGCACCACCGACGACCAGGCCGTGGACCTGTGGGAGCAGCTGACCGGTGCGAAGGAGCTCACCCTGGACGGGCAGGGCCGCATCCGCCTGGACGGCTGGGAGCTCGACCCCGCCGTGCAGGACCGGGTGCGGGAGCTGTGGGCCGACCCGGCGGGCGCGCTGGCCGCCGAGCCGGACGGCGCCGCCTGGTTCTACAACCAGTTCCGGCAGCTGTACGGCTGGGACGTCCCCGGCGTCGACTACACCACCGGCGTCGAGACCTCGGTGCCCTGGCCCGAGTGACCCGGCGGTGCGTCCACGGCGGCCCTGATGCGCTCCGGGAGCTGCTCGTAGGCGACGGGTTCGCCGCACAGCCGCCGTACGGAGGCCAGCCCCAGGCCGGCCTGCCCGGTGGCCTCCACGAGGGCGCGGGGCGCGACGTAGAAGTCCCACTGGCCGATGTCCAGCGGGTCGTAGTCGTCGTGGGTGCGTGCGGTGTGGAGGGCGAAGACGTAGACGTCGGCGTTGTAGGACTGCTCCGCCGCGACTCCGTCCTCGGGCGTCCAGGTGCGGCCGCGCAGCCGGGAGAAGCGGATCTCCGACAGCCGGCGCTGACCCCAGGCCTGGAGGTAGGCGCTCGTCTTCACCTCGATCCTGAGCCCGTCCGGCGCCAGGACGTCGAAGCTCTCCCACTCCGCGTTGCGCCGGACCGCGCCCACCGCCCGGTGGACCAGGAACTCGGCCAGCAGGCCCCGGGTGGTGTTCGTCCGGAGGTCGGGCATCGCGTAGCGCCAGAATTCCAGCACCGTCCCGGCGTCCGCCCCCCGGAAGGCCTCACAGCCCTGGAACGGTGTCGGCTCGGGCGGGGTGTGCCAGCGGGCGGGCGCGGCGGCGGGGTCGGAAGTCATCGCGCCAGCCTGCCACCCGCCGGGCCGGGGGTACTTCCCCGGGCCGGGGCGTGCCGACGGCGGTGGGTCAGCCGGGTTTCTCCAGGAGCAGTTCCAGCAGCGGCAGGGCCGCCTCCAGCGCACGGCACTGATCGGGCGTGAGCCGGGAGCTGCGCCGGGCCGGCAGGGCGGTGCGTTCGCGGCGGATCCGGGAGAGGGTCTCCAGCCCGAACGGGGTGGGGGCGAGCAGCTGGGAGCGTCCGTCCTGTGGGTCGGGGCTCTTGGCGACCAGGCCGTCGGCGACCAGCGGGGCGACGGTGCGGACCATGGACGGGACCGCCACGCCCTCGCGGGTGGTGAGTTCGCCGAGCCGCAGCGGCCCGTGCTGCTCCACCTGGGAGGTGGGGAGCGGGGCGGCGGCGCGGTGGGGGAGCGGGACGGCGCGCTGCCGCCCGTCAGCCCGCCGCCGTCCCGGACGGCTGCCGCCGGCCGCGGACCCGGTCCAGCAGCAGCACGAGGAGCACGGCCAGCAGGGCCGCGGCCAGTGCGTACACCGGCAGCCAGAGCGTGGTGGTGGCGGACAGGCAGTCCGCGACGGCGTGCCGGGCCTGCTGGTCCTGGGCGGTGGCGAGCGCGGCGCCGTCCCCGGCGGCGAGGTCGCCGAGGGCGGCCTGCGCCTGCAGCCGCGCGTAGTCGCCCAGGTGGGGGCAGTCGCGGCGGGTGCCGGGCATCGGGAACAGCCAGGACCAGCGCTGCATCGCGGGGGCCAGGGCGAGGGCCACGGTCAGGCCGATGACCAGCGCGTAGGCGGCCAGGCTCCGGGCGTAGCCGGCTCCCGCGTCCGCCGCACGGGTCGGCGGGCGGGTGGAGGAGAGGACCACCGCGAGGAGGGTCAGCCCGATGTAGGTGGAGAACCACTGCCACGAGCCGGAGGAGAGCGAGAAGGCGAGCACGGCGGCCAGCGCGGTGCCCAGGACACCGGCCCGGGGGCTCACCGCGAGGGTCGGAGCGGGCCCCGGGCCGGCTCGGCGGCTGCGGTCGTCCATGCGCTTGCTCCCCTGGCCGGATGCGGGCCACCAGTCTCCGGGCGCGGCCGCTCCGGGGCCCCGCACCATGCCGGTCCGTCCGCCGCCTCGCCCGGTTGGCGGGCGGCAGCGGCGGGCGGACCGTATCCGGGCGCCGCCCAGGGGCGGCCCGGCCCGGCCCGGCCCGAGGCTCAGTCCGGGTCGGAGATCAGGCCGGCTCGGGGCTCGGCCCGGCTCGGGGCTCAGGCCGGGTCGGGCGGCCACGGGCCGTGCGCCGCCACCTGGGCGCGCAGCCCGCGCAGCGCCTTGGCGGAGGCGATCCCGACCGCGCCGGTGACCAGGCCGTCGCGGACGCAGACGGCGGCGAAGCGGTGCTCCTCCAGGCTGCCGTCGACGACCTCGAACCGTTCGGCGCCGCCGGGCCGGCCGAACACCTGCACCCGCAGTCCGTACTGGTCGGTCCACAGGTACGGGACCGGCCGGTAGGCCTGCCGGGCGCCGTCCGGGCCGGCCAGCAGGTTCCGGGCCGCGTGCATGGCCTGCTCGGTGGCGTTGGTGCGCTGTTCGAGGCGCCGGTGGCGGCCGGTGCGCGGGTCGGGCCAGGCGGCGGCGTCCCCGGCCGCCCAGACGCCGGGGCCGGCGGCGCAGTAGGCGTCGCAGACCACGCCGTCGTCCAGCGGGACGCCGCTGCCGGCCAGCCACTCGGTGGCGGGCTCGGAGCCGACGGCCATCAGCACGGCGTCGGCGGCCAGTTCGGTGCCGTCGGCCAGCCGGACGCCGGCGGCCCGGCCGCGGTGTTCGAGCAGCCCGGTGGCCACGCCCCGGTGGAGCCGCACCCCGTGCTCGCGGTGCAGGCCGGCCAGCAGCGCGGCCGTCTCGGTGCCCAGGACGGCGGCGAGCGGCGCGGCGGTGGAGGTCAGCCAGGTCACCTCGGCGCCGAGGCCGACGGCGGTGGCCGCCGCCTCGGCGCCGAGCAGCCCGCCGCCGACCACCAACAGCCTTGTGCCCGGCCGCAGTTCCTCGCGCAGGGCGAGGGCGTCGGCGAGGGTGCGCAGCACGTGCGCCCCGGGCCGCGGTGCGTCGGCGCCGGGCAGTCGGCGCGGGCGGACCCCGGTGGCCACGACGACGGCCTCGCAGCGCACCCGCCGGCCGTCGGAGAGCCGCACGGTGCGCTCCCGGCGGTCCAGCCGCTCCGCCCGGACCCCGAGACGCAGGTCGAGCCGGAGCTCGTCCAGCGCCTCGGGGCCGCGCAGGGCCAGCCGGTCGGGCTGCCACTGCCCGCCGAGCAGGTGCTTGGACAGCGGCGGCCGGTCGTACGGCGGCTCCGGCTCGGCGCCGATCAGGGTGAGCCGGCCGTCGTAGCCGGATCTGCGCAGCGCCTCGGCGGCGTGCAGCCCGGCCGCGCCGGCGCCGACCACGGCCACTTCCCGCAGTGCGGTCACACCTGCTCCAGGTGGATCGCCGCGGCCGGGCAGACGGCGGCGGCGTCCTGGACGGCCCGGTGGAGCTCGGCGGGCGGTTCGGCGTCGAGCAGGACGACGATGCCGTCCTCGTCGCGCTGGTCGAAGACGTCGGGGGCGGCGAGCACGCAGTGCCCGGCGCCGCAGCACTTCTCCTGGTCGATCCGGACGAGCATGGTCTTCCTTTCGGAGCGGGTGCCCGGGGAGGTGAACTCCTCGGAGGGGCAGGTGGGTTGACGGGGTCGTGGCGGCTCCCGGGGGAGCCCGGGTCACCAGGCGACGGGCAGCTCGTGGACGCCGTAGACGAGCATCTCGCCGCGGAAGCGGATCTCCTCGAACGGTACGGCCAGGCGCAGTTCGGGCAGCCGCCGCAGGACGGTGGTCAGCGCGATCTGCAGCTCCAGCCGGGCCAGCGGCTGTCCGAGGCACTGGTGGCTGCCGAAGCCGAAGGCGAGGTGGCGGCGCGCGTCGCGGGTCAGGTCGAGCTCGTCGCCGTCCGGGAACTCCCGCTCGTCCCGGTTGGCGGTGTTGACCATGCAGATGACGCCCTCGCCCGCCGCGATCCGCACGTCGGCCAGGTCGACGTCCTCGGTGGCGACCCGGGTCACGCCGGAGTGCACGATGGTGAGGTAGCGCAGCAGCTCCTCGACCGCGCCGGGTACGGACTCGGGGTGCTCGCGCAGGTGGTCGAGCTGGTCGGGGTTGCGCAGCAGGGCGAGCACGGAGAGCGCGGTCATGTTCGCCGTGGTCTCGTGTCCGGCGATCAGCAGCAGCCGGCCCATGCCGCCGATCTCCTCGGTGCTCAGCTCGCCGCGCTCCACCAGGCGGCTGAGGATGCCGTCGTCGGGGCGGGCGCGCTTGGCCTCGGTGAGCTCGATCAGGTAGTCGACCAGCTTGGTCTGGGCGGCGGTGACCTCCTCGGCGGTGGAGTCGCGGCGCAGCAGGACGCGGCTGCACTCCTGGAAGAAGTCGTGGTCCTGGTAGGGGACGCCGAGCAGCAGGCAGATGACCAGGGACGGCAGCGGCAGCGCGAACTCGCGGACCAGGTCGGCGCCGGAGCGCCCGTCGGTCATCCGGTCCAGCAGCTCGTCGGCGATCCGCTGGACCTCGGGGCGCAGCGCCTCGACCTTCTTGATCATGAATTCGCCGGTCAGCATCCGGCGGAAGTGGGAGTGCTCGGGCTCGTCCATCCGGACGATGGTGGGCCGGCCGGTGTTCAGCTGCCGGGCGCCCGCGCTGATGAACGGGAAGCCGGGCCGGGTGGAGTCGGAGCTGAACCGGGCGTCGGCGAGGACCGCCTTGATGTCCTCGTGGCGGGTGACCAGCCAGCTGGTGGAGCCGTCCCACAGGGAGACGCGGCTGACCGGCTCCTCCTGCCGGGCCTGCCCGTAGGCGGGCGGCGGGGCGAACGGGCAGGTGCCGCGGGCGGCGGGGTGGGTGAAGCGCGGGGTCTTCTCGGCGGTGGCCATCAGTGAATCCCCTTCCGGGAGTTGAGCCGGGCCATATTTACGTGCCGAAAGCAACTAACTGAACGTCACGGTAGCTCGCGTTCCGTGGTGGCGGAAGGGCGCACCGGGCGTCGGCCGAATCTGTCCGAAATCCGGCCACGGTTCCACGCCCCGGCCACCGCCCGAACCGGATCGCTACAGTTCCCCCATGTCGGACGAAGAAGACGCCGAAGACGATCGGACCACCGCCCGCGGGCCGCAGAGCCCGGACGGCCTGGACGGCCTGGAGGACGTACTGGCCACACTGGCCTACCTGCTGACGCGCTCCCAGGAACACGAGCGCCGCACCGCCCGGGCCGGCATCACCGCCGCCCGATCGGACGTCTACCTGCTGCGCGCGCTCGCCGAGGGCGCGGGAGCCAGCCGGGTGAGCGACCTGGCCGACCGCCTGATGGTCAAACCCTCCCACGTCACCCGCCAGATCGACCGCCTCCAGGGCCAGCAACTGGTGGAACGCAGCCAGGACGCCCAGGACCGGCGGGCCCGCCAGGTCGCCATCACCTCCGGTGGGCGGGAAGTGCTGGATCGTCTGAAACAGGCCAACATCATCGGGCTCGCCGACGCGCTGGACGGCGTCCCCGAGACGGACGTCGTCACCACCGCCACCGTGCTGCGCCACCTGATCGACCGGTACGTGCACCGGGTGCGCACCACGGGAGCCGACGACGACCGGCTCCCGGACCGGGCCGACGCCGGCCCCGGCGCCCCGGAGGCGGTGGCCCGGCTCGGCGCCGATCCCGCCCCGGAACCGGTGGCCGGGCTCAGCACCGCCGCGTACGACGGCGGTTGAGCCGGGGGAGCACCCGGGTACGTCACCCGGCATGTCGGACGAGAAGAACCGTGCCGTGGCCGAGGCGATCCTCCCGCTCGTCGGTGGCGCCGCCAACATCCGCTCGGTCGCCCACTGCATGACCCGGCTGCGGCTGGGCCTGGCGGACCGCTCCCTGGTCGACACCGAGGCGCTCCGGGCGCTGCCGGAGGTCCTGGGCACGGTCGAGGACGACACCTACCAGATCGTGCTCGGGCCCGCCGCCGTCGCCGGGGTCACCGCGCGGCTGCGCCACCTCCTGGAACCGCCCGGTGCGCCGGGCGGGGCGGGCAGGGCGGATGGGGCGCCGGCCGGGGTCGGCACGGACGGCGAAGCGGCCGTACGGGAGGCGGCCGCCGGGCGGGACGGACCGGCGGCCGCCCCCACCGCCGAGGACCTCGCCGGGCGCGGCGAGCACATCCGGGCGCGCGCCCGGGTACGCAACGCGACCCCGGTGAAACGGGCGCTGCGCCGGATCGCCGACATCTTCGTCCCGCTGATCCCCGCCCTGATCGGATGCGGGATCGTCGCCGGTCTCGCCGGGGCCCTCGCCAACCTCGGCTGGGCACCGGCGCTGGTCACCGCTCTCGGCCCGGTCTCCTCCGGGTTCATGTCCCTGATCGCGGTCTTCGTCGGCTACAACACGGCGAAGGAGTTCGGCGGCACACCCGTGCTCGGCGGAGCCGTGGCCAGCGTGATTGTCTACGCGGGCGTCACCAAGGTGGAGGCCTTCGGCCACCACCTCACCCCCGGGCAGGGCGGCGTGGTGGGCGCGCTCGGCGCCGCACTTCTGGCCGTCCACCTGGAACGCTGGACCCGCCGACTGGTGCCCGCCGCCCTGGACGTGCTGATCACCCCCACCGTCACCGTGCTGCTCGGCGGGCTGGCCGCGCTCTTCGGCCTGATGTTCGTCGCCGGGGAGATCTCCACCGCCATCGGCCACGCCGCCACCTGGCTGCTCGCCCACGGCGGCCTGCTCGCCGGACTCGTGCTCGGCGGCCTCTTCCTGCCGCTGGTCATGCTCGGGCTGCACCAGGCGCTGATCCCGATCCACACCACCCTCATCCAGCAGCAGGGCTCCACCGTCCTGCTGCCGATCCTCGCGATGGCCGGCGCCGGGCAGGTCGGCTGCGCCGTGGCCGTCTACCTGAGGCTGCGCCACAACGCCTCGATCCGGGCCACCATCAGGTCCGCCCTCCCGGCGGGCCTGCTCGGCGTCGGCGAGCCCCTGGTCTACGGCGTCACCCTGCCGCTGGGGCGCCCCTTCATCACCGCCTGCATCGGCGGCGCGGCCGGCGGCGCCTTCATCGGGGTCGCCGGCCAACTCGGCAGCACGGTGGGCTCCACCGCCATCGGCCCCTCCGGCTGGGCCCTCTTCCCCCTGCTGGCCGGCCCGCACGGACTCCTCGCGGGCGCCGCCGTCTACGGCGGCGGACTGCTGACCGGCTACCTCGCGGGCTTCCTGGCCACCTACTTCTTCGGCTTCACCCGCGAAACCCTCGCCGAGTACAACGCCCCGGCCGCCGAGCCGGACCGGACGGTGGAGTAGCCCGCCCCCAGCCCCTCGTTCGCACGTGAGCGCCACGATCGGGTGATGTCTCGGCCCGCCGGTTCGCACTCGGAGTGTTGCGGCCGGACGGGGGACGGGGGTCACTACGTTGAGGGTCCGGGTCATGCGGCCGTGTCATCGACAGGCACGGCCGGGAGGAGCTGGACCGGAATCGGCCGAGCACCGTTCCGTCATGACGTGATGCCACTGACAGTGCCGGGCCGCGCCCCGGGGCTTGCACGAGGGAGAATCCGTGATCTCGAAGACCAAGAGGGCCATCTGTTCCATGGCCATGGCGTTCGCCGCAGCCGCCACGGCCACCGTCGGCCTGCCGGGCGGCGACGCCTTCGCCATCGACCACGTCCAGTGCGACGGGGGCCGCAATGACTTCCTGAAGATCTGGTCGCACCTCGACGGCCGTGACAGCGTCGACTGCTACGCGAACGGGGGGAGGACCGACTTCGGCGGCTGGTGGGTCGACCGGATCTCCACGGGCAACAACGACCTGACCTACTACGACGTGAACGGTGACTCCGTGAGGATCGAACGCTGGACCGACATCACCTTCCCGAACCGACCGCCGAGGGTTGCCGCCATCCAGATCGGGTGACACGGGGCGCCGGTCGCTCCACATGCTGATGCCGGTCACGCCTCTCCGGGCGTGACCGGCATCAGCGCGTGCGGCAGGTCGGCCACTTCGCGGCCGACCGTGTTCCAGCCCTGGTCCCGACGGGAGTCCGGAACAGGTGCGGGCCGCCGCCGATCGGGTCGGGGGCGGCCCGGGCGGGTGAGGGGCGGGGGCGGCGGGGGTCAGGTGGCCAGGAAGCGCTCCCGGTGGATCTGGTCGGACGGGACGCCGGCGAGTGCGGCGGTGTGCAGGACGGCGTCGACCAGGGGTGGCGGGCCGCAGACGTACAGGTCGGGTGTGGTGGTGCCGAGTTCGGGGAGGGCGGCGGCCAGGAGGTCGGCCGGGGTGCCGGTCGGTCCGGACCAGTCGGGGCCGGGCTTCCGGACGCAGATGTCGTACCGGAAGCCGGGCAACTCGGCTGCCACGGCGGCCAGTTCGTTCAGTCCGAAGACGTCCTGCGGTTCGTTGACGCCGAGGAGGAGTCGGGCGGGCTGCGGGTCCTGCCACTCGGCCATCCGGCGGACCATCGCCAGCAGCGGGGCCAGGCCGGTGCCGCCGGCCACGAACCAGCGTGGACGCAGGCCGGTTTCGTGGAGGCCGAAGGCGCCCTGCGGGCCGTGCACGGTGAGCCGGTCGCCGGGGCGGGCCCGGTCGGCGAGGTAGGTGGAGAAGTGCCCGCCGTGCCGCAGTCGGACGAAGAACTCCAGGCGCCCCTCCCAGTTGCCGGTGTTGGCGAGGGAGTACGCGCGGCGGACCTCGCTGCCGGGAGCCCGGAGCTCCATGAACCGGCCCGGGTCGAACTGGCAGTCCGGGTCGTCGAGGCGCAGCTCCAGCCGTACGGTGTCCGGTGTCACCGGCTCCACCGCGGTGAGGGTGGCTTCGCGGACCGGGATGCCGCCGTACAGGATGCGGGACTGTTCGTACGGCAGGGCGGCGGTCAGCGGTCCGCACGGGAAGGTGCGGCAGAGCAGCACCTCGCCGTGCTCGCGTTCGCCCGGGGGGAGGGCCTGCTCGCTGTGCGGGCCGAGTTCGTACGGGCCGTCGGTGACCGAGGCGTGGCAGGAGCCGCAGGTGCCCCGGCGGCAGGAGGCCGGGAGGGCGGCGCCGGCCTCCGCCGCGGCTTCCAGGACGCTGCGGCCGGGGGCGCAGTCGAACTCCAGCCGGCCGCCGTCGCTGGTGGTGAGGGTGACGGGGTGCGAGCCGGTCGCCTCCACCGGGTCGGCGGTGCTCATGACGCCGTCCGTTCGAGGGCCGCGGCCAGGTCGGCCGTCGGGTCGCCGATCACCCGCAGGTCGAACCGCTTCACCAGCTCGTCGACCAGGGCGGGGGTCAGGAAGCCGGGCAGCGAGGGGCCGAGGTGGATGTTGCGGATGCCCAGGGCGAGCAGGGTGAGCAGCACGGCGACGGCCTTCTGCTCGGTCCAGGACAGCGCCAGGGTGAGCGGCAGGTCGTTGACCTCGCACTCGAAGGCGTCGGCCAGCGCGGTGGCGATCCGGATGGCGGAGTAGGTGTCGTTGCACTGGCCGAGGTCCAGCAGCCGGGGGAGGCCCGCGATCTCGCCGAAGTCGTGCCGGTTGAAGCGGTACTTGGCGCAGCCGAGGGTGAGCACCACGCTGTCCCGGGGCGCGCCGAGGGCGAAGTCGGTGAAGTAGTCGCGTCCGGGGGTGGGGCCGTCGCAGCCGCCGATCAGGAAGAAGTGACGGATGGTGCCCTGCCGTACGGCGTGGACCACCTGGTCGGCGACCGCGAGCACGGCGTCCCGGCCGAAGCCGACGGTGACGGCCTCCTCGTCGGCGGCGGTCTCCGGGAATCCGGGCAGGGCGTGGGCGGCCTGGATCAGTGGACGGAAGTCGTGGTCGGCGAGGTGCCGGACGCCGGGCCAGCCGACCGGTCCGGCGGTGTAGATCCGGCGGCGGTAGCTGACGTGCGGTTCGATGATGCAGTTGGAGGTCATCAGGATGGGGCCGGGGAAGGCGGCGAACTCCTGCTGCTGGTCCTGCCAGGCGCCGCCGTAGTTGCCGGCCAGGTGCGGGTGGGCCTTGAGCAGCGGGTAGGCGTGGGCGGGGAGCATCTCGCCGTGGGTGTAGACGTTGATGCCCTGGTCCCTGGTCTGCACCAGGACGGCTTCCAGGTCCCGCAGGTCGTGGCCGCTGACCAGGATCGCCTTTCCGGCGACGGGGGTGGTGCGCACCGTGGTGGGCTGCTGGGGGCCGTAGGTGCCGGTGTTGGCGGCGTCGAGCAGTTCGATCGCGGCGAGGTTCAGCCGGCCGAGGCCGACGGCGCGTTCCAGTAGCTCGGCGGGGTCGGTCGGCTCGTCGGCCAGGTAGGCGAGGGCGTCCTCGACGCCGCCGAGGACCTCGGCGCTGCGGCGGCCGAGCACGTCGGCGTGGTGGGCGTAGGCGCAGATGCCCTTGAGCGCGTAGAGGTGGAGCGAGCGGAGCCCGACGACCTCCGGCCCGACCAGGGGGAGCCCGAGGTTGACCCGGACGTCCGGGGCCTGGCCCACCAGCGTCGCCGGGTCCGCCCCGGGGGTCCAGGCGGCGGGCCCGGTGAGCGTCTGGGGCTCCTGGCCGGCGGCGCGCGCGGCCCGCTCGTAGCGCTCCTTGGCCCGGGTGCGGACGCCGATGGCCAGCTGGATCAGGGCGGCGAAGCGGGTGGGGTTGAAGTTGACGTTGGTGAGCGTGGTGAAGACCGCGTACAGGACGAAGGCGGCCGCCTCGTCGTCCGGGTCGCCGAGGGCGCGGGCCCTGGCGGCGTACTGGGAGATGCCCTTGACCGCGTGGACGAGCAGGTCCTGGAGGTCCGAAGTGGGGGAATCCTTGCCGCAGTTGCCGATCGGACCGGCGCAGCCGGGGGTGGCGCCGGTGCGGTCGGTCTGTTCGCACTGGAAGCAGAACATGCGGGTCCTCCGGGGACTCGTGGTGTCGTTCGGGCGAGGCGGCGGGTGGGCCTCGACGCGTCCAGGATGGGGGCGGCGCTGACGGCGCATCAGGGCCGGAGGACCCCAATCCGGGGCCGGGAGACCCTGCCGGTGCGCCGGCGCCGTGTCCGCGGGTCCTTGCGCGCGCGTCCGATCGGGTGCACCTGGCGCAGCGTTCAGACGAAAACACCGGTGGGTCGCCGCCGCTCGCGGCTTCGAGGAGAACACTCCGAGGGTTGTCTTTATGGTCATGTGATGAAAGGACTGACGTGAAGCCCAGTCAGCATCCGACAGCTGCCGTCGGCTGGGG
Source organism: Kitasatospora sp. NPDC058063 (assembly GCF_042885395.1). Classification (NCBI taxonomy): domain Bacteria; kingdom Bacillati; phylum Actinomycetota; class Actinomycetes; order Kitasatosporales; family Streptomycetaceae; genus Kitasatospora; species Kitasatospora sp. NPDC058063. Next base: position 56,070 of record NZ_JBHVSD010000016.1, read on the forward strand.
ACGAAAACTCGGCAGGGTGATGGGATCCGCCCTGGCCCTGACGCTCGTCCCCTTCGGCATGTCGCTCGTCGCACCGACGGCCGCCTACGCGGCCGGCCTCCCGGGAGGCCTCGGGCCCTGCCTGGGCGCGGACTGCCCGGCGACGTTCCCGCCGGTCAACAACGGGCCCTTCGCGGGGCGCGACGCCGGCGTGAACATCTTCGTCGGCGGCGACTTCAACGTCAGCGGCTCGGCCGCCGAGGCCGAGGGGCACGTGGTGACCCTCGGCTCCTTCAGCATGAACAAGGCCGCCGGAGTCAGCTCCGTCTACAACATCGGCATCGTCGGCGTCGGCTCGCGCGTCCCCCCGCCGGACGGGGCCGACTTCCTCACCGCCGGAGGCAACGTCACCGTGGCCCCGGGGCAGTCGCTCCTGGCCGAGGGAGGCGTCGTCCGCTACGCGGGCACGGCCACCGGCACCATCACCGGCACCAAGGTCCAGGACCCGCGGGCCGTGGCCGCCTACACGCCGCTGCGCGGCGAGCTGCAGACGGCCAGCGCCTGCTACGCCGGGGTCGGCACGCCCCGCCCCGCCACCGGAACCGCCGTCAACCAGGGGTTCCAGACCCTGTTCACCGGCGACGGCACCTCCGCCCTCCAGGTCTTCAACGTCGACTTCGACATCGTCGGGCGCGGCGGCTCCACCCAGGGCGTCGCGTTCGCCGGAATCCCCGCGAACGCGACCGTGCTCGTCAACCTCGTGGGCGGCGCCCGCACCATCAACACCTACAGCGGCAGCCTCCAGGACACCGACCCCTGGAACCAGCTGCGCGAGCGACTGCTGTGGAACTTCCCCACCGCGACGACCGTCACCCTCACGGGATCGGGGCAGTTCCAGGGCAGCGTGCTGGTCGGCAACCCGGCCAGCACCGCCACGATGAGCCTGCCCGGGCTGAACGGACGGTTCTTCACCACCGGCACCCTGCTGCACAACTCCGGTTCGGGCATGACCGGGACCGAGTTCCACGCCTACCCCTTCAACGGCGACCTCCCGGACTGCGGCAACCCCCCGGCTCCCACCGGGTCGACCAGTGTGACGAAGGTCGACTCCGCGACCTCGCAGCCGCTGGCGGGTGCCACCTTCCAGCTGTGGCGTGAGACCAACGGCGTCGCGGGCCTGCAGACCTCGGGGACCACCCCGGACACCAAGGTGGGCGCCCCCTGCACCACCGGGAGCAACGGCCTCTGCACCACCGCCGACCTGCCGCTGGGCACCTACTACTGGCAGGAGACGGCGGCTCCGCCCGGCTACGACCTGCCGCAGCCCGCGGTGACGACCGTGGTCCTCGACACCAACGGCCAGAACGTCCCGGTCACCGCCCGGGACACCCGGAGCCCGGTCGTCGAGACCGGCTCCACCAGCGTGACGAAGATCGACTCGGCGACCTCGCAGCCACTGGCGGGCGCGACCTTCCAGCTGTGGCACGAGACCAACGGCGTGCCCGGTCTGCAGACCTCCGGGGCCAACCCCGACACCGCCGTCGGCTCCCCGTGCGTCACTCCGGCGTCGGGCGTCTGCTCGGCGAGCGGCCTGCCGCTGGGCACGTACTACTGGCAGGAGACCGCCGCGCCCCCCGGGTACGAGCTGCCCGAGCTCAACGTCACCACCGTGGTGCTGAGCACCAACGGGCAGAGCGCCCCGGTCAACGTCGCCGACACCGGGTCCACCGCCCCCACCGGGTCCACCACCGTGACGAAGACCGACGCCGGGACGGGGCAGCCGCTGGCGGGCGCGACCTTCCAGCTGTGGCGCGAGACCAACGGCGTGCCCGGTCTGCAGACCTCCGGGGCCAACCCCGACACCGCCGTCGGCTCCCCGTGCGTCACTCCGGCGTCGGGCGTCTGCACGGCGGACGGCCTGCCGCTGGGCACCTACTACTGGCAGGAGGTCTCGTCGCCCGACGGGTACGAGCTGCCCGAGCTCAACGTGACCACCGTGGTGCTGGACATGAACGGGCAGCACACCCCGGTCGGCGTCGCCGACACCCAGACCACCGCTCCCACCGGTACCACCGGCGTCACCAAGGTCGACTCCGTCACCGGGCGGCCGCTGGCAGGTGCCTCCTTCCAGCTGTGGCGCGAGAGCAACGGCGTGGCCGGTCTGCAGACCTCCGGGGCCAACCCCGACACCGCCGTGGGTTCCGCGTGCGTCACGCCGGCGTCGGGCGTCTGCTCGGCGGACGGCCTGCCGCTGGGGACGTACTACTGGCAGGAGACGGCGGCTCCGCCCGGCTACGACCTGCCGCGGCCCGCGGTGACGACGGTGGTCCTCGACACCGGTGGGCAGAACATCCAGGTGACCGTCCGGGACGGGAAGACACCCGCTCCGAGCGGGTCGACCTCCGTCACCAAGGTCGACGCCGGTACGGGCCGGCCGCTGGCGGGCGCGGTCTTCCAGCTGTGGCGCGAGACCAACGGCGTGCCCGGTCTGCAGACCTCCGGGCCGAACCCCGACACCGCCGTCGGCTCCCCGTGCGTCACCCCCGCGTCGGGAGTCTGCTCCGCGAGCGGTCTCCCGCTGGGCACCTACTACTGGCAGGAGGTCTCCGCGCCCGAGGGCTACAGCCTGCCGCAGCACGCGGTGACCGAGGTCGGGCTGAGCAAGGACTGCCCGTGCGTGGCGATCACGGTGGAGGACAGCAAGTGCCCGCCGCCGCCGTGCCCGCCCACCCCCTGCCCGCCGGGCGACGAGTGGAGTCCGTACGTGCGCTACACGCCCGTGCCGGGCTTCCTGTGGGGCATGAACGCGTGAGCTCGTGACCGCGTGAGCTCGTGACCGCTTGAACTCGTGACCGTGTGAGATGACGACCCGGCCGGAGGAGCCCACGGGGCCCCTCCGGCCGGGCGGTGCCCGGGCCGGTGCCGCGGCGCTTCGGCGGGCCGGTCCCGGGGCCCTACGATGGCGCCATGAGCGGGAGCCTTCGGATATCAGGTGCACACCATGCGCAGGAGCATCGGGACGACGAGCGGCTGGAGGCCGCGGCCGGCATCCTGGCGCTGCTCGCGGACCGCACCCGGCTCGCCCTGCTCCAGCGGCTGAGCGCCGGTGAGGCCGACGTGACCACGCTGACCGAGGCGACCGGGGCCCCCCGGACGTCGGTCAGCCAGCACCTCGGCAAGCTCCGGCTGGCCGGCCTGGTCACGACCCGCAAGGACGGCAGGCGCGTCGTCTACGCGCTGCGCCACGGCCACCTGCGCCGGCTGGTCGACGAGGCGCTGAGCGTCGCCGACCACCAGATCGGCGAGCTTCCCCCGCACGACTGACCCGTACCTTCCGGCTCCGCGGCCCGTGCCCTCCGGGGTGCGGGCCGCCTTTTCGTCAACATGTGCACATGCGTGCACATGTTGACCTATCCTGGTCGTGTCGTCCTGCCGCGCCCAGTCCGAGCGGGGTCCCCCATGCTGTCCGTGCTGCGCAACCGCACCTATCTGCACCTGTTCGCCGCCCAGATCGTCGCCCTGGTGGGCACCGGCCTCGCCACCGTCGCGCTCGGCCTCCTCGCGTACGACCTCGCCGGAGCGGACGCCGGATCGGTGCTCGGCACCGCACTGGCGATCAAGATGCTCGCGTACGTCGGCATCGCCCCGGTGGTCACCGCGCTGGCCCACCGCATCCCGCGCCGACGCCTGATGGCCGCCTCCGACCTCACCCGGGCCGGCGTCGCCCTCACCCTGCCCTTCGTCACCGAGGTGTGGCAGGTCTACGTCCTGATCTTCGTGCTGCAGTCCGCCTCGGCGGCCTTCACCCCGGCCTTCCAGTCGGTGATCCCCGAGGTGCTGCCCGAGGAGCGCGCGTACACCCGCGCCCTGTCGCTGTCCCGGCTCGCCTACGACACCGAGAGCCTGGTCAGCCCGGTGCTCGCGGCCGCCCTGCTCGCGCTGATCAGCTACAACTGGCTGTTCTGGGGCACCGCTGCCGGGTTCCTCGCCTCCGCCGTCCTGGTGGTCTCCGCCGCCCTGCCGAAGCGGGTCCGGCCGGAGCCGGTCGGGCAGGGCGGCCCGGAGCCGACCCGGCCGGAGCCGTTCCGGTCGAAGCAGGACCGGGCGCGGCCCGGTGGGGGCGTCCTCGCCCGGTCCGTCCGCGGCACCCGGCTGTTCCTCGCCGTGCCCCGGCTGCGCGCGATGCTCGCCCTGGACCTCGCGGCGGCCGCCGCCAGCGCGATGGTGATCGTCAACACCGTGGTCTACGTCCGCGGCCCGCTCGGCCGCCCCGCCACCGACGTCCCGATCGCGCTCGGCGCCTACGGGGCCGGGTCGATGGTCGTGGCGCTGCTGCTGCCCCGGGTGCTGGACCGGCTGCCCGACCGGACCGTCATGCTCCCGGCGGCCTTCGGCATCGTCGGCCTCTTCGGCCTGCTCGCCGCGCTCACCGCCGCCGGACCCGGCGCCTGGCGCTGGCCCGTCCTGCTCGCCGTCTGGGCGGCGTTCGGCGCGGTCGGCTCGCTGATCCTCACCCCCACCGGCCGGGTCCTGCGCGACTCGGTGGCCGCCGAGGAACTCCCCGCCGTCTTCGCCGCCCAGTTCTCCCTCTCCCACGGCTGCTGGCTGCTCACCTACCCCCTGGCCGGCTGGCTCGGCGCCACCCTGGGCCTCACCGCGGCCTCCGCCGCCCTCGGCGCCGTGGCGCTCGCCTCCGGTGTACTCGCCGCCCGCGCCTGGCGCGCGGTGCCCGGGACGACGGGCCCGGCCGCGGTGGCGGCGAGCGGGAAACGCGGTGGCGCCACCGTCCCCGGCTGACCGGACGGACACCTGGTGCGGGGGCCCCGACCCGGGTGTCCCGGAAGGCGGTCGGCGCCCTGCCGTCCGGTGCGGCGGCCGTGGGCAGGATCGATCTCGTGGCGGGGCGGTCGCACCGGGTGTTCCGCGACCCGGCGAACGCCACCTCGCGCGCGGTGAACGCGGGGACGCCGGCCTTCCCCGGCGCACGTGTCTGCGGGTTCTCAATGGGGCGTCGGGCAGAGCCGTCGCAGCGGGTGGCCGGGGCGAGGGCCGGTACGGCGGGCGCGGGGGTTCACCCGGGTGCGGCGCCGGGTTCGGGCGGTACGACGACGACGGGGAGGCGGGCGTGGTGGACGATCTCGGTGCTGGTCGAGCCGAGGGCGAGCCGGCCCCAGCGGCCGGCACCGCGGGTGCCGACCACCAGCAGACCGGCGTCCTGGCTCTCCTCCAGCAGGACCTGAGCGGGGCGGCCGTGCTCGCAGCGCACCTCGACCTCGACGTACGGTTCGCCGACCTGCTGGCGCAGCTCCTCGACCAGGTCCGTCACCTCGCGGGCGACGGCGTCGTGCAGGTGCGGCTCCGGATCGCCGCTGGGGCGGAACCAGCCCGTCATGGCCCGGTCCGGCGGATCGGCGTGCCGGCCGCCGAAGGCGCAGACGGCCCGTACGCCGACTCTCCGTAGCTGTGCCTCGCGAAGGGCGAAGAGCACGGCCCTGCGGGAGGGCTCCGAGCCGTCCGTACCGACGACGATCGGCCCGGCGGGACGTGACGCGGGTGAGCTGTTCACGGGGACCTCCAGGAGGTGAGGCCTGGCAGCGGACCGACAGGCTCGGCGTATCCGGCGGATCCGGTGGATCTGCGACTCGGCGACTCGGCGACGCGGTGAATCGGCGGATCCGGGGAGGCGCTGGGACCGGCGCGTCCACTGCTTTCATGATCCTCCGGCAACGGCGCGGCGGCATGTCCGTACTCCTCCGTCGGCCGGGTCCGGCCGGGCCGGGCCGCGCTGCGCGCCGACCGCCCGCGGCGTGATCTCCCCGGGCGGCGAACAGCTGCCGGGCGGTTGCGCCGTCGCTCGGCCGGCGGCGTCGGTGCAGCTCAGGGGCGTGGGCCGGAACCCGCCGGGGTCGGCCGGGCCCGTTCGCGCTCTTGTCATGCCCAAGTTTGACGGACTGTTACCAGCCGGTAGTCTCTGGGTGTCTCGTAGGCGAACAGCACAACGCCTGTCATGTTCTGAAGGATCCTCACGTGTACCGACCCGGCTCCCGCCGACCCCGCCGCGCTCTGCGCGGTGCCCTCGCCGCCGTCGCGGCCAGCACCCTGCTCACCGTCCTGCCGGCCGCGCCGTCCCACGCCGACCCCGCGCCCGCGCAGGGCACGGACACCGCCCACCTCGACGCCGTCGAGCAGGTGCTGCGCCAGGTGTCGCCCGGCCTGGAGGGCACCGTCTGGCAGCGCACCGACGGCAACGCCCTGGCCGGCGCCGACCGTGCCGGCGGCCCCGCCGACTGGCTGTTCCAGACGCCCGCCTGCTGGGGCGACGCCACCTGCGCCGACCGGCCCGGCACCCGCGCGCTGCTCGCGAAGATGACCGCCGACGTCTCCGCCGCCACCCGGACCGTCGACGTCTCCACCCTCGCGCCGTTCCCCGACGGCGGATTCGAGGAGGCCCTGGTCGCCGGGCTCAAGGCCTCGGTCGCCGCCGGGCACCGCCCGGTCGTGCGCATCCTGGTCGGCGCGGCGCCGCTGTACAACGCCAACGTGCTGCCGTCGCGCTACCGGGACGAGCTGGTCGCCAAGCTCGGACCGGCCGCCTCCTCGGTCAGCCTCAACATCGCCTCGATGACCGCCTCGCGCACCGCCTTCTCCTGGAACCACTCCAAGCTCCTGGTGGTCGACGGGCGCACTGTCCTCACCGGCGGCATCAACGGCTGGAGCAAGGACTACCTCGACACCGCGCACCCCGTCTCGGACGTCGACCTCGCGCTCACCGGCCCCGCCGCGACCTCCGCCGGCCGCTACCTGGACACCCTGTGGGAGTGGACCTGCGGCCGGACCGGCCTGTTCGACAACGCCTGGTTCGCCTCCTCGGACGGCGGCGCCTGCCGCCCGTCGATCGAACGCGAGCTCAACCCGCCCGCCCCCGCCGCCGGGAACGTCCCGGTGATAGCCGTTGGCGGCCTCGGCGTCGGCATCAATGACGCGGACCCCTCCTCCCGCTACCAGCCCGGCCCCGTCCCCGGTGCGGCGGACGCCAAGTGCGGCCCGCTGACCCTGCACGACAACACCAACGCCGACCGCGACTACGAGACCGTCAACCCCGAGGAGAACGCCCTGCGCGCCCTGGTCGGCAGCGCCCAGCGGCACGTCGAGATCTCCCAGCAGGACCTGAACGGCACCTGTCCGCCGCTCTCGCGCTACGACTCCCGGCTCTACGACACGCTGGCCGCCAAGCTGGCCGCCGGGGTCAAGGTGCGGATCGTGGTCAGCGACCCGGCCAACCGGGGCACCGTGGGCAGCGGAGGCTACTCGCAGATGAAGTCCCTCGCCGAGATCAGCGACGTCCTGAAGGCCAGGCTCACCGCGCTCACCGGCGACCAGGGCAAGGCCGCCGCGGCCCTCTGCGGCAACCTCCAGCTCGCCTCCTTCCGCGCCGCCCCCACCGCCACCTGGGCCGACGGGCACCCGTACGCGCTGCACCACAAGCTGGTCTCGGTCGACGACTCGGCCTTCTACATCGGCTCGAAGAACCTGTACCCGGCCTGGCTGCAGGACTTCGGCTACATCGTCGAGAGCCGCGGCGCGGCCGCGCAGCTCGACCGCGACCTGCTCGGCCCCGAGTGGCAGTACTCGCAGGCCGCCGCGACCGTCGACTGGTCCACCGGGACCTGCCGCGCCTGACGTCTGACGCCCGGCGCCTGCCGTCCGGCCGGCGGGCTCCCTGTTTCCGGAATCCCGGGACGGGGAGCCCGCCGTCCGCGGTCGCCCGCCGCGGGCGACGAGCGGAGATTCGACTTCTCGTTCGAGGGGCGGGAGGGCGATGGCGGGATCGCCCATGTGTCATGGCGCGAAAGTATCTTGATGGACCGTCACAGCCGGTGAAAGCGTGGGCACGAACCGTGTTGATCGTGTGGCCGCCGGTGACCCCGCGGCCACCGGGTGTGAGGTGGAAGCTTGACGGAGACGCAGCACCTGGCGAAGGTCTACAGCGACCGCGCCTACGTGCACACCACGACCGTGCGGCACCAGGGCAGCACGGTCGCGTTCGCGATGGACGACCAACGGCGCATCGTCTACAGCGTCCTGGACCTGTCGCAGCACGACGAGGCGAAGGGCGAGGCCGACGCGGCGTACTGGTCGGAGGACCCGCTGCAACTGCGCTTCCCCTCCGAGGTGGCGCGGGTCGGCTACGCGGTGGCGGGCACGGTGCGGATGCCCGTCGTCAAGCGCGGCGGGCGGGTCGAGGCGGACGCGGCGGAGCGGCTGGACGAGCAGGAACTGGACCGGTTCCTGTCCAGCACCGCGCGGCTCGGCGCCGCCGCCCCCTTCCACGTCCTCTCCGACGGCACCCACCTGTACGTGCTGCGCCAGTCGGTGCGCGCCGACCACCCCGACGCGGTGTTCCGGCTCGCCGACGGCGCCGGTTCCTCGGGCGACCCGGCGCGCACCGACTACCTGGCCAAGGGCGGCGAGGCCAAGGCCGCGGTGGTCGACGCCACCCTGCTGTGCGACCGCTTCGTCCTGGCCGGCGGCGAGCTGAAGCCGGTGCTGGAGGTCCGCTACCGGCGCAGCCGGCACAAGGGCCGCCCGGACTCCGCCAAGGACAGCCTCGGCACCCAGGACATGGAAGGGCAGCCGTTCGTCGAGCCCACCCAGGAACTGTCCTTCGTCCGCAACCTCTCCGAGGGCCGCTTCACCGCCCTGCTGGTCCCCACCGCCGTGCACGGCCGGGAGCGCTGGCAGGTCTTCGCGCACAACGACGCCACCGGCCGGATCGACGGCTTCAGCGTCGAGCGCAGCCGGGACGGCCTGTTCAACACCCAGGGCACCCAGGCCTGGACCAGCCCCGACCCGCGCTACCGGAGCGCCGTCCACGAGGGCGCGCCCGGCACCTGCCCGTTCACCGGCAGGCCGCTGGTGCCCGCGGCGGGCGAGGGCGGCCGCGCCGGGACGGCGCTGCGCTTCGACGGCGACGACGACGTGGCCGAACTCCCGAACAGCGCCCTCGACCTGGCCGACCGCGACTTCACGGTGGAGTTCTGGGCCCGGCGCACCGCCACCGGCGGCCGCGAGGACTTCCTGATCGGCCACGGCGCCTCCAAGGGGGTCCGGCTGCGCACCCTGCACATCGGCTTCCGCGGCGACGACACCTTCACCTTCGCCTTCTACGGCGACGATCTGAACGTCCCGCAGCGCACCACGGACACCGACTGGCACCACTGGGCCTGCGTCTTCGTCCGGGACACCTGCGAGCAGATCGTCTACCGCGACGGCGTCGAACTCGGCCGCCGCACCACGGACATGCCGTACGCCGGCCTCGGCGGGCTCACCCTCGGACGCGGCATCCGCTCGTACGGGCGTGGCGAACTGGACGAGGTGCGGATCTGGTTCCGCGCGCGCGGCGGCGCGGAGATCGCCGCCGACCGCGGCCGCCGCCTGATCGGCAGCGAGCCGGGCCTGGCCGCCTACTACCGCTTCGACGAGGGCTCCGGCACCACGCTGCACGACCAGACCGACCACGCCCGGCACGCCGCTCTGAGCGGCGGACCCTCCTGGGTCACCTCCGAGGCCCCGGTCGGCGAGGACCCCGGGGTGAGCCGCAGCAGCTTCGCCTTCACCGGGCGCCGGGTGCTCTCCGGCCTGTCCGCGCTGCTGCACCACCAGCAGGAGACCGCGCCGGCCGGCTACGACCAGACGTCCAAGCCGGTCAAGCGCCAGGCCAGGGTGCTGCTCGCCTGCACCACCGGCGGGCCCGACCCGGTGACCGGCCAGGCCACCGACGAGGCCTACGTCGCCACCGTGGACCTCGGCGTGGGCCGGGACGGCCGGCTGGCCCAGGTGCCGGAGGAGCTGGTCCTGCCGGTGCTGGCCGCGCCGGAGTCCAGCGGGAACGTGGAGGCGGCCGGCGAGGTGGACGCCCAGGTGGCCCGGCTGACCCGGGACATCGCGGGCTCCGAGGCCGAGATCACCCGCCTCCAGCTGGAGACCGCCGAGATCCCCGACGTCGAGCGCCAACGCGCCGAGGTGCGCGCCGAGTTGGAGAGCGACGTCACCTACTGGCGCTACCGGCTGCGGTTCAAGCTGCAGAAGGACGGCAAGGACCAGTACCTCGCGGTGGAAGGCGACCGCAAGGACAGCGTCGCCCCGCTGGTGCGTACCGCCGACCGGCAGGCCGCGTCCACGATCTGGACCTTCGAGCCGACCGGCACCACGCTCAATGGCTACGCCTGCTGTTTCGTCAGGAACGCCAACTCCGGACTCGACATGAACGTCGACAACCGGAGGACCGGCAACGACATCCCCCTGATCCAGTACCGCCGGGAGGCCGACAACGCCGCCACCCACTTCGCGCTCGACGGCTGGAACGGCAACAGCCTGGTGGCCCGGCACAGCTACCAGCTGGTCGCGGCCCGGGACAGCCAGGGCGACCGCATCGTCCAGTACGACTACGCGACGGCCAAGGACTCCGGCGAGGGCGTCCTGATCCTGGAGCGGATCGACAACTCGCTGAAGTCCAGCCCCACCACCGACCGGCTGAGCCGGCAGATCTCCGAGTTCACCCAGCGCCTGGAACTCCTCGGCACCAAGCAGGACCGGCTCGCCCAGCTGCGCCGCGACCTGGCCGCCCAGCAGGCCGGCCTCGCCGCCAAGCGGGAGGAGCTGGGCCGGCTCACCGGCGGCGTGCGCGGCTCCGACGACATCGCCCTGCCGGTGCCGCAGCTGACCGTCGACCGCACCGGGCTGAGCGGTTCCGGCGCGCTGCTGGGCTTCGCCCGCGCCGCCGACCGCCCGTTCCTGCTGGACAGCGCCACCGGCAACGTCGTGCTCTACTTCCGGGGCGGCAACGGCCAGTTCTTCGCCGCCTACTACGACAGCCAGGTGCTGCGCTCCTCGCGGCAGCTGGCCGCCGGCGGACGGACGGTCTCCTTCACGGCCCGGGACGCGGGCACCGACCTCACCGGCACCGGGATCACCGTCGAGGCCGGGGACGGCCCGACGCAGGTCACCCTCACCATCCGGCACGACGGGCAGACCGAGAAGTGGTCGCACCTGCCCCGCCGGGCCGAGGACTTCGCCGCCGTGGTGAACGGCGCGGCCGAGCAGCCCGTGACGATCGCCACCGTGCTGCGGATCGACGGCGACGTCGTGCAGTTCACCGAGGGCACCCTCGCCCCGCTGGCCGGCCCCGGCTTCGTGACCGTCGGCGGCCACGGCTTCCGCTTCGAGGGCAGCCACCCGGCCGGGTCGAAGTCGCTGCGCCTGGGCGCGGGCGCGGAGTTGACCCTGCTGAAGCCCGGGATGAGCGTGCAGCGGGTGCGCTACGACCACCGCTGGTCCGAGTCCTCGCAGCCCGGCAGCACCCTCGCCGAGGGCTCCCGGCTGATCACCGTCGACCCCGGCGGCCTGGCCGAACTGCCGCTGGGCAGCGCGGACGGCCTGGCGCGCGGCCACGGCGGGCGCTGGCGGGCCGACATGCCGGGCCGGGCCTACGCCTTCGACGGCAAGGGCCGCTTCCTCGCCCTGCCCGCCGGGCAGCTGCCCCGGGCCACGACCCCGGGCGACCTCACCCTGGAGGCCTGGGTCAATCCGGAGCGGGCCGAAGGCCCGGTGCGGCTGCTGCACGCCAACGCCGGGGACACCCCGTACGGCCTCGGCCTGCTCGGCACCCAGGTGACCTCGGGGCTGGTCTTCGACGGCACGGACGACGCCGCCGTGGTGCCCGAGGCCTTCGGCTTCGGCGACGGCGACTTCACGGTGGAGTTCTGGGCCCAGCGAACCAAGATCGACAGTCGGCCGCACATGGTGCTCGGGCACAGCGGTGCCGAGGGGCGCGCCAACGAGACCCTGCAGATCGGCTTCCGCAAGAACGGCTTCTTCACGTTCGCCTTCTACGACGACGACCTGGACACCACCAAGCGGTTCTCCGACACCAAGTGGCACCACTGGGCCTGCGTGTTCCAGCGGGAGACCCGCCAGCAGGTGATCTACCTGGACGGCCAGGAGATCGCCCGGCGCACCGCCAACGCCCCGTACCGAGGGCAGGGACGGCTCTCGCTGGGCACCGTGCTGTGCTGGCCCGGCGAGTTCGCCGCCGTCCGGCTGGACGAGGTCCGGCTCTGGTCCAAGGCGCGTGGCGGCGACGAGCTGCGGGCCGGCCAGGGGCGGCGGCTGACCGGCAACGAGGCGGGGCTGCTCGGCTACTGGACGTACACGGCGCCCGTCCCCGGCACCGCAGCCGTCCTGACCGACCGCTCCGGGAACGACCGGCACGCCGAACTGCGCGGCATGCCGAAGCCCGTCCCGGCCCGCTCGCCGATCGCCGACGGCGGCCACCGGGTCGTCGCGGCCGTCGGCGACCGCCGGGTGGTCAGCCGGGAGACCTTCCCGCTGCGCGAGTGGAGCCACCTCGCCCTGGCCTACCAGCAGTCCTGGGCCGTCGAGTTGACCGGCGACGCCCACCTGGAGGTGCCGGACGACGACGCGCTGGACATCGCCGACGACCTGACCCTGGAGGTGTTCGCCCGGGTCGACCGGCTCGGCGAGACCCAGGGCCTGCTCTCCAAGGGCTGCACCGCCGACGGCATCGGCGGCAGCGTGCCGTACCGGCTGGCCGTCCTCCCGGACGGGCGGCTGGAGTTCGCCTTCGAGGAGCCCGACGGCCGCGCCGTGCGCTTCACCTCCACCGAGGGCGTGCGGGCCGGGCAGTTCCACCGCATCGCCGTGGTCCGCAAGGGCGGCCGCTCGATGCAGGAGCAGAAGGGCACCCAGCAGATCACCGCCACCGGCGCCGACGGCAAGCCGGTCACCCGGAGCGTCGAGCTGGTCGAGTCGCTCGCCGTGCGCGAGTGGCAGGACATCCGCTTCCACCTGGACGGCCGGGAGATCGGCACCGGCCGCTACGAGGGGCCCGGGCCGCGCGGCAACGACGCGCCGCTGGAGCTCGGCCGGGCCCGCGAGGGCGCCACCGTCCAGCAGCTGACCGGGGTGCTCGCCGAGGTCCGGATCTGGGGCGCCGCCCGGGACGCCGCCCGGCTCGGCACCGCCGTCTCCGCCCGGGACCGCGGCCTGGTCGCGCACTGGCGCTTCGAGGAGAACGCGGGCGGCACCACGGCCGACGCCACCGGCTCGCACCCGGCCCGGCTGCGCGGCGCCCGCTGGGTCCGCAACCCCGACCCGCGCGGCAGCGTCTTCCGGCTGTACCGCAACGGCGTCGCCGTGGCCTGCGACCCGGCCGACACCGCGGGCCTGCCCGACACCGCCGCCTTCGCCGCCGCCGGCGACCCGCAGCTGACCCTGGGCGCGGTGCTCAAGCGGGGCAAGCCCGCCGAGGCGTTCGACGGCGTGCTGGAGGAGGTGCGGATCTGGCGCACCGCCCGCACCCACGAGCAGCTGCTGGACAACCTGTTCACCCGGCTCAAGGGCGAGAAGGAGGACCTGGTCGCCTACTGGCCGTTCGACCGGGACTCCACCGAGGCGGGCGCCGCCCAGGTCCGCGACGAGGGCCTGCGCGGCAACCACCTGGAGTTCGGCCCGGAGGCCACCCGCCCGCGCACCGTGCTGTCCAGCGCGCCGGTCTCCAACGACGCCGCCCAGGTCCGCTCCGCCCTGGCCGGCCTGCGCACCCCGTTCCACCAGAGCATCGGCGCCGCACCGGCCGTCGCCGAGTACGCCGACATGCAGTACGGCTCGCGCGGCGAGGCGTTCGGCGTCCTCAAGCGCGCCTACAGCTACCTCCAGGACGGCCGCTGGCACCTCGTCACCGGCTACAAGGTTGGCGAACTGGTCAGCGAATGGGTCAGCCAGATCCAGTTCGACCCCCAGCTGATCGGCTACGTCGAAGGCGCCCCGCCGATCCCCTCGGAGAACCTCACCGCGGGCCTGACCGACCCCGGCAGCGACACCTTCGAGGGCGCCTCCACCGTCAAACTCACCGAGGCCGAACAGGTCGTCCGCTCGCTGTCCTCCGCCAAGGAGCGCAGCGTGGACGCCGCCTTCGGCTTCGCGCTCTCCAACGAGGTCGACGTCGACGTCTGGATGATCACCGCCCCGCTCGGCTTCGGCATCGCCAAGTCCATCGCCAAGGGCGGCGTCTCGGCGAGCGTGCGCGGCAACCTGGAGTTCTCCAACAGCTGGGCCGAGGACACCTCCGTCTCCCAGGGCGAGAACACCGCCCGGACCACCAAGGTCGCGCTCACCGGCCACTGGGAGGACCCGGGCCGGGTGCTCAACCCCACCGCCGGGCGGCGGTACGTCCCGGCCAACACCGGCTTCGCCGTCGTCCAGTCGCAGACCGCCGACGTCTTCGCGCTGCGCCTGGCGCACACCGGCTCCCTCGTCGCCTACCGCATCCAGCCCAACCCGGACATCCCCAAGGACTGGAACGTCGTCCCCTTCCCGATCAACCCGCGCTACACCAAGCAGGGCACCCTGGACGGCACCGTCGGCTTCGACGAACGCGGCAAGGTCGCCGACCCCGACTACCAGGGCGCCCGCGAACGGGGCGAGTACAGCTACTTCAAGCCCCGCGAGGCGTACGCGCTCAAGCGCCGCATCCAGCGCGACCAGCAGCGCCTGCACAGCTACTACGACAGCGTCTCCACCGAGACCCACGCCCCCGACCCGCTCGCCCAGCGGGCCGGCCGGGTGCTCGGCGGCGCCATCGGCGCGGACGCCTCGCCGGCCCGCGGCCGGGACTCCGCCGACAGCGCCACCGGTCAGGGCTTCTCCCGCCGCGACCTGGTCAACACCTACGTGTGGACGGCCGCCGGGGGCTTCTTCGCCGAGACCACCGAGACCACCGACGTGGTCAGCGAGACCACGGCCGGCTCGTACTCGCTCTCCGGCTCCGTGGGCACCTCGATCGGCACCTCCTTCCAGATCGCCGGCATCGGCGTCGGCGCCCAGCTCGACGCCTCCGTGGGCGGCGGGATGACCGCCACCCGGGCCCGCGGCAAGGAGGCCACCCGCTCCTTCGGGCTGGAGGTGGAGGTCGCGCCCAGCGGCAACCTGCAGAGCTACGACACCGACCGCAACCCGGTCTTCGACCGGGACGGAAACCCCGTCAAGGTGCCGGGCAAGGTGGACGCCTACCGCTTCCTCAGCTTCTACCTCGGGGAGGACAGCGAGCACTTCGACAGCTTCTTCCACAAGGTCGTCGACCCGGCCTGGCTGGAGAACGGACACGACCCCAACGCGGCGGCGCTGCGCCAGGCCCGACAGGCCGACCGCAAGCCGCCGTGCTGGCGGGTCCTGCACCGGGTCACCTTCGTCAGCCGGGTCCTGCCCGACATCCCGCCGGCCGACGCGCCGGCGCTGGAGAAGGCCATGCGACAGCTGGACGTGGAGAGCAACTACGAACTCGTCCGCCGCCTCGACCCGTACGTGAAGTCCGCCGCCACCGGACTGCCCGAACTGGCCGAGGCCACCCGCGCGACGCTCGCCCGGGAACTGCCCGAGCTGCTCCCGCACGCGGACGACGTGATCGGGTTCCTCGCCCAGTACTACGGCGTGGAGGCCTGAGTCCGAGGTCCTGGTGCGGGCGACCCGTTCCGCGGCGCCCGCACCAGGACCGGACCCCGGGTCCGTCCGCCGCGCCGGCTCCGGCGCGCGCCATCGGCCCCTCGCGCCGGGCGCGTGCTCCCGGCCGGGCCGCGGTGGCGTGGGTAGCGTTGGCGGTCATGAACGAGGCGATGTCATGAGCCCCGCGGGGGAGCCCGCGGGGCCACCGGCCGAGGGGGACCTGCCGGGGCCCGGGCCGGACCCGGACGAACAGGCGGAGGGCGCGGCGGCGCAGCTGCGCGCCCTGGCGCGGTCGACGGACCGGCTGCAGGGGCTGCTGTCGGCGGTCCTGGCCATCGGCGGCGACCTGGACCTGCCCGCGGTGCTGCACCGCATCGTCACCACGGCCATGGACCTGGCCGGTGCCCGCTACGGCGCGCTCGGCGTCCTCGCCCCCTCCGGCGACCACCTGGAGCAGTTCGTCACCGCCGGCCTGACGGAGGAGGAGCGCTCGGCCCTCGCCGGAACCGGGTTCCCGCACGGGCGCGGAGTACTGGGCCAGTTGATCCGCCACCCCGAGCCGCTGCGCGTGGACGACATCCCCTCGCACCCGGCCTCGGTCGGCTTCCCCCCGGGCCACCCGCCGATGCGCACCCTGCTGGGCGTGGCGGTCACCGTCCGCGGCGAGATCTACGGCGACCTCTACCTCTCCGAGCGCGTGGACGGCCGGCCGTTCGACCAGGACGACGAGGAGATCGTGCGCGCCCTCGCGGGCGCGGCCGGCATCGCCATCGACAACGCCCGCCTGTTCGGCCACCTGCGCGACAGCGCGGAGCAGTTCCAGCGGCTGCTGCTGCCCACGCTGCCGGACCTGCGCCCGTTCTCCGGGGCCGCGGTCTACCGCACCGCCGCCGAACCGGCCGGAGTCGGCGGCGACTGGTACGACGCCGCCGTCCTGCCCGACCAGGCCTGCGCCGCCGTCATCGGCGACGTCGTCGGGCACGACCTGTACGCCGCCGCCGCCATGGCCCAGGCCCGCAACATGCTGCGCGCCCTGCTGTACGACCGGGGGAGCCCTCCCAGTTCGGTGCTGACCCGGCTCGACCTCACCGTGCGCGCCATCACCGACCTGCCCGTCACCACCGCCTGCCTGGCCCGGATCGAACCCGCCGCCGACGGCTGGACCGTCCACTGGAGCACCGCCGGCCACCCGCCGCCCCTCGTCCTCACCCCCGACGGCCGAGCCCGGTACCTGGCCGGCGAACCCGGCATCCCGCTGGGCATCGACCCCGAGCTCCACCGCCCCGACCACTCCGAGCCGCTGCCCGCGGGAAGCACCGTCGTCCTGTTCACCGACGGCCTCGTCGAACACCCCGAGCATCCCATCGACCGCGGCCTGGACGCCCTCGCCGAGCTCGCCGCCGCCCACGCGGGCGAACCCCTGGACGACCTCGTCCGCTTCCTCGCCGACCACCACCCCAGCGACGGCCACGACGACATGGCCGTCCTCGCCATCCGCACCCCCGCCGAGGAGCGGAGCGACCGGCGGCCGTAGCCCCGCCCCGGGGCCGACCGTCGACCCTCCGCTACTTCAGCAGGAAGTCGTACACCGCCTGTCGTCCGGCCGGGTTAACCGCCCGGTTCTGCACCGAGTGCGCCGCGCCCGGGACGATCACGATCTGCGGATGGTGCGCGAACTCGGACTGCTGGAAGAGCAGTTCATAGGGCGTGGCCAGGTCCCGGTCGCCGCCGAGCAGCAGCACCGGCACGTCGGGCAGCTTGCGGTGCGCCGGCGGGATCGGCGGGACGGGCTCGCGCGGCCAGTCCAGGCAGACCAGGAGGCTGCCGAGCCCGGTCGCGGTCGCCGGGTCGAACGGCCAGGTCTGCTCGGTGGTCAGCCGCTGCCGGGTGCGCTCCAGCGCGGCCGCCCGGCCCTCGACCGGGGTGTCGGTGGTGCCCCACGGGAAGCGCGAGTCGGCGCACAGGGTGGCGGAGTGCAGCCCCTGGCTGAGATCCTCGGCCGGGGCGGCGTCGACCTCCCGGTGGACGAGTTCGAAGAAGTCCTGGAGCTTCGCGGGCTGCCCGGCGGCGGCCTCGTGCAGGATTTCCGGGACCCCGCCGAAGTCCGGGTCGATGAACTCGTAGCCGGTGAGCGCACTCAGGACCTGCGCCCCGTTGCCGTACCGCCGAACGGTGGCGGCGAGGTCGGCGGCCGGGTCGGTGGTGCAGCCGGTGGCCCGGCAGGCGGCCCGCAGGATCCGGGCGCTCGCGGGCAGCGCGGCCAGGTCGAGGGGGTCGAAACCCTGGGGCGGCGCCACCGAGTCGAGCACCAGCCGGGCCACGTGCGCCGGGTGGGCGAGCGCGTACCGCTTCGCGACGATGGTGCCGTAGGAGACGCCGTCCAGGGTCAGGCGCCGGTCGCCGAGGGCGCGGCGCAGCAGGTCGATGTCGGCGACGGTGTCGGCGGTGCTGTAGTGGCGGGCGTCGGTGCCGAGGGCGGTGGCGCAGTCGGCGACGGACTGCTTGCGCGGCAGGGCGAGGTCGGAGGAGCCCATGTCCTCCTGGAGGCCGGGGCATTGGAGCGCGTTCCGGCCGGTGCCGCGCTGGTCGTACATGACCAGGCGGTAGTCCTTGAGGACGGGTTCCAGCTTGCCGGCGATCTGCTTGATCGCCGGGACGCTGGACTGGCCGGGGCCGCCGGTGAGGAACAGCAGGTCGCCCTTGGGGGCCTTGGTGTTGCCGGTGAAGGCGACCGCGAGGTCGAGGCTGCCGGGGGTGGCGCCGCTGTGGTCGAGCGGGACG
This sequence comes from Kitasatospora sp. NPDC058063, assembly GCF_042885395.1. Classification (NCBI taxonomy): domain Bacteria; kingdom Bacillati; phylum Actinomycetota; class Actinomycetes; order Kitasatosporales; family Streptomycetaceae; genus Kitasatospora; species Kitasatospora sp. NPDC058063. The sequence goes on from NZ_JBHVSD010000016.1 coordinate 74,349, forward strand.
GTGAGGGTCCCGCAGGTGAACTCGGGTGCGTCCGGGCAGGGTGCCTGCCCGGTGATCCCGCCGCCGCCGGCCAGGGCTTCGCCGCCGGTTAAGGCTCCGGCTCCGGCTGACGTTCCGGCTCCGGCCAATGCTCCGGCCAATGCTCCGGCTCCGGTGGAGGCGAGGGCGGGGGTCGCCAGGGTGGTGCCGGCGACCACCGCGAAGGCGCCCACCAGGGCGGCGATGCGGCCGCGTGTGCTCGTCATGTTCGTCCTTCCGCTCGCACCGCGTCCGTCCGGACACGGTCACGGAAGCAGCCTGCGCCCGGGGCGCGTCGATGGCGAGCGTTCGAGCGGGATCCGAGTGGGAACGAGCCGTCAGGGCCGGATGGCCCCGGAAGGCGGACCGGCGCCCTCCTGCGGGTGTTGCTCCGTCTCGGGCAGGGCGATGCCGACGAGGTCCAGCACCGCACCGAGTATCGGCGCACTGTCGTCACTCAGTGTGATCGGCGTTTGGCGGACGTCGTGAGGCGGGGTGCGGTGGCTTGCGCCTAGCGTGGCGTTCCGGGGGCGATCCGAGTACTTCCGCGGGTCGGGCCGTCCGGGAACCGGAGGCCCGGTCCGCCCTCCAGAAGGCATGTGCACATGAAGCTTCGGGCATGTTCGAACGCGCTGGTGACCACCGCGCTGACCCTCGGTCTGGCCGCTGCCGCGTCCCCGGCCGGCGCGGCGGACCCACCGCCGTTCCTGGACCGGCTGCACACCGTGTCCGCCGTCGCGTCCACCGTCCCCGAGAACGGCGACGTCAACCCGTACGGCACGTTCACCATCCAGGAGAGCGTCGGTGACCTGCACCGGGGCAACGTCCTGATCAGCAACTTCAACAACTCGGCCAACCTCCAGGGCACCGGCACCACCCTGGTCCAGGTGACCCCGGGCGGCAGCAGGACGACGTTCGCCACGATCGACCCGAACAACCTGCCCGGCCCCTGCCCCGGCGGGGTCGGCCTGACCACGGCGCTGACCGTCCTGCCCGGCGGCTGGGTCGTGGTCGGCAGCCTGCCCACCGCGGACGGCACGTCCGACACCGCCCAGGCCGGCTGCCTGCTGGTGCTCGACCGGCACGGAACCGTCCGGGAGACCATCGCGGGCGACGGCATCAACGGCCCGTGGGACATGACCGCCGTCAGCACCGGCAAGCGCAGCGAGCTGTTCGTCACCAACGTGCTCAACGGGACGGTCGCCGCCGGCGGCGCGGAGGTCGACCGGGGCACCGTCCTGCGGATCACTCTGTGCACCGAGGACGACCAGCCGCCGCAGCGGGTGGCCACCACCGAGATCGGCTCCGGGTTCCCCGAGCGGACGGACCCGGCGGCCCTGGTGGTCGGCCCGACCGGGGTCGGCCTCGGCCATGACGGCACGCTGTTCGTCGCCGACGCGGTGCTGAGCCGGATCACCGCGATCCCGCACGCGGTCGCCCGCACGGACAGCGCGGGCATCGGCCGGGTCGTCACCGAGGGCGGCGGCCTCAACGCCCCGCTGGGGCTGGCGATCACACCCCGGGGTGACATCCTCACGGTCAACGGCGGGGACGGCAACATCGTCGAGACGACCCCCGAGGGGCGGCAGGTGGCGATCAAGCAGATCAACAACGAGGGCACCCCGCCCGGCGCCGGCGCGCTCTTCGGTCTCGCGCTGGACCTCGACCAGGACGCCGTCTACTTCGTCAACGACGCGGACAACGCCCTCGACGTCCTTCACTGAGCGCGGGAACCAGGAGGAGCGGTGCACCGGCGGTGGTCGCGGCCGGTGCGCCGCGGCCTGCCCGCGGCGGGTGCACCGCGGCCCGCCCACGGCGGGTGGATCGGGCGCCTCCCCGGATCGCGCGCCTCCTGGGAACCGGCGTCTCCGTCGGTATTGTGCGGTTCCGGAAAACCGCGGACGAATACCGGAGGGGACCGCTGTGTGTGATGAAGTAGAACGTCGTATCTTCTCAATGTTTGATTCGGATAACGATCAGATCGTTTCCCGGTCGGAATATCTCTCGCGGGTGGACCGGGTGGCTACGGCCCTGGCTCCCGTGCGCGGCGCCGAAGTCGTGGCCCAGGAAATTCGTTGATCGAACCCGAATTCAACAGGAGAAAATCCAGCTCATGAAACCCGTACTCGTCGGCGCCGCACTGACCGCCGTGGCACTCCTCGAAGCGGCCATTCCGGCCGGCGCCGCCTCCGCCGATCCCGAGGTCGACGCCACCTGCGTGCGCACCCTCCACGGCACCTTCGACACCCCCGTCGGCTCGGGCGGCGGCAACAGGCCCCAGGCCGACACCCTGCACATGACCGGCACCGTGAAGTGCGTCGACCCGGCAGGCCGGCCCGTTGCCGCCGGGACCGTCGACCACACCCTCACCCTGCCGCGCACCGAATGCACCGGCGACGAGCACGGCGACACCTCGGCCACCCGCGTCACCTGGGCGGACGGCGCCGTCTCCACGCTCGGGTTCGACCGCGTCGACGTCGTCAAGGCCTACGGGACCGCCTCGCTGGTCGCCGCCGGCAGGGTCACCTCCGACAGCGCGCGCTTCGCCGGTGACACGCTGAGCGGCGCGGGCACCAGCATCAGCACCGGGTGCGGCACCATGGCGGGCGCCCGCACCGTCGACTCCACGACGGTGATCCGCCTCTCCCACCGGCCGGGGCCGGCAACCGGCTGACGCACCGGAAGCCGCCCCGGGGTCGTCGGCGCGAGGGCCGTGAACAAGAGCTCTCCCGTCGGCGCGCGGCCGGGGAACGCTCTGGGTGCGGTATCGCGATGTCCCAGGTCTGTCGGGAGCGGCGAACGCCGCCGTTCGCGTGCTCGAACGGGAGCGGTTGTCCCCGGGCATCGTGGCAGTGGCGCTGAGTGTGTGGTCCGTGCGTGTTCACGGCACCAAGCGCCGCTGGAGGCCGCGCGAGGCCGAGTACACCTGCCCGTGTTGCGGCGAGGGGTGGGCCCGGGACACGTTGCGGGACGCTCTGTTCATGCTTCCGCCGAGGGCCGCCGGCGAACTCCGGGTGCAGGTCGATCGGTTGGACGGGGTGCTCCTCCGGCGAACGCACCACGAGCCGACGGCGGACCCGGAGTTGGCATGGTGGTACCGCAGGAGCTGACCGCACCCGTGCCGCCTGAACCGCCGGCACCCCACGGACCCGGAGAAGGAGCACGATGTCCGGGCGGTGGGCGACGGCATCCGCCCGCCGCTGAGATCCACAAGTCTTAGTACTCATATACGAGTTGTCGCCAGTTCTGTCCGTTCCCGAGGCACTCCCCGGTGCGGGCTTGTACGGTGATTCCCCCTGCCCGGCAGGCGGGTTCCCACGGGTTCGCGCCGGCCGCGTCGGCGGGAGCGGTACGGGGACAGGGACACCACGCACGCATGGGGCCGGTGAGGCTCCGAGGGGGAGAGATGGCGTACCTCGTTGAACTGCCGGTCGGTCCGGGGGGCGGTATCCCGGACGTCGTGAGGATCGAGATCGAGCAGGCCTCGGAGGGCCTGGTGCAGGTGGCCCGGCCTGGCCAGGTGGTAGCCCGTGCCACACGGTCGCTGGGCGAGATGCTGGCCGGGGTGAGGCCGGTGGCGCAGGACTTCGTCGACGGCTTCCGCGGCATGGCCCACGCACCGGACGAGATCGGCATCGAGTTCGGGCTGTCGCTGTCCGCGGAGGCGGACGTGGTGATCTCCAGCACCTCGGCGCAGGCGAACTTCAAGGTCTCGCTGACCTGGAAACGGACACCGGCCGACGGGACGGACCAGGCGGTCGAACCGGCGGCGGAGGAGCCCGCGCCGTGACGGCGCCGGTCCCCGGGCCCGTGGAGGGCGTCGGGTCGAACGCGCTGGACGCCGCGGTGCTGCGGATCCACGACGCGCTGAGCAGGCCGGTCGGCGCGGGCTTCCTGGTCGCACCCGACCTGGCCGTCACCTGTGCGCACGTGGTCTCGGCGGCGCTCGCCGGGCAGGGCGTCGAACCGGGCGTCGGCTCCTGGGTGTTCGTGGACCTGCCCCTGCTGCCGGTGCCGTCCGGGGCGGGCCGGCCGGCCGTGGCGGGGGTGATGGCGGTCGTCGAGCACTGGGTGCCGCGGACCCCGGAGCGTGGCGGGGACGTCGCGGTGCTGCGGCTGGCCGCCCCGCTGGCCGGCGCCCGCCCGGTCCGGCCCGTCGAGACCCGGGCCGAGAACGTCTGGGACCACCCCGTGCGGGTGTTCGGCTTCCCGGTGGGCCGTTCGGACGGGGTCTGGCACGCGGGCGTGCTGCGGGGCCGACAGGGCGGGGGGCTGCTCCAGGTCGACCTTGCCTCCAGGGGCTACCGGGTCTCCGGGGGGTTCAGCGGGAGCCCGGTGTGGGACGACCGCCTCGGCGGGGTGGTCGGCATGGTGACGATCGCCGAGGCGACCGATCCCCCGGTGAGCTACCTGACCCCCACCGACGGACTGACGGCGGCCTGGCCCGGGCTGCGGGCCGTCGCGATGCCGCCGTCGCCGTTCCGCAGCCTGACCTCGTTCCAGGAGTCGGACGCGGCGGTCTTCCACGGCCGGTACACCGAGAGCGAGGAGGTCGCCGTCCTGACGGCGCGCGAGCGCTGGGTCACCGTGGTCGGCCCCTCCGGCTCCGGGAAGTCGTCGCTGGCCATGGCCGGGGTGGTTCCCCGGCGCCGTGCGGCGGGGGCGCTGGCGGTGACCCTGCGGCCGGACTCCGGCAGCAGTCCGCTGTCGGCGCTGGCCGCCGCGCTGCTGCCGCTGCTGGAGCCGTCGCTGTCGGCGACGCAGCGACTTGAGCGGGCCCCCGTCCTGGCCGCCGTGCTGGCCGGTCCGCAGGGCATGGCCGACCTCGTGCCCCGGCTCCTGGAACTCCACGGCGCGAACCAACTGCTCCTGGTGCTGGACCAGTTCGAGGAGCTGCTGGTGCGCGGCCGGTCCGCCGTCGACGAACTGGCCGCCGTGCTGTTCACCGACACCCTGCCGAACACCGTCCGCGTCCTGACCACCCTGCGGGCCGACTTCCTGGAGGCGGCCCTCGCCCATCCGCTCCTCGGCCCGGTCATCGGCCGGCAGGTCTACGCACTCGGCCCGATGAGCCGCGAACAGCTGCACCAGGTCGTCACCGCGCCGGTCGACGCCGTCGCGGGGGTGCGCTACGCGCCCAACCTGGCCGAGCGCCTGCTGGACGACACCGGAGCCGAACCGGGCGCGCTGCCGCTGCTGGGCTTCACCCTCGACCTGCTCTGGCGGCGCCAGGACGCCGGTCTGCTGACCCACCAGGCCTACGAGGCGCTCGGCGGCGTCAAGGGCGCACTGGGGGCCTACGCCAACGACGTCCTGCGGTACAAGGTTTCGCCGGAGGAGGAGAGGGGGGCCGCACGTCGTCTCTTCACCCAGCTCGTCCGGGTGCCGCTGGGTTCGCTGTCCGCCACCCGTCGGACGGCGCTGCGCACCGAGCTCGGCGAGGACGAGTGGCGCATCGCCCAGCGGCTCGCCGACGAGCGGCTGCTGGTCGTCGGGCGCAGCGCCGAAGGCGTGGACACGGTGGAGCTCGCGCACGAGGCGCTGATCAACGCCTGGGACAAGCTGCGCGCCTGGGTCGAGGAGGACCGCGCGTTCCTGGCCTGGAGGGAGGTCCTGCGGCACGACCGGGAGCGCTGGGAGCGCGGCGGGCGCGACCACGATCTGCTGCCGAAGAGGATCACGCTGGCGGGCGCCGAGCCCTGGTTGCACAGCCGGGCCGGGGATCTGAGCGAGGCCGAACGGGACTACCTGCAACGCGGTCGCGTCCACCGCCGGTCGCGCCGGCGGAGGCAGGGCACGGTGGCCGCGGCGCTGTGCGTGACGCTGCTGGCCGCCGTGACCGGGGGCGTGCTCACCGTGCGGGAACGCCACGCCACCGCCCGGGAGAGGGACGCCACCGCCCAGAAGGCGGCGGTCGTGAACTCCAAGGATCTGGCCGCCCGCGCGCAGGCCCTCGGCGGCACCGATCCCGGACTGGCCGCCCAGTTCGCGATCGCCGCCCACCGGACGTCCCCCACCCAGGAGGCCGCCGCCCAGCTGTACGACCTGAGCGGCTCGTTGCTGAACAGTGTCGTCGGCGAGGCCGGCAAGGACACCCTCGTCATGGCGACCTCCGCCCGTGCGTCCCTGGTCGCCGCGGTGAACCAGGACGGAGTGGTCCGGATCTGGGACATCGCCGACCCGGACGCGCCGGCGCTCCGCTCGACCGTCGAGGTCGGCCTGACGGGCATCGCCCTGACCCCGGACGGGTCCCACCTGGCCGCCTCGTGCGGCACCGGGGGAGGCCTGTGCCTGTGGAGCCTCGCCGACCCCGGGAAGCCCGTGATCGCGGCCCGGCTGCCCTTGGCGACCGACCCGGCGGGGGAACGGGCGGGCGTCATGTCGATGGCCACCAGTGCGGACGGCACGCTGCTGGCAGCGGCCCTGGGAAACGGCGACACCCGCCTGTGGTCGATCGCCCGGCCCACCGCCCCCACGGAGCTCGCCCGGCTGCGCAACCCGACCGGGCAGGGGCCCGGGGCCCTCGCCGCCGTGGCCTTCTCGCCGCGGGGAAGTCTGCTCGCCACCACCGTTCTCGGCGGCAGGACCCAGCTGTGGGACATCGCCGACCCGGTCAACCCGGTCGACCCGGTCGACCCGGCCAATCCGGCCACCCTGGAGACCGGGTACAAGTCGATCGTCTTCAGCCCCGACGGCGGCATGCTGGCCGCCGGAAGCCAGCGGGACGTCGGTCTCTGGCGGCTCGGGGACCCGGCCCACCCCGAGGCCGTCAGAGTCTCGACGGGGGGCTCCGCGAACGTGAGCGCGGTGGCCTTCAGCCGGGACGGCCGCCAGCTCGCCTACGGCGGGACGGACGTGAAGGACCCCAAGGGCGATCTGTGCGTCGTCCCCCTGTCCGCGGACAACCTGGCCCTGGGGTCCGCGAAGTCGAGCTGCATGAAGACGGCCGCCGGTCTCTACGCCATGGCCACGACCGGGGCCGGCGGGCTGCTGACCGTGGGCGGCGACGGTGTGCTGCGCCGGTGGCGCGCACCGGTCCGGCAGATCGACGAGGCCCGGCTGCCCGGCGGCCTCCCCTCCTGGTCGTTCAGCCCGGACGGCCGCCTGATGGCCGCGGCGCAGCAGGTCACCGCGACGGCGCCGACCCCGACCACGCAGTCCGTCGGGCTCTGGGACCTCTCCGCGTCCACGGGCCCCGCCCTCGTCGCGACCCTGCCGGTCTCCGTGCGGAGCACCGCGTTCCTCCGCGCGGACGCGCTGCTGACCGTCGGATGGGAGGGCGAGGTCCGGCTCTGGAACGTGAGCGATCCGCACCACCCGGTCAAGGCCGCCTCCCTCGGCACCGCCGACTTCCCCGCCACCCCGTCGGCCGTCGGTGACGTGATCATCAGCTTCGGGGTGACCTGGGACGACGGTGGCCACCGAATCGCGGTGATCAGGGGCCGGGTGCTCCACCTGTGGCGGGTCACCGACTCGCTCGACGCGACGGAGGCCGGCTCGATCCCCGCCCCCGACGCCGACGGCCACGACGCCGGCCTGCTGAACCACGGCCGCACGGCCTACCTGGCGAGCAAGGCCGGTTTCGACTGGTGGGACGTCAGCGACCCGGCGAAACCGAGGCGCACCGGCTCCTCGGCGATCAAACCCCCGGAGGGCTCCTCCGATTCCGGTGGCTCCGCCGACTCGCTGAACATGGGTTCCGCGCTCTCCCGCCTCACCCCGGCCGGTACGGTCATGGCCGTCACGAGTACACCGGACATCACCTGCAAGTGCTCGGCCCTGGAACTGTTCCACTTCACCGCCGGCGGCGAGCCGACGTCGAGGGTCACCGTGCCCGGTGCCTTCAACGACGTCCTGGGCCTGAGCGGTGACGGCCGGCTGCTCGCCGCCGGCGCCAACAACGGAAGCGCCGTCTCTCTCTGGGACACCGGCGATCCGGGGCATCCCCGTCCCGAGACGACCATTCAGACGGTGCAGGGCGTCAAGGGCGTCGAATTCGCCCAGAACGGCGCGCTCATGGCCATCTGGAACAGCAGCACCCTGGAACTCTGGGACGTCCGCAACCCCACCGCTCCCGTTCTGGTGGCCTCCGTCGCCAATCCGAGCGGCGACACGATCCGCGCGGTCGCGCTCGTGGCGACCGGGCCCACCCTCCTCGTCGCCTCCAACCGGACCGTCTCGCTGCTCGACACCGATCCCGCCAGGCTCGCCGACCGCCTGTGCTCCTACAGCAGGGGCTCCGTCAGCCCCGCCCAATGGCGCCTGTACGCGCCCGACATCGCCTACCGGAACCCGTGCCCGAGCCGCTGACAGGGCTGCGGCCGTCCTCGGCCGCAGCTGCGGACAACCCTCAGGCTCCGTGCTCCCGGGCGGACGCGATGGCCGCCCGTACCGTTTCCAGCAGGGCTTCCAGGCCCTGGGCCCGCTGCCATTCCTCGGCCGACAGGTGCCAGGTGTGCTGCGTCGCCGGGGCCTCGGGCGGACCGGCGACGACCTCGACGGTCCGCCTCCCCTTCCGATCGGGGCCCGTGACCCGCAGGTCCGTGTTCCGGATGTGGAACCGCTTCGGATAGCTCCCGAAGACCTCCAGGATCCGGCCGTCGAACGTGTAGAACTCTCTGCCTGCCCTGGCCGTGATCTCGTCGGTCATGGGGCGACGCTACAGGCGGGACCCGCGGCTGTCAGGCCCCCCGTCCGGCGGCAGGTCCGTCACCGCTCCGGCCGCGGGGCGTGTCACGTGATCCAGGTACCGCCGCTCCGGCACCGGATCTTCGTGACTGTCCGTGACCATCGCGGCTCGGCAGGATCTACCTCACCGAACGGAACGCCGGCAGGAAGGCGGACCGGACAGGTGGCGGCGGTGACGCCCCCCTGGCCGCCCGCACCCGTACCGGGTTGTGCCGGTCCGCCTGACGCTTCCTCCGAACTCGCCCGAAAGCAGCCCATCATGAGCGCCGTTAGCGCCCGCCTGAAGAAGTCCGCCACCGCCACCGCCCTGGCCGTCAGCCTCCTCGCCGGGGCCGGTACGGCTCTGGTCGCGGCCCCGACCCCGGCCGCCGCGGCCGACTGCGCCGGCAAGGACGGCGTCGGAGGCGGCAACTGCACCAGCGCCCTGATCGGCGCCGTCGCCGACACCGTCAAGTTCGTCCTCGGTGCGGCCAACCAGGCGAAGATGGAGAACGCCCAGTTCACCCAGGCCCTGGTCTCGAAGCTGAGCAGTGCCGCGCCCGGCTACAACGTCCTCGTCTTCAAGTACGACGGGACGGACGCCTTTGACACCAAGTGGTTCAAGAACGACTACTCGGCGAACATGCGGGGGGTGATGTTCGAGGACGACGTCAAGCTGGAGCACCACGACAAGGAGGGCGGGCCGCAGGGCTACGACGACTTCAAGGTCTGGGTCTTCGCGGGCGAGTCGACCTTCGTCAACTACGGTGACGGCGGCTTCATGAACTGGGCCTTCATCGGCCATGACTCGGACACCAGCGGCCGTGGGGGCCGGATCATCCACTTCCCGGCCCGGGTGGTGCCGGGGTCCTCCAGCGGCTCCACCCCTCCGCCCGGAACCCCCTCGACGCCTCAGGTGCCGATCGGCGGCCAGATCATCACCGTCCCCGCGATCCCCATCAGCAGCCCGGGGACCCCCGGCATCCCCGCGCACGAGACCGGCGACACCGGGACCAACATCCCCGCCGGCCACATCCGGATGGGGTTCGGTGTCGCCGACTCGGGCGCCGCCCAGCTGAGCGGCACGCTGCACCCGAGCGTCAAGAACGGCCGGGCCCCCGCCGCCAACGGCTCCGCGAGCGGCACCCCGGTCACCGCCGCCACCAGCACCGCCGCCAAGGCCACCGGCTGGGTCTTCACCCAGGACGCCGGCGGGCTCTACAGGATCACCAACGCCGTCACCGGCCTCGCCCTCACCGAGAACACCAAGAGCTACCTGGCCGAGGCGCGCCCCTGGACGGGCTCCGCCGCCCAGAAGTGGGAGGTCTTCGCGTTCGGTGACGGCGAGTACCAGATCCGGGTCAGCACCGACGACTGCCTCACCTATGACGAGGACAACAAGGCCCTCGGCGTCTGGACCTGCACCAACGACTGGAACCAGCGCTGGACGATCAAGGCCTGACCGTCCCGCGCCCGGCCCCGCCCTCTCGCCCGACCCTGCCCCTGACTCCGCCCCTGCCGGGACCCGCCGGCGGGGGCGGGCCCGTGTCCGGCCCGACGTCGCGCACGCGCCCCGGGGCCGCGTCACGAGACGGGGAGGCCGTGGCCGTGGGTGAAGGCGAACAGCGCCAACTGCATGCGGGTGGTGGCGCCGGTCTTGCTGCGGATCCGTCGGAGGTAAGTGTCGACGGTGTGCGGGCTGAGCTGGAGGCGGCGCGCGATGGTGTCGTAGGTGGCTCCTCGGGCCAGCAGCTCCAGCACCTCCACCTCCCGGCGGCTCAGAGCGGGGGTGGCGGTGGCGGGTCGGGACATCGGGGCACTCTCCTGGCTGAGGGGACGTCGGACGGGAGCGGCAGTCACGGCGACCGCTCAGTAGATGGGCTGGCAGCCGGGGGTCGTGCACGCGCCGCCCCACGAGGTGTCGTCCGCGTGAACGTTGCGGGCCGCCGTCGCGCGGTTCTGTGGAACGGCGAGCGCGGCGGGGGCGCTGATCCCGAGAAGTGCCGCGAGCAGTACGGCGGCGGTGATGAAACGCTTCATGGAGTCCTCCTGGAGGGAACCTCAACGGTCCGCCGAGCGGGTCCCGGCCTGTGATCTAGCATGTCGCCGAGATGATCACGCGCCTACGGGCCGACCACCTCACCAAGCTGGGTGGCAGCAAAGTGACTGGGGGATGTACATGGACATTTCCGGTGAACCGGACGATCGGGCGGGCGGAACGGAACCCGATCAGGTCGACGTGGCGGTCTACTCCTGGGTACTGGAACACCACCGGCTCGAACCCGAGGCCATCGCCGCCGAGTTGGGACTGGAGCCGGACCGGGCCGCCGCCTCGGTGCGCCGGCTGAGCGCCCTGCGCCTGGTGTACCCGGACCCGCAGGACCCGGCAGCGGGCTACGCCGTCGCACCGGAGGTCGCGATGGCCCGGCTCGCCGCCCCCGTCGAGGCCCGGATCCGGCGCGAGCAGGAGGAGCTGGCCAGGGGACAGGCCCGACTCGTCGGCTTCTTCCCCCACTACCAGCGGGGCGGACGGACGGCCGGCGCCGGTGAGGGGGTCGAGGTCATCAGCAGCCTGCAGGAGGTACGGGCGGCACTCGACCGGGCCTCGGACGGCTGCCGGAGCGAGGTGCTGGCCAGCCAGCCCGGTGGCGGAAGCCGCGTGCCGGAAGCCATGGAGGAAGCACTCGGCCGTGACCGCGCGCTGCTCGCCCGCGGGGTGCGGATGCGCACGCTCTACCACCACACCGCACGCTTCAACGGCCCCAGCCAGGCGTACGTGGAAGCGGCCTCGCCGCTCGGCGGCGAGTACCGCACCGTCCACGAGCTGTTCGGCCGCATCATCGTCTTCGACCGCGAACTCGCCTTCATCCCCGCGAGCGACGGCTCCTGGGGAGCGGTGGCGGTCCGTCAGGAGTCACTGGTCGCCTATCTGTGCGAGATCTTCGAACAGTCCTGGTCGTGTGCCAGGCCGTTCTCCGCCGCCACCGAGGACGGCCTGGAGCAGGTCTCCCAGGAGATCGACCGGACCATCCTGCGGCTGCTCGCCGCCGGGCTCAAGGACGAGACGATCGCCCGCCGCCTCGGGATGTCCCTGCGCACCGCGCGGCGTCATATCGCCGACATCATGGGGCAGTTGGACGCCGAGAGCCGGTTCCAGGCGGGTGTGGCCGCCGCCCGTACCGGGCTGCTGGGCGAGTAGCGGCACCCCGGGAGGCAGGGGTGCGGGGGCGGCCGGGGCACTCGGGCGGCGGGGTCACGCGAGTCCGGGACCGGAGGCCCGGGACCGGGTTCGCGTGACTGTCCCGGCGCCACCACGGGAATCCATGATGGAGCCCGGCGAAGGGAAGCCTCCCGACGCGAGGCTCCGGAACGGAGGACGACGGTGCAGTGGGGGCCGGACGATCAGGAGAACGAACCGGCCGACGAGAGCGGCTACCTCCGGGAACTCGCCGCGTTCCTCTCGGCCCGGTCCGGTGGAGGACCTGCCGTCCTGTGGACGGACTACGAGCCCCCCGTCACCGGCGACCCGTCCGCGGCGGAGGCCGCGGCAGCCCTCGCCACCGGGCTGAGTACACTGCTGGGCGTCACCGTGCGGACCCTCCCTCAGGACCCCGCGGACCCGCACGCGGCACAGATGCGACAGGCCGATTCGGAGGAACTCCTGGTACTCCAGCTGTCCTCCGTCACCGACATCCTGGTCGGTGCGCCGACCGCCTCGGCGGCCTCGGCGGACGCGATCCCCGGTCCGATCGGCTCCACCGGCTCCAGCGGCTCCACCGCCTCGACCGACGCGCACCGGGTGCCGCTGGCGGTCCGACTGCGGGGCGGCCAGGCGCTCTTCGTCCCGCGCCGCTCGACCTGCACGCTGCTGCCCGAGCCGGGCTCCCGGCATGCGGTGCTTCGGATCCCGACACCGCGGACCGGGCCGGGGGCCCGTCCCGGGGGAGGCCCCGGCCCCGACGTCGGCCGGTAGCCACCGGGGTGATCCCGGTGCGACTCCGGTCCGGAGCCGCACCGGCCCGGCGGCGGGCTACCGGTTGCCCAGGGGGCCCGGGTAGAGGTACTCCTCGGCGGGGAGCGTGGTCCCGTGGGCCCAGGCGTCGAAGAAGCCCTTGAGGTCCTTGCCCGACACCCGTGCGGCCAGTGCCTCGAACTGCGGGAACGAGGCGTTGCCGTAGGCGTGGTCGGCGGTCCAGCGGCGCAGGGTGGCGAAGAACGCGTCGTCGCCGACGGTGCGCCGCAGGGCGTGCAGCATCAGGGAGCCCTTGAAGTACAGGGCGGGGGCGAGCTCCTTGCCCTTCCCGGGGTCGTACAGCTTCGTGGACCAGAACGAGGGGTTGTCCTTGTTCTCGGCGACCACGTGGGGGTAGAAGCCGGTGTCCAGGTTGGCGCCGTTGTGCTCCTCCCACAGCTGGTTGGCGTACTGGGCGAAGCACTCGGCGATGCAGCCGTCGCGCCAGTCGGTGAACGAGACGCTGTTGCCGAACCACTGGTGGGCGCTCTCGTGGACCACCCCCTCGTCGTAGAGGGCCCCGATGTACGTCGGCCGGCTCTGGGTCTCCAGAGCCGCCGCACCGCGTCCGGGATTCTCGGACTCGCCGACCACGATCGCGCCCGCGGAGGAGAACGGGTACGGGCCGAACTTCGAGGCCAGGAAGGCCAGGACGTCCGGTTGCGCGGCCTCCGTGGCCGCGTCGATCGGGACGTCCGGGCTGTACGCCGTGATGACGGGCTTTCCGTCGGGCAGCTGCGTCCGGTGGACGGTGAACCGGTCGACGGCGACCGTGCCGAGGTACGTCGCCATCGGCCGGTCCTCCCGCCAGCGGAACGTCGTCGTGCCGTTGGCGGTGGTGGTCGGCCCCGGCAGGCCGTTGCCGATGGCGGTCCAGCCGTCGGGGACGGTCGCCGTGAGGGCGAAGGTGGCCTTGTCGGACGGGTGGTCGTTCGACGGGTACCACGAGGTCGCGGAGTGCGGTTCGCCCGACACGTTCGCGCCGCCGTTCCTCAGGGTGTGCCAGCCCTCGGCGTCGGGCGTGCCGGCGTACGTCACCCGGACGGCGAACGTGGCGCCCCGGGCGACCCGTTGGGCCGGGACGACGACCAGCTTGTGCTCGCCGGAGCGCGAGAAGGACCGCGCCGGCGTGCCGTTCACGGTGACCGAGGCGACCGTGAAGCCCTTCAGGTCCAGGCTGAAGCGGTCCAGCGCCCGGACGGCCCGGGCGGTGACGGTCGTGTCGCCGTCCAGGTGGTCCGTGCGCGCCGGGTCGTAGGCGATCCGGACGTCGTAGTGCCCCACGTCGTAGCCGGAGTCGCCGTCGTCGGGGAAGTACGGGTCCCCGAGGCCGGCCGCCGAGGCGGGCAGGGCCGTCAGGGCGACGCCGAGGGCGGTCGCGGTCGCCAGCACGGCGGCGGTCCGGCGGCGGGTGGTCGGTGTTGCGGGCATCCGTGTCTCCTGCGGGATGTCGGGTGGTCAGGGCCGGGCGGTGGCGGGGGTGGTGGCGGCGAGCTGCCACACCACGCCGATCAGGGCGTTGGTGCTGGTGGTCTGCGTCGCCGGGTCGACGTTGGCGAGGTTGTCGCAGGCATCGTGGATGCAGTCGGAGATGCCGGTGCTGAAGCCGGAGGACGGGATGCCGGCCTTGCCGAACGACTCGTTGTCCGACCCGCCCACGCCGATGTCGAAGGTGGCGAGCCCCCGGGCGGCGAACCACGACTCGAAGACCTGCCCGGCCGCGCTGTCGGCCTGCTGACCGTCCTTCACCACGAACCACTGCTGGGTGTTCCGGCTGCCGGTCTGGTCGAAGTTGAGGTACAGGTCGACGGCCTTGCGGTCGGCGTCGGACAGGCCGCGGACGTAGTCGGCGGAACCGACCAGCCCGACCTCCTCGGCCCCCCACCAGGCGAACCGCAGGTGCCGGGCGGGCTTCAACCGGGCCTTGGCCACCTGGAGGGCGGTGGTCAGCACCGTGGCCGACCCGGACCCGTTGTCGTTGATCCCCGGGCCCTGCTTGACGCTGTCCAGGTGGGCGCCGGAGAGCAGCACGTGGTTCGGGTCGCCGCCGGGCCAGTCGGCGATCAGGTTGTAGCCGGTCGCGCCGTCGTGCGAGAAGCGGCGCACTTCGGTGCGGAAGCCGGCCCGGTCCAGCGCGTGGCGCACGTACGCCAGCGACTCCGCGTACCCGCGGGTGCCGTGCGCGCGGTTGCCGCCGTTGCGATCGGCGATCTGCTGCAGGGCCCGCAGGTGCGGCATCACGTCCTCCTCCGAGACGGTCGGCGCGGTGGCGGGCCCGGAGGGGACCGCGGTGGCCGCCGTGGCGGCGGAGGGGACCGCGGACAGGACCAGGGCCACGCCGAGGACACCGGCGGCGAGGGACAGCGGACGGGAGGACGGCTTCGGGGAGGGCTTCAGGGACGACTTCGGGGACGACTTCGGGGACGGCTTCACGAGGGGCCTCTCGGGAGGGGACCGGGGCACTCGGCCCCGGCTGACCCCGCCACACTTTCCGCCCGATGTCAGGAAGTTGTCAGGAAGCAGTCGGAAAGCGGTGGTGACGTGGGCGGATACGGTCGTGGAACGGCGATCGGACGGCGCTTTACGATCATCCGTATGTGCGCACATGTGGTGGTTGCCGAGGACGATCCCAAACAGGCCGACCTCATCCGCTTGTACCTGGAACGCGAAGGCCACCGCGTCGACGTCGTCCACGACGGCCGGGCCGCCCTGGAGCGGGCCCGCCTCGGATCGGTGCAACTCCTCGTCCTCGACGTGATGATGCCCGTCCTGGACGGCCTGGACGTGTGCCGCACTCTGCGCGCCGAGTCCGCCCTGCCGGTGCTGATGCTGACCGCCCGCACCGCCGAGGAGGACCTCCTGCTCGGACTCGACCTCGGCGCCGACGACTACCTCACCAAGCCGTACAGCCCCCGGGAACTGGTCGCCCGGGTCCGCGCCCTGCTGCGCCGCGGCTCCCGGCCGGCTCCGGCCCCGGACGCCCACGGCGGCCGGGACGCCCAGGACGCGTCCGGGCCGCGGGCCGTCCTGCGGGTCGGACCGCTCACCGTCGACCCGCTGCGCCACGAGGTCACCGCCCACGGCCGTCGGATCGGCTGCACCCCCGCCGAGTTCCGGCTGCTGGAAGTGCTGGCCGGCCAGCCGGGCCGGGTCTTCACCCGCGCCCAGCTGCTGGAACACCTGCACGGCATCGACCGCTACATCACCACCCGCACCGTCGACACCCATGTGATGAACCTGCGCCGCAAGATCGAACCGGACGCGCGCCGCCCCGTCGCCCTCCTGACGGTGTACGGCATCGGCTACAAGCTCGCGGAGGAGCCGCCCGGTGCGTCCTGACACCCCGCTGCGCCGCAGTCTGACGGTCCGGCTGCTCGCGCTCTCCGCCCTGGTCTCCCTGTGCTCCATCGCCGCGACCGCCTGGCTGGCCGCCCGCACCACCACCGGCGCGATCGAGCGGGAGCAGACCCGGGTCCTCGTGGACCACACCCGGATCTACGACGAACTGCTCGGGTACGCCGCGACCCACGCCGACTGGAGCGGGGCGCAGGAGACCGTTCGGCGGCTCGCGGACGCCACCGGGCGCCGCATCGTCCTGGCGACGCCGCGCTTCGAACCGGTCGTGGACTCGGCGGCCGGGGCGGGTGCCGGTGCCGCCCCCGTTTCCGTGAACGGGCCCGAGAGCGGTCCCGCGCCGACGGCCGGTGAGCGGACGGCCCTGCCCCGTACGCCCACCACCACGGTGGACCCGCTCGCCGTCGACATCGCCATGCTGCCCGGCGCACCGAGCGACCGGATCGACGCCCGCGCGGCGGGACCGTTCCGGCCGACCGCCGCCGAGCACGCGACCCTGCGGGCCGCCCTGCTGCGGCAGGCGGACTGCCTGCGGTCGGCGCTCGGCATCGAGGCGACCGTCACCGACGACCTCGCCGGACGGCCGCGGCTGCGGACCACCGACGACCGCGTCGACGGTGTGCGCTGCACGTCCCCCGTGGTGATGGCGGCCCCGCCCGACACCGAGCGCGCCGCGCTCACCGACCTCACCGCACTGGTCAACGCCTGCCTGGCCCGCCGGCAGGCCGGTCCCGTCACCCTGTCCCTGGGGCCGGACGGGATCCCGGCAGGGCCGGCGCCGCAGGACCGGGCGATGTCCGCCTGCCTGACCAACGCCCGCCGGCAGCAGCTCGTCCAGTACGTGGCGCCGCCCGTGCTGCTGTTCGTCGACGCCCCGGTGACCGCCCCGAACGGCGCCGGCGCCGGGGGCGAGGCCCCGACGGCGGTCTCCGCGTCGATCCCCGCCCACCCCGGACGGGTCGCCGAGGTCGCGGCCCTGGTGCTGTCGGTGACCGTGGCGGTCACGGTGACGGTCGGCCTGCGGCTCTCCCGGCCGCTGCACGCCCTCACCCACGCCGCCCGGCGGATGGCCGACGGGGACCTCTCGGCCCGGGTCGACGTGACCGGCCGCGACGAGATCGCCGGACTCGCCGCCGCCTTCAACGCGATGGCGGAACGGCGCGGGCAACTGGAGGACCTGCGCAAGGCGATGGTGGGCGACATCGCGCACGAGCTGCGCACCCCGCTGAGCAACATCCGCGGCTGGCTGGAGGCCGTCGAGGACGGCGTCGCCACGGCCGACCGGGCGCTGACGGGCTCGCTGCTCGAAGAGGCCCTGTTGCTCCAGCACCTCATCGACGACCTGAAGGACCTGGCCGCCGCCGACGCGGGCGAACTGGCCCTGTACCGCGAACCCGTGGACGTCGAGGACCTGTTGGCCCAGGTCGCCACCGCGCACGGAGCCCGGGCCCGGGCGTCCGGAGTGGCCCTGGCGCTGGCCGTCGAGCCTTCCCGGGACGCGTCGTCCGGGAGCGCGCCGGGCGGGACCGCGTCGTCCCGGAACGTGTCGTCCGGGAGCGCGCCGGACGGCTCGGCGGCCGGAGCCGAGCTGTTCGCCGACCCGGTGCGCCTGCGCCAGGCCGTCGGCAACCTGGTCGCCAACGCGGTCCGGCACACCCCGGCGGGCGGCACGGTCACCCTGCGGGCCCGCACCGACGCCGACGCCGTTCTCATCGAGGTCGCCGACACCGGCAGCGGCATCGCCGAGGCGGACCTGCCGCTGGTGTTCGAGCGCTTCTGGCGGGCGGAGAAGTCCCGCAGCCGTCGGACCGGCGGCAGCGGTCTCGGCCTCGCCATCGTCCGCAAGCTCGCCGAGGTCCACGACGGCAGCGTCCGGGTGGCCAGTACCCCGGGCAGGGGCTCGGTGTTCACCGTGCGCCTGCCGCTGGCCCCGACAGCGGCGTCGGGGCCGGCGGGCCGGGGCGGCCGGAAGGAACCGGGGGCGACGGCCGCGCCGCTCCCGGGGGTGCCGAGCCGCTCGTAGGCGCCCCGGCCGCCGGCCCGCCGCCCGCCGCCCGCGGGTCAGACGACGGTGAGCAGCGTGCCCTCGTACGCGAGCCACTGGGCGAAGGCGTGCAGTCCCTTGGCATGCCCGGTCGCCGGTGTCCAGCCGGGTGGGCGGGGGCCGTCCGGGAACGCCGGCCGGGCGGCGGGGAGCCCGGGTGCCGGTGGATCGGTCCGGACCGGCACCGGGCGGACGGCGGCGTGCACGGTGTGCGCCAACTCGCCGAGCGTGGCGGGCTTTTCGCCCGCGACGCGCAGGGCGCGGGCGGTGGGCCGGGTGCGCAGCACGGCCAGCACGGCGTCGGCCAGGTCGTCCGTGTAGACGGGGTGCACCTCGGTGTCGGGGCCCTCCTGGACGACCACCGGCCGGCTGCGCAGGGCGTCCCACACCATGCGGCCGACGAGGGTGTCCCGGGAGCAGCCGGGGCCGTACACCTCGTCCACGGCCAGGGTGTACGGCCGGGGGTCGTCGGGCAGGTGGATCCTCAGTTCCCGGGCCGGGGCTCCCGGGCGCAGGCCGGTCAGGTCGAGGACGGCGTCGGGCGCCGCGTCGCCGGTGAGGTCGGCCAGTCTGCGTGCGAGGTGCTCGCCGAGCGGTGTGGCGCCGCCGCGCAGGGTGAGGCCGGCGGGCCGCCGGGGCCGGCGGGGGGCCGGGCGGTGGGCGGCCTCGTGTCCGGCGGCCAGTGCGCGTCGTGCCACGGCGGCCAGGGCCTCGCGGCGTTCGGCGAGGTGTTCCTCGGTGCTGGTGTTGCTGATGCCGCCGGGCCCGATCGTCGCGATCGCCTCGGCGTACACCTCGGCCCGTACCGCGGGCGCGGAGCCGTCGACGTCCAGGCCGAGGCGGGCGGCCTCGTGGCCCATGGCGAGGGCCGTGAGCCAGGTCCCGCGGACGTCCGGCGCGTCCGGCTCCGGCCCGGGCGGCGCGAAGAGCGTGCGGGGCAGGCCGAGGCCGTGCAGGTACTGCTCGCAGTCCAGGTGCAGCCAGCGTTCGGGGCCCGGCCCGGTGACCCGTACCGCGCAGCGGGCGACGCCGTACTTGAGGAACGGCAGGACCGTCAGGCCGGTCAGCCGGTTCCCCTCGTCGCCGGGCCGGTCGCCGGGCAGGAAGCAGACCGAACGGCGCGGCCCCCGGAAGGCGTTGCCCGAGATCGAGCCGCGGTCCTGGTGTTCGGCGAGGTTGGGGACGGAGACGTAGCGGGGGACGCCGGCGTCCCGGAGGTAGCGGTGCATCAGGATGTCGTCGGGCCAGCCGCCGAGGCGCTCGCGGCCGTAGCGGACGAAGCCCTCGGCGACGGCCCGGGGGAGCACGATCGCGACGCACGGGAAGTACTCGTTGACCGCGCCGATCCAGCGGGCGCCGGCCATGGCGCCGAAGCGGGCCGCGGCCCCGTTGCGGGAGTCCCACAGGGCGAACAGGGCCAGTGCCGCGTCCGGCATCGCGTCGACGGCGAGGCGGACCCGTTCGAAGAACGTTTCGGACAACAGCATGTCGTCCTGGACGACCAGTTGGTGGGTTGCGCCGTCCTCGACGGCCTCCCAGGCGGCGAGTGCCGTGCGCAGCACCGAGGGGGTGCCGGTGGGGTCCGGGTCCATGACGACGCGCAGCGCGCCCGGGGGCGCCGCCAGGGCCATCCGCTCGGCGGCCCGCCGGCGCTTCGGGTGGGTCATGACCACCCCGCTGAGCTGATGGAGCGTCATCTCATTTCCCTGTCTCTGGTGGGGCGTAAGGGACTTGGTGGACCCAATGGAGCGATCGGCTACTGCGGGTGCCACCGGTTCCGGACAGTACGGATCGCGCCGAGGGCTGGCAAGAGTGCCGAATTCGCACTGGCGGAGCGGTTGGAGATCCACGGATGCTGGGCTGGCACGCCACCTTCCGTGTGAAGCCTGTGGCTGTGTGTGAGCGCGCATCCGAGTTCGCCGTCTCCACGGAAAGGGACACACATGTCCGCTGGATCGCACGCGCCATCGAACGAAGCCGGAGCCGACGGGGGCGAGAGCGTCGAGGCCCGGCTGGAGAAACTGCGCGACGCCCGCGTCGTCGTGACGGGGGGTGGGGGCCTGGTGGGCAGCCGGCTCAGCGCCCTGCTGTGCCGGGCCGGTGCCGAGGTGGCCGTCCTGGACCGGATGGACGCCTATCCCGAGTCCGGCCACGCGGTCTTCGGGGTGGAGGGGAGCGGGGCCCGGCTCGTCGTCGGCGACGTGTGCGACCGCGACGCGGTCGCCGGACTGCTCCGGGACGCCGACTTCGTGGTCCACGCCGCCGCCTACGCGGACGTGGCCGCCTGCACCCGGAATCCCGGCATCGCCTTCCGGGCCAATGTGCAGGGCACCCAGGTCGTCCTGGAGGAGGCGGCCCGGGCGCGGATCCGCCGCCTGGTGCTGGTCTCGTCCGCGTCCGTGTACGGCGACGGTCCCGCCGACTCGCCGGGCCCGCACGTGTTCCACGAGGACCAGCCGCTGTTCCCGCTGTCGGTGTACGCGAACGGCAAGCTGTGGGCGGAGCACCAGACCCGGCTGCTGCTCGGGGCGTCGTCGGGGTGCGAGCACGCGATCGTCCGGTACTTCTCGGTGTACGGGGAGCCGCAGATCCCCAAGCCGGGCAGCCACTCCTGGATGGTCCCGTGGCTGTCCCTGCAGGCCCGGCTCGGCCGTCCCATGCGCCTGAACGGGGGCGGCGTCCAGGTGCGCGACATGGTGCACGTCGAGGACGTGGCCGAGGCGACGGCGCTGGCGCTCGTGGAGGAGGGGATGGCGGGCCGGACGGTGAACGTGGGGACGGGCCGCCCGACGTCCGTCCGGGAGGTCGCGGACCTGCTCACCCCCTACTTCCCGGGGGCGCGCCGGATCGTCACCCCGCGCCCCGAGGGCGATCCGCTCGGGGGGTACGCCTCCACGGAGCGGTGCCGGGAACTGCTGCGCTGGCGGGCCCGGATCGACGTGGCGCAGGGCGTGGACCGGTACGTGCGGTGGCTGGAGTCGACACCCGAGGCGGTGCCGCGCTGGCTGGTGGAGGAGAGCGCGTGACAGTCTGTGGCGCCGTGGACGTCCGCCGTGGGGCGGGCCGCGAAGGAGGCGGTGCGGGCATGGGCTACGTCGGGTCGTACACCTGGTCGTTGCGTCAGAAGGTCGGCGGCAGAAAGCTGTTGATGCCGGGGGCCCAGGTCCTGCTGCTCGACGCGGCCGGCCGGGGGCTGTTCCAGCAGCGGGTCGACAACGGCGTGTGGGAGCTGCCGGCGGGCGCCTGCGAGGAGGACGGGGGCTTCGCCGACGCGGCCGTCCGGGAGGTGGCGGAGGAGACCGGGCTGCGGGTGGCGAAGGAGGACCTGGTCGCGTTCGGGTCGCTGTCCGATCCGGCCGTGCACACCCTGACCTACCCGAACGGGGACGTCACCCACTGCTTCGCGCTGTGCTTCGTGGCCCGGCGCTGGTCGGGGGAGCTCGTCCCGGGGGCGGACGAGGTGCGCCGGGCGGAGTTCTGGCGCCTCGACGATCCGCCGGGGCCGCTGCACCCGCCCACGGCGGTGGTGCTGTCGATGTACCGGGCGTTCGTCGCCGAGGGGAGGTTCCAGGCCGGATGAGCGAGGAGCACCGGATGAGCGAAGAGCGCCGGACGGGCGAGGAGGATCCGATCCGCGCCACGGTGCCGTGCCGGGCGTGCCTGTCGGGGGAGGACCTGGACTGGCTGGGCGCGGGCCGCTCGGTCAGCCTCGCCCTCGACCTGCCGACCACGGTCGAGGTGCTGCCGGGGGCGACGGCCGTCGCGCAGACGGCCGGCGACTGGCCGGCCGAGGTGTGGACCTTCCTGCGCGCCCGGCTCCCCGGGCTGGCCCCCGCCCCGCCGCCGGTGCGCGTCCGCAGCGAGGCGCCCCCCGCGAGCGGGCTGTCCTCCTCCACGGCGCTGATCGTGGCGCTGTTCCGGGCCTTCGCCGAGGCCGGGGCGCCGGCCGGCGAGCGGGTGCCGGAGCGCTCGATCGTCCAGTGGGCGTACGAGTTCGAGTTCGCCCGGTTCAACGGCGGCGGCATGGACCACCTCGCCGTCGCCGAGGGCGGCGCGCTGCTGATCGACGGCCGGGAGCACGGGCTGCCGGTCGTCAGGGAGCGGCTGGAGTTCCCGGACGACTGGCGGGTGGTCGTGGTGGATTCGGGCACCCGGAAGAACACCGGCGACCACATCCGTACGGTGCGGGCGCAGCTCGCGGCCGGCGATCCCGCGCTCGCGGCGTACCGGTCCGAGGCCGACCGGGCGTCGGCCGCCGCGTGGACGGCGCTGCGCGGACGCGACCACGAGGCGCTGGGGGAGGCGATGGCCCGGGCGCACGCGGCGATGCGCGACCACCAGGGCATGTCGACCCCGCTCCTGGAGGAGCTGCGGACGGTGGCGCTGCGCGCCGTCGGCCTGCCGCTGAAGCTCAGCGGGGCCGGGGGCGGCGGCTCGCTGGTCGGGGTGTGCCGCGCGGGCGACGCGCCCGCGGTGGTGGCGGGCCTGGCCGGCGCGCTGCGCGGCCGGTACCCCGGGGCGCGGGTGATCCCCGCCCGGGCGGCGGCGGGGAGCCGCGGTGCCCGGGCGGGGGATCGGGTCGGCGTCAGCGCGGTGTGACGGTCACGACGACGGTCACAGGAACGGGTCGTAGTCCTCCTGGAGGGGGACTGCGCCCGTTCCCTCCGCGATCTGCTCCAGTTCCAGGTTGGAGCGGTGCCGCGCGCAGTGGAAGCGGCAGTCCCGGCTCGGGTCGATGATGCCGCGGTCGGAGCCCTGCCAGATGTCGGCCAGGCTGTCGGTGACGGCGTCGCCGATCCTGGCCATCGGGTTGCCGCGGTGGTAGGCGCAGACGTACACGCCGGACGGGGTGATCAGGGTGCGCAGTTCGGCGACCCGGCAGCGGTGGTACTCCTTGGGCTGGACGGGGCCGGTGTGGCGGCGCAGGGAGGTGAGCGTGGAGGAGTTGACGAGCTGGAAGGTGTCGCTCTCCAGCCGGGCCGCCTCGGCGAGCTGGCGGTCGACCGCGTCGAGGATGTCCTGGGACACCTGGATGACGTGGTGCTCCTCGTCGAACATCGCCTTGGTCTCGAAGTAGTCGCAGCCGATGTCGTGGGCGAGTTCGGCGGCGCGCAGCACCTCGGTGTGGTTGCTGACGGTCCGGCCGTCCGGCTCCCGGCGGGTCATGACGAGGAAGGAGTAGCCGAGGGCGCCGCTCTTCGCCTCGGCGAGCAGCCGCATGTTTGCGACGACCTTGTCGAAGACGCTGCGGCCCTTGCGGTCGGGGCGGAAGAGGCCGTACGTCCCGGCGGTGCCGGCGTCCATCGAGACGCGGACCCAGGTGGCGTAGCGGGCGAGTTCGGTGAGGTTCTTGTCGATCATGGTGCCGTTGGTGACGACCCCGACGGCCAGGCCCGCCTCACCGAGGATGCGCAGGACCTTGCGGGTGCCCCGGTGGGCGAGCGGCTCGCCGCCCCCGATCAGCACCACGCCCCGGACGGACAGGGCGACCAGCTCCTCGGCGAGCGCCGCCAGCCGTTCGGGGGTGAAGCGGCCCTGGTTGAGGAGCTTTCCGCTGATGCACTCGGGGCAGGCCAGGTCGCAGAAGGTCGTCGGATCGAGGTCCACGACGAGTGGCGCGCCGGAGGCGGCTCCCGAGGCGGCCTCCAGGACACGGGGCCAGCCGGACGGCTGGTACAGCTTGGACACGAGATCGAGGCGGTCGTGCGTCACGGAATCCTCCTGTGGACGTGAACGGGGTGCCGCCGGGAGAGCGGGGCCTGCTGCGCTCGCGGTCAGCCCTTGACCGCGCCGGCCGCGAGGCCGGAGGCGATCCTGCGCTGGACGACGAGGAAGAAGACCACGACGGGCAGGGCGGTCAGCGTGGCGCCCGCCATGAGACCGCCGTAGTCGGTCCCGAAGCTGGTCTGGAAGGAGACCAGCCAGATGCTGACGGTCTGCTTCTTCGGACTCGACAGCAGGACGTAGACGAGGACGTACTCGTTCCACGCCTGGACGAGGGCGAAGACGGAGGTGGCGACGATGCCGGGGGCGAGCAGTGGCAGCACCACCCGGCGGAAGGCGCCGAGGCGGCCGCAGCCGTCGACCATGGCCGCCTCCTCCAGTTCCACCGGGACGCCGGCGATGAAGCCGCGCAGCATCCACACCGTGAAGGGCAGCGTGAACACCAGGTAGGTGAGGATCACGCCGGCGAGGCTGTCGGTCATCCCGACGTCGTTCAGCAGCAGGTACACGGGGATGATCAGGGCCGTCAGCGGGACCATCTGGACGATCAGGATCACCACGACGAAGGCCCTGCGGCCGGCGAAGCGGAACCGGGCGAGGGCGAAGGCGGCGAGGGCACCGACGACCAGCGACACCAGGACGGTGCCGAGGCCGATGACCACGCTGGAGCGGACGTTGGCCCAGAAGGTCTCGGTGCCCAGCGCCCGGGCGAAGTTGTCGAGCGTGAACCGGCCCGGCCAGAACTCCGGCGGCAGGCGCAGGATCTCGGTGGCCGGCCGGAACGCCGTGAGCACCATCCAGTAGACCGGGAAGCCGATCACCGCGGCGACGAGCAGCCCGAGGAGGTCGCGGCCCAGGGACCGCCGCCGCCTCATTCGACCTCTCCCGTCCGGAACATCTGACGCAGGTAGACGACCGAACCGGCGAGCAGCAGCACGACGGTCACCAGCGCGATCGCGGCCCCGGTGCTGTACCGGTTGACGGCGAAGGACTCGATGAAGGAGTAGACGCCCAACAGGTAGTACTCCCGCTCGGGCTGGCCGCCGCGCATCAGCCAGATCTGGTTGAAGACGCCGAAGTCCCAGATGGCCGACAGCGTGGTGACCATGACGAGGACCGGTCTGATCACCGGCAGGGTCACGTGCCGGAAGACCTGGAACGGCCGGGCCCCGTCGAGCACCGCGGACTCCTCCAACTCGGGCGGGACCTGGGCCAGCGCGGCCCGCAGGGTGATCGCGGCGAACGGCAGCGAGCCCCACACCACGACGGCGACGATGACGGAGAACCCCTGCCAGGGGTCGGTGAACCAGTTGTGGCGGGTCAGGTCGACCCCGGGCAGGTTCGAGAGCAGCCAGTTCACCACGCCGTAGTCGGCGTCGAAGAGCCAGCGGAAGATCGACGCGGCGACCATGGCGGGCATCGCCCACACGGTCACCAGCACCCCGGCGATGACGGCGCGCACCCACGGGGAGACCCGGTGCATCAGCTGGGCCGTGAACAGCCCGCAGAGCACGGTGAGGACGACGCACACCGCGGTGAAGAGCACCGTACGGGCCACCACCGTCCAGAAGAACCCGTCACCGAGGATCCGGCGGAACTGGTCCAGCCCGGCCCACGGCGGCGACGTGCCGCTGAACAGCTGCTCGCGGGTCATGTCCTGGAAGGAGAGGACGACCATGTCCACGAGCGGGTAGCCGAGCACCAGGACGAGCGCGAGGACGGTCGGGCCGATCAGCAGGTACGGCAGCAGCGGACGCCGCCGCCGGCCCCGGTCAGCGCTCATTGACCACTTCGTCGATCCGCTGGTCCGCCTCCCGCGCGGCGTCCTGCACCGACGCCTTGCCGTTGGCGATCCGTTCGAGCATCTCGGGCAGGACGTTGGACTTCTCCACCGACGTCCAGCCCGGCGCGAACGGGGTCATCCAGCCGCCGGTGGCCGCGGCCTGGGCGGCAGGCCCGTTGATGCCGCCGCCGGCGACCTCGGCCAGCTGGACGGTGTTGTTGGGCAGGGTGTTCGCGGCGATCAGCGTCTTCTGCGACTCCCGGTCGGTGAACAGCTTGATCCAGTCGGCGGCCAGGTCCTTGCGCGTCGACTTGGCCGGCACGGCCAGGGTGGAGCCGCCGAGGAACGGCGGCAGGAGCTTCCCGGACGGGCCGGGGAAGGGGAAGGTGGCGAACTTGTCCTTCAGCTTCGGATCCCCGCCGGAGCGTTCGTCGGCGGCGGCGTCGGCCTCCCAGGTGTTGCCGTAGAAGACGCCCACGTGGCCCTGGCCGACGACGGCCGGCTGGTCGCCGTTGTCCTTGGCGCGGTCGCCCACGTAGTAGGCGTCGATCAGCCGCTTCCACTCGGTGAGCCCGGCGACGGACTTCGGCGAGGAGAGCGAGGCCTTCCAGTGGTCGCCGTCCTTCACCGCGATCTCGCCGCCCGCGTCCTTCACGAAGGCCATCGCCGCGTACCAGTAGCGGCCGGGCATGTAGAAGGCGGAGAAGTTCGGGTCCTGGGCGCCGACGGTGCTCTTCAGCTTGTCGAACGCGGACAGGAGTTCGGGGTACGTCCTCGGGGCGCCCGGCACGCCGGCCCGGTCGAAGTAGTCGGTGCGGTACACACCGACCCGGGCCCCGACGTAGTAGGGCACGCAGTACGTCTTCCCGTTGTTGCGGCAGGCGTCGGCGAGCGCCGGCAGCCAGGCGTCCGACTGGTCGAAGCGGGCCGGTTCGACGGGGGCGAAGGCACCGTTGACGATGTAGTTGGTGGTCTCGCTGTTGCCCATCTCCACCACGTCGGGCACGTTCTTCCCGGCGAGGACGGCGTCCAGTTTCTGGTTCTTCGTCGTCCACTGCTGGTACTGGACGTCGACCTGGATCCCGGGGTGCTCCTTGGCGAAACGGTCGTTGGTGGACTGGACCAATTGTGGCCAACTCTCCTGGGCGTCCACGGCCAGCCACACCGTCAGCTTGCCGCCGGCTCCGGAGCCGCCGCCCGATCCGGAACCGCACCCGGCCACGGCCAGGGACAGCAGCAATGTGAGAACCAAGGGGCGAGAGGGCACGCGAATGGCCATGGGGTCTCCAAGTTCGCTATGGGGGTGGTCTTCTGACTACCCGTCCGATCACCCCGCGGCGCGGAGGCGCGGACATTCGGCCGGAAGATGACGTTCGGTGTCCCACAGAGGGCGCAGCGCCTTGACTCCTCCCGGGTGGTCCCCGCAGGTTGGGCCTCTGCGTCACCCACGCGACCCCCATCGAAGGGCTTGTACGTGACCGAGCAGACGACGACCGCGCCCGATGCGACCCCCGACACCACCGAACGGCCGGTGCGGGTCAACGCCTGGAACGGCTGGGACCCCCTGCGTCATGTGATCGTCGGGCGCGCCGAGGGCACCGTGGTCCAGGCCCCCGAGCACGCGGTCCGCCGGGACTACCCCGACGACGGCTTCCCGCTGGGAACCCACGGCCCGATGCCCGCCGACATGGTCGCCGAGGCCGAGCAGCAGCTCGACGACTTCGCCGAACTGCTGCGCCGCCGCGGCATCCGCGTCGACCGCCCCACCCCCGTCGACTTCACCCGGCAGGTCAGCACCCCCGAGTGGACCCAGGACTCCATGTTCGGCTGCATGCCGCCCCGGGACCTGCTGCTGACCGTCGGCAACGAGGTCCTGGAAGCGACCATGTCCTACCGCAGCCGCTGGCACGAGTACCTGTGCTACCGGCCCGTGCTGCAGGGCCTGTTCGAGGCCGACGAGCGCATGCGCTGGGAGGCCGCCCCGAAACCGCGGCTCACCGACGCCTCGTACCACACCGAGTTCTGGGACACCTACAACGACCTGTCCACCGAGGAGCAGCTGGCCCGGGTCCGCGACTACGACCTGGTGCTGACCGAGGCCGAGCCACTGTTCGACGCCGCCGACGTCGCCCGCTTCGGCAAGGACCTGTTCGTCCAACTCTCCTTCGTCACCAACCGCAGCGGCTACCAGTGGCTCAAGCGCCACTTCCCCGACCACCGGGTGCACGCCGTGACCTCCACCAACACCCACCCGCTGCACATCGACGCCACCTGGGTGCCGCTGCGCCCCGGCCTGGTGCTGCACTGCGGCGAGCGGCTCGCGGACGCCGAGTTGATGGAGTTCTTCCGCCTCAACGACTGGGAGATCGTCGAGGCGGTGCAGCCCGCGAGCTGGGACCACCCGCCGAAGCTGTCGTTCTGCAGCCCGTGGCTCGCCGGGAACATGCTGAACCTCGACGAGAACACCCTGTGCATCGAGGAGAACGAGGTCCGGCTGGCGGAGCAACTCTCCTCGTACGGCTTCGAGATCGTCCCGGTGCCGTTCCGGGCGGTCGGGCCGTTCGGCGGCGGGCTGCACTGCGCGACCGTCGACATCGAGCGGGACGGCGAACTCCAGGACTACTTCCCGCGCCGGTACGGCCGGTACTGAGGCAGGGCGGGTGCCGAACGTGTCGCCGCCGCAGGTCCGTGCCGTCGTCTTCGACTTCTACGGGACGCTGGTGCGGATGGTCGAGCCACTGCCGCCCGACCACCGCGGCATCTTCGAACGCCGGGGCCTCGCCGCCCAGGGCGCCCGCTGGGGCGACCAGTGGGCGGTGGGCCCCGGCGAGGGCGAGGAGCACGTGGCCCACTCGGTCGGTGAAACCGCCTACCACCGCTGGGAGTTGGACCGGCTTCTGCGCAGGGCCCGGGCCTGCGGGGTGCCGGAGCGCGAACTCGACGACCTGGTCGAGGAGATCGACCGGGCCATGAAGGCCGTCACGCTGGAGCTCTTCGAGGACGCCCGCCCCGTCCTCGGGGAGCTCCGCGACCGGGGACTGCTGGTGGGCATCTGCTCCAACTGGTTCTGGAACCTGGAGGACTGCGTCGAGGAGGTCGGCCTCGGCGCGGTGGTCGACGTGGTCGTCGGCTCCGCCCGGGCGGGGGCGCGCAAGCCGCACCCGCTGATCTACCGGGCGCTGCTGGAGCGGTGCGGGCTGCGGGCCGGGGACGTGCTGTTCGTCGGGGACATGTGGGCGCCCGACGTCCTCGGACCGCTCGCCGCCGGGATGCGGCCCGTCCACCTGTGCCGGCCGGACCCGGCGGTACGCGGAGCCGCACCGCCCCTGCCGGCCGGGGCGGCCCGGATCCGCGGACTGCGGGACCTGCTCAGGGACGCGCCGCGCGGTGCCGCAGCCGGTCCAGCAGGTTGCGGGTGACCCGCACGACACCGGCGTCCTGCTCCCTCCCGCAGACCACCGGCCAGTCGGTGGTGCCCGCGGTGAACACGGTGCCGCCGGCGGTGTGCACGCCCATGGTCGCGGCCCGGGGGCTGGTGAGTCCCGGCTCCCGGACCGGGCCGTTCCAGTGGCCCCACTTGAAGTCGTGGAAGTCCTCGTGGACCGGATCGAGGACGTGGATCCCGAGGATGAGGAAGGAGGCGGGAGTGCCGTCCTCGCCGGTCGCCCGGGCCACGCCCCGGGCGTCCCGGGCGTAGGCGGCGCCGTCGCACTCGTACCCGATCAGCGCGGTGCCCGCGCCGAGCCGGTCGGGCTCGCCGCCGTCGGACCCGTCGCGCAGCCCGGTGCCGGCGAACAGCCAGTGGTCGGCGTGCTGGACGGTGTACCCCTCGCGCGGGCGGTCCCCGGGCCACTCGGTGCTCGGCCACATCCCGCCGTTGCGGAAACTCACCCCGGTGAGGGAGTTCTCGGGGCGGCCCGCGCCGTGGGGCGGCGCCGGCCACCACTGGTCGGTCGCCGGCAGGTGCGGATACTCATCCCCCACGTGGTGGTCGGTGTCGGAGACGAACGCGGTGTTCCCGTCGGTCGGATGAATGCGCCACCAGCACGTGTTGGCGCTGAGGAAGGCGATGTTCCCGCCGTCGTGGACGAATCGCTCGGCGTGGGCGCGCATCTCCTCGCTCCAGTATTCGTCATGGCCGACGCTCAGCAGCAGATCGTACGAGGAGAGAAGTTCCGGGTCCTCGTGGAGGTCGAGATCCGTGCAGAATTCGACCGGGTAGCCGTTGCGCTCCAGCCAGGCGATGAACGGGGCGTCCCAGTAGGCGAGGTCGATGACTCCGCCGGGCCGGTGCAGGCTCACCTTGTGCCCGCGGGGAACGGCGTCCGCCAGGTACACGGGGTGGTCGTAGAGACTGACGGCGCGTTCCTCGCCCGGCCGGTCGGAGCGGTTGTAGGCGTGCCGGGTGAAGGTCGACTTCTTGTAGAGGATGCGGGACCGGCTGCCGGCCCGCCGGGGCCGCACCACGAAGAACTCGCGGGCGGGGCCCTCGATGCTGCCCGCGTCCAGCGGCGGCAGGCCGTCGCCGCCCTCCTCGACGAACTCGACCAGGTACATCCCCGGAGTCCAGTGGGCGGGCGCCGGCAGGTCGAGCGGCGGCCAGCCCCAGCCGTGGGCGGGCGAGGCCCGGCCGGGCACGCCGTCGGGGTGCGGGGGCGGCAGGTGGAGCGAACCGGGGTACCAGCCGGTCTCCGCCACCAGGTCCAGGTCCGCGCCCAGCCGGTAGAACCTCAGCCGGAACCGGGCGGCGTCGGTGGAGACGTGAACCGTCAGCCCTCCCTGCGAGTCTCCGCCCGAGTCACCGCCCGAGTCTCCCCCCGAGGTGACGCTTTCCCGCCCGACATATCCCTCTATCATTCCGCCTCCCCAGCAGAACGACCGGCTCTCGAATGGGTATTCCGGCCGATTCGGCAAGCCATGGTAGGGGGTGCGGGAATTCCGGGCAACGGGCCCGTGAACCGGTCAATTCGGAGCCGCCTTTCGGACAGCGGACCGGGCCGGCCGCGTTCTTCCGGCCGAACGGGGTAGGGCGAAATCCAGCCGCACCCGACCGGCTACCGCGAAATCCGTCACCTCCGGTCATCGACAAGGGGCTCTCATGAGCAGTGAATTCCGGGTACGGGAACTCGTCCTGGGAATCGAGGGGCTGGCGCTCCTGCGCCACGCCGTGGACGGGGACGAGACGTTCCTGCGGGAACGCGTCGAGGACATCCGGCGCTTCGCGTCGGGTGACGCGCCGCTGCCGGACGGCGGCGCCGACGTCAGCGAACTCGACGCCGCCGAGGGCTACGCCTCCTGGTCGGCGGTGTACGACTCGCTGCCCAGCTCGTACATCGAGGTTGAGGAGCCCGTGCTGCACGGGATCCTCGACACCCTCCCCACGGGCACCGCCCTCGACGCCGCCTGCGGCACCGGTCGCCAGACCGGTGCCCTCGTCTCCCGCGGGCACCGCACCATCGGCGTGGACCAGTCGCCCGAGATGCTGGCCAGAGCCCGCGAGCGCGCCCCTGAGGCCGAGTACCGGCTCGGGCACCTGGAGAAGCTGCCGCTCGACGACGACTCGGTCGATCTCGCGGTCTGCTCGCTGGCCATGACCCACCTGCCGGACCTCGCGGCGGGAGTGTCCGAGCTGGCCCGGGTGGTCCGGCCGGGCGGGCGGATCCTCGTCTCGGACCTGCACCCCTTCGTCATCGCCCTGCAGGGGCAGTGCCTCTTCGTGCACGGCTCCGACCGGCTCGCCTTCGTCCGCAACCACGTCCACCTCCCCGGTCGGTACCTGGAGGCGTTCACCGGCGCGGGGCTGCGGGTGCGGGCCTGCCACGAACCGCTCTTCAACGGGCGCCTCGCGCCGGGCGGTTACGAGGAGTTCATCGCGGACGCGGCACGGGCGGCCTGGGACGGGCTGCCGATCGTCATCGTCTGGGACGTCGAAGTCCCCGCGTAGGTCCGGCGGGTCCGGCGGGTCCGGCGGGTCCGGCGGGGCCCGCAGGTCCCGCAGGTCCCGCAGGCCCGTAGGTTCACGAGGAGAGGAGAACGGTCCGATGGCCCTGGTCGTGGTGACCCACGCGGAGCGCCCCGAACTGTGGGACCGCATGCCGGAACGGTTCGCCGGCATCGTGCCCGAGTACAACCTGCACGGAGACGTCAACGACGCCTACTGGAACCGGCTGTTCGAAGAGTTCCCCGACTACCAGTTCGTCCTGTACGACGACGTGCGCGAGGTGGTGGCCGGCGCCGGACGCTCGCTGCCGCGCACCTGGGACGGCACGGCCGCCGACCTCGGCCCCGGCCTGGACGACTCCATCGCCCGGGCGTTCGCGGACCGCGCGGCGGGCCGGACCGCCGGCGCCCTGTGCGCGCTGGGCATCGAGGTCGCGGAGGACTACCAGCGCAAGGGGTTCTCCACCGTGCTCCTCGACGCGATGCGCCAAGTGGCGCGGCGGGCCGCCCTGGAGACGGTACTGGTACCGGTGCGGCCCACCTGGAAGGACCGGTACCCGCTGGTGCCGATCGAACGGTACGCGGGCTGGCGGCGCGCGGACGGGGCCCCGCTCGACCCGTGGATCCGCACCCAGGTGGGCGCCGGCGGCACGATCGCCGGAGCCTCGGAACAGTCGTCGCGGATCACCGGCACGGTGGCCGAATGGGAGCGCTGGACCGGCCTCGCCTTCCCGGAGGACGGCGACTACGTCTTCCCGGGAGGCCTCTCCACGCTGCGGATCGAGCGCGCGCGGGACCTCGGCTCGTACTGGGAGCCCGGGGTGTGGATCACCCACCCGGTCACGGCCGAGGACCTGTCGGAGGACTCGTCGGACGTCATGCCGGTGGTCACGCCGTAGGCAGCCGCTCCCCGGCCCTGACGGCCGTCCACGCGAAGGCGGACATGAGCCGCACCTCGTCCGGACCGGCCTCGGGGCGGCGCTCGGGCGGCAGACCGGCGGGGCCGGCGGTGGCCACCGCCGCCTCCCGCAGCCGGGCGAGGGCGGCCGGCGGGACGTCGCCGGGGTGGCCGGGGGCGTTGGGGGCGTTGGGACGTCCGGGGTCGCCGGGGTCGCCGGACAGCCGGCGGGCGGCCTCGGCCGCCTGCCGGCCGAGCAGGAGGC
The DNA here is from genome assembly GCF_042885395.1 of Kitasatospora sp. NPDC058063. Classification (NCBI taxonomy): domain Bacteria; kingdom Bacillati; phylum Actinomycetota; class Actinomycetes; order Kitasatosporales; family Streptomycetaceae; genus Kitasatospora; species Kitasatospora sp. NPDC058063. The sequence goes on from NZ_JBHVSD010000016.1 coordinate 107,054, forward strand.
AGTGGATCCACAGCTCCTCGGCGAAGCTCCGGCCGAACCGCCGCGCCACCTCCGCCGCCAGGTCCTCGGGCATGTCCGCCGCCACCGCGTCGCGCACGGCCCGCTCCGGGATGCCGGTCGCCGGCAGGGCGTCGAGCCAGCGGTGGTGACCCCGTCCGCCGTCCGGGCCGTGCTCCTGGCCGACCAGCCGAACGTAGCCCTCGCCGTACCGCATGTACGGGATCCACCCCGGCTCCTCCAGGACGCGGCCCCGCTCCAGCAGCGGTGCGGCGTCGGCGGCGTCCACGGGGCAGACGGCGAGCCGGATCCCCTGGGTGGCATGGCCGTTGATGCTGCTGGTGCCGATGTGCTCCACCACGTTGGGCACGGCGATCAGACTCATCCGGCCGCGCTCGCGGAAGAAGACCGAGAAGAGCTCGTCGTCGTGGCGCTCGGCGCTGCCAGTGGCGAACCGGCGGAAGTCCTCCACCGTGTCGAGCGGCAGACAGACGGCGAGGGACGGCGTGAACTCGTCCGGCACCGCCCGCACCCAGGAGGCGCCGGCGAGCGCGGCGAGCCGCGCGGCGCCGCCGTTGCGCGCGTGCCAGTTGGTGTAGAACACCAGGGCCTCGTCGGGGAACCGGGTGGCCGCGCGGCCGACGAGCGCCACCATGTTCTCCGGGGCGGAGACGTCGTCCTGGACGACGAGGTGATGGCTCCCCCCGGAGTCCGCCGCCGCCCAGGCGACCAGGGCCGTCCGGAGCGCCGACGGCGGGCCGTCCGGCTCCGGATCGAGCGCCAGGCCGTCCAGCCCGAGCCGCTCGGCCAGCTCACGGGCCTGAACCAGGCGTACCGGGTGGGTCATGACCGCCGAACTCACGCGCACCGTCGGTACCACAGCTCTCCCTCGCTCCGGGGTCCTCGCGTCATGGTGGCAGGAGCCGCCCACGGCGGAAAGACCGCGACGCGACCTCGGCCGGTTTCCGCGGGGTCGGGGCCGGGAGCGGTGCCGGTGCCGGGCCGGGGTCAGGGCCCGTGGCGACCCCTCCAGTGCGAGGTCGCGCGAGGCTCGGCGTCCGTCCGGTGGGGCAGGTCGGCCTGCTGCGGCGGCCCGTCGCCGTCGTCCACCGACGGGCCCGCGGGCCGTCGCCGCGGTACGGCCAGGGCGAGGAGCGACAGCCAGCCGACCGCGAGGAGCCCGTCCAGGTACAAGGCGGCCACGAGCGGCGTCCGCCCGTCGACGTGCACGGCCACCACCGCACCGGTTCCGATCACGGCGGCAGCCCCAACGGTCAGACAGCGTACGGCCCTTCGCATTCCGCCTCCCATGTCGACCGGTCGTGCGGCAGCGAACCCGGCTGCTCGGGAGGAACAGTGAACGGCAGCCCGGGGCCTGCTGTGACGACGTATTCAGGACAGATTGGAGTAGACCAATAGTGATCACACGAACCATGTCGGGCGCATCGCGCGCGAGACCGGTGAACCTGGCGGGAGCGACGTTCCGGAGTCCGGGGGCAACGGTGCGCCGCCGACGGCCCGGGGGCTCGTCGGCGGTGTCACTCACGGTGGGTTCGCCCTCCGGTCCACTTGTGGACCGTGTCGCCGTCGGGCCGGTCGCCGAGGATCGGGTACGAGCCGGTGATGAGCAGCATGGGCATGTTTACCTCCCGTGTCCGATCGGGTGCCCATTGTTGCCCGGTGCTCGAACCGCCCCTGGTAGCCGAACCGGCGCGTCCGGGTCCGGGCGAAGGGCCCGGGCGCCCGACCATGGACGGCTCCGGCGCCGCGCGGGTCGGACCCTCCGAGGGTCCGGCGGCCGGCTGCGGCCGGTCTCCTACGGCAGCCGGGAGTGCTCGGCGCGGCTCTCGGTGATTCGATGACCGGCCGCGCCACCGGCGCGGCCGGCTCACCCGGGCCGCGGTGGCCGGAGTGCGCCGGGTCGCTCGCGCCGGCCCGACCCGGCTCACGCCGCCCGGTGCTGCGGGGCCCCCGGTTCACCACTTCTTCCGGGGCAATGCTCTGTGCACGCTTGATCTGCGGTGGTGGTGCTACGGCCTGACGCGGCGTCGGAGGCCTGCGGAATTCTCGCCGTACGGCCCGAGCGGCCTCGCCGAAAGAGGACCATCACACGCGACTCCTTCACAGCTCTTCCCCGAGAGAGGGTCTGCACAGTGCGCGAGAGGAACCATGAGCTCGTTCCCGCGGCCGGGACCGGAGCACCCCGTCGGGCGGGGCGGCATCCGATCGGTGTCGCGAGCGTGCTGGCAGTCGGCTGGACCGCGCTCTGCGGCCTGCTGCCGGCATCGGCCGCACCGCAAGCGCCCGGGGCACTCGCCGCACCCGGGCCCGTGGCCGAGGCGGCGGGCGGATCCCAGCTCTTCACCACGCCGGGTGACTCGTCCTTCACCGTCCCGGCCGGCGTGGAGACCCTGACGATCACGGCCTGGGGCGGGGGCGGATCCGGCGGGGCGGGCGGTGGCGGCGGAGGCGGTGGTGGAGGCGGGGGAGGGGCGAACGCCCGTAGCAGTGAAACGGGCGGCGGCGGTGGAGGGGGAGGCGGAGGCGGCGGAGGTGGCGGAGGCGGCCAGGGCGGGCAGGCCGGTTCCCTCGTCACCTGCCGGCTGCAGGTGACGAACCCGACGAGCGGCGCCACCGCCAAGGAGCTGACGATCCCGCATCAGGTCCAAGAGTTCTGTCGTCGGTGGGGCGGGCGGGGTGGGCGGCACGGGCGGCCCCGGAAACAACGACGACGGCTCGAGCGGCGGCAGTGGTGCGAACGGAGAGGAGTTCCCCAGGGTGGGGTTCCTGAGTGCGACCACCGTCCTGGCGCACATCGACATTCCCAGGTTCCCCTCCTTCACCGCCCCGGTCGTGAGGGCGCCCGACGGCAGCGGTGCGCACGCGGGCGGGCGAGGCTCGGGCGGCTCGGGCGGTGACGGAGCGGGAGGGTTCCTCGAAGGCTTCGCCTCGGGCGGGCCCGGCGGCAGCGCAGGCGCGGGCGGCTCAGGGCGGCCGGCGCCTCCCGACGCGGACGACGGGCCCTATTGCTTCCTGCAAGCGGCACAGGCCACCTTCGGGGCGGCCGGCGGCAATGGCGGCGCCGCTGAAACCGGACAGGCGGGCGACAACGGCCAGGGCCCCATTCAGGGCATCCCCGGCGGCACGGCCGGCGGCAAGGGGAGTCGAGGGGGCTTCCCCGGCGCGGGCGGCAAGGGCGGAGCGGCCACCGCCTTCGGCGGCCACGCGTTCGGTGCCGGCGGTGCGGGCGGCAGGGGCGGTACCGGCGGAGCGGGCGGCGACGGCGGCAAGGGCGGTACGTCCGGTGTCAACGGCGGCAGCCCGCAGGGCGGCGGCCCCGGCGCCAACGGCATGAGCGGGACGGACGGCGCGGCCGGCTCACCCGGGGCCGTACTCGTCCAGTGGTGACCGCACCGCCCGCCCGGGAGCGCCGCCGCCGCACCCGCTCGCGCCGGCTGTGCGGGCGGGGACACCTTCACGAGGCCTCGACCGAAGCCCGCCGGCGGAAGGCCAGGGCATGGGCCCTGTCCGGACCGCGGTGGACATGGAAAGTGGCTCGGGGCCGCTTCTCCGTCCCCGCGAACCGGATGGCCCGACTTTCCGACTTTCCGACTTCCCGCTCCGCGAAGGGCTCGGGCAAGGCAGGCTACTTGCACACCGTGGTGACGACCGGACAGCAACAGGGCGTCCGGAGCCCGGTGGCGCAGGGGACAACAGGGCGACCAGGGGTCGTACGGCCGACTTCCTCGTGCGGAGGTGGGTCCGGCTGCTGCGGCGTGCGAGGAGGGGCTTGTGCCTGGAACCGGGAGTACGAGTGACGAGGCGGGTGGGGGAGCGAGGGATGCGGCGGCGGGCGCGTCGCTCGCCGGGACCGCGCTCGTCGTCGCGGTCACCGTCATCGCGCTGTGGCTCGGGCTCCTCGCCTGGCTGGCCTTCAACGCCGAAGCGAGCGACGTCACCTGGTCACGTCTGCTCGTCGTCCTCGGGTCCGTGGAGGCGGTCGCGTTCGCGGCCGTCGGCGCCTTGTTCGGTACGACGATGCAGCGGCAGCGGGTGGCGGACCTGACGGCCCGCTCCGAAGCGGCCGAGGCCCGCGCGGACGCCAACGCGACAGCGGCCCTCAACGGCCACAGGCTGGCGGCGGCGGTCCAGGCGACCCGCACCCCCGGCGGCGGGCCGGACACGGAACAACTGTCGGCCGAAGGCCGGTCCGGCAAGGATCCCCTGCTCGAACTGGCCAACCGGCTGTTCCCGCACTGAGGCGTCGCCGTGCACAGCATCGGAAGGCTGGTGCGCGACGGCGAGCCCGTCGGGACCGCGTTCGTGCTCACCGCCGACGGGCTCGCCGCGACCGCCGCGCATGTCCTCGCGCCGCACCCGACCGCGCGATGGACCTTCGAGCCGATCACCGCGCCCGGAATCTCGTTCCCCGTCGACTGCTCGCCGCCCTCGGACAGCGCGACCGACGTGGCACTGATCCAGGTACGCGAAGCCGACGACTGGAAGCCGATGACGCTCGCCTCGCACACGCGCGCCACCCCCGGCGACCCGGTCCACCTCCGCGGATTCACCGTGTCCCGCGACTACGACTCCGGCGTCGGCCACTACGTCGGCACCACGGCGCAGAACGGCCGGGAATGGGTGAAAGTGAGCTGCCGACACGCCCAGCCGGGCATGAGCGGCGCACCCGTGCTGCTCACCGGGACGGGCAGCGTCATCGGCATCGTGTCGGCGCGCCTCAACGCGGGCAACTGGAACCGCGACACCGTGCTGCTCGCCCCGGCCGAGCGGCTCGTCGCGCTCGCCCCCGAGCGGCTGGGCCTCGCCGCGCCGGCCCATCGGTTCACCGGCGGCATCCTGCGGTTGTCCTGGCTGCGCGACGGCACGAAGGAACTCATCCTGGCAACCGACGACTTCAACGTCTCGCTCGGCCGCAACGCCCACAACCGGGTGTACCTGCCGGACCGGCGCGACAGCCGCTTCCACGGCCATCTCGCCCTGATCGGCACGACCTTGACCTACCGCCACCTGGGCTCGCACCCCGCGTTCCTGGTCGGCGCCACACGCCGGACGAGGCTCGCCAAGGGGGACTCCTGCCCGGTCGGGGACAAGGACCGGCTGAGCGTCGCGAGCGGAACGATGCTGGTGGAGTTCTCCGTACCCGACCTCTTCGACCCGAACGCGGACATGACGCCGGAGACACCCGAGTGAAAGGAAAAGCCCTACGGTGGACACCAGCACCGACCTGACGGCCGACGGACCGCACGAACCACCACCGGCCGCGGGCGCGCCCGCCGCCCTCGGCGAGGTGCTGTCCGGCCGCTGGTCGGTGGCCGAGATCCGCCGCGGCGGACAGGCCTGGGTGCTCGTCGTCGACGACCTCGAACTCGGAGGCCGCCGCGCGATCAAGACCCCGCTGTCCGGCACACTCGTCGGCGACGGCGAACTCGCGATGCTGCTCGGACTCGAACCGCACCCGCACATCGTCACCATGCTCGACGTCATCGATGTGCGCGGGCGGCCGGGCATCCTCCTCGACTACGCGCCCTCGACCCTGACCGACCTGATCCGGCTGCGGCACGGGAACGGACTCGCCGCAATCCTGCAGCAGGTGTGCGCCGGCATGGCCCACCTGTCCGAGGTCGTCGAGGTCGCGCACCTCGACCTCAAACCCTCGAACGTACTCATCGATGACAACGGTCGGGCCAAGGTCGCCGACTTCGGCCTGGCCCAGCGGGTGCGCATTCAGGACGGACGCTTCGCGAGCGCGCGCGGCGGCACCTGGGCGTACGCCGCGCCCGAGGTGCTGCGCCGGGAACCCAGCGACACCCGCGCCGACATCTTCTCCTTCGGCGTGCTCCTCTACGAAGCGTGCACCGGCAAACTCCCCTACCCCTTCGCCCTGGCGCCCGACCCGGTCGCCCAGCAGGCGCAGCTGCTGGACTACTACGCCTCCCCGGGCCCGGAACACCGGCAGGAAGAGCTCTACTACTGGGGGCAGTCGCAGCTGACCCAGGTACCCGTCACCCCGCCCGACGAGGGCATCAGCATCCTCCTGTCGAGCTGCCTGCAGCAGCACATGTCGGAGCGTCCGCAGTCGTTCCCCATGCTCGCCAGGATGCTCGCCAGAGCGGTCCACAGCCCACCGGTCGATGCCCCGGGGAGCCCCCTGCCCCGGATCGACCAGCAACGCAGAGCGCTCGCGCTGGCCCAGGCGCTGGTCCGGCTCGGCCGGTTCGACGAGGCCGTCAACCAGCTCAACCGGCTGCTGGCCGCACCACTGCCCCCGGCGCTCGCCGCGACCGTACGGCAGACGGCCGTGCATGCACTGATCGGGGCCGGGCGGCTTGCCGAAGCGGCCGAACTCACGGATTGGCGGTGATCGCCGTGCGGCGATTCGAACTGTCGGAATGGCAACGAGCGCCTCACCTCACGGACCTGCGGAACACGGTGGCAGGACTGCTGACGGAGGGACGGCACCGGACCGCGCTGGACGAGGTCCTGCGCCACCTGCGCCGTGATCCGGAGAACACCGACGCGCTCTTCGTGGCCCTCACGGTCCTCTGCCAGGGCCGCACGCCACGGCTCACGTCCCCCGAACCACCGACCGATGTGCAACGGGGGAGCGCACTGCTGGCGCCCGTCACGACGGAGTGCTCGGTCTGCCACGGCCGCTGGTACTCGACCCACACGATTGTCGACCAGGGTGGGGGCCTGAATCTGACGAACCCGGTCGGCCTGCAATGCCAGAGCTGCCGGTACACGCTGTGCAGGGACTGCTTGAGGGGGAAAGAGCAGCCCTCGTACACGGGCCCCGTGGACGCGGCGGAACCGGTGGGCGGCTACTGCGCAAACGCCGGCTGCGGACCCAAGCCCCTGACGACGCCCGTACTCCCCACCGGACGCCACGACGTGACGCCGACGGACCCCGACCGCATCGAAGGCGTGATCGTCGTCCGGGACGGCCCGATCCGCCCGACGACGGACGAAACCCTCGCCGTGGTGACCAAGTTCCTCCCCCTCCTCCCCGACGACGCGCCCCTCCTCCACATCCGCAGGGCCGCCCCCGGCACCATGAGCGACGACTCGACCCGCGACGGACTCGCCCACTCCCTGCTGCTCGACCTGGAACGCGAAGGCGTACTGGCCCCCGACGCGTGGGGACGCTCCACGCGCATGCACGTCCTGGCCGGCACCGCGCGGGACACCGACTACCTGATCACCGTGGTGCGCAAAGGAGACCGGCGCCCCTCCCCGGCCGCCCCGCAGGACGGCGCCCCACGGAGCACCTACACATACCTCCTGCAGATCCTCGCCACCAACGGCGCCTGGAGCCTGATCCTCGACCCGCACACCGGCAAACCCGCCGACGGCGCCCTCGGCGCCGTCTCGGCGCCCGCCGAGCTGCTGCCCGACATCGCCCAGGAAGTCATCAACCGATTCGGTGGCATGCCGTACCGCCGCCGTGTCGTGCTCTTCGAGGGAGACCGGACACAGCAGAAGCTCACCACGGACGACGTGTACGGCATCGTCATGGAAGGCGACGCATCCGTCCGCCCCTACTCCGAGGGTCCCGGCTGAGCCGTGCGGCCGGGGCGGGCACACCGGGGCGAAGGTGGGAGGCGGGGCCAGGGGCCGAGCCGATTAAGCTGAGTCGGTGACTCTTCAGCCGCCTAGTCCTCTCACGGCCGCAGCCGCACAGGCTCTCCACCGCCTGCACGGTGCCGACATCTCCGCCGGCATGAGCGAGCGGGAGCTGGACGCCGTGGAGGCACGGCTCGGCTTTCGGTTCGCTGCCGACCACCGGGTCTTCCTGGCGGCGGGGCTTCCGCTGGGGACTGGGTGGCCCGACTGGCGCGACGGCGATCCGGCCGTGCTGCGGGAGCGCCTCGACCGGCCGGTCGAGGGCACGCTCTTCGACGTCCGTCACAACGGCTTCTGGCATCCGGCGTGGGGCGAGCGGCCGCAGGAGGCCGAGGCCGCCGTGGGGATCGCGCGGTCCTTCCTGGCCGATGTCCCCCAGCTCGTCCCGGTCTTCGGCCACCGCTACCTGCCGGGGATTCCCGGACAGGTCGGACACCCGGTCCTGTCGGTCCACCAGACCGACATCATCCTCTACGGGGCCGATCTCACCGACTACCTCCGCCACGAGTTCGCCGGCCTGCCCGGGCAGTTGGACTCCGCCCGCGCCACTGTCCCTTTCTGGTCCTACGTCCTCGCGGAGAACAACGGCACCCCGCGTCCGGCCCTCTGCACGACGCCGTACGACCCCTGTGCCAGCACCTCGCGGGAGGCGCTCACCGACCTGCGGATGCTGGCTCTCGAACGCGTCCTGGGACGCCGCGTCGGCGCGGATCAGCTGATCCAGGCCGGCCTGGTCGCGCTCGTTCTGGATGTCGACACGCCCTCGCTGCGGTTGCTCGCCGGGCTCGGGCGTTCCGAGGAGCCGGAGGCGGCCCAGCTCTTCGACCAGGTGATGGACGAGCTCGATCTGCTGGCGGACGCCCCCACGGAGGAACGCGAGATCCGCTGGGAGCTCGCCCGCTGGTGGCTCACCCTGATCGTGAAGGGCAGCATGCACCCGGCCATCGGCGCCGACCTCCTGGGCCACGAGGTGTGGTCACCGCTCGGCCACCCCGACACGCTGCAGCCGATCGTCAGCGAGGGCGTCCAGTACGAGGATTGGAGCCCCGCCGTCGCTGAAACGAAGGACGCCATCGCCGCGAGGATCGTCGCCGAGGCCGCACGACTGCTCGCCGGCCCCTGGCCACCAGCCCTCTGACGTCTGTACCGCCGGTGCTACTTCTGCCAGCCGATGGTCTCGGGCAGCGGGCTGTAGAAGATGGTGGCACCGACGTTGGCGAGGCCCTTGCGGATGCCGTAGGTGGAGGGGCCGCTGTAGAGCGGCAGGAGGGCGTACTGCTGGAGGGCCTTCTGCTCGACCTTGTTGACGGCGGCGATCTGCTGGCCGAGGTCGGCGATCTCTCCGGTGGCGCGGATCTCCTTGTCCAGCTCGGGGGTGCCGGAGCCGGTGATGTTGGAGTCGCGGTCCGAGCAGTAGAAGTCGCACAGGTACCGCGCGCCGAAGGGGTCCGTCGAGCGGTTGCCGGAGATGAACAGGTCGAAGCGGCGGTCGCTGAGCACCTTGGAGAAGTCGTTCTCGGAGACCTTGTTGACGTCCACCTTCACGCCGACGGCCTTGAGCATCGCGGTGAACGCTCCGGCGGTGGCCTTCTCGATGGGGCCGTCGCCGAGCAGGGTGTAGCCGAGTTCGAGCTGCTTGCCGTCCTTGGCGCGGATGCCGTCGGCCCCGGGCTGCCAGCCGGCCGCGTCCAGGGTCTTCCGCGCCTCCTCCGGGTCGTACTTCAGCACGGCGGCGACGTTGTCCTGGTAGCCCTGCTGGAAGCTGTAGAGCACCGCCGAACCGGGCAGCGGCTCGGTGTAGTCGAGGCCCTGGAAGCGGATCTTCGCTATCTGCGTGCGGTCGATGCTCTCCTGCACCGCCTTGCGGACCTGGACGTCGCCGAGGAGCGGGGACTTGGTGTTGAGGTACAGCGCGTACTCGAAGGGACTGCCGCCGCTGCGGATCCCGGCGTCCTTGACCGTCTTCACCTGCTTGAGGTTCTCGGCGGTTCCGACGGGGGCGTAGTCGATTTCGCCGTTCTTGAAGGCGTTGATCGAGGCGGCGCTCTCCAGGTTGACGTAGACGCGCTTGTCGAGCTTGCCCGTCCGGCCCCACCAGGTGGGGTTGCGCACGAAGGTGATGTTGCCGGAGTGCTCGTCCCAGGTGCCCACGGTGTACGGTCCGGTGCCCCATTCGGGGTGGGCCGTCTTGACGTACGCCTTGTTGAAGTTGTCGACGGTGGCGGCCTGGGGGTGCAGGAAGGTGGTGAACAGCGCGGACCAGGAGGCGTTGACGCCCTTGAAGGCGATGACCGCCTGCTTGTCGTCCGCGCCCCGGGTGACGGAGGTGATGCGGTCGTAGCCGTCGGTGGAGGCGGCCGCGTAGTCCTTGTCCGAGCCGTTGTTGGCCTTCCAGGTGGCCTCGATGGCCCGCCAGTCGATCGGGGTGCCGTCGTTGAACACGGCCTTGGGGTTGAGGGTGATGACGACCTTCTGGTCGCCGCCCTCGACGGTGACCTTCACGTCGCTGTAGTAGTCCGGGTTGTACTGGACCTCGCCGGTGGGCGAGTAGGTGATGGCGTCGGCGTTGTACCAGGACCAGATCCGCAGCGCGTTCAGGGTGCCGTTGACGTTGAAGGGGTTGCCCTGCTCGTCGAAGGTTCCCGCGGTGGTGTAGGTGCCGCCGTCCTTGATGTTCTCGTACGGCTGGGGGTTGTAGTCGGTGACGGAGGACGCGACCTGGGCGGTGTTCTTGGCGTCCTGCCCGGGGGAGCCGCCGGGGGAGCCGCCGGAGGAGGACGAGGAGGAGCACGCGGTGGCGGCGACCGAGACGGCCGCGGCGAGCGCGAGGGGCAGGGCGAGCTTGCGACGCATGGGATGTCCTTGGTGGGAATCGGTGAGAAGGGGAGGGGAGGGAAGGGAAAGGGGGAGAAGGCGCGGGTGTCAGACCGCGTGGCAGGCGTACTGGTGGTCGGAGCCGTCCGGGGTGCCGACGGTCGCCGGCCGTTCGGTGCGGCAGCGCGTCCGTACGCTCTCGTCGGCCGCCCGGTGGAGCGGGCAGCGGTCGACGAACACGCAGCCCTGCGGCAGCCGGGCGGCGCTGGGCTGCTCGCCCGCGAGGACGATGCGCTCGCGGTGGCGCTCGCGTTCCGGGTCGGGAATCGGGATCGCCGACAGCAGGGCCTTCGTGTACGGGTGCCGGGGCCGGGCGAAGATCTCCTCGGTGGCGCCGGATTCGACGATGTGTCCGAGGTACATCACCGCGATGCGGTCGGAGAAGTAGCGCACCACGGCCAGGTCGTGCGCCACCACCAGGTAGGCCAGGCCCAGTTCGCGCTTCAGCCGGGCGAGCAGGTTGATGATCTCGGCCTGCACGGAGACGTCCAGGGCGGACAGCGGCTCGTCCAGGACCAGCAGCCTCGGCTCGCGGGCCAGGGCGCGGGCGATGCCGACGCGCTGGCGCTGGCCGCCGGACAGGGCGGCGGGGAAGCGGTCGCCCATGGCGCGGTCCAGGCCCACCAGGTCGAGGAGCCGGGGGACCCGGGAGCGGATGGTCGTTCGGTCGGCGCCGGCGGCCTGGAGCGGTTCGGCCAGCAGGTCGAAGACGGTCAGCCGGGGGTCCAGGGCGTCCGTCGGATCCTGGAGGACGATCTGGACCTCGCGCCGCAGCTCGCGCACCTGGGCGGCCGACCGCAGCGTGGCGACGTCGGTTCCGGCCACCTCGATGCGTCCGCCCTCGGGGGCGCGCAGCCGCAGCACCTCGCGCAGCGTGGTGGTCTTGCCGCTGCCGGACTCCCCGACCAGGCCCAGGGTTTCGCCCGCGCGCAGTTCGAAGCTGACGTGGTTGACCGCGTGCAGGGTCCCCACCCGGCGCTTGAGCAGGGCCCCCTTGGTGACGGGGAAGGTCTTGACCAGGTCCTCGACGCGCAGGACCACGTCGCCGGCGGTCCGTTCCGCGGACGCGGCCGGTGGCACGGGGGCGGCCGCCCCGACCGGGTCGAGGCTTCCGTCGGCGATCTCCTGCGCGCGGTGGCAGGCGGCGCGCCCGGGCTGCCCGGCCGGCGTGGTCGAGCCCGGTGCGGTCGAGCCCGGTGCGGTCAGGTCCGGCGTGGTCGAGCCCGGTGCGGTCAGGTCCGGCGTGGTCGAGCCCGGCGTGGCCAGGTCCGGCGTGGTCAGGACCGTTGCGGTCAGGTCCGGTTCGGTGGTCCGGCACACGTCCCGGGCCACCGCGCAGCGGGGCGCGAAGGGGCAGCCGCCGGGCAGGCCGACCAGGGACGGCGGTTCTCCGCCGACCGGGAGCAGGGGCCGTTGGACGCCGCCGTCCACGGTCGGAATGCTGGCCAGCAGGCGGGCGGTGTAGGGCATCGTCGGACGGCGGAAGAGCTCGTCGACGCTCGCGTGCTCGACGATCCGTCCGGCGTACATGACGGCGACGTCGTCGGCGTGGCCGGCCACCACGCCCAGGTCGTGGGTGATCAGGACGAGACCGGCGCCGGTCTCGCGCTGGGCCAGGCGCAGCACGTCGAGGATCTGGGCCTGGACGGTGACGTCGAGCGCGGTGGTGGGCTCGTCGGCGACGAGTACCGAGGGCTTGTTGGCGATGGCCAGCGCGATGACGACGCGTTGGCGCATGCCGCCGGAGAACTCGTGCGGGAACGCCTTGGCGCGTTCGCGCGGGTCGGGGATGCCGACCAGGTCGAGCAGTTCCACCGCCTGCTCCCAGGCGTCCTTCCTGGACAGCTCCCGGTGCACGCGCAGGGCCTCGGAGAGCAGGCGGCCGACGCTGAAGATGGGTGTGAGCGCGGACATCGGGTCCTGGAAGACCATGCCGATGTCCTTGCCGCGCACCCGGGAGAGCTCCTTGTCGTCCATGGCCGCCAGGTCGCGGCCGCCCAGCAGGATTCGGCCGCCGAGCCGCGCGGTGGGCGGCAGGAGGCCCATGACGGCGAGGGCGGTGGCGGACTTGCCGGAGCCGGACTCGCCGACGATGCCCAGGGTGCGCCCGGGCAGGAGGTCGAAGTCGACGCCGCGCACGGCCTCCACCGGTCCGGCCTCGGAGGGGAAGGAGACGCGCAGGTCACGGACGGACAGGACAGGTGCGGGGCCGACGGGCTCGACGGACCCGGTGGGCCCGGCCGTGGGCGCGGTGCGGTGGGCGGGTGCGAGGGTCATCGTCGGCCTCCGGCCGCGCCGGTGGTGGACGTGGGGTCGAGGGCGTCGCGCAGGCCGTCGCCGACGAAGGTCATCGAGACGGTGAGCAGTACGGTCAGCCCGGCGGGGAAGGCGAAGAGCCAGGGGGCGCTGGTGATGGTGCCCGCGCCGTCGGCGAGCATCGTGCCCAGCGACACGTCGGGGGTCTGGACGCCGAAGCCGAGGAAGGACAGGGCGGTCTCGCTTAGCACGGTGGAGACCACGCCCAGGGTGAGGTTGACGATGAGCAGGGAGCCCAGGTTGGGGATGATGTGGCGCACCACGATGCGCAGGGGGCGCACGCCCATGAACTCCGCGGCGCGCACGTAGTCGCGCTCGCGCAGGGACGTCGACACCGACCAGACCACGCGGGCGGTGGACATCCAGCCGAACACCGTCAGGACGAGGACGAGGACCCGCCAGTCGCCCGCCAGCCGGTGCGAGACCAGGGCGAGGATCAGGAAGGAGGGCACGATCAGCAGGAAGTGGATGAGGGCGAGGGTGGCCTTCTCCACCCGGCCCCCGAAGTAGGCGGCGCCCGCGCCGACGACCGCGGCGATGGCGACGGTCAGCAGGGAGACGGTCACCGCGATCACCAGTGAGCGCTGGAGGCCGTGCACGGCGGCGGCGTAGACGTCGTTGCCGCCCTGGTTGGTGCCGAACCAGTGCTCGGCGCCGGGGGACTGGGTCAGGGCGGAGAAGTCGGTGTCCGCGTAGCCGTACGGGGTGAACAGGTCGCCGAGCGCGCTGAACAGCACGAGCAGCAGGAAGATCACCACGCCGGCGACGGCGGTCCGGTTGCGCAGGAAGCGCCGCAGGTAGAGGCGGCGCCGGCCCAGGTAGCGACCGTCGTGCCGGTCGTGCCGGTCGTGCCGGTCGTGCCCGTCGTGCACGCCTCGCCCGTCGTGTCCGTCCCGTCCGTCGTGCACGTCCCGCCCGTCCTGCTCGGTGAGCAGCGGACCGGCGGCCGGCCCGGGTGCGGTGGCCGGGACGCCTTCGGCGGTCGCGTCGGGACTCACAGGGGTCACAGGGGTACTCATCTCAGCTCACCCGCACTCTCGGGTCGAGAAGAACGGTGGTGATGTCCGCGAGGATCGCGCCGACCGCGGTCAGGGCGGCGGCGAAGGCGGCGGTCGCCACGGTGCCGTGCACGTCGTTCTTGCTGATGGTCTGGATGAAGTACTGGCCCATGCCGTTCCAGCCGAAGATCGTCTCCGTGAGGACCGCGCCGGTGAAGACGGCCGGGATGCTGAAGGCCACGGACTGGGCGGTGGGGATCAGGGCGGTGCGCAGGGCGTGCCGGCGGATCGCCTGGGCGCGGGTGAGCCCGGTGGCCCGGGCGGTGCGCACGAAGTCGGAGCCGATGACGTCCAGCAGCAGGGAGCGCTGGGTGAGGTGGTAGCCCACGTACCCCGTCAGGGTGAGCGTCAGCGTCGGCAGGATCAGGTGCAGCAGCCGGTCGCCGATCGTCGCCCAGAACCCTTCCACGTCGGGCGAGTTCTCTCCCGCGACGTACAGGAAGTGCCAGCCCGCCTGTTCGTTCAGCCGGATGGCCAGCAGCACCAGGGCGAGGGCGGCGATGGACACCGGGACGTTGAAGAGCGCCATGGACAGGGCCTGGGCGGCCCGGTCCCGCCAGCCGTACTGGCGCGAGGCGGTGTGGACCGCGAGCGCGACGCCGACGACGACGGACAGGACCGTCGCGCCGATCACCAGTTCGGCGCTGACCAGGGAGCGGTAGCCGATCTCCCCGTTCACCCGGACCCCGACGGGGGAGCGGCCCCAGTCGAAGCGCAGGACCACCCCGGTCAGCCAGTCCCACCAGCGGTGGAGCAGCGGCTCGTGCGGGTCGAGGTTGTAGGGGGCCAGGGCCCGGGAGATCTGCTCCTCGGTGCGGACCGGGCGCAGCTCCTTGAAGTTCGAGCGCGGGTCGAGGAACCAACTGGCCAGGAAATAGGTGGCGTTGGTGGCCACGGCGATCACCAGGAGCCAGCCCGCCGCCCTGCGTGTCACATACCGGAGCACGGACGGCACCTCCCCACCGGATGCGGCGGGTGCGGCTGGGGAGCGCCGGGTCTGGGGGAACTGGGCATGCGGATGGAACTTCCTCGATCCAAGGGGTGGCTGCACGACCGTGCAGAAGCCAGTCTGTGTGCGAGCGACAGGTGGCACCAGGGATCAGGGCATGTGGACACGAAGACGAAACGCCCCCGCAGCACGCGGAGGTGTTCGCGTCACATTTCGTCGAATTCGCAGGTGGGAGAGGCCGCAGCGGCTGCCGAGGAACTCTCTGTTCCCGCACCTCGGCGGAGCTGCTCAGGGCCTGTCGCGAAGTGGGGTGTGAGCCTGTGGCAAGATCACGGGATGCTGCGACTCACCGATTTCATTATCGACTGCCCGGACACGATGAAGCTGGCGGCTTTCTACTCCGAGGTGACGGGCCGTCCGATCAAGGAAGGCAGCTCCGAGGACTGGGCCGGCATCCAGTTCGGCGAGATCGAGCTGGCATTCATCCGGGTGGAGGACTACCGCGCTCCGCAGTGGCCCGACAGCGAGCACCCCAAGCAGTTCCACCTCGACTTCGAAGTGGACGAGATCGAGTCCGAGCAGCGCCGCGTCCTCGACCTCGGCGCGACGCTGAGGCAGGACTTCATCGGCCCCAACGGCTACGGCTGGCAGGTCTACACCGACCCGATCGGCCACCCCTTCTGCCTGTGCCGCAACAAGGGCGTCATCTGGACCGACCAGGGCCCGATCTGGCCCAAGCACGACTAGGCCCTCTCTTTCGGATCACGCCAGGCGGTCGCCGCCGGAGCACGCACCTCGCCGGCTTGTCGTCGGTCGCCGATGCTCCGCATGGACTCCCTCCTCCGCACCGCCGATGCACGCACTCCAACGACGCCCACTGGTCCGACGTGATCCGAAAGAGAGGGCCTGACGCGGCTTTGGTGAAGTTGGCTGCTGATCCTTTGATGACCGGGACCGCTCAGCCAGGGGCTCGGGACCGCAACGACCTCGGGCGCGCCGCGCGACCTGTCCCGGCACACCCGCGAGGAGCTGGACGAGGTCGCCGCCGAACTCAACAGCCGCCCACGCGAGGCGCGGGGGCCGGGGGCCCCCCCCCCCCCCCCCCGCGCCCCCCCGGCGCGCCCCCCCCCCCCCCCCGCCCGCCCTGGCTCCCCCCGCTCTACCACGCCCCCGGCAGACGGAACAGGC
>NZ_JBHVSD010000016.1:123089-228983 GCF_042885395.1 Kitasatospora sp. NPDC058063
GGCGCCCCGCGCTCTCGCCCCCCCCCCCCCCGGTCGGGGCGGCGGCGGCCCCCCCCCCCCCCCCCCCCCCCCCCGGGGGGGGGGGGGGGGGGCCCCCCCCCCCCCCCCCCCCCGGCTGCACTGCTCGCGGCCCGACCAACTGGCCACATGTTGCGGCGATCCCTCGGATTCGCCTGCGACGGCGGACCGTCATGCGCGGTCGAGGCCCACATCCGATCCTGATTCGAGTCGCGTGGCATGGAAGCGGCCGGCTTTCAGCGTCCGTCTCCGGCCGCTGAATCGATCACCTGCTCGGGCTGCCCATCACGCCTTGGGCGACTTGTAGATGGTGGCGGCCATCGCTCCCAGTTGCTTGTTGGCCTTGAGCGCGAGGTCGATGGCATCGCTCACGGAGTCACTGGGCACCGGAATGTTGTTCACGTAGATCGCGAAGGCGTAGCGGTGGCCGTCCTTCGCATCGACATAGCCTGCGAGTGCCTTCGTGCCGAGAGCCAGTTTGTCCTGGTAGGAACTGACCAGGGTGCCGGTCTTCGCGCGGATGTGTCCTGCGGCGGGATCGGTGCGCTCGATGACGTCGGCAAGCGAACCGTCGACGCCCATGCTCGGCATGGAGTCGTAGAAGACGTCGAAGTCGTCCTGTCCTGCCAGGTGCCGCAGTAGCGCCACCTGGGCAGTCGGCGTCGCCTTGTCGCCGGGGAGGCCCTGGGCATCGACGAGGCTCACCGAACTCGGATCCACACCTGAGCGGGCGAGGAACTCCTTCTCGATCTTCATGCCGTCCGCGTAGGTTCGTTGCCCGTTGTGTGCTGCCATCAGCGGCGGCAGAAGGTTCGCCCCGAGATTGTGGCTGACCTTGTTGATCAGCTTTGCGTACTCCTTGAAGGGCGGAGAAGAGTAGGTCGCCGAGACGGGCAGCGAGCTCACTTCCGCCGACGGAGGAAGCCTGTTGTCGGGGTTCGCTCCCAGCGAGGGGGCGGATACGCTGACGCCGTTCCTGGCGAGTGCCTCGATGAGGACGGTGCGGGCGAACGCCGCCGGGTCGGGAACCTGGTAGGTCGTCACGAAGAGAGCCTTCGCGTCCGCGGGCACGGAACCTTGCACCCGAATGTGACCGGGACTCACGCTTTCGGTCGTCACCGCCGGCTTGCTTCCGGCGGGCGTGGTGGTCACCTGCGCGTCGACGCCGAAGGCGGCCGTCTTCGGGCGCCAGTCGACCTTGGCCGGTGCGCCGGGTGCGCCCGGCGTGATGAGCACGTCGATCAGGTTGTCGTTGACGACGGTCGGAGTGACCGGAACCCCGCCGATCGACACCGGGTCCCAGAGCCGGTTGTCGATCACCACGTCGCCGTCGACATGGCGGACTCCACTGGCCGCAACCTGTCGAGCCAGTTCGTTGACACCCGCCAGCGGATCCTCTTCGGTGATGGTCGCCATGCCGGGTACGGCGTTGGCGTCATAGTGGTCGAAGTCGGGGACGTCCAGTCCGCCTGCCGCGGTGGTCCGCCCACCGAGTGCCAGATCGCCGCTCCCGACCAGGATGAGATCGCCGGAGAGCCGTCCGTCCGCGCCGACCGTACCCGAATGCACCACGGGCGTACGGAAGCGATGGTCGTCGCCCAGGACATCGAGCGCAGCACTGACCGCGAAGGTCTTGGCCGTCGAACCGGTCATGAACTGGGAATCGGCGCCCTCGGATTGGACGACCTTCCCCGTCTGCAGATCGGCGACCTGCAGGCCCCACTGGCCCGACGACCACGGCGCGGTACTCATGAGCTTCTGCAGGTCGGCGCTTACCCGTGCGGCACCCGGCGCCGGAGAGGCCGAGTTGTCCGTGGAGTTGTGGGAACACGCCGTCATCGCCACGGCAGCCGTCATCGAAGCGGCGAGCGCCAGGGCTGCGCGCCGCCGTACCCGAGGTGTCCTGATTCCGGAGAGGGAGTTGCTCGACATTCGTTCTTTCCTGTTCGACTTTCGTGCTCGATCAAACGCTTCCGGCCTGGTTGCCGCGCAGCGGCTAGGCCCTCTCTTTCGGATCACGTCGGACCGGTGGGCGTCGTTGGAGTGCGTGCATCGGCGGTGCGGAGGAGGGAGTCCATGCGGAGCATCGGCGACCGACGACAAGCCGGCGAGGTGCGTGCTCCGGCGGCGACCGCCTGGCGTGATCCGAAAGAGAGGGCCTAGGACTTCCCGCCCTTGCCGATGGCGATGCTGCCGTTGCGGGTCCGGACGGCCACGGAATGGCCGCTCGCGTCGTCCTTCGCGACGTTCACGGTGACGTCGCCCTTCTTCGCGGCCGTGCGGACCGCGTACGTCGATTCCGGCAGGCCCAGCACGACGTCGCCGTCCCTGCTCTGCACGTCGACCGAGTCGGGCACGTCGGCCAGGCCCAGGTCGACGTTGCCGTTCCGCGACGTGACGCTGACGGACCGGGCGGAGATCCCGTCGCCCTCGATGCTTCCGTCGCCGCCTTCCAGGGCCAGCTCGGCTCCGTGGAGGTCCGACAACCGGACGTCGCCGCCGGCGGTCCTGGCCGAGAAGTCCGCGGTGAAGCCGGTGGCCTCGATGCGACCCTTGCCGCTCTCGGCGGTGACGGCGACGGCGCGCGGCACCTTCACGGTGTACTTCGCGCCGCAGTTCACCGAGATCCCCGTGCAGTCCAGCGAGATTGTGAGCGTGCCCCCTTCGAGCTGCCAGCCGGACCCCACCTCCCCGCCGACCTTCCTGCCGCTGACCCGTCGTTCCACCTGAACGCCCTCGACGTCGGCGGCCACCAGCGCGAGGTCGGCGGAACCGGACTTGACGGTCAGGCTGCGACCGGCGAAGTCGAAGGACCTCGATTCCACGGTCGCGTCGGCCGATGCGCCGTCCGGGGTGCACGCCGTGGCGGCGAGGCCGAGGAGCACGGCTCCGCCGAGGGCGAGAAGCGTGCGCGTGGTCGGTTCCATCGAATTTCTTCCTTCGTCAACGAACATGGTGGTGTGGATTCCCGCACCTCGGTTCACGAGCGCAGTGCCCGGACCGCGACCGTGCGCGACACCCGGGCCGCCTGCAGGACCAGCGCGAGGCAGGTGGTGACCAACGTCCCGGCGGCGAGCGCCCCGAGCGTGGCCCAGGGGAGGCCCGCCAGGACCCGGACGACGTCGGTCCGGGCTCCCAGGGCGATGGTGAGACTCGACACGGCGACGAACAGCGCGCCGAAGACGATCGCCGTCCCCGCGTAGATCGCCCCCTCGTAGACCATCGACCGGGTGACCACGCCCGGCCGCGCACCGGCCACCGTCACGACGGCGGAGTCACGGGCGCGCTCCCGTCCGACGAGGGCGATCACGGCGAGGCCCCCGACCCAGGACACGGCGAAGACCCAGCCCAGCACGACCAGGATGTTGTCCAGCCCGGCGCTGCCTCCGGGCATGACCTCCCCCATCACCATGAAGAGGCCGACGAACGACAGGGAGAGCGCGAAAGGGCAGCACCGTGGTGACGCTCCTCGTCGCGCGGGCCCGGCACGACTGCACGGCAAGGTGCCAGGCGACGCCGCGCGAGGGCACCAGCGCAGTCCAGAGCTTCATCAGCGGGGTGAGCACCCACGGCCCCATCAGCAGCAGCAGGCAGACGAGGAAGAGGTTCCCGGCGAACGCGAAGGCCGTCCGCTGGGCGAGCCCGCCCTTGAGTTCGAGGCCCAGGCCGGGGACCCACATCCCGACCACACCGGCGAGCAGGCACACGGCGAGGCCACCGCGGGCCACGCCCGGCCGCGCCGGGGGATCGGAGAAGTCCCGGAAGGCGCGCATCTCCGGCGTCCTGGCGGCCCGCCGGGTGACGCCCCAGCCCCCGAGCAGGCACGGAACCAGTCCGAACAGCACACTCACGCCGACGTACCAGAACCGGAACCCGACCGAGGCCCCGTGCAGTTCGAGACCCGTCCCCTTCCACTGCGCGAGGGTGACACCCGCGACCAGCAGGGCGAGCGGTGCGGCCAGCGCGCCGGCCATCGCGCCCAGCACCACCAGCTCCGTCCGCAGGATGGTCCTGACCCGGTGGCGCGGAATCCCGAGGATCACCCACAGGGCGTGCTCGCGCCGCTGGGTCGTCAGCGTCAGACCGACCGCGGAGGCGACGATGCCCACGGCGGCGAGCACGGTGAAGAAGACGATGTTGCCGCCGAGGGCGATCGACGCGGAGACCATCCGCGCGTTACCCGCCGCCCGCGCCGCCGAGACGGCGGTGAACATCGCGATGGCCGAGCCCGCCGAGCACGCCGCGCCGACCGTGGCGCACAGGAGCGTCCACCACCACATCGACGCCTGCAGGCGGATGTCCGACAGCACGAGCCGGATCACGACTCCTCCCCGCCGGCCTCGTCCGCCGACTGCGCCGCGAGGACGGCGTCGCCCACCGCGCGGGAGTCGCCACCGGGGATGACGGCGTGCACCCGCCCGGACCCCATCACCACGACCTGATCGGCCCGCGCGGCCGCATGGGGGTCGTGGGTGACCATGAGCACCGTGCTCCCCTGCGCGGGAAGCGCCTGCAGCCAGTCGAGCACCACATGACCCGACTTGAGGTCGAGCGCACCCGTCGGCTCGTCGGCGAAGACGATCCGCGGCTGGTTCGCCACCACCCGGGCCACCGCGACGCGCTGGCGCTCGCCGCCGGAGAGGCGGTCGGGGCGTCGCCGCGCGTGCTTGGCGATGCCGAGCCGCGCCATGGCGTCCTCGACCCGCGCCCTGGGCACCCGGCGGCCGGCGAGCCGCGCCGGCAGGGCGATGTTGTCCTCGACCGTCAACGAGCTGACGAGGTTGTACTCCTGGAAGACGAAGCCGATGTTCTCGCTGCGGAACGCGGCCTGCTTGCGGGGGCTGAGCGAGCGGACGTCCGTCCCGAGGATCTCGACGGACCCCGCGGTCGCCCGCTCCAGCCCGGCCGTGCAGAGCAGGAGCGTCGACTTGCCCGAACCGGAGGGGCCGACGACGGCGGTCAGCCGGCCTTCGGGAATCTCCAGATCGATGTCGTTCAGGACGCGCGCCGTCTCGCCCCGGCGGCCGGGAATGGGGAATTCCATCCGAAGGCCGCGCAAACGAATGCACGGCACGGGAGAGGTAGTGGAAAATGCCATGACTCAAGGAAAGCAAGGCCGGGCAGTGGAGTGCACGGGTGCCTGCTCTGCTCTTGGCGGTAGACTTGGATCTACCGCCCGACCGATCCGAACTGTGCGAAAATGTTGATCATGGCGCAGATTCGTGTTGCCCGGAGGCTGCTGACCGAATTCGTCGCAGCGGCCGCCTTTCCGATTCTCCTGATTTCCGTTCTCGCTGCGCCGGTCTCGGTTCCGGTGGTGGCCGAACTGGACCGCTCCAGGGCGCAGTGGTGCGGAGTCCGGACGATGCCGCTGCGACCCGCAGACCGCAGCTGGCCGCAATGGGTGGCCGGTCGGCTGCGGGCACGGTCGGTGTGGAAGACCGACCTCCCCGTGTTCGTCACCGCCGCGCTCCTGTCCGCGCTCTCGCTGTTGGTGGGCTTCTTCGGATTCGTCGGCGCTCTGGCGCTGGTTTTCTCCCCCGTCTTCTGGGGTTTCGGCATCGCCGCGAAAGTCGGCCCGTTCACCCCGGCCGCCCTGTGGGAAACCCTCGTGGCGGTGCCCGCCGGAATCGCCCTCGGCGCGGTCACCGTGGGCGCGCTGGCCGGCATCTCCCTGCTCCGCGACCTGCTCCTGCGGGCCTTCTCGGGGAGCCGGAACCCCGACCTGCTCGCGAAACTGGACGAACTCCGCGCCAGCCGGGCCTCGCTGACGGCGGCCTTCGAGAACGAGCGCCGGCGCATCGAGCGTGACCTGCACGACGGCGCCCAGCAGGAACTCGTCGCCCTCGTCATGCGCCTGGGAATCCTGGAAGCCGCAGCGACGGCCACCGACCAGGAACGGATCGTCCAGCTGGCCGGCCAGGCCCAGGCCCAGGCGGAGCGCGCGCTCGAACGGCTGAGGGAGACGGTGCGCGACATCCACCCCAGCGAACTGAGCGATCTCGGTCTCGTCGCCGCCGTCCGGGAACTGGTGGCCAGATCACCGTTGCGGGTCGAACTGACCAGCACCGGTACGGACGCCTGGCTCTCCTCGCCGATCGCCACGGCCGTGTACTTCACGGTCTCCGAGGCCCTGACGAACATCGCCAAGCACGCGGGCGTCGGGAACGCACGGATCGAGATGCGGTGCACCGAGAGCGGCGTCCGCGTCCGGGTGGGCGACGACGGCGCCGGCGGCGCGCGGATCAGCACCGGATCCGGGCTCTCCGGGCTGCGTGAGCGGATGCGAAGCGTCGGTGGGAACCTCGAAATCATCAGCCCGCCGGGCGGCGGAACGGAGGTCGTGGCATCCGCCCCGGCCCACCCCCCGTGGTGACGGAATTCGACAGGGAAAAGCGATGGGAAATCGATTGTGAGAATCATCCTGGCGGACGACAGTCTGCTGATACGCGCCGGAATCCGGGAGATCCTGGTTTCCAGTGCCCACGACGTGATCCGTGAATGCGAGGACGCCGACGAACTGGTCGCCGCCGTCGACGACCTCATCGCCGCCGGAGCCGCCCCCGACCTGGTGATCACGGATGTCCGCATGCCGCCCGGGAACACCGACGACGGACTCCGGGCCGCGATCGACATTCGGTCGCGGCACCAGGACCTGCCGGTACTGGTCCTCTCCGCCTACGTCACGGGCCCGTACGTTCGCGAACTCCTGAACGGCCCGGGCGCCGACGGGGCCGTCGGCTACCTGCTCAAGGAGAAGGTGGGCAGAGTGGCGGACTTCCTGCGGGCCGTCGAGACGGTCTCCGGCGGCGGAGTGGTGATCGACCCCGAGGTGGTCCGCCACGTCACCCGCGCCGACCCGCCGCGGGGCCCGCTCGCCCGGCTCACGGCCCGCGAACAGGAGGTGCTCGCTCTCATGGCCGAAGGCCGCTCCAACGCGGAGATCGCGGCAGAGCTGTTCCTCTCGGGCGCTGCCGTGGCCAAACACGTGGGGAACGTCTTCCTGAAACTCGGCATGCCCTCCGGCGAGGACAACCGCCGGGTGAAGGCCATCCTGACCTGGTTCGAATACAACTAGAGCGGCGGCAGGAGTCCTCGCGTCATGGCGAAGGCGGAGGTGGCTGCGACGAGCAAGGCGTTGACACGGCCGATCACCCGGTCGATACGCGCCGGGTCGTTGGTCGCGACGGCCTCCTCGAGGTCGTCCGCGTGGCCGCGGGCGGCGAGCGCCTCGATTTCCTGGGCAGTGGCCGCGTCCTCACGGAGCGCTGCCACCAGGGTGGGAAAGTCGAACGGTCGGGGGGCCGCGTGGTTTCCGGCGCCCACCTGGACGGTCGCGCCTTCACTGTGGACGTTGACCCCGAAGACCGTAGAACCGTGGGTGGCGTGGATGTTGATGCCTTGCGGGTCGCTCATGAGGTCCCTTCCGTACAAGTCGGCGCCCAGGGGCGTGGGCGCGTAGTACTGACGGGAGCTCGGGTGACCGATCACCAGCCCCCGGTTGAGCAGCTCGCGTGTGACCAGGCGAACGTCCGCCTCGTTCCAGCCGCGGGCGGCGAAGTAGTCCCCGAGAAAAACGTGCCGCTGGGGACCGGTGCGTGCGCAGATGACGGAGAACAGCTCACGTGCCCGTGCGGGCACATGCTCCGGAACAACCGAAGGAGCGGGAAGGCCGGCAAGGTAGCGGCGATGGTTCCAGGAACGGTAGGCCCGCCAGGGCCGACCCAGAAGGCGCCTGAGGCCCCGTAATCCGCCCAGGCACAACCAGGCCAGCACGAGGAGCACCGCAGAAGCTGCCACAGTGAACGACACGTTGCCCCCCCAACCCAACGCCGGCCAACGGTTCACCAGGCGCCGCCTGCGCGCCACCGTACTCCATCCGGCAATCGATCCGACATGGTTCGACCGCATGCACGGCCGAGGCATCCATCCGGCCGGGCCGACCTCGGGCGAACTCTCGACTGGTTGATCTGCGCCCGGACCTGCACCGGCATCGGCCCCTCCTTGGTCCGGGGCATGCAAAGAGGGCCCGCCTCCCCGGTGTGCGGGGAGGCGGGCCCTCGCAAGGTCTCGTGCTCCGCCCTCGCAAACTGCGGTTCACCGCCACCGCGCTGACCAGGGAGTTCTAAACGATCACCCGCAAAACCATGGCGCTCCGTCACGCCCGTCGAACAGTGTGACGATCTGGTTCCGGACAGTGATGCCTTGGATCGGGTCACCTTCGCCCGAGCACCCACCACCCCGTCGGCCGGCCGCCACTCTTGACCCGGCACGGTCAGCGCCGTGCCACATCGAAAAGGGGGAGGCAGATGATGGGCACCACCCGGCAGGTCGAGCTCCTACGGACCGAAGTCGGCAGATCCTGCGCGAAGGCCTCAAGGAGCTGCGCACCGACAACGCGGCCCTGCGCGCCGACCACACCGCACTGCGCACCGAGCTCACAGCCACCGTCACCGGGGAGCTGCAGGACGTCCGCGACGAGCTGCGCCGCGCTGTGGGCCGCGACCGCAAGGAGCTGCTCGAGGCCCGCCAGGAGATTCGGGACCTACGCCGGCAACTGGACGACGCCCGCGCCGGGCGGTCGGCGCAGCAGGCCGCCGACCCCGGCCGGGACCCGGATCCGCCGCCGTTCTTCCACGGGAGCAGTACACCCGCCGTTCCCGCCGGCCCTGGCCCGTTGCCCGGACGCGACAGTGCCTGGAGCGGCCAGGAGCCGGCCGCGACCGCCACCGACGGGCAGGCCGTCACTGCGGCCGGCCAGCCGACCTCCACCGACCGCACCGCCCAGCCGACGTTGCCCATGAAGGAGACCACTGTGCCCGACCAGACCGCCGACGAGCCGAGCAACGAGCCGGTCGGCCCCACGTCCGAGGCCGGCATGGTCGCCGAACTCACCGCGGCCGTCGGCGACCTGCTGCCCGCCACCGAGGCCACCACCGCCCGCCCGGCCTCCACCACGGCGCCCGCGCCGGACACCCTGATCGGCACAAGCCGCCTGGAGGCCGACCTCTTCCACACCCTGACCAGCGCGGCGTGCGTGGGCTCCGCCGAACTGGTCTGCCACCCCCACGCCTGGCAGTTCATCGGCTCCCGCGCCGCGGCCGCCAGCCCGCACTTCCAGTTCCCCGCCGGCATCACCCAGGAGAAGACCGACATGGTCGTCGTCCTGCTGCCCGGCCCCAGCCTCATGGCCGTCATCAAGGCCCTCTACAGCGCCTACTGGCTCGCCGGCAGCGACCTGGCCCGTATCGAAGACCGCGCCCTGGCCCTGGCCTATTACACCGCCATCGCCCACGAGGTCCGCAAAACCCAGCCGGTCACCGCTACCACCGAAACCCCCGAACCCGACCGGCCCCGACTCCGCATCATCATCGACCAGCGCCCCACCTGAACACCTGAGCCGCACACCAGACCAGCCCCAGCCGGGCTCCCCACACCAACCACCGACACCCGGCTGACATCCAAGGGGGTGGCGTCACCGGTGACGCCACCCCCTTGGATGTCACCGGTGACGCCCGCTACCCCTGGGCCCCGAACTCCAGGACCGTCCCTGCGCTCGCCTTGCCGAGCGGTCGCAGGCCTGCAGGAGGGCGCGCACCTCGGCGACGAGGTGTCCGGAACGGAGGGTTCTCCATCCGCTGCCGACGGTTCTTCTCCGCGACGGCGAAGGCCGGGCCCGTCGGGGATTCGACGGGCCCGGCCTGGGCCTGCGCGGTCGGTCAGCCGGTGCGGCCGAGGTGGATCACAACGATGGTGACGGCGGCCTCGGTGATCTCGTACATGACGCGGTAGAGGCCGACGTGCATCCGCCGCAGGTCGGGCGAGCCGTACTCCGCGGTGCCCGGCGGGCGGGGGAGTCGGCGAGCAGGAGCGCCACAACCAGGAGGTCGTGACCCGGGTGGACGACACCTTCGTTGCCGCCGTCCGCGAGCGCACCGACGAGCTGGACTTCCTCGCCGGCCTGTTCGGTGAGGCCGCCGCCGGGTGGGAGGCCGGCCTGCGCCAGGACTACAACTGGCTGCGCGAGTCCGAGAACACCCACCAGCCCCGCGATCGAGGACACCCTGACCCCGGACGCCGATGAGCACGCCGCCAGCAGCGCGAACGTAAGTGTGTCGAACTGCCGGTGGAGGGGTTCTGCGAGCCGGTGCCCCGGGGATCGCCGACCGGATGCTGGAGTGGCTGTCCCCGGTGCTCGAGCGGGGCCCGCCGTCCGCCGGCCGGAGGCGGGGTCAGTGGGTGGCTTCGACGGCGACGCCGACGAGCTGGAGGATGGCGCGGCCCCAGGAGGTGGCTGCGATCAGGACACCGAAAGTGACGGCGGTGAAGACGGTGAGCGCCTCGTCGGCGCGGCTACGGGCCTCGGTACGGCGCCGGAGCCGGAGAAAGATGATGATCGCGAGGAACGCCGTCGCGCTGATCGTGTACTGCACTGCCCCACCCCGACCCGGAATTTGACTCTGTGTGAGGCCCCGGTGACCCGGAGCCTACTGCATTCGGGTGAGCATGCCAGAGCCGATCGCCGGCCGGGGCCGGTTCGGGGGAATCCGGCGGGCGCAAACGGTCCTGCCCGCAGCTTGTCGTCGAGCGGCCGGGCCTCGCGCGAAAGCCACCCGTGGATGGCCTTCGGCGTCCGGGAGGCACGTCTACTTCTCTATCAACTGGGTGGAGATCGGCGCGTCGCTCGTAGCGGGTGCGGAGCCGTTTGAACTGGTGCAGCCAGGCGGTTGCTCGACTACCCAGCGCACCTTGCCCAGTCCGGGCCTGCAGCCTCATATGCCTGCGCCGCCTGCGAACCTCGTCCTGAAGTGATCAGCTGGCTACGCTGAACCACCCCGGCCGCACCTCGATCAGAAGCGGATGCAGCGACCGCACTGCGGCCCGCAGGTCCTCATCCGTGACGTCAAGAGGCTCTGGCAAGCTCAGCCCATACCGGCGCAGCCGCCAGAGGTCGACAACCTCGCTCCCGTCTGCTGCGAAGTCCACATCGACCTCAGCGCCGTCGTCGTGCACGAAGCGGCACCCTGCCCCATGAACCGTGTAGGAGAAGGTGCCGATGTGCCCACTCCGGCTGATGATCCGGCGTGAACGGACCAGGCCCAGGACATCTGCGAGCCGCTCAAGCGATGGAATCGCCGCCCTCATGGCCCCGCCAATCGCGTTCAGGGCGTGGACGTAACCAAGCACGAGGTCCCGTGCAGCCCCAACCCGTTCCATACGGCGTCACCCCCTGAGATCGTGGCTGAGGGGATTGTTCCATGGGCCGCCAGCATCTCCGCAGGACAGCATTCTGAAACGATCAGTTAATACTGCAATCGCATCTGGGGTCGCGCCGGTGCCTCCGAGTGCCGAATCCGTCCGATACCAGCCCCCGGGAGACCTCGTGCGGGCGACCCGGGCCGGCCTACCGTGGCGGGGTGAGCGACGAGACGAACGGGTGCACCGGGCGAGTCCTGGTCCTGGTGCTGCCCGAGGTGAACCTGCTGGACCTCGGTGGTCCTGTGCAGGTGTTCGACGCCGCGGCGCATTTCGGCGGCGGCTACCGGCTGGAGTACGTCGGCGAGGCAGACGGTCTGCGGTCCGCCCAGGGCCTGCGGCTGGCCGGTCTGGCACCGCTGCCGACGACCCGGCCGACGGCCGGCGATCTGGTGCTCGTACCAGGGCCCCGGTTGACCGGATCCGACCGGCTGGTCGAGCCCGCCGTGGTGCGCTGGGTCCGCGAGGCCCACGACGCGGGTGCCCGGGTGGCGTCGGTGTGCAGCGGTGCCGCCGTCCTGGGGGAAGCGGGACTGCTGGACGGCAGGGCGTGCACGACCCACTGGTCGCTCACCTCGGCGATGCGCGAG
Source organism: Kitasatospora sp. NPDC058063 (assembly GCF_042885395.1). Lineage (NCBI taxonomy): Bacteria > Bacillati > Actinomycetota > Actinomycetes > Kitasatosporales > Streptomycetaceae > Kitasatospora > Kitasatospora sp. NPDC058063. The sequence continues at coordinate 134,954 of NZ_JBHVSD010000016.1, forward strand.
CGGTACCCGCGGGCCCGGGTCCGCGAGGCCGCGCTCTACGTGCACGACGGGCGGATCAGCACCAGTGCGGGGATCTCGTCGGGGATCGACCTCGCGCTGTCCCTGGTCGAGCGGGACCGCGGCCCGGAACTGGCCGCGCGGGTCGCCCGCGAACTGGTGCTGTACCTGCGGCGGGACGGGGACGCGACGCAGATCAGTCCGTTCCTGCGGCACCGCGACCACGTCCAGCCCGCGGTGCACCGGGTGCAGGACCACCTGGCCCAGCACCTGGACGCCGCCTTCACCCTGCGGGAACTCGCCGGCCTCGCCGGGCTGTCCCCGCGCGGTCTGACGCGGGCCTTCACCGCGGTCACCGGCATCACCCCGTTCGCCTATCAGCGGCAACTGCGGCTGGAGCGGGCCCGCTCCCTGCTGTCCGGTACCGATCTGACGGTGGAGGCGGTCGCGGCCCGCTGCGGCTTCCGCGACGCGCGGCAGCTGCGCCGGGTGATCGCCGACGCCTTCGGAGCCCCTCCCTCGCGGCTGCGCGCACCGCTGCGGCCGACCGCCTGACGGACCCGGCCCCTGCGTGAGGGCCGTCGCCCTCCCTCCCCCGGCCTCTTCCGCTTTCGCGTTTCCACGGGTTTCCCCGTTTCCATGAAGTCGTTTCCACGAGGGCCGGCGGCACCACGCTGCCGATCGGTGCCCGGATTGTCGAGGTATGTGTTGTCCGAAGTGAGTTCCGAGGTGGGTTCTGGTTCCGAGGCGCGCAAGGGGCACCGGGCCCTGCGCCGTATCGGCTGGGTACTGCTGGCCACGGCGCTGTCTGCGGCGTCCTTCGCGGGGATCGCCTTCGCGGGGGTGAGCGCGTCGATGGCCGACAGCTTCGCCGCCGCCCCCCGCGGAACCGGTGCCAGGGCGTGGCCGGCCGCCCGGCCGGTGCCACCCGGCCGGATCACGGTGGCGGTCGCGGTCGGCAGCGCGGGCTCGGTGGCCACCGACGTACTCGCGCCCTACCAGGTGTTCGCCGAGTCGCGGGAGATGTTCGTCTACACGGTGGCCGCCGAACGCCGTGTCAGCCCGCTGTCCGGCGGCGCCCACTTGCTGCCCGACCACACGCTGGCCGAGGTGGCGGACGGCACCCTGCCGGAACCCGACGTGGTGGTCGTGCCCGCGGTGACCGACCCCACCGGCGCGGGCGAGGAGGGCCTGCGCCGGTGGATCGTCGAACGCCACCGCAAGGGCGCCCGGATCCTCGGGGTGTGCGCGGGCTCCGAGCTGCTGGCCGCCTCCGGTCTGCTCGACGGCCGCGACGCCACGTCGTTCTGGTCCAACATCGGCTCCCTGGAACGCAGTTATCCGAAGGTCAACTGGAAGCGCGGGCAGCGCTACGTCGAGGACGGGCGGGTGACCACCACCGCGGGCGTCACCTCCGGCACCGTGGGCGCCCTGCGGGTGGTCGAGGAGCTGGCGGGCGAGACGGAAGCGACCCGTATCGGCACCGGGCTGTCCTACCCCGGCTGGACTCCGGACGGACCGACCGCGATACCGGCCAACCACCTCACCCTCGGCGACCTGCCGTACGCCCTCAACGCCGCGTTCCCGTGGCTGCGACCCACCACGGCCATCGGCCTGGTCGACGGGGTCGAGGAGATCGACGCGGCCGCGGCCGTCGAAGGGTACGGCGGAGTCTCCTTCGCCACCCGGACGGTAGTGATCGGCGCCGGCGACACCGTCACCACCCGCCACGGTCTGGTCCTCGTCACCCGGCCGGCGACGGGGGACGCCCACGGCGCGGACCGCTTCGTGGTGCCCGGCGTCAGGGACGCCTCCGGCCTCGGCACCGTGCTGAGCGGCTGGGCCCGCCGCAACGGGCTCACCGCCGAACTGCCCGGCGGGGGACGGCGGTCCGGGGAGTTCGGCTTCGATCCCGTCCTGCGGGACCTCGCCGAGCACAGCGACCGCCGTACGGCGCTGGCCACCGCGAAGTTCTCCGAGTACCCCTCGGCCCATCTGGAACTGACGGGCGCGCCCTGGCCCTGGCGGTCCACCCTGCTGGCCGCAGCGACGGTCGTCCTGAGCGTGGGAGTGGGGCTGGCACCGACGGCGACACGCCGGGCGATGCGACGGCGGCGCCTCCCACGGCGTCCGGCGGCGTAGTCCCCAGTGTCGGCAACGGGTGAAACGAGGGCCACGGACGGCGGATCAAAAGCGGGTCACTGCGTGATCTCTTGATCATCCTGACTTCACTGGTACGGGAGTCAGGAGGGAAGAGGTGATCGGGGTGGAGGACTGGGCTGAGATCCGTCGGCTGCATCGGGCCGAGTGGTTGTCGGCGCGGGCGGTAGCCCGACAGCTGGGGATCTCCCGGGGCACCGTGGCGCGGGCCCTGGCCTCGGACCGGCCACCGGTCTACCAGCGTCCGTTGAAGGGCTCGGCGGTGGACGCCGTGGAGCCGGCGGTCCGCGAGTTGCTGCGGCAGACGCCGCATCCGAGCCCTGGCCGGGGCCGGCCGGTCGACCGCGCACAGCTGGGCGCGGATGGTGGATGACCACGACACGCCACTCACCTACACCGCCATCAACGACTTCCTCCGCCGCGGCGGCAGATCCACCACCACCCCCGCCGCTGAGCGGACCCGAGGCAGCCAGTGGGGCGAGCGAGATGGCCGTTGACAACCAATAGCCCCGCTCAGACCCCTGGCCGCAGCGGCGTGCGCAGGCAGAAGCTCGACAGCCGAGCCAGGGGGCCAGGCCGCCGGCAGCCTCGCGTGAACGCCGTGCGGGTCACAGTGGCTGCCGCCAGTTGCGGTAGGCATGCGGGGGCCTGGCGAAGCCGCTGTCGCTGAAGGGGTTCGGCAGCGTGCCGTCGAGGGTGCCGACCAGGAAGTCGCCGAAGCCCGCTGCGAAGCGGACCCAGCGTTCCTCCCCGTAGAGGGGCTGGCGCTTGAAGACGACGACGTCCCAGCGGTCCGGGTCCCGGGTGTCGCAGAGCCAGAAGGCCACGTCGCTATTGACGCTGCTCGCGAAAGGGAGAAGCCTCCCCTCCTCCAGGTTCTCCGGCGCGGTGCCGGTGAGGGCCGCCGGCTCCTCTCTGGGGTCGAAGTCCAGCCCGTCGACGAGGTCGCCGTACGGGGAGCCGTCCACCGGCGGCGTGCTGACGCCGAGGTATTCGTCCAGCTCGCCGCCGCCGTAGAGCGCGACGAAGTCACGGTAGTCAGCGGGTAGGTGCAGGCCCGTGGTCCGGGCCAGCTCCTCCCAGTCGACGGTGTCGCCCGAGGTGCTCGGCTCCCCCAGCAGAACCGAGAGGCGGGTGATGGTCGGGTGGACCATGGCGGCATCTCCTCCGTGGGTGGCAGGGTTCGATCAGTCACCGTAGCCCGGCGTCCTGCCCAGTGCCGCCCTAACCGGAAGATGCCGTCGCCGTGCGCGGCGTACACCACGGCGGTCTCGAAGGGGCGCTGGGTGAGTTCCCTGTCCTGTGCCAAACGATCTTGAGCGTTTGCCACATGATCTTGACCGGTCGTGCGGCTGAACAGCCTTCCTGGGGTTTGCTGGCGCCGAGGCGTCGTCACCGGGCCGGGACGGACTGTGGGATCGGCTTGGTGCGCTCCGCGCGCTCCAGGCCCTCGTCGATCTCCCCCACATTGCGCTTCCTGCTCAAGGGCGCCAAGGACCCTCTTGCTCCAGGCACGGCCCGTCGGCACCTGCCGGGCGGGCCGCTGCCGACACGGCCGCCATGACACGATGCCAGCCCCGGCCAGGGGCGGCTGGAAGGACCGATGCCCCTCCACCAGGAAGCTCGCCCAGGACCTCGGCGTCTCCCAGCGCACCGTGCAGCGCTGGCTCAAGGGCCAGGGCGCCCCGAAGCCAGCCGCAGCGAAAGCCATCGAGCAGAAGGTCCGCGCCGGCTGGCAGCCGCGGGTCAAGCAGCGGGTGCGCCGCGACGCCGAGAAGAACGGCTTCATGCTGCACATCCAGGCGACCTTCGGCTACTCGGCGGCCGGCGGCTCGACCGACGACCCGCGCGAGCGCATGATCACGCAGAAGATGCCCGACGCCGTCGCCCAGCGGCTCTACGAGGCCCGGGACGCCGGAGCCAGCCAGGCCGAGCAGGAGCGGATCCTCGCCGAAGGCCTGCGCGAGCACTACTTCAAGGACAACGAGCACCGCGCCCGCGGCCTCGACGTCGAGCTCAACGACGTCGCGTGGATGGACGTCGAGCTGTAGGACTACCCCGCCGGCGGCCCCGTGTCGCCGAAATGTGACTGAGCGCTTCAGTTGGCGAGTGAGCGCTGGAGTTGGCGGGGCCGGCGCTCACGTCTGCGCCGCGCGTGAGCCGTGACGCGCTAGGGCCTGTCTGACAAATGATCATCTGGCTGGTTCGCGGAGCCAGAGGATCAGGGAGGCCAGGACGACTCCGGCGCGGTAGCGGTCGGCGAGCTTGTCGAACCTGGTCGCGATGGAGCGGAACTGCTTGAGGCGGGCGAAGCATCGTTCGACCACGTTGCGGTCACGGTAGACGGCCTTGTCGAAGGCGGGTGGCCGGCCGCCGGGGCGCCCTCGGCGCTGGCGGTTGGCGACCTGGTCGCGGCGTTCGGGGATCGTGGCTGCGACGCCCCGGCGCCGCAGCAGGTGGCGGATCGCCCTGCTGGAATAGGCCTTGTCGCCCAGCACGCGATCCGGTGTCGTGCGTGGGCGGCCCGTGACGGCGCGCGGGACGCGGATGCCGTCGAGGACGTCGGCGAATGCGGTGGCGTCGTTGACGTTTCCCGGGGTGAGCACGATCGACAGCGGCAGGCCCCGGCCGTCGACGGCGAGGTGGACCTTCGTGGTCAGCCCTCCCCGGGACCGGCCGAGGGCCTGGCGCGCCTGCGAGCGGCCCGGATCTTCCAGTTCGTCCCCGTCTGTATCCCCTTTTTGCGGGCGCCCGCGGCGTGCTGGTGGGCCCGGTTGACCGTGGAGTCGACCGCGACGGTCCACTTCACCCGCCCCACCGCGTCATCGCGAACCTGAACATGCTCCAGCAGCTTGGCCCAGGTGCCGTCCACCTCCCAGCGGGCGAACCTCTCATAGACGGTCTGCCACGGACAGTACCGCTCCGGGAGATCACGCCACGGAGCCCCGGTCCGCAGCCGCCAGAGCACTCCGCTGACCGGGCGGCGATGCTCGGGCCATGTCGGTCCGAAGCAGGGAGAGGGAAGGCCCCCTGTCCGTTCGATTCGTCCGCCGTACGCGCACCGCGGTCGCCGTCGTCGTGTCGGCACGGCCCTGCTGGCCGCACCGGCGACAGCCGACGCGCCGGTTGACGATTCGCAGGACAGGACCTGGTTGCCCTTCACCCGAACCACCTGATGCCCGCCATCACTGTTGCGCAGTTCGCTCCGCACTGCGACGAGACCGTGCCCCTGGTCGGCCGGGCCTCGGACGTTCCGTGGCGATCGGCCGCGACCACGCTCGTATCCGAACCGCGAACAGTGACCAGCAAGGCCGGGTTCGACTCGACGATGCCGGCACGGAGCCGGAACCGGCCGTACGGGAGGTGGGGCAAACCGCGCAAGTCGCGGAAGGCCCGGAAGGCGTGAGCACCACCAGCACCAGGAGATCCGCGCCCGCGCCGCACTCCGCGCTCCGGACCCCGCGCACCGCAGGGCCGGCCCCGGCCGTCGGCGGTGCCGTCGGCCGGGCGAGATGTGCCGAACTGAATTCCGATCCTCCGATTTCCCGGTATCGATTTCATGGTCACGGTCGAACGTGGCCGAATGTTCCTCTTCTGGAGCCTGGCGTGCCGCGCTAGCCTCACCGTAAGAAGTCGGAAAAGAGGGGGAAATGAACATCAAAAGGATGCGATCAATCCGAATCACCCGACCGGGGCGCCGAATGGCCACGGCCGCCGGCCTGCTGGCGATCTCCGCGGCCACCGTCGTGGCGGTCCCCGGCACTGCCAGCGCCGCCACCGTCGCCTACAATGGCGCATGTGGGAGCGGGTACAACGTCAAGAGCTGGTTCGGCATCCAGTCGCCGACCGAGGAGGTGACGGTCTACCTGACCTACTCGGCCGCCACCGGCAAGAATTGCGTCGTCGGGATAAAGGACAACCAGACCACGACGCGGTCCATCACGGTGTACATAGAACGTGACGACACCCCCGGTTCCCGGGTCACCGACTCCGGGAACTACACGAAGTACGCCGGGCCCGTCTACATATACGCGAAGGGCGCGTGTGTCACCTGGGGCGGCGTGTTCAACGACCTGGAAGTACTCCGGCGGCACACCAACTGCGGGGCCTGACCCCCGTTTGCGAAGCCGCCCGCCGTCCCGGTGCGACGACCAGGACGGCGGGCGGCAGCGGCCGCACCCCCCTCGGGTCGCGGTTGGGCCCCAGGTCCTGCGGGTAGCCGTGTTCGATCCGGCCGGCCTCGTCGAGGCGACCCGACCGGGAGGCGCTGAACTCGACCTCCGGGGCGCCCAGGTCGGCGACCGCCTGCATGCGCGGGACCTGCCTGGCCGGGACGTTGATCCGGGTGCTCCGTGCTCCGTGCGGTGGCCGGGGCAGGTGTCCGGGCCGCCTGGCCGCCCGCCACCGCCGCCCGCCCGCCGCCCGTCAGTCGGCCAGCAGGAGCACCACCAGGATCGGCACGCCGAAGACCAGGAGGATCACCAGAAGGGTCCCCAGCGGCCCGCCGCCGTTGCCGCCGCCGCCGAAGGGCCCGTCGCCGCCGCCGACGACACTGCTGAGCCACGAGTCGTTGCCGTCACCACCGTGGTGACCACCGTCCATGCCGACCTCCTCCGTTCGTGTTCTCCGCCCGCACCGTCGGTGCCTCAGGCCAGTTCCATGAGGATGTCGGCGCGGGCGTAGTAGTCGGCCACCGGGAGGCGGTCGCGGGTGATTCTGACGAATCCGGCGTCCTCGTAGAGGTGGACGGCGGCGGCCAGTGTGCTGTTGGTGCCGAGGAACAGCCGGGCGCCGCCGAGCGCTTGGGCCCGGTCGATCGCCGCGGCCACGAGCCGGCGGCCGATGCCGCGTCCCCGCGCGGTGGGGGTCACGGCCATCTTCGCCAGCTCGAACACGGCGTCCGGGTAGGCCAGCAGTGCCACGCACCCCAGCACCGTGCCGCTTTCCGGCTCGCGGGCCAGGAGCACGTCGCCGCCCGGTCCCACGATGCGGCCGAACGGGTCCCCGAGTACGGCCCGGTCCTCCTCCTCCAGGGTGAACAGCCGCGAGATCCACTCCTCGTTCAGCGCGCGGAACGCGTCGGCGTCGCTCGGCGACGCGATCGAGGAGACCACGGTCGGGGCGGAGGCGTACGGCATGTGGCGGTTCCCTTCCCTGAACGACACCATGTCAGCCTCCGGCTCCGCCCACCCAGGTGTCCAATACACACATCGGCCGCCATCCATAGGCTGGAGATATGGATCAGCGAATCGAGCTCCGCCATCTGCGGTACTTCCTGGCGCTGGCCGAGGAACTGCACTTCGGCCGCGCCGCCCAGCGGCTGCACATCGCCCAGCCGGCCCTGTCCCAGCAGATCAGGCAGCTGGAGAAGATCGTCGGCGTCGAACTGTTCCGGCGGACCTCCCGGAGCGTCCGCCTCACGGACGCGGGAGCGACGTTCCGGCCGCGCGCCGGGGACCTGCTGGGCCGGCTGGCCGCCGACCTCGACGAGGCCGGCCGCGTCGGCCGTGGCGAGGCCGGGCGGCTGGACATCGCCTTCATCACCTCCGCCACCGCGATCGTCAGCGAACGCCTCCGCGTCTTCTCCCGCCGCCGCCCGGACGTCCAGGTCAGGCTGCACGACGGCTTCACCGTCGACGTCCTGACGGCCCTGGAACGCGGCACCGCCGACATCGGGATCGTCCGGGACGCCGAGGAACGCGACGACATCGACCTCGCGCTTCTGACGACGGAACGTCTCGTCGCGGTCGTCCCCACCGACCACCCCGCCGCCGGGAACGGCCGGGTGAACGCGGCGGCGCTGGCCGCCGACCCCCTGATCCTGTTCCCGCGCTCGGCGGGGGCCCACGCCTTCGACGTGAACACCCAGCCGATCCGGGACACCGGCAACGACGTCCGGGTCGCCCAGGAGTGCTCCAACTGGCACACCATCATCATGCTCGTCGCCGCCGGCCTCGGCGTCACCATCGCCCCCCACAGCGTCACCACGCTGCTCCCCGCGGGCGCACGGCGCCTCGAACTCGACGGGCCGCCCGCCGTGAGCCGGGTCCTCCTGGCCACCCGCAGGGGAGACGACCGTCCCCTCGTGCGGGCCTTCACCGCGGTGTCCGAATCCGTGGTGGCGGGCCGGGGCGAACGGTCGAACGACGGTGCCGCGTCGGCCCGTTGAGCGGTCGAGCCCTTCGGTCGCCACCTGCTCGGGGTCGGGGGTTCCTCGGGGGTTCCTCAGGGGCGAGATCAGGGGCAGTCCGGAGGTGTGGACACCGCGAACGGTCCTAGCGTCGGTGCGGCGGGTGACCGATGCCCCGACCGATGCCCCGATGGAAAAGGCGAGCGAGTGTTCCGGAACAAGGCTCTACCGGTGCGGGCTTCGAGCCCGGCCTTCGTCGGCGCGGGGCGGGCGGGCGACACCGTCTGCCTGACCGCCGTACACAAGGCGTACGGCCGCGGCGACAACCGGGTGCGGGCGCTCGACGGGGTGGACGTCGGCTTCGAGGCGGGCACCTTCACCGCCATCATGGGCCCTTCGGGTTCGGGCAAGTCGACGCTGCTGCAGTGCGCGGCGGGCCTCGACCGGGTCGACGCGGGCCAGGTCCTGCTCGACGGCGCGCCGTTGCACGAGCTCTCCGAGCGCGCCCTGACCGAGCTGCGCCGCGAGCACATGGGCTTCATCTTCCAGTCCTTCAACCTGATCCCTTCGCTGACGGCTCGTCAGAACATCGAGCTTCCCCTGCGGTTGGCCGGTCGGGAGATCGACCCGGTGGCGGTCGACCGGGGGCTGGCCGAGGTCGGCCTGGCCGAGCGCGGCGGGCACCGGCCCGCCGAGCTGTCGGGCGGTCAGCAGCAGCGGGTCGCCATCGCGCGTGCACTGGTGACCAGGCCCGAGGTGATCTTCGCGGACGAGCCGACCGGCGCCCTGGACTCGCGTACCGCGCGGGATGTCCTGGCGCTGCTGCGCGGCGTCGTCGAGGAGCACGGGCAGACGGTCATCATGGTCACGCACGACCCGGTGGCGGCCTCCTACGCGCAGCGGGTGGTCTTCCTCGCCGATGGCAGGGTGACCGGCGAGCTGTTCGAGACGACGGCCGAGACCGTGGCGCTGCGGATGGCGGCGCTGGAGCCCGGCGGGAGCGGGGCGAACCCGTGCTGAGGCTCGCCGCAGCCACCCTGCGCCACCGCTTGACGGTCTTCGTGGGCGCCTTCCTCGCCCTCGCGCTCGGCACGACGATGATCGGCACGATGACGCTGACCCTGGCGGCCACCTTCGGCACGCCGCACCCGGGGCCGCAGCGGTTCAAGGAAGCCCGGGTCGTGGTCGCGCCGCAGGGCTTCGAGGGGCGCGCGATGAAGGCCCCGGCGGTGTTGCCGGCCGAGGTCGTGACGAAGGTGACCGCCTCGGGCAAGGCCACACCCGACCGAAGCTTCCCGGTACGGCTGAACCCCGGCTCCGGGGGGACGACCGGCCATCCCTGGTCCTCGGCCGCCTTCGCGGGCTACCACCTGCTGGCCGGGCGCGCGCCGCAGGCCCCGGACGAGATCGTCGCCGGCGGCGGAGACCAGTCGCTGATTGGGCGCCAGGTCCAGGCCGACACTTCCGACAGTGCCGGCCGCTACCGGGTGGTCGGGGTCACCGACGCGCTCTGGTTCGAGAGCGCCGTCTTCTTCAGCGATGCCGAGGCCCAGCGCCTGTCGCCCGGCGTCAACGCCCTGGTCACCGACCAGAACGCGCAGCAGCTGTCCGCCCTCGTGGGCGGCCGGGCCGTGGTCCTCGGTGGCGACGACCTGACCCGGCTCGACGCCGACCCCACCGGCGGCGCCCAGTCGCTGGCCAACGCCCAGGCGATGGCGGGCAGTACGACCGGACTGGCGGTGTTCGTCGCGGTGTTCGTCGTCATCGCGACCTTCGCCTTCGCCACCGAGCAGCGCCGCCGTGAACTGGCGCTGATGCGGCTGGTGGGCGCCGCGCCCCGGCAGGTGCGGCGCATGGTGCTCGGTGAGGCGCTGCTGATCGGCCTGGCGGCGGCGGTCGTCGGTTGCGCCCTCGCCCCGCTGTGCACCGTGCCGCTGCGCTCCTGGATGCTCGACCACGACGTGGCCCCGTCCTGGTTCACGATCCCCTTCAACCCCCTGCCGCTGCTGGTCTCCTTCGTCATCGGCGTGGCCGCGGCGCTGGCCGGCTCGGCCGCTACCCTGGTCCGGGTCTCGCTGATCCGGCCGATCGAGGTGCTGCGCGAGAGCGCGGTGGAGCGCCGCGGGATGACGCCGATCCGCTGGCTGCTCGGGATCGGGATGCTGATCGGCGCGGTCGCCTTCGGGATCGTCATCGCCCGGAGCGAACCGTACCTGGCGGCCGGCGCCCGCAAGTACGAGGCGGTTCCGGTCCTGTACGTCGGCGCGGTCACCCTGCTGGCGCCGATCCTGCTGCGGCCGGTCACCCGGGCGCTGATCGGCCCGCTGCGCGGCTCGGCCAAGGCCGGCCCGCTGCTGGTGCGCGAGAACATCCTCACCTCCCGGCGGCGTACGGCCGCCACGGTGGCGCCGGTCGTGGTGGCCGTCGGACTGGTCGCCACCCTGCTGACGGTGCAGAAGTCCGGTGACGCGGTGGTGCTCGCCCGCCAGCAGCAGGAGATCCACGCGGCCGGCGTGGTGGTGCCCGGCGGCCCGGGGATAGACGCGCGGACGCTGGAGAAGCTGGCGGCCGTGCCCGGGGTCCGGGCCACCCCGGTCACCTCGATGAACATCCGGATCGGCACCGCGAAGGGCGACCAGATCGACTCGCTGAGCACGAACGCCGTGCCCGCGTCCGCGCTGGGCACGACCGTCACGCCGTCCGTGCTCTCCGGCTCCCTCGCCTCGCTGCCCGAGAACTTCCTGGTCATCGACGAGCACGCGGCCCGGTCCGACGGTCTCTCGGTGGGGGACCAGGTGGTCACGCTGCTGCCGACCGGCGCGCGGGTGACGACCGTCGTCGCGGCGGTCGTCGCACGCGGCCTGAACGGCGACGACACCTACCTGTCCGCGTCGCTGACCGGCGCGGTGACGCCGAACCGGGCCTACCTCGACTCCCGGACGGGCCCGGGCCGGCCGCTCGACGAACAGCAGACGGCGGCGGTGAACCAGACGCTGGCCGGCTCCGGCGCGCACGTCATGACCCATGACGCCTACCTGGAGGCCCAGCGTGCACGCGCCGCCGAGCAGACGGACAACGCCGCGGTGATCATCCTGGGGATCGCGCTGGCCTACGCGCTGATCGCCGTCGCCAACACCCTGATCATGGCGATGGCCGGGCGGCAGCGGGAGTTCGCCCTGCTCGGGCTGGCCGGCGCGGTGCGCGGCCAGATCGCGAAGGTGGCCGTGGCCGAGTCGGCCGTGGCGGTGGTTGTCGGCACGCTGCTCGCGGCCGTGGCGACCGGGCTCGCCGCGGTGACCCAGCACGTTTCGCTGAGCGAACTCGTCACCTCGGCGCCGACGGTGATCCCGTGGACGCAGGTCCTGGGGACCGTCGCGCTCTGCGCCCTCGTCACCGTGATCACCGCGTGGGGAGCGGCCTTGCGTGCGACCCGCCAGCGGGCGATCGAGGCCGCAGGCATCCGGGAGTAGGGGATCCGGGAGTGGGGCGCCCGGGAGTGGGGCACGGCCCGTCCGGCCCGGTCCCGGCCCGCTTCCGGCCCGGAGTGTGCGACCGAGGTGTGAAACACCACACTTCCGCTCCTGAGCGTGCCGGTACTCGCCGCCCGGCCGACGGCCGGGGACACTGGTCGCCGTGACTGATGTGCGCGAGACCTTGGATTACCAGACCTTCGGGCAGGCGGTGCGCGAACTCGCGCAGACGATCGCCGACGACGGATACGAACCCGACCTCGTCCTGAGCATCGCCCGCGGCGGGGTGTTCGTAGCGGGCGGTCTGGCGTACGCGCTGGACTGCAAGAACATCCACCTGGTGAACGTCGAGTTCTACACGGGCGTGGGCACCACTCTGGAGATGCCCGTCATGTTGGCGCCCGTTCCCGCCGCGATCGACTTCACTGACAAGAAGGTCCTGATCACCGACGATGTCGCCGACACCGGCAAGACACTGCGGCTCGTGCACGACTTCTGCCTCGACCATGTCGCCGAGGTCCGGTCCGCCGTCATCTACGAGAAGTCGCACTCCCTGGTGAAGTGCGAGTACGTGTGGAAGCGGACCGACGACTGGATCGAGTTCCCGTGGTCGACGGAAGGACCGGTCGTCAGGCGCGACGGCCAGGTGCTCGACGCCTGACCGGAGGTGGTACGCGCCGCAGGCCGGGACGCCGGCGGGGATCGGCCGGGAGCAACAGCGGATCCCGGGCGGCGGCGGTCGGGGGCAGGGCTCCCGGCCGCCGCCGCGGCCCGGTTCGTGGGGTAGGAATGGGGGGCTGCACGAACCGGGAGAGGGGCGCGGATGAGGGCGGTGCGGATGCGGGCGGTGCGGATCGCCGGGGTGGTGGCGGGCGCGTTGGCGCTGGTCGCCGGGTGCGCTTCAGGAGGTTCGGGGGATTCCGGGGGATCCGGAGGCATGTCGACGCAGGCGCACGGCTACCTGTCGGAGGCGCTGGACCTGTTGCAGCGGGAGTCGTTGAACACCGCGACGGTGGACTGGCCGAAACTGCGGAACGAGGCGTTCGCGCGGGCGGCCGGGGCGCGGACGACGGCCGACACCCACGGGGCGGTCGGCGGCGCGGTGGCGGCGCTCGGGGACGGCCACAGCCGGTTCTACCCGCCCGGTGAGGCGGCGGCCGTGGATGCCGACCCCGCGACGGTCGACGCCCCGACGGTCGAACAACTTCCGGGCGGCATCGCCAGGTTGAACCTTCCGGCAGTGAACGGGTCGGAGCGCACCTACGCCGAGTACGTCGCCCGCGGCCGCGCCGCCGTCGCCGGGGCGACCGCCTGCGGCTGGGTGGTGGACCTTCGCCGGGAGAGCGGCGGCGGGATGTGGGCGCCGCTGGCAGTGGCGGCTCCGCTGCTCGGGGACGGTCCGGTGGGGGCCTTCGTCACGGCGGACGGCACCCGCAGCGTCTGGTCGGTGCGCGGGGGCGTGCCGTTCCTGGACGGGACTCCGCAGGCGGAGCCCTCCGGGGCCGGCGGGGACCCGGCGCGGGGCGTGCCCGTCGCCGTCCTCACCGGCCCGGGCACGGGCAGCGCGGGCGAGGCCGTCGTCATCGCGTTCATCGGCCGCCCGGACACCCGCAGTTTCGGCGCGCGCACCTACGGGGTGCCCACCGGCAACGCCGCGCACCGGCTGTCGGACGGTGCGGTCGTCCTGCTCACGGGCGCCGCCGAGGCGGATCGCACGGGCCGGATCCACGCGGGGCCGATCGAGCCGGACGAGGCCGTGGACACCCGCAAGGAGGGGGATCCGTCACTCATCGCCGCGACCGGCTGGCTCGGGCGGCAGGAGTCCTGCCGTCGCACCTAGGCCCTCTCTTTCGGATCACGCCAGGCGGTCGCCGCCGGAGCACGCACCTCGCCGGCTTGTCGTCGGTCGCCGATGCTCCGCATGGACTCCCTCCTCCGCACCGCCGATGCACGCACTCCAACGACGCCCACTGGTCCGACGTGATCCGAAAGAGAGGGCCTAGAACGACCGCCCCACGGGGTACGGGCAGTCGGCGGAGGCGGCCGGCAAAGAAGTGGTCACCCGAGGCGCGCAGGAAGTAGCTTGTCCCCGCCCCGCACGCCGCCCACAAGGAGTTCTCATGCTCGAAAACATCCAGGGCCTTTCTCCAGAGCGTGCCGCACGACTGGCCTACCTGGTCGAGCAGTGCGAGCCGTTGCTGGAGCAGGACGAGGGCATGGAACATGTCCAGCGGCTGCTGCGGGACCTCGGGGCCGGGGTCATGGACTCGATCGCCGTCACCCGGGAACTGCTGGGAGTCGGCCTCGGGGAAGCACAGGAGATCGTGCTGTCGAGTGCCGCGCGGACCATCGAGCTGCGGACGCATCAGCAACTCGTGGACGTGGCGGAGCGAGCGAAGGACGTGGCCGACGGCCTCCTGGGGCTGTCCCGGACCCGAGGGACCACCAGGATCGTCGCCATCGACGGCACCGGAGGATCAGGCAAGACGACGTTGGCTGCCGCGGTGGCCGGACACCTCGACGGCGCCGTCATCGTCCATGTCGACGACTTCTACCGTCCGATGCCCGCCCGCGAGCGGGAGCTGCTCGACGCGGAGCAGGGCTACCACCGCTACTTCGACTGGGAACGCCTCCGGGACCAGGTCCTGATCCCGCTGCGGGACGACCGGGCCGCCCGCTATCAGAGCTACGACTGGGCCAGCGGACAACTCGGGGCCTGGCGCGAGATCGCTTCCGGAACCGTGGTGATCGTCGAAGGGGTCTACTCCGCCCGCCCGGAGCTGGCCCACTACTACCACTTCACCGCCTACGTCGACACCCCGCGAGGTGTCTGCCTGCAGCGGGTGCGAGCACGTGGCGAGAACCCCGAGGCGTGGATCGGGCGTTGGCGCGCCGCCGAGGACCACTACGTGGAGACCACATGGCCCCAGACCAGAGCCAAGCTCCTCGTCAGGGGCTACTGAGGCGGGAAGCGCGCATGATCACCGACGCGACAGGAACTGCCGCGGCGGCGTCAACGCGCTGAAGCCGAAGCTTGGATCGGTGAGATCGAAGCTGTGGCGGGCCGAGGGCTGATGTCCCAGGCCCCTGGGGTGACGTTCCTTCCCGGGGCCTGGGCGCACCGTCAGCGGTCCCGGCCCCGGAGGGCTCGGACGCCGAGGTCGTAGGCCATGGAGCCGAGGGCCAGGACGATGAGCGGCCACACCAGCGGGGAATCGGGTGGCACGGTGCCGGACAGCAGGGCACCGCCGACCGAGCCGGTACCGGCCACGGCGGTGCAGGTCGGCGCGGCCGGCACGCGCACCAGCAGGCCGCGCTCCGTCTCGGGGGAAACCGGCCGTCGGCTCATCGCGTCACTGTCCCCGCGGCGAGGGCACGCTCGGTGTGACGGGTTCCGAGGCGCTTGAGCTTGCGACGCACCCGCTCGCCGAACTCAGCGGGCAGGCCGACCGCGAGGGCCGCCAGGGCCCAGGTCTCCTCGCCGGCGGCCCAGGCCCGGGTGGTGGCGACCTCGTCAGGGGCCAGGCCCCGAAGGACCGCGAGGAGCCGGCTGTCGGCCAGTTCCGCGCTCAGCGCCTCGGCCTCCGGGGTGCGGCGGTCGACCAGCAGGTCCGCGACGGTGAGGTCCGCACCGATGTGCTGGCCGAGGAGCATCAACCGCCGTCCCTGAGCCTTCCGTTCCCACAGCGGCAGGAAATTGCGGTGCTCCTCGCGAGAGCAGCGCCGCAACAGCGTGACGATCTCGGGGTCCTCGCTCCAGCCCCTGCCCAGTTCCTCCACCCAGTCCCCGAGCAGGGCCGCCTCCACGGCTGCGTGCCACCGATCCGGGTCGGACAGTCCCAGCCAGGTCCGGCTGAATTCATTCACCTTGCCGGTGTTGCCCCTGATGGCGGCGCCGCGGGCTGCGAGCGCGGCCACCAGGGCCTCTCGCTTCGGCGGCTCGCAGGCGAGCGCACCCGTATAGGCGGCGACCTTCAACAGCAAGCCGCCCAACAGCGCTGTCAGCCCGACATCCAGAGGGCTCCGGTCCTCAACGGCAGCTTCCCTTTGCAGAAGCCCGACAATCATGGCTCCCACGAGCCGATAAGGATCCACCTCCTCCTCCAGGAAGGGTCGTTCCCCGACCGTCCCGAGCGACACCTCCACCGACCGCCTCGGCCTCCGGGCAGCACAAACGGGGCTGAGGCCGGGAAGCGCGGAAGGCACGCCCGCCGCCTGTCCTCGAAGGCAGGCCCCGGGGGCGGTCGGCGGGTGGCAGCTAACGCCCTGAGTCGAGGGGATGATGGCCATGCGCGTCTCCAGGTCGGTGTCGAAACATCAAGCTCTTCTACCTACAAGCCCGAGCGGAGGCCGTTCCGGCAAAAAATCTTGAGGATCTCGATGTGATGTGCGACACGGACCTTGGGCACGCCGGAGGCCGACCACACCGGCGGCGACCGGTGACCGACCAGCCGAGCATCCGGTGACGCGCACGTCTCTTGCGAAGGACCCGGACCGCCCACGAAGAACGGTATGGATCGACTGACCTTCCCGACCGGGGCGGAGTGTCCAGGTGCTGGAGCCCCGGGGATGCCGTTGGCCCGTGGCTGCGGGCCCGCAGGTCGCCTCCCTGACAAGTCGCGGCCGGGGCCCGCTCCTTCGAATGTCAGCGCGCTGTCTCGCCGGCGTCTGCGACGCGGTTGAGCTCGGCACCGGGGTACGGAGTCTGCTTGCTTTCCGACAGCAGCCGGCGGTGGAAGCCGTCCAGGACGACGCTGGCCCTGGCATGCCGCTCGACGATCGCGGCGATCTCGGGCGGAACAGCCTCGGGCCTCCGACCCGCGATCCACTTCTGAAGGAACACGTCTGCTTCGATACCGCCCCGGACGCGGTCGACGAGGTGGTGGATCAGATGGCTCGCAGTGCAGTCGCGGTCATACCCGAGGTGGTCCGAGAGGAACTGCTGCTCGGCTGCTGACAGCTCGAAACCCGAGCTCAGCGCCAGCCCGAAGTCCGCGAAGCAGATCAGCCGGCCGTCGGTCAGCAGGTTGTCGAAGTGGGCGTCGAAGTGCACGAGTCCGTGAGAGCTCATGAATGCCGTGCCCCGCGCCAAAGCATCCTCCACCCACGCGGGAGAGCCGCCGCCGGCCACCGCGGTCGCCCCGTGCTCACGCAACAACGTGCTGAGTGTCTGCGGCATGTGTTCCAGGAACAGCACCAGGCTGCGGGAGGATCGGCCGATGGCTTCCAGGCGCTCGCGTACCGCCTGCGAGCCTTCCCAGTGGGCGACCGCTCCGTCGATGCCCCCGAACTCGTCCACGAAGCCCTCGGGAGGAGAGTCGGGCAGGACACGCCAGTGGTACATCAGGGGAAAGCCCTCGTACTCCTTCCCGAGGACCCAGTTGGTGGTCATGATGTGGACGGCCAGCTCCCGCCAGGCACCGAACCCGGCCGAGCCCACTCCGTACTGGTAGAACATCGGCAGCCCGAAGAGGTTCGCCGTGGACCGGACGTTCTCCGGCCGGGTCTCGACGTCCGTCAACGGCACTCTCTTGACGAAGACCCGCGTCCCGTCGATGGCCAGCTCCGCCGACCTGCCGCCGATACCGGATCCGACCGGAGGAGCGGACGCCACGATCTCGCCGAGACGCCGGTCACTCACAAGGGACAGGCGGGTGGCAATGGTCCCGTAGGCGGCCAGACGTGCGTCGTGCTGACATTCGGAGTGGCGCATCCACGGCTCCTCTGTGCCCCTGAAGCAGGGCGTCGGTGATCGCTCAACAGGGTCGCCGCCATCCGGATCGGGTGAGGTGACACCGCTGTATCCGGTCACTCCACATGCCAGGGACGACGGTGTTCCCCAACGACAAATGCGGAGTCTCGACCCTGTCGTGGCCCCGAAGGATCACGGCCGGCGGCGGGACGGTTGCCGGTCATTCCGCCGCCGCCACCACCGGCGCGAACGCGAAACGGAACCGTTCCACCCCACGGGGCAGGTCCGCGCTCATCCGATCGTCCGAATCAGCTGCACGTGCCCAGAACACGCTGAGCATGAAATCGCGCGGCTTTCCTGCGAGTTCGAACTCCAACGCCACATCGGCAGGACCCGAGAAGAGGGTCCACACGTCGATGCGGCCCGTCCGCGACCTGTACGGAACCCTGGTGAGGAGGCTGAACCCCTCCGGGCGCACGGGATGGTCGGTCAGCTCAAGGGTCACCTCCGCATAGTGCTCCCGGATCGAACTGCGGACCTTGACCGCCCCGTCGGTCAGTGTGACTCCGGGAGTCCCGGCAGCCAGTGGCAGTTCCAGCCAGTTGCCGTCCTCGGCGAACTCGTCCTCCTCCCACAACCCGAACTGCGAACGTTCGACTGAGACAAGGCCTGCGGCCTCGGTCCGGAAGCTCCGCATGTCGACGATCCTTGCACGACGGCCGTGCCCTGCGGCAGGTTCCGCTTCGCGTCAGGCTCCGGAGGGCCGCTGCCCCCGGGAAGTGTCCGTTGCGATCGGGAGGCTGCGCAGTGTCAACGCGGCCGGCGGGGGCAGCGGTTCGTCGGCCGTGTCGGTGCGGAACGACTGGAGCAGATAGGCCACCAGGCGCCGGGAGGCCGCACCGTCATCCGGCAGGGCGGTCACCAGGCCGCAGTGTGCCAACAGGACCACGACGAGGTCGGAAGGGTGAAAGTCGGCCCGCAGCGCGCCCGACGCCTGTGCTCTGCGTACCAGGGTCGTGAAGTCCCGCTCGGCTTGGTGCCGGGACCGCGCGTGTTCCGACGTGCTTTCCGGGAACGCCGTGACGAACGCGGCCGGGAACCCGCGTTCCTCCCGTTGCAGAGCGCAGACCGTCTCGATCAGCTGCTGGAAGCCCTGCCAAGGGTCGGGGACGGCCAGTGCCTCGGTGAGAGCCCGCGCGCAGGTCTCCATCTGCTGTGCGAACGCGCCCCGCACCAGAGCGTCCCGGGTCGGGAAGTGCCGGTACAGCGTCGCCACGCCGACCCCGGCCCGACGGGCCACGGTCGCCATCGGGGCGTCGATCCCGTGCTCCGCGAAGACCGCACGGGCGGCGACGAGGACGCGCTCCCGGTTGCGCCGGGCGTCCGCCCGCACCCCGGCCCGGGCTGTGATCCGAGAGGATTCCGCCATCACTGTCTCTCGCTTCCGGTCCAAACGGACGATTGCGTCCACTTGAGAGCTTACGGTCGGTGCCAGATCCCGTACGGCTCCTTGCGGCAAAGGCGGAACGATGAACGACCGCATGATGAAGGCAGTGCTCTACGACCGCTACGGCGGCCCCGATGTGCTCTACGCGTGCCGCGTGCCACGCCCCGAGCCGGCCCGCGGCGAGGTCCTCGTGAAGGTACGCGCGTTCAGCGTCAACGGCGGCGAACTGGCGGTCCGTTCCGGCCGGCTCCGCCTCCTGAGCGGCAGGAAGTTCCCCAAGCGCGTCGGCTTGGACTTCACCGGCGAGGTCGCCGCGCTGGGGGCCGGAGTCACCCGGTTCGCGGCCGGCGAGCGGGTATGGGGGGTCTTGGGCCGCACCTCCGGGTTCGGCAGCGCCGCCGAGTACGTGGCCGTGCCCGCCGAGCGGGTCGGCCGGCTCCCCGACGGCCTCGACCCGGTGGACGCCGCCGCGCTGCCGGTGGCCACCACGGCCATCACCGCGCTGCGGGACAAAGCCGGGCTGCGCCCCGGCGAACGACTCCTCGTCCGGGGCGCGGCGGGCGGTGTCGGCAGCGCCGCCGTCCAGCTCGGACGGGCGTACGGCGCCGAGGTCACGGCCCTCGCCCGCGCGGCCAGCCTGGACTTCGTCCGCGGGCTCGGCGCGCACGAGGCCGTCGACCACCGGACCGTGCGGCCGGCGGAACTGGGCCGCTTCGACGTGGTCCTGGACACCGCGGGGACCGACCTGCGGGCCTTCCGGCGCCTACTGGATTCCGGCGGACGCATGGTCACCATCGCCTTCGACCCGAAACGGCCCGCTGCGACGTTCGGCTACCTCGCGGCCAGTACGGTCCACGGACACGGCCGGGTGCGCTTCTTCAGCGGCGACCCCAAGCGGGCGGACTTCGACGACCTCGCCCGCCATGTGGTCGAGGGCAAGCTGAACCCCGCGGTGGACACGGTCTTCTCCCTGGAGGAGACGGCTGCGGCGCACCGGGCGCTGGAGGCGGGCGGCGTCCGGGGCAAGTACGTGGTCAGGGTCGCGTAGGACCCTGTTGTCCTGTCCCGGCGAGGTGCCGCCGGTCTCACTGGAGATCGACGACCGCGCTGCTCGTCCCGCCGAGGTCCGACCGGTCGCCCGCGGCGGCGACGAGGGCCGCCAGGCCGTCGAGGTGGCGGTCGAGGCCGAAGGCGAACAGGGATTCGGCGGACAGGCCCAGGCCGGGGTCGGTGCGGGCGGTGGTGAACGCCGGGAACGTGCCGTCCGACAGCAGTGCGGCCATCCGGGCCTCCTGGACCTGCATCCACTGATCGCCGGTGACACCGCTGGCGTGACCCGCCTCCTGCTCCGCCGCGAGGTCGACCGCGCAGCCCCGGACGAATCCGAAGAGCGAGACCGCCGCGTGCATGCGGGTGTCGGCGTCGAGGCCGAGGCCCTCCAACGCCGCCAGGGCCCATTCGATGTGGCGCATGCCATTCGGTGCGAGCAGCGGCCGGGCGAGGTTCATCGTGGCCGCCAGCCAGGGGTGCTCCTGGTAGAGCCGCCACTGGGCCCGGGCCAAGAGGTCCAGGCGGGACCGCCAGTGCGGCGGGGCCGGGGTCGGCAGCGGCGCCTGCGCGTAGGCCGCGTCGACCATCAGCGCGAGGAGCTGGTCCCGGTTCTGCACGTGCCGGTACAGGGACATGGCCGAGGTGCCGAGTTCGGCGGCCAGCCGCCGCATGGTGAGCGCGGCCACCCCTTCCGCGTCGGCGATGCTCGCCGCCCAACTCCGCAGCCCCGACGCGGCCACCCGCTACGACGCCATCGCCATGACCCGGGACCTGATCAGCTCCTGGCACGGCGACCACACCGGCCTCGTCCTCCTGCTCGCCGACTGCCTGCTCCCCGACGACCCGTACACCACCGCCGAAGCGGCCGACACCCTCGGCAAGCTCCCCGCCGCCCTCGCCGAACCCGCCCGCGAAGCCCTCGCCGCCCTCGTGGAAGCGCACCGAACCACCCACGGCCCGAACGTCTGGGCCGCACGGCACCCGCTGCTGCGCCGGGCCCACCAGCAGGCGGTCACGACGCTGGCCGGCCTCGGCGACGAGCGGGCCCTGCCCGGCCTGCTGACGGCGCTCGACACCGGCACCGACGACTGGCGTGCCGTGCAGGTCGCCGGCTGCCTCCCGCAGGCCGCCGGGGAACTGCTGGCGAGGCTGATACCACGCCTGGCCGACGCGGACTTCTCCTGGCCCTGGGGATCCGCCGCCGCGCTGATGGCCGCCCTCAACCGGCTCGGCGACGCCGAGGACCCGGACCTGCGCTTCGCAGCCGTGAAGGCCCTGTGGGACATCGAGAGCGACCCCGCCGATGCCGTGCCGCGGCTGACCGCCCTGCTCGACACCGGCAAGAACCACGACGCCGCCGACGTCCTCGGCCGGATCGGAGGGCCGGCCGCCGCAGCACTGCCCCGCCTGCGGCAGATGCTCGAAGCCGGCCACGCCTGGACGCGGGTGCACGCCGCCGCCGCGATCCACGACATCGGCGGCCCGGCCGAGGCCGAGACGGTCCTGCCCGTGTTGCTGGAGGCGTGGGAGGAGAACGACTCGACCGCCACCCGCGTCATGGCCTGCCTCCAGCGGATGGGGCCCGCCGCCGCACCCGCCCGTCCACGGATCGGCGCCGAACTCGCACTCGCCCGCCGAAGCGGAGATCTCTTCTCAAGCGTCGAGGACGACGAGGAACTGCAGCGCGCCGCCCGGGCCGTCATCGACCGGACGGCCTGACGGCGACACCGCAACCACCGGTGAGCCGGGCGGCGACACCGCAGACGCGGCGCCGGCCCACGGGCGCCGCGATGACGGTGCGCCGGGCCGGCGGCCACTGGCCGATCGCGTGGCCGCCGATCGAGGCTCGCGGGGCCCATCGGCTGTCCGGACTCGCGCCTACCAGTGCTTGACTCCCTTGATGTGCAGGCCCTCCGCGGGGTCGTCCTTGAGTTCGACGCAGCCCCGGGGTTCACGACCTTCCTGGGACTCGTCGAAGGGAAATCGGCGGGAGATGCATCCTCGATCCAGTGGTGCGATGGTGGAACTGTGGGTGTTGTGGCGGTTTAATTTCACGACGCCTGGCTGGAAGGGTGTGATGTCAGTGCCTGCCGAGTACGAGCTGACCGATGCTCAGAAAAAGGCTCGCGATGAAGTCCTCGATGAGCTGGACAAGGTTGAGGCGCGTCTTCGGGAGGTGCAGGCGAAGGCTCGCCGGCAACTACCGGAGAACATTGATGGCGATAGCGGGAGTAACCGCTGCTTCAGATGCGATTGCCCCACCTTCGAGATTTCCAGCTCCGGGCCCTCTGCCGTGTGCTCCCGCTCCAGCTGTGGCCATGGTTTTAACGACCATGACTTCTTCTAGGGGGATGCGCAGGAGGGCACCTGGGGAGTGGCGGCCATGCCGGACGCAATTCACTTCAATTCAATCTTCAAGTTGACCACCGGTGAACGTCATGTGCGGGTGACGATGAATGGCGCGGTGGTCTTCGACGGCAACATGATCGACGAGGGCGAGACTCAGGCGATCGACTTCACCAAAGCGATGGAAACGCCCGCTCATGTTCAGTTGGGAATCGTCACCGGTGACGGCGCCTTCCATGCCTGTCGATACTTCGATGTGAGTTGCTCGAACGGCGCTGGGCCATGCCCGTTCGAAATGGTTGTCCCGCCTCAGACCGATCTTTTCCTGGCAGCCCGGTCCAGTTCGACGCCGTGACCACTACCGGTCTCCCACCGTTCGGTGGTGGAGCATTCGAACTCTCGTTCAGGTCGGTGTTGCTCTAAGACGATGTCTCACGTGGCGGTCCCGACTGCCGTGATCGGTCAGGACGAACGGGGTGCCTGTGGCGGATCACATGGTCGTGGCAAGAGGCCTCGGACCGACACATAGGTCGGCGACTGTCTCCAAAACGTCGTCGCGTGGACGCCCGTCAGTCAGCAAGACTGCGTGCAATGAATGAGCAACCATGCGATGTTGAAGCCGTGTACCGGGTGTACCGGACGGCAAGCGGTTCTGTACGGGGTCGCGACATTGGTGACGGCATCACGGCGGTGCTTGGTATCCCGTACGCGGCTGCCCCCTTCGGCGTCCGCCGGTTCCGGGAGCCGCAGTCGGTACCGGCCTGGACCGGGATTCGGGACTGCACGGACTTCGGGCCGATCGCACCCCAGTCGGCGGAGCTGCCCGGATCCCCGGTCTGGCGTCCTGGAGATGAGGACGTTCTCACCCTCAACGTGTGGGTCCCTGAGGGTCCGGGCAGCAATGCGCGACCGGTGTTCTTCTGGATCCACGGCGGCGCCAACACCTTCGGCTCCTCCGCCCAGCCCGACTTCGACGGTACGGCCCTGGCCCGCGCGGGTTTGGTCGTGGTCAGCTGCAACTTCCGGGTGGGCTTCGAGGGCTTCGGCCATGTGCCCGGATTCCCTGACAACCGCGGACTGCTGGACCAGATTGCCGGCCTGCGCTGGGTCAGGCAGAACATCGCAGCCTTCGGCGGCGACCCCGGGAACGTCACCGTGGCCGGGCACTCCTCCGGAGGGAGCTCAGCGGCCTGCCTGATGGGCATGAAACAGACACGCGGGCTGTTCCACCGCGTCATCGCCCACAGCGTGCCCAACGTCTTCTACACGGTCGAGCTCGCAGCAGCGGTCACTGAGCAGGTCGCGGCTCAGGCCGGGGTGGCCCCGACGACGGAGGGGCTGCTGTCCCTGTCGCCCGAGGCGCTGGTGGCCGCCTCTGACAAGGCTGCCGCGCTGTGCATGGCGGAGCCGATCACCGAAGTTCACGCCTTTGCCCCCGTGATCTTCCAACCCGTTGTCGACGGCGAGGTGCTGCCCCAGAACCCGCTCCAGGCGTTTGCCGCCGGCGCGGCACGAGAGGTGGACCTGCTGGCGTGCCACGCACTGGAGGAGCACTGGTTCCTCCATGCAGTGGGAGCCATCCGTGAGGTCACGACCGAGGCTGAACTGGCGGATTTCGCCGAGGCACTGCAACTCCCACCTCATCTATTCGACGGCTACCGTGCGTTGATGCCCGACGCCCCGCCGCTTGACCGGTACCTCGCGGTCTTCGGCGACGCGCAGTTCGGCGAGTACACCACCCGCCTCGCCGAGCACCACGTGCGCGCCGGCGGCCGTGCCTACCTGGCCCGCTTCGCCCGCAAACGCGGGAAGGCCAGGCCCTGGCACACCGCGGACATCCCCTTCGCGTTCGGAAACCTGGACGCCCCCGGCGCCCACTTCCTCATCGGCGGCATCCCCGACAACCACGACCGCGCCCTGTCCGACCGCATGCTCCAATCCTGGGCCGACTTCGCAACCACCGGTCACCCGGGCTGGCCGCCCGTCACCACCGCCGCCACGCCGGTCAAGTACTGGATGGTCCCCGTCGACCACCTGGCCGCCGACGACACGTGCCTCGTCCGTGCCCTGTGGAAGGACATCCGGTTCAACGTGCTGCACCCCAGCCGGGCGACAACCGAGCCTCGATCACAGGCGGATTCCGGCTGCGCCGGCAGCCCACAAGATCCAAGCTCGTGACAGCCTCGCACGCCTTACCGCGCGCTCGTCAGCGTTCAACGGGCGCGGTTCGACGGGAAAGGAGTCACGGACCCATTGTCGGGTAGAGGTGGCGGGTAGCCCGACGGTCGCGCGGCCGCCCGAGAGCGGCATCGTGATCGTTCATGGGTGGGGATCTGTCACAGCGGCTCGTACCGGATGATCTATGGGCATTGGTCAAGCCAGTGCTGCCGTCGTTCCACCCGCGCCTACAGGGCGGTGGCACGGCCCCATTGACCAGCGTGCGGTGTTCACGGCGGTCGTGTACGTGCTGACCAGCGGGTGCGCGTGGCGGCATCTGCCTCCGACGTTCGGAGTGTCGCCGGCGACGGCTCACCGAAGGTTCTCCGCCTGGACCGCATCCGGACTGTGGCGCCGCCTGCACCGCGTGATCCTGGACGAGATCGGAGCGCGTGGCAGAGTCGACCGGAGCTCCGTGATCGTCGATGCCGTCTCAGTGCGCGCCAAAAAGGGGGTCCGCTGACGGGGCCGAACCCGGTCGACCGAGGCAAGGCGGGCAGCAAACTGCATGTTCTCACCGACGCCCAGGGACTGCCCGTGGTTGTCGGGGTGTCCGCCGCAAACGTCAACGACGTCCAGGCGCTTCGCCCGCTCGTTCTCGGGATCCCGGCCGTTCGCTCACGCCGCGGCCCCCGTCGTCGACACCCCGACAAGATCCGCGCTGACAAGGCGTACCACTCCGCAGCCAACCTGGCATGGCTACGCGACCGGTGCATCACTCCACGGATCGCCAGGCCAGGCGTGGACTCCTCCGAACGCCTCGGAAGGCACCGGTGGAAGATTAGGAGGTCGATCTCCTGGCTCTTCGGATACCGTCGGCTCACGGTTCGTTGCGAACGGAAGGGCAGCCACTTCCTCGCCCTCCTCGGTCTTGCCGCAGTCATGACCTGCTACAAGAAGCTTTCCAAGATCGCCACGTGAGACACCCTCCAAGGTCATCCGGATCATCAGCATGTTGTCGCGCTGCGTCACCGTCGGCGCCGCTGCCACCAGCGCCGGGGCGCAGCCGGGGCGAGGCCGCTGACTGCGGTCCGGATCCGGTCAAAGGTGGCGATCTCGTTCGCGCCCTCGCCGGGCAGGGCAAGGCCGACGCACACCAGCTGAAACCGGTCGTCACCGAGCGAGCGGCCGATGAACGCCGGCCCCCCGGCGCATCCTTCCGGCAGCGGAGCGCTCCAGCGGATGATTCCGTCCGCGTCCCGCGCAATCGCGCCGACGATGACGGCCTGCAGCCGCTCGCCCCGTTCCGCACCGACGTCATGGCCCAGGAGGTAGGCCGGTATCGGACTGTCCCCGATCGCTGCGATGTCCTGCTCGGAGGCTGCCAGGCCCTCGGTGATCTCGTTGGTGGTCCACCGCCAGCCCTTGCGCTCGGCGTGGGCGTCAAGCCCGTCTGTCGGCATCACCGCCACCGCGAGGCCGTCGAGGCGGGTCCAGCCGGCGGCGAAGTCGGTCATGACGAGCTGCTCTGCGCTCATTGCCGGCTCGCAGAGTTCGGCGCGCAGCGTCCACTGCGCGAGGTCGTACCGCGTGAGTGCTTCGGCGGTCACCAGGTACTGCCTGACGGTGTCCCCTTCAGGTGTGCTTTCGATCAGGTGGTTGTACCAGAACGCCGTCCCGCGGTTCCGGTCGACGTTCGCCTCCTGGAAGGGCAGAGTGGCGCGGCCGGCACTCTCCACGATGGCGTTCACGATGTCGTTCTGGGGGGCGAAGGTCTCGGACACGGGGCCAGACACTACCGCCGATCATGTGGCCGGCATGATCTTTTCAGCGGCGGGATCGTCCTGCGGGTGAGCCTGGGGCGTTTTGGCCGCTCGCCACGGCGGCGAGTTCGCCCGCGCTCACGTCGGTCCCGGGGCGGCCGAGCAGCGCCCGCAGGTGGTGCGGGCCCTTGTCGCCCTCGGCGGCGCCGAACTCCTCGAAGGCGGCGGCCTCGCGCGCGGGGACTGCCGGCCGAGGTCGGTCATGCCGGCGCTGCTGTGCGGCGCCGGTGTGGCACAGGGTGGTGCCGGGCGACCGCGACAGCGGACGCCACGGTGCCAACGGCCAGCAGGGCCACGGCTGTCAGGGTCGCACCGTCGGGGTGGACGAGCGACTGGCCGCGCAGCGCTTGCCAGGTCAGGATCGCCAGCACGCCCGCGTAGGTCCCGGTCGCCACCAGGACCAGGCGTAGGCGCGTCCGCTCGTCGGCCAACCGCGGGAACCGGTGGGACAGTGCGATCAGCAGCCAGGCGACGAGCGGGATGGCCTGCAGCGCGTGCATGCCGACGAAGTGGGGTATGCGCAGGTCGCCGCCGGTGCTGCTCCAGTCGGTGATGGCGATGCCGGGTGAGTCGTCGGTGACGCCGACGCTGTGTGCCCCCACGATGCCCACGGCGGCGCCGCTGCGCATGGCGCCGAGTTGGGCAGGGGTCGGGCTGGTCATGAGGAAGCCGAGTGCCATGCCCACCAGTGCGAGGAGCAGGCCGAGCCGGACGGACCAGGTGGCCGCGCGGTCCCCGGTCCGCTCGCGGAACAACCTGGCCGCGATGCCGAGGTTGGCCAGCCACAACGTGACGATCGAGGCGGCCATCGCGAACCAGAGGCCGGCGTCCAGCGGTGTGGCGACGTTGAAGTGGCTCTGCCTGCCGCGGAGCACCTGGCCGACGACGACCGCCATCTCGAGGACGTTGGCGGCGGCGATCGTCGTTCCGAGCCACCAGACCCAGCGGGGGGCCGTGCGGCCCAGGGACAGCATCCACGCGAGGGTCACCGAATAGATCGCGATGGAGAGGGAGAACTTGAAGGGCTTCAGCCAGATCGGCTCCCCGACCAGGATCCGGTCGTCGACCGCGAGGCCGACGGCGGATGCCAGGGCGAGGGCCGCCATGGCGGCGGCGAGCAGTACCAGCGGGCGGTGCCAGAGGCGGATCGTCATCATGTCCTCGGAGAGTGGACTGCGCCGCGTCGCTCTGCGCCACGCTGCGCTCGGAGTTGATTCACTGGGCGCGGCTTCGGCCCGCTCCTGGCTTCGCCGCAGGGTCTGCACAGCCCGACAGCCGATGCCGCGCACGTGGTGCTACCGGCTGAGCCGCGCCCGCCACCACTCGACGGTTGCCCCCAGCGCCTCGTCGATCGGGGTCGGCACCTCGCCGAAGGTCGTGGTGTACGCCTGGGAGTCGAGCACGAACGGCCGGTCGAACTGGTACTGCACCTCCCGCAGTTCCCCGAGCATGGGGTTGACCAGGCCGGCCAGGTGGAGTGGCCACCAAGGGATCCGGCCGACCCTGGCCGGCGGCAGACCCGCCAGCCGGCACAGGTGCCGGACCGCCTCCCGGGTCGACAGCGGCTGGGCGGTGGGAACGTGCCAGGCGCGCCCCCACGCCCGCTCGTCGGTGCCGAGCCGTACGAGCGAACGGGCGATGTCGGGGACATAGGTGAAGCTGTGCGGTGCGTCCGGGTTGCCGATCAGCCTGACCGCACGGCCGGCCAGGAGCGCGGGCATCATCCGCTGGGCGAGGTGGCCGGCCTCGGTGACGCCGGGCCCGAAGAAGTCCGAGGCCCGCGCCTCCGCGACGTGGATCCGGCCGGCCTGGTGCCGGGCCAACGCGTCGCGCCACATGCCGATGCGGACCCGGGCCTTGGTGCCGGTGCCTGCGAGCGGCAGGTCCTCCGTGATGGGGGCGTCGACGGGGCCGTAGCCGTACAGGTTGCCCATCGTCACCAGCACCGAGCCGGCGGACTCCGCCGCGTCGAGGAGGGCGTTCGAGATCGGCGGCCAGTCGGTGGGCCACCGGTGGTACAGCGGGCTCGCGCAGTTGTAGATCACCTCGGCGCCCTTGGTGGCTTGTCGGAGTGATGCCGTGTCAGTGACGTCGAGCGCCGTACTCCCGTTGCCGCCGGAGCGACTCAGGACGACGACCTCGTGACCCTGTTCGTCGAGCAGTCGCGCCGTGGTGGCGCCGACGGGGCCCTTGCCGATGACGATGTGCCGTGCCATGCGGGTCCTCCTGGAGAATTGAGAGAGCAGTGCTCTCTTTATCGAGCAGTGCTCTCTTCGCCGAGGAGTGTTCTCGCAGTGGCGGGGAGAAGTCAAGAGCAGTGCTCTCTCTTGTGTGCACTGCTCTTGAATGACAGGATGGGTGGCATGACGGCATCGCAGACCGCGCGGCAGCTGGCCCGCGCCGAGCTCACTCGTGCGATCAAGGAAGCCGCCACTCGCCAGCTCGCCGAGACCGGGGCGGCCGCGTTGTCGCTCCGCGCGGTGGCGCGTGACCTGGGCCTGGCCTCCTCGGCGCTGTACCGCTACTTCCCCAGCCGGGACGCACTGCTCACCGCGCTGATCATCGACGCGTTCAACGCGGTCGGAGCGGCCGCGGAGTCAGGGGCGGCGTCCGCCGCTCCCGCCGATCCGGGCGCCCGGTGGCTTGCCGCATGCCGGGCGGTCCGCCAGTGGGCCCTGGCCCACCCGCACGAGTTCGCCCTGGTCTACGGCTCGCCCGTCCCCGGCTACCAGGCCCCCACCGACACGGTCGACCCCGCCACCCGGGTCACCCGCCTGATGGCCGGTCTCGTCGTCGAGGCACACGCCTCGGGGCTCCTGCGACCCCCCGCGCAGCCGCTCCCCGGGCCGAGACTCGTCACCCGGCAGGTGCTCGACAGCGCGGGCGGGGCGCCGGCCGAACCGTACGCGGACCTGGTGGAACGGTCGCTCACCCTCTGGATCTCCTTGATCGGCACGATCAGCTTCGAGCTGTTCGGTCACCTGAACGAGGTGATCACGGACTACCCCGCGTACTTCGACGCCGCCATGACCATCGCAGCCGAGGCGATCGGGCTCCATGTCCTGTCGCCTCCTCCTGCGTGACACCCCACTACCGAGTTCGTTTCGCTGCGCACTGCGCCGCCGGTTGACCGTACGCCGGTGGCGGTGGCGGTGGCGGTGGCGGTGGCGGCGGGACACGGATTCGCCGACGACGTCATCTGATCGAGTGCATACGTCGGATGCCTTCCGCGCATCCGAATTCTCGTATGCGAATTATCCGGTCCGGCAGTGCGGGGTCCGTTGTGCCGCCGGTGGCGCACTGGGCGTCAGCGGCAGGCTCGCCCCCGGTCGGAGCGGCGAACAGATCCGGGCGGCCGCCCGGACGGATCGACTGAATCAGGCGGAATGTCCGGGAGCGGGGGCTGACGGACGGTCGGTTGACGGGAGGGGCCTGTGGCGGCACCCGTCGAGGGCGTGGATATCGTGGCCGACGCCGCGCGGCCGACTCCTCGGCGTGCGGTCTTTCGTCACGTCAGGAGAGAACTGGGTGAAGTCCCCAATGACAGCGCTCCGGAGCGCAGCGGCCGTCGTTGCGGCCGTGCTGATGGCGGCGCCCGCCGTCGCAGGCTCCGCCGTAGCGGCTCCCGCCGCGAGCCCGGACACCAAGTCGGTGACGTACCAGGGCCGCGTCTTCCAGGTGCCTTCGGCCTGGCCGGTGGTGGATCTGGCCGTGGACCCGCAGGCCTGCGTCCGCTTCGACCAGCACGCGGTGTACCTCGGTCACCCGGGCGAGCAGCAGGTCTGCCCGCCGCGGTTGACCGGCCGCACTGAGGCCCTGCTGGTCGAGCCCGCCGAGGGCGCCGCACCGGACCGGGAGGGCTCCAACCCGGTCGCGCAGACGGTCCGGGCGACCGACGGCGTCGTCGCGGTGACCGGGACGTACGACACGGACCAGCCGCTGGTGCGGCGGATCATCACCGGCGCCGGGCTCACCCCCGCGCCGACGCACCGGCCGCAGCCGGCGCCCGCCGGGCCCGGGACTACCGCCGCCCCGAAGTCCGCCGGCACCGCCGCCCCGAAGTCCACCGCTGCCGCGCCGTCCGGCCAGGCCATGGCCGCAGCCGCCGCACCGGCTGCTTCGGCCGCGGCGGCGTCGGTTCCCGCGTCGGCGACGAACTACACCGGCAAGGGCTTCGACGCCTGTACGGCGCCCTCCGGCGCCGCGATGAACGCGTGGATGGCCTCCTCCCCGTACCGGGCGGTCGGCGTCTACATCGGCGGCGTCAGGCGGGCCTGCGCCCAGCCGAACCTGACGGCCTCCTGGGTCCAGCAGCAGCAGGCCGCGGGCTGGGCCTTCATGCCGATGTACGTCGGCGTGCAGGCCCCGAAGATCAGCTACCCCGCCACCGAGGGCGCCAACGCCGCCGACGACGCGGTGAGCCAGGCCCAGGCCCTCGGCTTCGGCCCCGGCACGATCCTCTACTACGACATGGAGGCGTACACCACCCCGCAGTACTCGGCCGCGGTGCTCGCCTTCCTCACCGCCTGGACCAACGAACTGCACGCCTGGGGCTACAACTCCGGCGTCTACAGCAGCTCCTCGTCCGGCATGAAGGACCTGGCCGCCAACGCCGGCAACAGCGCCTACACCATGCCCGACGCCGTCTTCAGCGCCAACTGGAACGGCAGGGAGGACACCGCCGACCCGTCGATTCCGGCCGGCTACTGGAACAACCACCAGCGGGCCCACCAGTACGCCTCGCCGCAGAACCCGGAGAACTGGGGCGGCTACCCGATCGCGATCGACCAGGACTACCTGGACATCCAGCTCACCGCCGCCCCGCCGTCCCAGTCCTCCGCGTTCTTCCTCGGCGTGCGCCAGAGCTCGGGCGCCTGGCCCGGCTTCAGCCCGCTGACGGGCGGCGCGGGCGTGTTCCGCGGCTCGGAGGCCGCGATCACCGGGCTGCCGGGCGGCTCCTCGCAGGAGCTGGGCATCGGCCTGGACGGCCGGCTCTACCACGGCGTCCGTGCCGCGAACGGCAGTTGGAGCGGCTTCGCCGGGGTGCCCGACGACGGCACGCCGGCCACCCAGGCCCGCCGGACCGGCATCGCGGGCATGCCGGACGGCTCCTCGCAGGTGGTGACCGTCGGCAGCGACGGCAACGTCTACCACCGGATCCGCTCGGCCGACGGCAACTGGTCCGGCTACGGGGCGCTCCCCGGGGTCGGCACCCCGACGATGGGGGCATCGGACATCGCCATCGCCGGCCTGCCCGACGGGTCCGCCCAGGTCCTGGCGATCGGCAACGACGGGAACGTCTACCACGAGACCCGCTTCTCCAACGGCAGTTGGAGCGGCTTCGCCCCGCTCCCGGGTGTGAACAGCTCGCGGATGGCGGCCTCGCGGGTGTCCATCACGGGGCTGCCGGACGGCTCCTCGCAGGTCCTGGTGATCGGCGGCGACGTGAACATCTACCACGAGGCCCGCTTCGCCGACGGCAACTGGTCCGGCTTCGCCGCCCTGCCCGGCAGCGGCACGCCCACCATGGCCGCGCGGGCGGTCGGCATCGCCGGTCTGCCGGACGGTTCGTCCCAGGTGGCGGTGATCGGCAACGACGGCAACCTCTACCACGAGACCCGCTTCACCAGCGGCGCCTGGTCCGGCTTCGCCGCGGTCCAGGGCGCGTACGGCGCGAGCACCTTCCCGGCCCAGCGCGCCGCCATCGCGGGCCTGCCGGACGGCTCCAGCCAGCTGGTGGCCACCCGGAGCTGACCCGGACACATCCCACCGCCTCACCACCCCGGCGCCCCCGCCCCCGGTACGTCCCGGGGGCGGGGGCGTCGGCCGACCCGTCCGGCAACACGTCGGCGAGGGGGCGCACCGGGGCCGGGGCGGCGGTCAGGACCAGACGATCAGTTCGCCGTTCATGGTGAATCCCAGGAAGAGGGAGACGGTGATCCGGCGGCCGCCCTCGAAGTCCCGCACCTGGTGGAAGTTGCGGCAGTCGAAGAAGACGCCTTCGCCGGGCTCGGCCCGCACCGTGGCCGACGGCGCGTCGGCGACGACCTCGGGGGCCCAGCCGTAGCCGTCCCTGCGGGTGTCGTCGGCGGGGATCCAGCGGTGCCGCCAGACGGTCAGCGCGCCGCCGTGCCCGGCGACGGTGAGGTGCAGGTTGAAGGCGAGTTGCACGAGGGGCTGGTCGTCGAGGCGGCCGGGGAACTCCCGCACCACCTCGTCGTAATGGATCTTCGAGCCGGTGGGAAACTCCCGGAGGATGCCCACGTGCAGCGGGCGCCCCCCGATGGTCGCAGGGCGCACCGGAATGCCGAGCTCGGTGCCCAGCCGCCGCATGAGGGTCACCGCCGGGTCGGTTCCGCCGTAGAGGTCGCGGGCGGCCTTCCGGGCCTGCTCCGCCTTCTCCCAGTAGGCGTCCCGGACCTGGCCCTGCCCGTAGTAGTCGTACACCGCGGGGCCGAACTTCAGGATCGGCGGGTCGAGCCGCTCCTCGTCGT
Source organism: Kitasatospora sp. NPDC058063 (assembly GCF_042885395.1). NCBI lineage: Bacteria > Bacillati > Actinomycetota > Actinomycetes > Kitasatosporales > Streptomycetaceae > Kitasatospora > Kitasatospora sp. NPDC058063. The sequence continues at coordinate 167,720 of NZ_JBHVSD010000016.1, forward strand.
AGGGCTCGAAGTCGGCCTGCTCGATGCGGGCGACGAGGTCGCCCAGGTCGCCCGGGTCGCCGCGGAGCAGGTCGGGCACCCGGACGATCGCGCAGGTGCCGGCGGCCAGCCGCTGCAGAGCCTCCCGCAGCTCCCCGTCCCCGGCCGTCTCCGCTCCGAACATCGCCTCGTCGTCGTCCTCGTCCTCGTGCCGGCTCGGTGTCATGGCAGCGGTGTTCCCCTCGGTGAGAGGCCGGACGGAAGGGCGGCGGCATCCACCCCGGGGCCGCGCGGACGGCTTCGGGCAGCGGGGTCCGGCGCCTTGGTCGCCTGGTGCCACATGTGGGGCCACGCGCCCGCTCGGCCTGTCGCACAAGGTCACTATCCCTTCGCCACGGATCGTGGGCGAGCGTGCTCGTCCGGTCGGGTGACAGCCCGAGGGGCAGGTGTCAGTAAACGTCCATCCTGTCCTCAGGCTGTTCAAAGGGGCGCGCTCTAGCGTCATCCAGCATGTCGAAGCGAAGCGTCCCCCCGACAAGGGTGCTGGCACCCGTGAGCGTCCTCGCAGCCGCCGGGCTCATCTTCGCGGTGCTGCAGGGACATTCGGGCGGAACGGACGGCGGGCCGCCCATGTCCGTCCAGGCCGACTCGGCTCCGTCCCGCTCGGTGACCTCTTCGACGCCGGTGGCCTCTTCGGCGCCGGTGACCCCCTCAACTCCGGCGACCTCTTCGACGCCGGTGACCCCCTCAGTGCCCGTGACGCCCTCGGCGGGCACCGAGGCTGGTCCCACGGTCCCTCCCGCCCCGGTCGCCGGCGCGGCTCTGCGCAGCGCCGCCGCGCAGGCCGACGGCGCGGTGTCGGTCTCGGTCACCGACCTGGCCACCGGGCAGTCGCTCGCCTACGGTGCGTCCGGGCACGCCTTCGCCACCGCCAGCATCGTCAAGGTCGACATCCTGGCCACGCTGCTGCTCCAGGCCCAGGACCGGGGCGCCGGGCTGAGCGACGCGCAGCAGAGCCTCGCCGCCGAGATGATCGAGAACAGCGACAACGACTCGGCCACGGCCCTGTGGAACGCGATAGGCCAGGAGGCCGGTCTGGACGCCGCCGACGAACGGTTCGGGCTGACCTCCACCGTGGCCGGCACGGACGGCTACTGGGGTCTCACCTCCACCACCGCCACCGACCAGGCGCAGCTGCTGCGCCAGGTCTTCACCGGCGACTCGATCCTCTCGTCCGCCTCGCGCGACTACATCCGGCAGCTGCTCGGGCAGGTCGAGAGCGACCAGCGCTGGGGTGTGAGCGCGGCGGCGACCGGCGGCGCGTACGCGGTGAAGAACGGCTGGCTGTCGCGGGATGCGGACGACCTGTGGGTGATCAACAGCATCGGGATGGTCGAGTGCGACGGACACGAACTGCTGATCGCGGTGCTCTCGGACGGCAACGGGAGCGAGGACGTCGGCATCTCCCTGGTGCAGTCGGTGGCGCAGGCGGCTGCCGGTTCGCTGAACGGGAGTTGAGCAACGTCCGGACCCCGGCGGAAAGCACGGTGGCCATGTCTCGGCGGATCAGCCTCCGGTCGGGTCGGCACGGGGAGGCAGGAGGTCGCCGTGGTGCTGCTGGAAGAGGCGTTCGTGCTCGGCGCTGAAGTGGCTGCGCCAGATGCCGACGGGGAGCTCGCCGTTCGCGGGCCCGGGCAGGGCGGCGGCGAGGGCCGAGGCCGGGTGGGGGTGGCCGATGGCGGTCAGGAGTCGGTGCAGGGCGCGGTCGCGGGCTTCGGCGGTGCCGCCGTGGGCGGGTCCGGCGAGCTCCTCGTGGGTGAGCACGCAGACGGCGGGGTGGCGCAGCAGCCACTGGCAGCGGTGGGCTTCGCGCATGCCGGGAAAGCCCGGGTCGGTCAGGGCGAGGGTGATCCTGGCGTCCATGGTGGGCAGGGCGCCGAGGATGTCGCGGTAGACGAGGTGTTCGGGCATCGAGCCGACGTGGCCGGCCGGTCGGGAGAGCAGGCGGATCTGCTCGATGACGCGGTCGCGGACGTCGCGGTGGTGGTAGACGATCGGCGGTCGTGCGGTGGTGTGCCAGGCGCGCAGGAAGCCGGCGTCGGCTCGTTCCAGGTCGAGGTTGTTGACGTACCAGCAGCCGCGGCCCGGCAGCAGGCGGGGAAGTTCGCTGTCGGGGACGCGGGACAGGCGGTCTTCGAGGACGGGGTCGACGGGTGAGGCGGCGGTGACCGGTTGGCCGATGCGCTCCACCTGCCCGCCCAGGCGGGTCAGGAGGTCGACGGCCGCGTGGGAGCGGCCGGTGGTCACGTGGGCGAGGGCCTGGACGACCGGGACGCCGCGCGGACGCGGTGTCGGCCGAAGCCGAAGTCGAAGCCGCAGGCGGAGTGCCACGGTGCCCGACCGGGCGGGGTTACAGGCCGTCGGTGAAGAGGAGGAGGTTGGGGGTGTCCTCGTGCACGTCGGTCAGGACGTCGCCGGTGGCGGAGCGTACGAGGAAGTCGGCGGTCTCGGTGGAATACGCGTCCGGGTGTTCCGCGACGTAGAGGGCAGCAGCGCCGGTGACGTGGGGCGCGGCCATGGAGGTGCCGCTCTGGGTGGTGCTGCCGCCGCCCAGCTTGGCGGATTGGATGTCCTGGCCGGGGGCGTGGAGGGTGACGCAGGGGCCCCAGTTGGAGAAGCCGCTCTCCTGGTCCTGCCGGTTGGTGGCGGCGACGGTGACGACCCAGTCCGCGGAGGCGGGCGAGACGGTGCAGGCGTCGACGGCGTCGTTGCCGGCGGCGACGACGGGCAGGATGTCCAGGTCGGAGAGTGCGGTGGTGGCGTTGTTGAGGGCCTGGGAGCGCTCCTCGCCGACGGAGGCGTTGAGGACGGCGGGGCGTTGGGCGTGGTGGGCGACCCAGTCGAGGCCCGCGATCATCTGGGCGGTGTCGCCGTTGCCGGTGCAGTCCACGATGCGGACCGAGACGAGGTCGGCCTGCGGCGCGACGCCGTAGGTACGGCCGGCGACGGTGCCGGCGACGTGGGTGCCGTGGCCCTGGCAGTCGAGCCCGTTCCGGCCGTCGCCGACGGCGTCGAAGCCGGGGACGGCACGGCCCTCGAATTCCGGGTGGGTGTAGTCGATGCCGGTGTCGAGGATGTAGGCGGTCGCGCCGGCGCCGTGGCCCCGGGTGGTGAACCGGCCGTCCAGCGGCAGCTTCCGCTGGTCGATGCGGTCCAGGCCCCAGGTGGCGGCCGGTGCCCGGGTGGCGGGACCGGGGCGGTCCAGGTCGTCGGTGGGAGCGGGAACGTGGATCGTGGCGTTCTCCTCCACCGCCGCTACCGCGGGGTTGGTCCGCACGGCCCGCAGCAGGAGCGGGTCGAGGGTGGCGGTGAAGCCGTTCAGGACATCGGTGTAGGTGAACCTGGGGGTGATGCCCAGGGCCCGCAGGAGCTCACCGGGGTCGCGGCCGTGCTTGAGGGTGACGATGTACTGCCCGGGCACGGCCCTGGTGGAGTGGGCCACGGCCACGGCGGCGGTGGGTGGTTGGGCGGTGTGCGCGGCGGCGGGTGCGGGGGCGACGACGGGCGTGAGGGCCAGCAGCAGGGCCACCGGCGCCCGGCGGAGGGACAGGTGCACGGGTCGGGCTCCGATCGGTCGGGATCGCCGGCGCGGGCCCAGCGGCCCGGGGCACCCGGATCATCGCCGGTACGGTGGCCGCACTCGTGCCGACCTGCCGGGGGCGGGGAGTGGACAACCCGTACGGGGGCGGGGCGCCGAGGCCGGGCAGCGGGCGATCAGTTGGCGGGGCCGAAGCCTCCGCCGACCGGTGCGGCGACCGTTGACACGCGAGCCCACCGGTGGAGGGCCGGCTACAGGGCCGCGATCCAGGGATGCCCGGGGTGTACGCGGGCGAGCAGCCCGGTCAGGGTCCCGCGCTGAGCCGGGGTCATGTGCGGGACGGTCGCGTCGAAGTCCGATTGGTCCTTTCGGCGGACATGTTTGGCCTTGAACAGCAGGACCAGTTCGGGTGCCAGGTACGGGATGCCGTCCCGGGTGCGGAGGATGATGTCGGGGTAGGGAAGCCGGATCGTCTCATCGCGTCGGCAGATCCACGTGTCGCCGTCGTGCGGTTCGCGGAACACGTCGAGCAGGTAGTTTCCGGTGACCGGATCGCGGAGCCAGGTCTGGTGCACGGCGGCCAGCACCTCCGGTGCGGCGTCCTCCCAGATCCGGCCACTGCCTGCCGCGTCGAAGACGTACCCGGGGAAGCGGGAGCGGACCTCGGGGAAGGCCGCGGCCGGAATCGCGATCTCGATGTCTCCATGAGCGCGCGTCCGCCTGCCGCGGAACAGGTCCAGTGCCCAGCCCGCGGCGACGTACCAGGGTGTGCCGATCCCGGCCAAGCGCTGCGCGACCTCACTCGGGGTCCAGCAGGACGACCACCTGGCGTCGAGGGCTTCGATCTCCTCGGGTGACAGCTCGATGCCGCCGCCGGGCAGTTGCTCGCTCACCGCAGGAATCTATCAGCGGGCTCGAAGGCCCCGGCCGGGTTCGACGCAGGAGGCCGGCGGGTCCTGGGGCCGTACGTCGCTGACGCGGGCCGCTGGGCCCAGGGGCCGGCGCTCCGAAAACTCCCCGCGCCGCGCCGCTCCACGGAAGGGTGTTCGTCGACAGAGCGCCGGCTCTGGAGGCGGGGTCAACTCTGGGCGCGGCTCAGGATCCAGACGCCGTAGGCGTCGTTCGCGGGGTGCAGCTGGTAGGTGCCTGCCCGAAGGTCGACGCGCAGTCCGGCGGCGGTCAGGTCCGCTTCGAACTCCGCCACCGTGTAGGTCCGGGCGTGCGGCGGCGGGTCCTGGAGGTGGAAGCCGACCAGGATCCGGCCGTTCTCGCCGAGCACGTCGCGCATCGCGCCCAGTGCCCTGCGTTCCGTGCCCTCGGCGAGGAAGACGATGACGTTGCCCACGCAGACGACCAGGTCGAACGGGCCGTCGTCGGGGCCGAGGTCGAGGATGTCGCGTTCCTCGATCGGCAGCCCGGGGTAGGTCTCCCGAGCCTGCCGGACCAGGGCCTCGTCGGGCTCGATCGCGACCACGTCGTGCCCCCGCTGCAGGAGCGCGGCGGCCACCCGCCCCATGCCGGCGCCGGCGTCGAGCACTCGGGCACCGCGCGGCAGGAGGGTGTCGGCGAGCCGGGCCTCACCGTCGACGTCCTCGCCCGCGGAGATGAGTTCGGCGAATCGCTTGCCGAAGTTCCCGCTCTGCCCCGCCTCCTGCCAGCGGGTTCGCCTCGTCGTCATCGGTATGAGCTCTCCGTGCGGCAGCGTGGTCCTGTCCATTCCCGCATCCTAAGGCGAGACCGCCGGCACCGGTCATGGCCACTGAACGCCCACCCGTGGGCCCTGGCGCGGTGCGGCCGCCGCACCGGGACGGCCGTTACGCGGCCCGGGCCGGGGCCGCCGGGGCGAGCGGGGAGAGTGCCGCGTACTCCAAGGGGGCGGACGGGTCGATCGAGAGGTTCATCGGGGAGGGGGCGGCGCCCGAACGGACCAGGAGGTCGCCGATGGCCGCGATCATCGCGCCGTTGTCGGTGCACAGGCGCAGCGGCGGCACCCGCAGGGTGATCCCGGCCGCGGCGCACCGCTGTTCGGTCAGGGCGCGGATGCGGGAGTTGGCGGCGACCCCGCCGACCACGACGAGGGTGTCGATCCCGTGGTCGGTGCAGGCCCGGACGGCCTTGCGGGTGAGGGTGTCGGCGATGGCCTCCTGGAGCGCCGCGGCCGCGTCCGGGACGTGCGGCTCGGTGCCGGCCGCCCGTCGGGCCTCGACCCAGCGGGCGGCGGCGGTCTTGAGGCCGGAGAAGGAGAACGCGTACGGGGGGTCGTTGGGTCCGCTGAGCGGGCGGGGGAGGCGTACCGCGTTCGGGTCGCCGTCGCGGGCGGCGCGGTCGATGGCGGGCCCGCCGGGGTAGGGCAGGCCGAGGATCCGGGCGACCTTGTCGAAGCACTCGCCGGCGGCATCGTCGAGGGTGTCGCCGAGGTGGACGATCGGGTCGCGGGCGAGGTCGCGCACCAGCAGCAGGGAGGTGTGCCCGCCGGAGACGATCAGCACGACGCACGGGTTCGGCAGTGGTTCGCCGTCCAGGGCGGCGGCGGCGACGTGTCCGGCGAGGTGGTGGACGCCGTAGAGGGGGACGCCGAGCGAGAAGGCGTAGCTCTTGGCCGCCGCGACCCCGACCTGGAGCGGGCCGGACAGGCCGGGGCCGGCGGTGACGGCGACGGCGCCGACGTCGGCGAGGGTGAGTCCGGCCCGGTCGAGGGCCTCGCGGACCACGGGGGCCATCGCGTGGACGTGGGCGCGGGCGGCGATCTCCGGCACGACCCCGCCGTAGCGGGCGTGCTCGTCCATGCTCGACGCGACCGCCTGCCCGAGCAGGACCCCGTCGCGGACGAGACCGGCGCCGGTCTCGTCGCACGAGGATTCGATCCCCAGCACCACCGGCGAGTCCGGCATCACGCGCACCCCTTATTGCTGATCGCTGTGCAACTGCAACCATTGTGCAATAAGGCCGGGGGTGCTGGTCCGGCAGGTCCGGTTTCCCCGGTCCGCCCCGCAGGAGGTCCACCGGGTCCGTCGGCGGCCCGTGATCGGGCGGGCCGCCGGCGGGACGCGAACGGTACGTCAGGAGGCGGGCATCAGGACGGTGTCGACGATGTAGACGGTGGCGTTGGCGGTCTGGACGTTTCCGCACAGGACCTTGGCGTCGCCGTCGACGGTGAAGTCGGGGGCGGCGCCGGTGACGGTGAGGTCGTGGGTTTCCAGGGTCTTGTGGCCTCCGGCGAGGGCGGTGGGGGCGAGGCGCTGGGGGACGACGTGGTGGGTGAGGATCCTGGTCAGCGTCTCCTTGTCGGCGAGGGCGGCGTCCAGGGTGGCCTTGGGAATCTTGTCGAAGGCGTCGTTGGTGGGCGCGAAGACGGTGAGGTTCTGCGCGGAGTTGAGGGTGTCGACGAGGCCCGCCTGCTTGACGGCGGTCACCAGGGTGGACAGCAGCGGGTTGTTGGAGGCGGCGGTGGCGACCGGGTCCTTGGCCATGCCCGTGAAAGAGCCGGCACCGTCCTTGGGCACGGCCGCACAGGCGGTGCCGAACGGCCGGTCGCTCATGGCGGCACCGGCTGCCGACGCGGTGGTACCGGCCGCCGGCGCGGCGGCGGGGGCCTTCGACGGGGAGACGGAGGCGGAGGGCGACCCGGAGCCGCTGCCGCAGGCCCCGAGGCCGAAGGCGAGCGCGGTCGCGGCGAGGACGGCGGTGACGGTGTTGCGGCGGCGGGTGGTGACGTTCATTGCAGTGATCTCCTTGTGCGGGTGCAGCGGTCGGCCCCTCGGGCGGACCGCCCCGGACAGTGCCGGGTACGTGAAGGTGGCCCGGTGGAGGCCGGGCGGGTCGGCCGGGGCTCTCAGGTGACGGTGACGACGGTGCTGTGCCAGCCGGTGGCGCCGGACGGGTAGGGGGCGGCCCGGTCCCCGGTCTGGACGGCGCCGGTCGCATCGGTCGCCCGGACCTCGATCCGGTGGGTGCCGGGCGCGGCCCCGGGCCAGGTGTGGGTCCACTGCCGCCACAGGTCCGTTCCGGCGTCGGCGGCGAGCATCGCCTGCTGCCAGGCACCGCCGTCGATCCGGACCTCGACGGCGGCGATGCCGCGGTGGGTCGCCCACGCGGTACCGGCGACCGTGACGTCCCCGGCGGGTACGCGGGCGAACGGGGCCGGGACGTCGATGCGCGAGGCGGTGCGCACCGCACCGGTGCGGTCCCAGCCCCGGCGCACCCAGTACGGATCGAATGCGGCGAAGGTGGTGACGTCCAGGTCGACGAGCCATTTGGTGGCGGAGGCGTAGCCGTAGAAGCCGGGGACGACGCTGCGGCAGGGGAAACCGTGGGCGACGGGCAGGGCCTCGCCGTTCATCGCGACCGCCAGCAGCGCGCGCCGTCCGTCGAGCACCGGCTCCAGCGGCGTGCCGATGGTCATGCCGTCCTGTGAGCGGCCGACCAGCTGGTCCGCGCCGCGGTGCACGCCGGCACGGCGCAGCAGGGCGGGGAGGGAAGCGCCGAGCCAGCGGGTGGTGCCGACGTAGGGGCCGCCCACCTCGTTGGAGACGCAGGACAGCGTGTGGTCCATTTCCTCCAGGGGTTCGTGCAGCAGGTCGTCGAAGGTCAGCAACAGCGGGTGGTCGACCATGCCCCGGATGCGCAGGGCCCAGCGCCGCGGGTCGATACGGGGGAGCGCGAGCGCGGTGTCCACCCGGTAGAAATCCGTGTTCGAGGTGACGAACGGGGACAGGCCCGCGACCTTCGGACGGACTGGGGGCGGCAGGGGCGGCAGCGGTTCCACGGCGGGCGGGATGCGAACGGACGCGCGGACGGCGCCGACGTCGAAGAGGCGGTCGGTCAGGATCCTGCCTCCCGTGACCGCAACCGCGCCGACGGCGATCGTCCCGCCGGTGACGGCGAGAACGGCCCGGCGGGTGGTGCCTTCGGGCCCGGTGCGCCGCTCCGGGCGGGCGCTCTCGTCGGTGGGACGTCGGATCGTGAGGACCGTGTTCACCGGCTGTGCGGCCGACCTCGTCATGCGTGCGAGGGCGAGGACGGTGGCCGCGCCGACGACGCCTGCCACGAGGGCCGGTACGACGTCCGCCGTGCCCGCTCCCGGCCGGGAGAGCGCGGCCCGGGCACCCAGCACGCCGAAGGCCGCGAAGATGCCCGCTGCGGTCTTCGGGCGGCGAGCGGACAGCCATCCGGCACCGGCGGCGAGCAGGGCCGCCGTCAGGTGGATTCCGCCGAGCAGCACCGTCTTGTCGTACACGCCGAAGGTGCGGACGGCGTATTCCTTGAGCGGGGTCGGCGACAGGTCGACGGCCGCGGAGCCCACCGCGACGACCGGCGCGGTGTCGGGCCCGGTGAAGGCGGCGGCCAGGTCTCCCGCACCGAGTGCGGCCGAGGCGGCCGCCAACCCGGTCGCCGCTGCGACGCCGACGCGGCGGAGGCGGTCGGGGCGGCCGCGGAGGAGCCCGGAAGCGTCGGATGGATTCTTGCTCACGCCGAGGGTTCGAGGCGCCCGGGGCCGCGGATGGGTCGCCGCGCCGGACTCACCCGGACGGGTGGGGCGGCAGCCGGCATTGACGGTGGGCGCAGCAGGCACGGCCCGGCTCCGAGGGCCGGTCCGCAGGATCCGCGTGTCCTCCGGAGCCGGTGACCGGGCGTACCGGCAGGCGGTGCGGCCAATCCGGGCGCGGGCCCGCTCCGAAGGGCGGATGTGAGTTCCGCACCGTCCGCCCGGCCGAGACCGCACCGCCGTCCCGCCGGGACCATGAGGAGGCCCTCGATGTCTGCCGTCCGCCGATCGGGCTCGAAGCCCGCCCAGTGCGAAGGAACGGACGGATGAGCGCCGTCGTCCACCTGTCCGGTCCCGGACGGCCGGTACCGGACCTGACGGAACTCCTCGCCCGCGTCGCGCGCGGGGACCAGGACGCGTTCTCCCGGCTGTACGACGTGGTGGCCGGTCCGGTGCTGGGGCTGGTGCGCAGGGTTCTGCGCGATCCCGCGCAGTCCGAGGAGGTCGCCCAGGAGGTGTTGCTGGAGGTGTGGCGCACCGCCGCCCGCTATCGGGCCGAGCGCGGTGAGGTGATGCCGTGGGTGCTGACCATCGCGCACCGGCGCGCGGTGGACCGGGTCCGCTCGGCGCAGGCCGCCTCCGACCGCGACCAGCGCGTCGCGGCAGCCTCCCACACCCCGGCGTTCGACGAAGTCGCCGAACAGGTCGAGGGCAGACTGGAGCGCGAGCAGGTCAGGCGCTGCATGAGGACGCTCACCGAACTGCAGCGGGAATCGTTGACACTGGCGTACTACCGCGGTTACACCTACCCCCAGGTCGCCGAGGTGGTCGGCGCACCGCTGGGCACGATCAAGACCCGTGTGCGCGACGGACTGATCCGTCTGCGCGACTGCCTGGGGGTGGGAGCATGACCGCCGCCGACCTGCACACCCTGACCGGCGCCTACGCCGTCCACGCCCTCTCCCCCGCCGAAAGCGCGGAGTTCGAAGGCCACATGGCCGACTGCCCGGCCTGCGCCCAGGAGGTGGCCGAGTTCGCCGCGACCCTGGCCAGGCTCGGGGCCGCGCAGGCCGTCGTGCCGCCCGAGGCCCTCAAAGCCCGGGTGATCGCCGCGCTGCCCGGCGTGCGGCAGGAGGCGCCCCGGACCGCCGCTGTGCCCGGCGCGGGCCTCCGGTCCGGCCGGAGGGCGGGCGGGTGGACGAAGTTCGCGCTGGCCGCCTGCCTCGCCGTCGCGGTCGGCTCCGGTGGCCTCGCCGTCCAGCAGTACCGGCAGGCCGGCGACGCGCGTGCCCGGGCGGCCGCTGTCCAGCAGCAGGCGGACCGGCTGACGGGTCTGCTGACGGCGCCCGACGCCCGCACGGCCACCGGAACCGCGTCGGGCGGAACCGGCGTGGGGACGGTGGTGTGGTCGCACGACCGCGGTCAGGCCGCCTTCCTCGCTTCCGGCATGCCCACCCCGGCCGAGGGCACCACGTACCAACTGTGGTTCAACGACTCCGGAACGATGCGATCGGCCGGGCTGCTGTCCCGTGGGGACGGCGGGCTGGTGCTGTCCGGGCCACTGGGCGGGGCGACGGGTGTCGGCGTCACCGTGGAGCCCGCCGGGGGTTCGACGCACCCCAGTGGGGTACCGGTCATGCTCCTGTCGCTCACCTGAGAAGGCGTGCGGTCCCGCGGGCTCCGGACTGTCCGGTCCGGGTGCCTCGCCGGGTCGGCGTCGATTCATTGGTGGGGCGGCGGCCCCGTACCCGATCCGGCGGCGTCCCGGGCCGTCGCTGGCCGTCGCCGGCGGCAGGGCCTCACCCGGAGGGCCTGTCGCCCACGGTTCCCCGTGCTCCCGGGTCGAGGCCGAGGCGTTTGTTGAGGGCCTCGCCCGAGGGGAGGGGGTCGATGAAGTTGTGCAGGAAGGCGAGCATCGCGTCGGTGTCCAGGCCCTCGCAGGCGGCGTCCATCGAGGCGTAGAGGAACTCCTCGATCCCGGCGACCGCGGTGGCCAGGCGCTCGCCCTCGGGGGTGAGGCTGAGCTGGAGGTAGCGGCGGTCCTCGGCGTCGGTGCGGCGCTCGACCAGTCCGGCCGCGACGACGCGTTCGACCAGCCGGCTGGGGTTGGTGCCGCTCTCGCAGACCAGGAGCTGTCCGAGCCCGTTGAGGCTCAGGGTGCCGTGCTGCTGGAGCAGGCGCAGCACCTCGGCCTGCGAGGGGGTGATGCCGTGGGGTTTGAGGGCCTGGATCAGCAGCCGGTTGCCTTCGCGCTGGGCTGCCAGGATCGCGAACCGCAGGTGCTCGGCCTTGCGCATCGATGTCCTTCCGGGTGGTCTACGGGGCGGCGAGGAAGTTCTCGACCGCGGCGGCGTAGGTTACCGGGTGCGAGAAGCGGAACATGTGGCCGGTGCGCGGCAGCACGACCTCCCGGGCGTCGGGGATGCCCGCGAGCATGACCTTCGAGGCGTTCTCGCCGATCAGCACGTCGTGCGAGGGGGTCAGGATCAGGGTCGGGACCTGGACCCGGTCGAGCACGTCGACGTAGTCGGCCGTGAAGACCGCCGACACGCGCGCACCGAAGGAAGCGGCCGGGGTGTTGGCGAGGAACAGTTCGCGGCTGCGCGCCTCGCTCCAGGGCACCTGGCCCTCGCCGTCGAACGGGGAGGCGAGGCGGTGGGCGTGGAACCGCAGCGTCAGCTGCCGGTAGAACGGGCCGGGAGCCTTGCCCATCACCTGGCCCAGTGCCTTCATGGGCTTCGAGTCGATCGGGTTGGCCGCGAATCCGCCGGACACGACCAGGGCCCGCAGGCCCCGCGGGCGGCGGGTGGCGAGGGCGAGCGCGATGTTCGCGCCGAACGAGTCGCCGACCAGCACGTAGTTGTCGAGGTCGGCGATCGCGTTCTCGACGTGGTCGGCGTAGCGCTCGATGCTGTCGACGCCTTCGGGCAGGCGCAGCGTGCGCTTGGGGGTCTCGCCGTAGGGGGCGAGCTGTTCGGCACTCCACGGGGCGCCGGAGAAGCAGGGGATGAAGACGAGGGTCGGATTCTTCGCTGCAGTGTTCATGGAAAACATGTTACACGACACATGTGTTGCGTCATATGTTGAGCGCGGGATGCCGGCGGCCGGAGGCGCCGAGTGATGCCCGGCGGCTCATGTCGCCCTCGGACCGCTCCGCGCAAAGGCGACGGCGGGGCGGGGCCGGGTATCCGGACCTCCGCCCCGCCGTCGCTGCGGGGTGGTGCTGGGCGCGGTGGGCGGGTTCGGTCAGTAACCGACGATCTGCAGACTGGAGTTGACGGTGAGGTAGAAGGTGTGGGCGTCGGGCCCGAGGGCCAGGCCGGTCACCCAGTTGAGGCCGGTGATGCCCTCGGCCGGGACGAGGGTGTTGGTCGCGGTGTCCAGGACGAGGACCGAGGCCTTGCCGTCGCTGCTGGTGAGGTCCTGCTGGATCAGGTACAGCCGGGTGCCGTCCGCGCCCACCGACGGGTTCTGCAGCCACTGGCCCGGGGCGATGTCCAGGGTGGACAGGGCGTCCGTGGCGAGGTCGACGGCGTAGCCGGTGCCGCTGTTCCCCACACCGTAGAGCCGGGTGCCGTCCGGGGAGAGGGCCAGGCTGGGGACGGAGCCGATCGGGGCGGCGATGGCGCCGGCGACGGTCGGGGTCCCGGTGCCGGTGTCCAGGCGGATCAGGTTCTCGTCGGTGGCGGCGTACACCGCGTCACCGGCCGGAGGCGTGACGATCGAGCCCAGGTAGCGGCCGGGGACCGGCACGGCGGCGGTGAATCCCTGCTGCTGCGGGAAGAAGGACAGGACCCGGGCGCTCGGCTCGGCCGGGCGGTGGTAGCGGGCCGGTCCGTCCTGGCCGACGTAGACCCTGGCGCCGTCCGCGCTGACCGCCAGCGAGGTGAGCGCCCCGGGGAGGGTCCCGTCGGGCCGCGGCTGGTCCGGTGCCTCCGTGCTGGAGACGACCGTGTCGGTGGCCGTGTCGATGGAGGCCAGGCTGGACAGCGGTGCCTTGCGGGCGGTCGAGAACAGCACGTAGACGCGCGAGCCGTCGGGGCTGACGGCCAGCGGTCCCGGACCGGCCCCGAGCCCGGTGGACAGCGTGACCACCGCGGTGATCGCCCCGCTCTGGGTGTCGACCACCTTCACCTTGGCGCCGTTGATGCTGTCCTTCACCGCGACGTACGCCTTGCGCCCGTCCGGGCCGACCGCCACCGAGGCGGGTGACGAGTCCAGCTCGACGGTCCGCGGGACACCCGGGACCGGCCCGCCGGACGTGCCGGTGACGGCGCCGGCGGAGCCGGACCCGGCGAGCAGCAGTGCCGCGCCCGCCGCCAGGAAGCCTAACCAACGGGCCTTCGACAAAAGCGAGTTCATGTGACCCTCCGCTTCGGACACCGCGGGTCCCCGCAGTGGAAGGCAAAGGCTACGGGACGTACCCGTACGGGGTGCGGCTTCAGGCTCCGGGACCGGGACGGGCGGTGACGGCCACGGTGACGGGTGCGGTAACGGCTTCGGGGCCGAGGGCGGCCGCCGCCGGGCGGCGCGCGGTTCACCCGCCGGGCGTGCGACGGGACTCCGCGAGCAGGGCGCGGAAGGCCGTGGCCACCGCGCCGGGGTGTTCCTGCATGGCGACGTGGCCGACGCCGGGCAGGGTGAGGAGTCGGGCGTCGCGGAAGGCGGCGTAGGCCCGGGCCGCCGACCGGAAGGGGACGAGGCGGTCCTCGCGGCCGTAGACGAGAAGGGTGGGGGCGGTGACCCGGTGGGCCTGGTGCCAGGCCGAGGCCTCGCCGGCGGGGCGCAGGTGGGATCGGACGACGGCGCGCACGCCCTGAGCCAACATCTGCTGGGCGTAGGGGAGTTCGGCGCGGCGCAGGCGTTCGCGCGCCTCCGTCGCCCGCTGTTCGGCGTCGACGCGGGACGGGTCGGCGTAGATCAGGCCGTAGAGGTCGTCGAGCTGCCGGTCGGGGCTCCGGGCCGCCAGCAGCCGGGAGTACAGGCGGTGAGCGCCCGGCAGGCCCAGCAGGGAGATCCGCAGGGCCTGGGGCGGCGGGAGGGCGGGCAGGACCGGCGAGACCAGGGTCAGGGTGGAGACCAGCTCCGGGCGGTGGGCGGCGAGGTGGAGGGCGGTCAGGCCGCCGAGGGAGTTGCCGACCAGATGGACACGGCGGTGCCCGGTGCGGTCGAGGTGGCGGGCGACGGCCGCGGCCTGGCGCCGGACGGTGACGAGGCCGTCGGGTGGGGGAGCGGAGCGGCCGAAGCCCGGGAGGTCGAGGGCCAGGCAGTGCACCGACGGCCGGAGGTGCTCGATCAGGGCGGCCCAGTTGTGGGTCCAGCCGCCCAGCCCGTGCAGAAACACGGCGGTCCCGGCGTCCGGGCGGGCGCCGGGTACGTACTCGGCGGCGAGCGGTCGGCTCATGACGGTTCGTTCCCCCGTTCTCACGCGCGCCGTGCCGCGGAGGACTCCGCCACCGCGAGCCGGTAGTGGTCGAGGAGCCGGTCGCCGACCGCCTCCCAGCTGCGTTCCGCCACCGAGGCCCGGCCGGCCCGGCCGAGCGTTCGGCGCAGTTCCGCGTCGCGGGCGAGCCGCTCCACCGCCTCCCGGAAGCCCCCGCCCGCGCCGGGCGGCACGAGGAAGCCGGTGCGTCCGGGGAGGACGATGTCGAGCGGTCCGCCGGCCGCCGGGGCGACGATGGGCAGACCGCTGGCCATCGCCTCCTGGAGGGTCTGGCCGAAGGTCTCGAACGGCCCGGGGTGGGCGAACACGTCGAACGAGGCGTAGAGCCGGGCGAGTTCGTGCCCGGTGCGGCGGCCCAGGAAGAGCGCGTCGGGCAGTGCCGCGCCCAGCCGGGCGCGGCACGGGCCGTCCCCGACCACCACCAGCCGTACGCCCGGGAGCCGGGACGCCTCGGCCAGCCGCTCGACCTGCTTCTCCGGTGCCAGCCGCCCGACGTAGCCGACCAGCACCTCACCGGGCCGGCCGAGGTGGCGGCGCAGGGCCTCGTCCCGGTGCCCGGGGTGGAAGCGCACGCAGTCGACGCCGCGCGGCCACAGGTGGACCCGGGGGATCCCGTGGGCCGCCAGGAGGTCGAACGAGGCCCGGGACGGCGCCAGGGTCCGCGCGGCCGCCGTGTGGATGTGCCGCAGCCGGCGCCAGGCCAGCCGGGCTCCGGCCGCGCCCGCGAAGGGCAGGTAGGTCCGGGCGTAGGCGGCGAGGTCGGTCTGGTAGACGGCGACGGCGGGGACACCCGTGCGCCCGGCCGCCGCCGCGCCGGCGGCCCCGAGCGCGAACGGGCTCGCCAGGTGGACCACGTGCGGGCGGTGCCGTTCGACGGCGTCGGCCACCCGGCGCCCGGGGAGGGCGATCCGCACCTCGGGGTAGCCGGGCAGCGGGACCGACGGGACGCGGACCACCCGGTAGCCGTACGTCGCCCCGCGGTCCTCGTGCTCGCGCCGCTGCGCCGCCGGTGCCACCACCAGCGGGACGTGCCCCCGGGCGAGGAGGTGCTCGGCGGTGCGGAGCACGCTGTGGGCCACGCCGTTGAGCTGCGGGGCGAAGGACTCGGCGACGATCACCACCCGCAGCGGCCCGTCGTCGGGGGCCGGGCCGTCCGTGGCGGGCGCCGCCCGCCCGGGCAGGACCCCGCTCACCGGGCGGCCTCCGTCGCCGGTGCGGCCTCGGGGCGGGCCGGGACGGACCGGCCGACCGCGCGCAGGTCCCGCAGGATCTCCCGGAAGCAGGCGGTCAGGCCCGCCTCGGCGTACGGCACGCCGATCTCCGCGCAGTACGCGCGCACGATGTGCGAGGCCGGGAGCAGCGCGGGCACCGGCATGGCCGGGAAGAGGTGGTGCTCGATCTGGTGGCCGAGGCCGCCGAAGAGGAAGTGGACGAACCGGCCGGCCCGCAGGTTGCGGGAGGGCAGCACCTGCCGCCGGAGGAAGTCGGTGCGCTGCGCGCCGGGGCCGGTCAACGGCATGCCCTTGTGGTTGGGGGCGAAGATGCAGCCCAGGTAGACGCCGAGCAGTGCCCCGAACAGCGCGGTGAAGGTGAGCGCCTGGAGCGGAGTGAGCACGAGGACGGTCAGGGCCGCCGCGAGGACGTAGTGCAGTGCGGCGAGGGTGCGTTCCAGGACGGGGTGTCGGACGGTGCCGCGGGTGAGGGTCAGGCCGGTGGCGACGAGCAGGCCGAGCGCCTGGAGGGAGAGCAGCGGGAAGAACAGCTCCGCCTGGTACCGGGCCATCAGGCGTCGCAACCCCCTTGCCCGGTCGGCCTGTTCGGCGGTTCTGGCGAAGAGGATGGCGTCGGCGGCCGGGTCGCGGCCCTCGTGGTTCGGGTGGGCGTGGTGCCGGTTGTGGTCGTCGACCCACCAGCCGTAGCTCATGCCGACCACCAGGTTCCCCAGCACGATGCCCACCAGGTCGGTCGTCCGGCGGTCGGCGAACACCGCGCGGTGCGCGACGTCATGGCCGAGCAGCGCCAACTGGCCCAGCACGAGGGCGAACAGCGGTGCGAGGCCGAGCTGCCACCAGCTCGCGCCGAGCGCGACGAACCAGGCGAGCAGCCCCGCCAGCGCGGCGAACAGCCCCGCGCTCCGGCACGCGTAGTAGAGCGGGCGCCGACGCAGCAGACCGGCCTCGGCCACGCGCCGGTACAGCTCGGCGAATTCGCCGCGCCGGGCGGTCCCGGTACTCGGAGTGTCCTGAACGGTCATGCCACCAATCCGGTCTCGGGCCGCCACGGCCGGCCGTCGCCGCGCGGCGTGCCCCGGGCAGGGGAGCCCTGAGACTTCCGTACTCCACCGGCCGCTGTCCCGCGCCGCCGGTGAACGCAACCTGATCGAGTGGGCGGTGGGCGCGGGTTGACGGCCCGCTGTTCACGGGTCGAGAACCCGTACGGAACGCTGCCGAGGGAGAAGGTCCGCCCCTGACTGCCGCCGTCGGCTGCCCGCTACCGGCTGCCCGCTACCGGCTACTGGCTACCGACTATCGGCTGAGCATGCGCAGCCGCAGCCGGTGCGGCCGCAGCACCGTGGCCAGCCGCACGGGGCGGGCGTCGGCCGGCCCGGGCGCCACGACCGGCTGCCAGCGGCCCAGCACGGTGGCCAGCGCGATCGCCGCCTCGGCGCGTGCGTAGTCGGCGCCGACGCACTGTCGCGGCCCGTTGGCGAAACCGGCGAAGCCCCAGCGCGGCAGGGCGGCGGCCCGCTCGGGCAGCCAGCGGTCCGGATCGAAACGGGCGGGTTCCGCGAAGATCGACGGGTTGTGGTGGGCCACGTAGGAGCTGAGCAGCACCTGGCTGCCGCGCGGCAGGATGCGCCCTCCCAGATCGGTCTCGCGGGTGCAGGTGCGCAACAGCACCCAGCCGGGGGGATGGAGACGCAGCGCCTCGGTCAACACCCGGGCCGTACGGGGCAGGAACGGCAGGTCGGCCCACTCGGCCGGGCGGCCGCCCGGCAGCACCGCGTCGAGTTCCGCCTGCAGGGCGGACAGCACCTGCGGATGCATCGTCAGCAGCCGTAGCGTCCAAGAGAGTTGGGAGGCGGTGGTCTCCGATCCGGCCAGGAGCAGCGTGACCACCTGGTCGTGCAGCTCGGCGTCGGAGAGCGTGGAGCCGTCCTCGTCCCGGGCCGCCAGCAGGCCGGCCAGCAGATCGGTGTGCCCGCGACCGTCGGCCCGGCGGTCGCGTACGAGCTCGGCGACCGTCCGCCGCAGGGTGCGCACCGCCGCGTGGTAGCCGGGGCCCGCGGGCAGCATCAGCACCCGCCGCAACGCGCCGGCCAACGCGGTCTCGAAGGCGTGCTGCAGACGATCGGCCAGCGCGTCCGGCGCCTCGGTGCCCAACAGGCTGCGCGCCACCACCCGCAGGGTGAACCGGTAGCACGCCGGGAAGACCTCGACCACCTCGCCGTCCCGCCAGGAGGCGGCCAGCTGCGCGGCCTCGCGGGTCATCACGGCGGCGTACCCGGCCAGCCGCTCGGGCCGGAACTCCGGTTGCAGCAGCCGCCGTTGGCGTCGGTGGTCGGCGTGCGCACAGGTGGCCAGCCCGTTGCCGAGGACCCGGCGGAAGCGCCGGTGGATCGCTCCGTCCTTGTCGAAGGTCCGGTCGTCCGCGTAGACCTGCCGCAGCAGTTCCGGGTGGCAGGGCACCACCATCCGGTTCGGTCCCAGCCGGACCTCCACCAGGTCGCCGTACCGGGACAGCCGCCCCAGGAACCCCGTCGGATCCCGCACCAGCGCGGGCAGGTGCCCGAGCACCGGCAGTGCCCCGGGCAGAGTCGCGTGGGAGTACGTCGTGGGGGCGGGATCCCGCGCGGACGAGGACACCGGATCAGCATAGGTCCGCAGCCGGGCGGCGGGGCGGTTCGGCGCGGCGCCGCGGCGGCCCGGGGTTCCCCGCTCCCGGGCGGTGGCGCGCGACGGATCCGACCGCCCGGCCCGGGGGCGGCCCGGGCGGCGGACTGTCCGCCGGGGACGGGCCGTTGCCCCGGGCGGGCGGTGGCGCCGCTCCGCCGACCGCCCGGCGCCTGCGCCTTCGGGGGTCAGAGGCCGAAGCGGGCGCGGTGGGTGGTGGGGACGAGGTCGGCGTACTCGGGGTGCTTGGTGATCCAGCCGCGGATGAAGGGGCAGTAGGGCAGGACGGCGAGCTGCTGGTCGCGTGCGGCGTCCAGGGCGGCGCGGGCCAGCCGGCTGCCGAGGCCGCGGCCTTCGAGGCGGGGGTCGATCTCGGTGTGGATGAAGGCGATCTCGTTGCCGGAGCGGTGGTACTCGGCGAAGCCGGCAAGTTCGCCGTCGTCCTGGATCTCGAACCGGGACTTCTCGGTGTTGTCGGTGACGGACTGCTCCATGGTTCCTCCTCGTGCGGTCGGATTGCCGGGTCGGCATCCCTGACTATAGTTGAACAATAAACATGTGTCGCGGTCGACACGCGGCGGGGTGACGACTTCGCCGCGCCCGGCCGCTCACCGCGGTTCGGCGACGAGCAACGGGCCGCGCGGGCGGACGGTCGCGGCCGTGGCGCTCTCCCGGAGGGAGCCGGCCGTCGCCGGCCGGAGCCGCAGGCGGGCGAGGACGGTAGCGGCGATGACGAGCATCTCGGCCCGGGCGAAGGACTCGCCGACGCACTTGTGGCGGCCGGCGCCGAAGGGGATGAACAGCTCGGGGCGGGCACGGTTCGCGGGGCGGCGCCAGCGCTCGGGATCGAATCGCAACGGGTCGGGGTGGAGTTGCGGGGAGCGGTGCAGTGCGGCCGGGCTGAAGAGGATCTCTGCCCCCGGGGCCAGGAGGGCGCCGCCGCAGTGGAGCGGCGCCGCCGCCCGGCGCATCAGGATCCAGTTGGGGGTGTGGAGCCGGAGGGTCTCGCTGATCGCGTGCCCGGTGCGTTCCAGGCGCGGCAGGTCCTCCAGGGATACGGCGCCGTCCCCGGCGACGGCGCGCACCTCCTCGCTGAGCTCGTCCTGCAGGTCCTGGCGCCGGGCGAGTTCGTGGAAGAGCCAGGCGAGCGTGGTGGCGGTCGTCTCGGTGCCGGCCAGGAGCAGCGAGACCGCCTCGTCCCGGACCTGGACCGGTGCCATGGCGAGTCCGGTCTCCTCGTCGCGGGTGGTCAGCAGCAGCGACAGCAGCGTGTCGTCCCGGCCCTGATGCCGGAGGGCGGCCCGGGCGACGATCTCGTCCACGACGGTGCGCAGGTCCCGGACCGCGGTGTCGAAGCGCCGGTTGGCCGGTACGGGCAGCTTCTCCAGCAGCGGCGACGGGTAGAGCGCCCGCTGGACGAATCCGGTGAGGACCACGGGCACGGCCCGGTCGATCCGGGCCTTCTGGGCGTCGCTCAGGCGGGCGGCGAACAGCGCCTCGACCACGATGTCCCGGGCGAGTTCGTGCATCCGGTGCTCGATCGGCGCCGCCCGCCCGGGCTCCCAGCGGGACACCGCGGCCGCGGCCTGTCGCGCGGTCAGGGTGGCGTACCGGCGGATGCCGTCGCGGTGGAAGGCGGGCTGGACCAGGCGCCGCTGGCGGAGGTGGAACGCGCCCTCGGAGATGAACAAACCGTTGCCCAGCACGCCGCGGGCCTTGTCGAAGACGAAGCCCTTCTCGGTCCTCGCGGCGTCCTCGACGAGCAGCCGGTGCACCAGCTCCGGTTCGGTGAGGACGTGAACCGGCCTGCGCCACAGGTGGATCCGCACCACCGGGCCGTGGTCGGCCAGCGACTGGAGGAAGGGCAGGGGGTCGGTCAGCAGTGGGAGCAGGTGTCCGAGCAGGGGCAGGCGGCCCGGCGCGCACGGCACCGCGCCGGGCGGGGCGTCGTCCTCGCGCATCAGGGCCTCGCCGTGGGGGCGGGCACATCGAACCGGGAGCTGCCGCGGGACCAGTCGATGTGTCCGCGCAGCCACAGCCCCAGGCTCCGGGCGTACGCGGAGGCCGCGTCGCCGCCGTTCGCGTGGACGGTTCGGCTCAGCCCGATGAACGCGCGCATCTCGGCGTCACGCATGGCGACGGCCGACCGTCGGGCCTCGGCCGGAGAACAGCGGTGGTGGCGGGCCAGGACCTCGACCAGGTTGTGGCGGCCCTGGCCGCCCGCGGTCTCCTTGGCGTGGGAGTACAGGTCGTTGTCCCAGCTCACCAGGTTCGCCGTGAGGTCCCTGAGCCTGCGCAGCGAAGGGCCGTCCGCCTCCTCGGCCGGGACTTCGAGGCCGGCCGCGACGTCGACCAGGGCGAGGCAGGTGTACGTGGCTCCGGCGTGCCTGCGCATGGCCACGTACTCGGACAGGCCCGGCACCGTGCCCGCCTCGCGGTTGGCGGCCTCCCACACCTGCGCGGAGAGGTACTCGCGGACCGTGCACTCCCACCGGAACAGCTGTGACGGTGAGGCCTGTGCGGCGACCCGGTCCCGGATCTCCCGCAGGGCCGTCGCGTAGGCGCCGGCCGGTCCGGACAGCCGGCCGCCGAAGACCTCCTCGCCGGGCGGCTCGGGGTCGACCACCCGGGCGAGGAGAGCGGTCGTGCGGGCCAACGGCCCGGGGCGGTGGCCGTGTTCGCGGTCCTCGCAGTACCCGTCGTCGAAGGCGAAGAGCCAGACGTACCAGTCGGACAGCAGACGCAGCATCGCGGCGGAGACCTCGGGGTTGGTCCGTGCGGCCAGGTGACCGCTGCGCTGGCGCCCGATCCGGTCGGACTGCCGCAGGCGCCCGTCCAGCAGCCGGTGGCGCGCCAGCCAGGCCAGGCTCTGCCGGTCGGCCTGTTCGGCGTGGGGGTTCGTCAGGGAGGGGAAGGGGCACCACAAGTCGTCCGGGGTGCTGTGCGGTCGCCCGTCGCGGAGATCGGTCATCGCTGTGCCGGCCCTCGTCTGGTTGGGGTCGCGGCCGGAGTTCGATGCCCCGCGACGATCGCGTGGGGTCGCCCGGCCTGCGCGGGAGGCCGAAACTAGTCCGGATCGGGGTGGGGTGGTGGACTGTGCGCGCATCCATGGTTGCCTCCCGGCGCACGGCCGGCCGGCCCGCCCTCCCGGCCCACGAGCGCCCCGGCGTACTCGCGGCTGCCGGTCCCGCCGGTCGCGGTGGGCCTCCATGCGGCCAGGGACGGGGCGCTGCCCCGGATCGCTCCCGGTGCTGCTGGCCGGATGTGACGATCAGGGGCGTGTTGGCGCGGTACGCCGCCACCAGGTTGCGGCCGCCCCGGGGCCGGAACCGGGTCGCCGACCAGGGTTTCGTATGGCGTGTTCCTGGCGAAATATTTCCACCATGGGCTTATCGCCGGTCGCCGGTCATCCTCCTGTCGCTGTCTTCCGTGAGCCCCGAGGCGGGCGGCCCGTCCCGGCGCTGGGTGCGCGGGTCGCCGCCGGGGCGCGGCGGGCCGCGCGGGTGCTGGCCGGGGTGGCGACCCATGCCGGGCCCGTCGAACGGACCGCCACGCTGCGGCAGGCCGCCGCGGCAGCCGGCGAGTCGGTGGCCGCGCTGGCGGCTCTGGCTCCGGCCGTGGCGGGTGAGGACGTGCCGGCGGAGTCGACCAGTCAGTCGTACTTCCGGGTCCGTGAGGTGGAGCTGTCGGACCAGCAGGCCGCCCTGCACGGGCTGCTGGTCGTCCACCGCGGGCTGGAGGACCTCTGCGAGGCTCCGCTGTCGGGTGCCGACCTGGCGCTGGAGGTGGCCGGGATGCGGCGGTCGGTGCTCGACCTCACCGGCGTGGCGCCCGGCGCCGACCATGAGCCCGTCCCGCCGGTGGTCGTTCCCGAGCCCGGTGCGCGGCCGTCGCCGGAGAGCGCGTGGAGCGCGCGGTGGCTCGTCGGGCACCAGGTCCATGTCCTGTTCAACGTCTGCGCCGCGGTCGCCGTGGCCGACGCCACCCGCCACCTGCGGCACGGTGACGGCGATGCCGCCCTGGGGCGGATGGCGGACGCGACGGAGTACGTGCGCGGCTTCCCCGCGGCCATGAACCACGCCGGCACGATCCCGGCCGACTACTACATGGCGGCGATCCGCCGGACCATGGAGCCGCCGTCGACGGACATCCCGCTCAGCGGGCGCCAGCACCGCGGGTACAGGCTGTTCCGGACGGCGATGAAGGACCTGTTGTCGGCGCTCCCCGACTCCTACGATCAACTGGCGGCCCGAGCCCCGGAGTTGGCCGAGGCGCGGGGCGCGCTCCTGGAAGCCGACCTCGTGGACGCCGAACGGCACGTCACCCTCGCGTACTCGCTGGTGCACCTGCGCCGTTCCATCGCCCAGCGGCCCGAGGGCCCCGACAACGCCGTCGCCGAACTACGGCTCATGCGCCACCGCCGCGCGGCCCAGTACGCCCCCCTGATCCGCTTCGGGGACCACTACATCGCGGACGCCGTGGCCGGCCTGCGCCACTCGTGAGCCCGGCCGTCCACCGTCCGCACTCCCGGCAGGAGACCCGATGCCCGGCACCCCGCACCACACCGCCCTCGCCGCGGACTGGAACCTGGATCCGGCCGATGCCGGCGCGTGCCGGCGCCTGGCCCGCTCCCTGTCCGCCGGCGGACAGGACCGGGTCGACAGCCCCGAGTGGGTGTCCCGGGCCCGGGACGCCTGGGACGAGCTCCCGCTGCCGCTGCGCCGTGCGGTGCGCCGGTTCCGCAGGAGCTCCGGCCCGCACGGCACCCTGGTGATCGGCGGCCTGCCCGTCGACGAGGCGGCCCTGCCCCCGACGCCGGCCGTGCCCGGCTCGGTCCAGCGCCGGGCCACCGTCCCCGCCGCGCTGCTCACCATGGTGGCCTGCGGGCTCGGCGAGCCGCTCGCCTACCTGGCCGAGAAGTCCGGCGCTCTCGTGCAGGACGTGGTGCCCGTGCCCGGGCAGGAGGCCTTCCACGGCAACGCCGGATCGGTGCCGCTGTCCTTCCACACCGAGAACGGCTTCCACCCCCACCCGCCGGACTACGTGGTCTTCCTGTGCCTGCGCGCCGACCACGACCGGATCGCCGGGATGCGCGTCGCCGGCATCCGCCAGGCGCTGCCGCTGCTCACCCGGGCCGACCGGGAGGCCCTGTTCGCACCGGAGTTCATCACCACACCACCGCCCTCCTTCGGCCCGGACGCCGCGAGCGGAGCCGGAGCCGAACCCCGACCGGTGCTGTTCGGCGCATCGGAGGACCCCGACATCCGCATGGCCCAGCTCGTCACCACCCCGCTCACCCCTCGGGCCGCCGCCGCGCTGGCCGAGTTCGGCCGGGCCTGCGAGGAGACCGCCCGCACCCTGCGCCTGGCCCCCGGTGACCTGGTCGTCGTCGACAACCGCGTCACCGTCCACGGCCGGACCGCCTTCCGGCCCCGCTACGACGGGGCGGACCGCTGGCTGCAACGCACCTACGTCGCCGTCGACCTGCGCCGCTCCCGGGATCACCGTCCCCAGGACGGCCAGGTACTCGCCCGCTGACCGGCCCCGAGCGGCGGCGGCCGGCCCGGTGCCGGACCGAGCCCCGGCTGTCGCGAGCGGGTCGGCGACCGATGGCACGCCCGTCGCCGCTCCCGGGCCCGCAGGCCCGGGGGCGGCGGTGCGGGATGGGCGAGCGGCCGGCAGGAGGGGCGAGGCCGACCGGGGGCCGCAGGGGGATGACGAGTGTGTCGCGCCGGGCGCGTGAAAACGGGAGCGGTGCCGGCGCGGCGGAGGGAGGAGGGTCCGGCCCGGGGCGACCCGGTGGCCGTCGTCACCGGCATTCGGTCGGTGACGACGGTGATGCGGGGGCGGGCCGGCGGGCGCGCGCGTACGGGGCCGTGCCGGAGTCCCGGCACGGCCACGGCGGATCGGCCCCTGCGGTGTGCACAGTGGCGGCCCGGAGACCGGGCACCGTCGGCTGCGCCGTCGGGGTCCGGACCGCACCCCGGGGCGGTGACGGCAGCGCCACCGGTGTGTCGGTCAGAGGGTGTACATGGCGGCGTACGGCGGGGTGATCCGCTCCTGTCGGGTGCCGAA
Source organism: Kitasatospora sp. NPDC058063 (assembly GCF_042885395.1). Classification (NCBI taxonomy): domain Bacteria; kingdom Bacillati; phylum Actinomycetota; class Actinomycetes; order Kitasatosporales; family Streptomycetaceae; genus Kitasatospora; species Kitasatospora sp. NPDC058063. The sequence goes on from NZ_JBHVSD010000016.1 coordinate 192,193, forward strand.
GTCGACGAGGACCGCGGGGTAGGCCCCGTCCTCCACCGCGATGACGCGGCCGAGACCGTACTTGTCGTGGCTGATGCGGTCGCCGACCGCGAAGTGTTTGGGCGGTGCTTCGGGCCGGGGCTTGAAGGGACTGGTGGGCAGAGGGCGTCGGACTGCCGGTGATTTCGTCATCCTGGTCAGTATGCTCCGAAAATCGAGGGAACGGGCCGTCCCGGCGGGGGTGAATCCGTTGCCGGTCATCCTCGGGGCGGCCCGCGCCCCGGGCGTGGCGAAAGTCGCGACCGGGCCGGGGCGGGGCATGGCGCCCTCAATCTCCCCGCGGCAGCCGGTTGTTGCCGTCCCCCTGGGGGTGACGGGTTGCGCCCGGGAGGGTGAGGCGAAAATATTCGCGTGGTTATCCGCCGTCGCGGCCCGATGTCTGCTACGGTTGTTTTAGTTGCAGTTGTGGTTCCCATGAACTTTGTGTGCGCCTGCTCTTCGCAGGCGCATTTTTTGTTTTCCGGCTCTTTCCCGGAGGGTTCTCATCGCGGCGACTCGAAAGTCTGCATGGTGCAGGCTTCGGACAGTCTCTCGAAGGAGATTTCTCATGGCTACTGGCACCGTGAAGTGGTTCAACGCGGAAAAGGGCTTCGGCTTCATCGCGCAGGAGGGTGGCGGCGCGGACGTGTTCGCCCACTACTCGAACATCGTTGCCCAGGGCTTCCGCGAGCTCGTTGAGGGCCAGAAGGTCGAGTTCGACGTCACGCAGGGCCAGAAGGGCCCGCAGGCCGAGAACATTCGCCCGCTGTAGTCCTCTGCCCTGGCTTTCGCCCGGCAGGAAAAGGGGCCCGTACCGTGCGTCACGCACGGTGCGGGCCCCTTGCCGTACCGGGGTGGAAGCCCCTCGCCGCCGGGCGGTCAGTTGCCGCCGTGGACCAGGTTGAGCGAGAAGCCGTTGCCGGTGGGGAGGGACGGCGTCCGGACCGTCGTCACCCCGGTCGCGGCGTCGTAGTACCAGCCCGAGCCGGCCGCGTCGAGCGCGGCCGACGAGTCCAGCCGGGGGAGCAGGCCCGCGTCGGTGGCCACCAGGCGCGGGGCGGGGCGGCCGTGCACGGTGAGGCGGTACGACCGCTGGGCCGGCTTGCCGGCGTAGTCGCCCTCGCTGGCGCCGATGCGGACGTTGGTCACGGCGCGGTTGGTGTGCACGTCCACCCGCTGGGTGGCCGAGGAGCCGGCATTGAACTGCCGGGTGACGCCGTCGTCCTCGTACAGGGTGTAGGAGGAGTCGCCCGTGGCCTGCGGGTAGAGGTCGTAGTCGAGCTCGGAGCGGTCCCGGTTCTCCCAGGAGAGCGTGCCCTTGGGCCACATCGGGACGATCGCGCCGCCGCGGACGAACAGCGGCAGGGTGTCGAGCGGGGCGGAGTAGCCGTTGATCGTGGTCGGGCCCTGGTAGGTGCGACCGGTCCAGTAGTCGGTCCAGGTGCCCTCGGGCAGGTAGATGCCGTCGCGCACGGTGGTGTCCGAGTAGACCGGAGCGACCAGGAAGTCGGGCCCGGCCAGGAACTCGTACTTCGCGTTCGGGCCGAGGGCGTTCGGGTCGTGCGGGTACTCCAGGGCCAGCGGGCGGACCGCGCCGACGCCGGTGCGGGTGGCCTCCGCGGAGAGGGTGTACATGTACGGCAGCAGCCGTTCCTTGAGCTGCAGGTACTTGCGGTTGATCGAGGTGTACGGCTCGCCGTCCAGCCAGGGCTGCTGGTCCCGCTGCTGCTTGCCCGTCATGTCCCGGGCCCAGCCGTCCATGGTCATGATCGTCGGGAGGAAGGCCTTCCACTGCAGGTCGCGGGCGTACATCTTGGGGTCCCGGCGGTAGATCGAGCCGACGTCGCCGGTGTTGTAGGCGATGCCTGACATGGTGGCGCCGGCATAGGTCGGGATCTGCCAGCGGATGTAGTCCCAGGACAGGCTCTGGTCACCGCTCCACAGCACGCCGCAGCGCTGCGCTCCGGCCCAGGAGACCGGCAGCCAGACGAAGCCGCGGGCGTCGCTGTTGTCCTCGATGCCGGCCTTGGCCTGGTCGCAGGCGTTCAGCGCGAAGTCGTAGCCGTTGCCGACCCAGGCCACGTCGAGCTTGCGCACCCGCACGCCGGCCTTGACCTCCTCGGCCTGGTTGGGCAGGCCGTTCTGGGTCCACAGGCCGAGCTGGGCGTGGTCCTTGCGCAGGCCCGTGCCGGTCTGCGGCAGGTTCTCGTAGCCGCAGCCGTAGCCGTCGTTGACCAGCATCCAGCCCAGCGGCATCTGGTTGTCCACGTAGCCGTCGGCGACCTTCAGCGCGTCCAGGGTGTGGCGCTCGCCGCGGTTGGCGTTGTGCAGGTAGCAGTCGGAGTCGCCGGGCTCCAGCCCGTAGACGGGCGGCATGAAGGGCTTGCCGACCAGGTCGGTGTACCGGCCGATCACCGCCTTGACGTCACCGGTGAAGTAGTAGGCGTCCAGGCGGCGCTCCTGCTGCCCGGTGCGGACGGGCGAGCCGAAGTCGTAGATCCCGGGCGTGAAGGTGTTGCGGAAGACGCCGTAGCCGGCGGAGGAGACGTAGAACGGCTGGGAGTTGTTCCAGCCGCCCTCGTTCCAGTCGGTGCTGTTGGCGACGTGGACGGTCCGGTCGCGGTGCGAGAAGGAGCCGTTCTGCTCGCCGCCGCCGAAGAACTGCTCGTCCGCGCCGCGCACCAGGCTCTGCCGCAGTCCGCCGGTGCTCCAGCGCAGCGGGGCGCTCTCCTGCCAGAGGGCGGTGCGGTCGTCCGCCTTGTACAGGCCGAACCGCAGCGGGTGCTTGTAGACCCGCAGGACCAGGCCCTTGGAGCGGATGCCGTAGTACGCGCCGGCGTCGAAGGTGCTGGTGTCGCGCTGCGGCTCGGGCTGCGTGCGGACGATCGTGCTGCCCGCCGGATCGGTGAGGACGCCGTCCGGGGCGGCGCGCAGGCGCAGCTGGTCGTCGGCGAGGAAGTCGACCCGGGCCTTCAGGGTGCCCGCGGAGATGTCGTAGCTGCCCTGGGAGCCGCCGAAGGCGGTCAGGTCGCCGGCGTCGGCGGTCTGCGGCAGGTAGGCGGTGCCGGTGTAGGAGCCGCCGTGGACGTCGTAGGGGACCACCAGGACGCGGTAGGTGCCCGAGGCCTTCGGGATCACCGTGGCCTCCGGGTCGGCGGTGCCCGCGCTGCTGGCCACCTGCTTGCCGGTGGCGTCGTAGATGTAGAGGTCGAAGTCGTCGGCGGGGTTCTGCCAGCGGACGGACACCGGGACGCCGCCCTCCGGATTGTCGTCCCAGTAGCCGGCCGGCACGTTCACGGTGAGGTCGAAGTGGTCGCAGACCGTGCCGCCCGGGTCCTGCGCGGCCGGGGGGCAGCTGCCGGGGTCGCCGAGGGTGCCCTTGGCGTACTGCGGGCTCTGCCAGGTGACGCTCTGGTGGCCCTGGTCGAGGACGGCGGAGCCGGGGGTCGCGGCCCGGGCGGGGAGGACGGGCCCGGCCAGGGCGGGGAGGACGGCCAGGGCCGCGGTGAGGGCGGCCCGGCGGAGGTGGGGCCGGAGTAGGCGCACGGTGGTGTCTCCGTTCGATGTTGGAGAGGTGGGCGGTCGGGACCTTCCGGGCGCGCCCGGGCGGGCGATCGGGTGCGGTGGTGACGGGGCACGGCGCCGGTCGGACGCGGTGCCGGTCAGGGACGGTGCTGGTCCCCGAGGACGACGGAGCGGGTGAGGTGGCGCGGCCGGTCCGGGTCGCAGCCCCGCGACTCGGCCACGGCGACGGCCAGCCGCTGGGCCCGGACGAGGTCGGCCAGCGGGTCCAGGTCGCCGTCCGTGCCACCGGATCCGGCGACCAGGAGGGCACCGGCCCGGCTGATGTCCTCGGCGAGCCCGGCGGGCGGCGCGCCGAACACCCAGGCCACCCGGCCCGGTTCGGCGATGCTGATCGGCCCGTGCCGGTACTCCATCGCCGGGTACGCCTCGGTCCAGGCGCCCGCCGCCTCGCGCAGTTTCAGCCCGGCCTCCAGTGCCAGCCCGTACGTCCAGCCGCGCCCGAGGAAGGTGAACTGCCCGGCCTCGCGCAGTTCGGCGGGCAGCGGCACCGCGACGGCCCGTTCGGCGTCCCGGACCGCGCGGGACAGCGGGTGGACTCCCGCCGGAAGCGCGCCCTCGGCTTCCAGGTGGGCGCGCAGCAGGGCGAGCACGCTGGTGGCGAAGCGGGTCTGCACCACGGAGCGCTCGTCGGCGAAGTCCAGGACGGCGACGGCGTCGGCGAGCGCCGCGACCGGGGTGGCGGGATCGGCGGTGACGGTGCTGGTGGGCACCCCGGCCGTACGGGCCCGGCCGAGCAGGTCGAGCACCTCGGTGGTGGTGCCGGAGCGGCAGATGGCCAGGATCCGGTCGTAGTCGCGCCCGGGCGGGAACTCCGAGGCGGCGAAGGCGTCCGTGGCGCCGTGGCCGCCGCCCTCGCGCAGGGCCGCGTAGGCCTGGGCCATGAACCAGGAGGTGCCGCAGCCGACGACGGCGATCCGCTCGCCGCGGCGGGGCAGGGCGGGGGAGTGCCGCGGCAGGGAGTCGGCGGCGCGGCGCCAGCAGTCGGGCTGCGAGGCGATCTCGGCGGCGGTGCGGGAGGGCGTGCCGGCGGTGCCGCCGGAGGCGGGGGTACCGACGGGGTCGGGCGTGGCGGGGGCCATGCGGCGGGCTCCTTCGAAGAGGCGGCGGAGGTTCAACCCGTTGGTGCGGTCGGCTACTTGACCGATCCGGCGGTCAGTCCCGAGACCACGTGCCGCTCGATCAGGGCGAACAGCACCACGACCGGCACGATCGCGACGACCGACCCGGCGAACAGGTAGTTCCACTCGACGGTGTAGTTGCCGATGAAGCTGTTGATCCCGACGGTGAGCGGCTGGCTCCCCGGCTCGGTGGACAGGGTCAGGCCCATCACGAACTCGTTCCAGGCCGAGATGAAGGTGAAGATCACCGCGGTGACCACGCCCGGCATGGCCAGCGGCAGGACCACCCGGCGCAGGGCACCGAGCCGGCCGAGGCCGTCGAGCAGCGCGGCCTCCTCCAGTTCCACCGGGATGGCCGAGATGTAGGCGGTGAGGATCCAGATCGCGAAGGCCAGGTTGAAGGCGGCGTTGCAGAGGATCAGCGTCCAGACGGAGTTGAGCATGCCGAGCCGGTAGAACTCGCGGTAGAGGCCCACCAGCAGCGAGGTCGGCTGGAACATCTGGGTGACCAGGACGAGCAGCAGGAAGAGCCGACGGCCCCGGTACCGGACCCGGGCGGTGCAGTACGCGGCGGGCAGGGCGACCAGCAGCGCCAGCACGGTGGACCCGCCGGCGACCAGCAGGGTGACCCTCAGGTTGCCGCCGAGGGTGGAGTCGCGCCAGACGCCGACGAAGTTGGACCAGGCGAAGTGGTGCGGCAGGTAGCCCGCGTCGCGCAGCTCGTCGGCCGGGCGCAGCGCGGTGACGACCATCTCCAGGTACGGGAGCAGGAAGACCGCCGCCAGCAGCCAGGCGACGCCGGCGAGCACCACGGTGCGCGGCCGGATCGGGCGGCGGCCCCGCCGGGCCCTCAACTCTCCTCCCCGTTCCAGCGGCTGACCTTGAGGAAGGCCAGGACCATCAGCACCACCAGCGCGAAGTTGACCACCGAGACGGCCGCGGACTCGCCGATGTCGGTGCTCTTCACCTGGTACATGAACACCGTGGTGGTGGCCGTGTTGCTGCTCGGGCCGCCCCGGGTCATGGCCCAGATGACGGGGAAGGAGTTGAAGACGTTGATCAGGTTGATGACGACGCCGACCAGGAAGGCCGGGCGCAGCAGCGGCAGGGTGATCCGCCGGTACGTCTGCCAGGGCGAGGCGCCGTCCGTCCGGGCCGCCTCGTACACGTCGGCGGGGACGGTCTGCAGGCCGGCGAGCAGGGTGTAGGTGGTGAACGGCAGCGAGACGAAGACCGCGACGAACACCATCCAGGGCCAGGCCGTCGCGGGGGTGCCGAGCCAGTCCCGGGGGCCGTCGATCAGGCCGAGGTCGGTCATGGCGGTGTTGAGCACGCCGGCGGTGCGGTCGAGCATCCACCGGAAGCCGATGGCGGTCATCAGCACCGACGCGGCCCAGGGGACGATCAGGGCCCAGCGGGCGTACCGGCGGCCGGGGAAGCGCTGGTTGAAGAGCTGGGCCAGGCCGAGCGAGAGCAGCATCGTCAGGCCGACCACGACGACCGTCCAGACCACGGTGGCGAGCAGCACGTGGCCGAGGTCGGCCTCGCCGAAGAGCTTGCGGTACTTGTCCAGGCCGGCCGGGCCCCGGACGAAGCCGCTGGTGCTGATGCGCAGGAAGGAGGTGCGGACCATCTCGTAGACGGGCCACAGGACGACGGCGAGGATCAGCAGGACGGCCGGGGCGATCCAGGGCAGTGGCCCGAGCCGGCCCGGGCGGGAGGCCGACGGCGCGGGGCGGCGCGGTGGGCCCGCGGACGGCGGCCTCGCGGACGGTGCGGGGGCGCCGGCGGCGGCGCCGGGGCCGCTGGGGGAGCCGGTGGTGGGGGAGCCGGGGGGCGTGGGGGACCCGGCGGTGGGGGAACTGGAGGTCACTGGGGTGCCTTCCGCGGGGTCACTTGTCGGCGACGGCGTCCTGGGCCTTCTTCTGCAGGTCGCCGAGCACCTTGGCCGGGTCGCCGGAGACGGCGCTGCCGACGCTCTTCTTGAGCTCGGCCGAGACGATGTCCCAACTGGTGTCGCCCAGCGGGTAGAAGGCGGCGTGCGGCAGCGGGGCGAAGAACGGTTCGAGGTCCGGGTGCTTGCCGCCGGTGGTCATCGCGCGCAGCGTGTCCTGGGTGACCGGCATCAGGTTGTAGGTCTCGTCGAACCGGAGCATGTTGTCCGCGGCGTACGCGAAGTCGAGGAACTTCCTGATCTGCTCGCGGTGGCCGTTCTTCTTGAAGGCCATCATCCAGTCCGCGACGCCGAGGGTGGTGGTGAGCGGGCCCGCCTTGCCGGGGACGGGGGCCACGCCGTAGTCGACCTTGCCCGCCTGGGCCATCCGGATCAGTGACGGGTGGCCGTTGAGCATGGCGGCCTTGCCCGCGGCGAAGTCGGCGAAGGCGGTCTTGCGGTCGGTGGTGGCCGGGTTGGGGTAGGTGAGGCCGGGGCCCACGAGGTTGGACCTGAGCCAGGAGAAGGTGTCGATGTCGGCCTGGCTGTCGAGGGTGTACCTGCCGTCCTTGTCGGTGGGGCCGCCGCCGTTGCCGAGTTCCCAGAGCATGCTCTCGCCCTGGGCCTCCTCCGGGCCGAGCGGCAGTGCGTACGGGGTGACGCCGGGCGCCGCGGCCTTGATCTGCTCGGCGTCCTTGCGCAACTCCTCCCAGGTGGTGGGGGGTTGGGTGATGCCGGCCTGCTGGAGGATCGCCTTGTTGTAGAACAGGAGCCGGGTGGAGGAGACGAACGGTATGCCGTACTGCACGCCCTTGACCTCGCCGGCCTTGGCGAAGCTGTCGATCAGGTTGCTCCGGGTGGCGGGCGACAGGACGTCCTGCGCCTTGTAGAGGAGGTCGTCGGCGACCTTGTCGGCGTAGCCGCCGGTCTGCAGGACGTCCGGTACGTTGCCGCTCTGGATCATCGTCTTGACCTGCTGGTCGATGTCGTTCCAGTTCACCACCTGGACATCGACCCTGATGTCGGGGTTGGCGGCGGTGAAGGCGGAGGCGACGCCGTTCCAGTAGGCCTTCGAGCTGTTGGACTCCTTGTCGCCGTAGTCGGCGGCGACCAGTTTGAGCGTCACCTTGCCGTCGGCGTCGGTGCCGCCACCACCGCCGCTGCCGCTGCCGCTGCCGCAGGAGGTGAGGGCGAGGGCGCCGAGGGCGCACACCGTGAGGATGGCCGGCACTCGTTTTTCCACCGCAGGTACCGCCTTCGTATGCGCTTGATGGATGATCGGAGATGCTTGATAGACCCTGATTCTGCGCAGATGCGAAAGAGCTTCCTGTGTCCTTGCGTTCATGTCAACCGTTGTGGTGACAGAAACGCCCGGCCGGGAGATCCGGCCGGGCGTTGCATGGGTGGGTGCGGGACCAGGGCCCGTGAGGCCGGCGGCCCGGCGTCAGGCGCGCAGGACCCGTACCCCGTCGGCGGCGATCGCCTCTTCCTGCTCCGCCGTGGCCTCGGCGTCGGTGACCAGGTCGTGGACCTCGGAGAGCGGGCAGATCCGGGCGAAGGTGACCCGGCCGATCTTGCTGCTGTCGGCCAGCACGACCGATCGCGCGCTGCTGCGCAGGAACGCGCGGTCGGTCTGGGCCTCCATCTCGTCGTGCGTGGTGCAGCCCTGCTGGGGGGTCAGGCCGTCCACGCCGATGAACGCGATGTCGAGGTGGTACTGGGCGAGCATCCGGTCGGCGGCCGGCCCCACCAGCTCGTAGCTGGTGGTCCGGGCGATGCCGCCGACCACGACCAGGCGGATGTCCGGCCGGACGATCAGGTCGGCCGCGATGTTGACGGCGTTGGTCACGATGGTGATCCCGCCGCGTTCGGCCAGGACGCGGGCCAGCTCGCTGGTCGTGGTGCCGCCGGTCAGGCCGACCACCGCGCCGTCGGGCACCAACCGGTCGGCCGCCAGGGCGATCCGGCGCTTCTCCGCCTGCCGCGTGCCGTGCTTGTGGCGCAGCGGCAGTTCGAGGTTGACGGCGCCGGTGACCGCCCCGCCGCGGGTGCGGTGCAGCAGGCCCTGGTCGTGGAGTTCCTGCAGGTCCCGGCGGACGGTGGCCGCCGACACCCGCAGGAGCGCGGCCAGCTCGTGCACGTCGGCGCTGCCCGTCTCGGTGAGGTGCGTGAGGATCCGGGAGGTGCGGTCGGCTTTGAGCATGGCGGAAGTCTAGTGCCGTCCGTGCGAGGGAAGATCTTTGCGCGGAACTGCGTGGAACTGCTCGGCAACGGGAGCGGTGCGGTCGCCGCCGATGGCCGGGGCGGCGTCCTGGGGTGTGCCGGGTCCCGCACCGTCGCGCGGGTGGATCCGGTGGCTCCCCTGCCGGTCGAGCCGCAGGGTCAGACGTGGTCCGGCCGGGGTGGGGTCGAACGTCGCGGCGGAGCGCCGGCCGGTCGGGTCGGTGACGGCGGGCTCCGCCGTGCCGACCGGGAGCAGGAGGTCGAGGGTCTGCGGACGGTCGCCGTGCACGGTCGCCTCGGTGAGGCGGCCGGCGTCCCATCGGAGGTCGACGGTGAGACCGCCGCGGGCGCGCAGCCCCCGGACATGGCCGGTGGGCCATGCCTCGGGCAGGGCGGGGAGCAGCCGGAGGACGCCGTTGTGGCTCTGCAGCAGCATCTCGGCGACGGCGGCGGTGGCGCCGAAGTTGCCGTCGATCTGGAAGATGTCCGGGGGGTGCAGGCCGAACAGGTTGGGGGCGGAGTGGTCGGTCAGCAGGCCGACCACGCTGCGGTGGGCGAGGTCGGCGTCGCCGAGCCGGGCGGCGAGGGCGGCCACCCAGGCCAGGCTCCAGCCGGTCGATCCGCCACCGTGGTCGAGGCGGCGGATCAGGGCGAGCCGCGCCGACTCGGCGGCCTCCGGGTCGGTGAGCGGGTCGACGGCGCTGCCGGGGTAGAGGCCGTAGAGGTGGGACAGGTGGCGGTGGCCGGGGTCCTCCTCGGGGAGGTCCTCCCACCATTCGAGCAGGCGGCCGTCCGCTCCGGTCCGCGGGGGCCGGAGCCGGCCTCGGGCCGCGTCCAACTCCTCGGCCAGGTCGGCGTCCACGCCGAGGATCCGGGCGGCGCGGGTGGTGTTGGCGAACAGTTCGGCGGTCAGCCAGTGGTCCATGGTGGCCGCGGCGGAGACGGAGGCGAGGGTGCCGTCGGGCAGCCGGAAGTGGTGCTCGGGGGAGGTGGACGGGCAGGTGACCAGGTGGCCGTCGCGGTCCTCGGTGAGGAAGTCCAGCAGGAAGCGGGCGGCGCCGCGCATCAGCGGGTAGGCGCGTTCGGCCAGGAAGCCGCGGTCTCCGGTGAAGAGGTGGTGTTCCCACAGGTGCGCGCAGAGCCAGGCGCCGGCCATCGGCCAGTTCGCCCAGGAGGGCGAGCCGGAGACGGGGCAGGCGGAGCGCCACAGGTCCACGTTGTGGTGGACGGTCCAGCCGCGGGTGCCGTAGTAGGCGGCCGCGGTCCGGGCGCCGGTCCGGGCCAGGTCGGCGACCAGGTCGAAGAGCGGTTCGTGGCAGGTCGCGAGGCCGGTGGTCTCGGCGTGCCAGTAGTTCATCTGGAGGTTGATGTTGGTGGTCCAGTTGGAGTTCCACGGCGGGGCGGTCTCGGTGTTCCAGATCCCCTGGAGGGTGGCCGGCTGGGCCCCCGGACGCGAGGAGGCGATCAACAGGTAGCGACCGTAGGCGAATTGGAGGGCGGTCAGGGCCGGGTCCCCGCCGCCGGACCGGACGGCGGCGAGCCGTTCGTCGGTGGGCCGGTCGGTGGTGCCGCCGTCGGCGCGGTCGGTGGCGCGGTCGTCGCCGAGGCGCAGCGTCGTGGCGCGGAACAGCCGCCGGTGGTCGGCGAGGTGCTCGGCGAGCAGCTGCCCGTACGGCCGGGCGGCGGCCGCGTCCAGACGCCGTCCGACCTGCTCGACCGGTCCGTCGTCGGGGCCGGCCGGGGCCTCGGTCCAGCCGCGGTAGCCGGTCTCGGCGGCAACCAGCAGGAGCACCTCGTCGGCGCCGCGCACCGTCACCGCACCCGGTGTTCGCTCGACCCGGCCGCCGTCGGCCAGGACCCGGAGCCCGGCCGCGAAGCCCATGCCCTCGCCGGGGCGGTGGCGTACCGGGTCCGGCTCGCCGAAGGCCACGTGCGCGGGGGCCCGGCCGGAGAGGACGAGGCGGTCGGGGCCGGGGCCGCCGGTGCGCGCGTCCGGATGCGGGGTGTCGAACCGGGCGTCGAGGTCGATCCGCCCGGGGACGGACGAGGTGATCCTGGTGACCAGGACGTCGGCGGGGGCCGAGACCCAGGACTCGCGCAGGATCTGCGCGCCACCGCTGCGGTAGGAGACCCGGTGGACGGCCTCGTCCAGGTCCAGTGAGCGCAGGTAGCCGTCCGACGGTCCGTCGCCGAGTTCCAGCCGGAGCGTGGCGAGCGGCTGGTAGGCCTCGGTGAACGGGCCCTGCATCCGGGTCGCGACGGCCTCGGCACGGGCATGGTCGCGGTCGGCCAGGACGGCGGCGCGCAGCTCCGCGAGGTGCTCGACGGCGTCGGCCCGGTCGTGCGGCCCGGGTCCGCCGGACCACAGCGTGTCGGCGTTGAGGTGGACGGTCTCGCCCGTACCCGACCGGTCCGATCCGCCGAGGAACAGTGCGCCGAGCCGCCCGTTGCCCAGTGGCAGGGCCTCCAGGAAGGAGGCGGCGGGTCGGCGGTACCAGAGGCGGTCGTGGCCGGACGTCGGTTCGGGCGACAAGGTCGGTGCCCCAGTTCGTGAGTGGTGGTTCCGGTCGGGCCGGTTCAGCGGCCGCCGGCCGGGCCGGTGCTGTCCCGGACGACGAGTTCGGGGCGCAGCAGCTGGATCGAGTTGGCCGGGCTGCCGGAGCGGGTGAGGGCGCGCAGCAGCAGTTCGACCGCCTCCCGGGCCATCTCCCGCTTGGGGATGGCCACGCTGGTGAGCGCCGGTCGGGCCACGCCGACCTCCGGGTTGTCGTCGTGCCCGACGATCGACAGGTCGTGGGGCACGGAGCGGCCCGCTTCCCGGGCGGCCTCCAGCGCCCCCAGGGCGAGGACGTCGTGGGTGGCGAAGAGCGCGGTGATCGTCGGGTCGGCGGTGAGCGCCGCCGTCGCCGCGGCGAGGCCGCCCGCGGGGGTGGGTTCGGGCGCGGTGTGGACGGCGTCGTCGGGGACGGTCAGGCCGTCGGCGGCGAAGGCGCGCCGGAAGCCCGCGACCCGCGGGGCGTGGTCGGGGCTGGCGAGCACCGCGACGCGTTCGTGCCCGAGTTCGCGCAGGTGGCGCCCGGCCAGGTGGCCGGCCCGCTCGTAGTCGATGGTGACCACCGGGAAGCGGTCGGGGGCGTCGGTCTCCCAGGCGCACAGGGCGACCGGGAAGGAGGCCTCGGCCAGCAACGGCAGGTGGTCGATCAGGTCCCGGTCGCCGGCGATCAGCAGCGCGTCCACCGAGCGGCTGGTCAGGCTCGCCAGGTGCCGCTTGGCGCGCTCGCCGTCGAGCCGGGTGGTGCAGAGCAGCAGGTGGTAGCCGTTGGCGTCGAGGACGTCCTCGACCTCCTCGACGATGTCGGAGTAGAAGGAGCCCGTCACCGTGGGGACCAGCAGGCCCACCGTTCTGGTGGCGCCGGTGGCCAGGGAGCGCGCGACCAGGTTGGGGGTGTACCCCAGTTCCCCGATCGCGGCGCGCACCCGGGCCGCCGTCGCCGGGCTCACGGCCCCTCGCCCCCGGATGACGTTGGAGACGGTCTGCTTCGTGACCCCGGCCCGCTCGGCCACGTCCTGCATCGTCACCATGACTGGATCCTTCGAATTTACCGGTCAACTTGCTTTCGGTGAAACGTAGGGCACCGGTGAAGGGGCGTCAAGGTTGATCAAACCCCAGCTCCGGTTCGTAACTTGCGAGTTTCATGCGGAATCGGTGTCGAAGCGCCGCGGTCCGGAGCAGGTTTTTGCAAGGACTCTTGATTTACCGGTCAACCCGACCGTATCGTCCCAGCCATCCAGCCGCTCCCCGTCTTCGGGCCCCGGCTGACGACACGTCTGCGCGGCATCTCGCGCCTCCGAGAGGAACCACCCATGGGGAGAACGACCATGCCCGCTGCCCGCATCATCGGGGCGGCCACCGCCGTCGCCCTCGCGCTCGGAGCGAGCGCCTGCGGCAGCGGCTCGGAGGGCGGCGCGAAGGCCGCCGGCAGCTTCACCTACTGGTCGATGTGGCGTGCCGACGAGCCGCAGGCCAAGGTGCTGAAGGCCGCGATCGACGACTTCACCGCCGCCACCGGCGCCAAGGTGGACGTCACCTGGGCGGGCCGGGACATCGCCAAGAAGATCGGCCCGGCGATCGCCGCCAACCGGGCCCCGGACCTGTGGGACGAGTCCGACGACAAGGTCTACGGCACCACCGCCGCGGCCGGCCAGGCACTGGACCTCTCGCCGGTGCTGCAGCTGCAGGTGCCCGAGGAGAACGTCCCGGTCTCCCAGGTGATCCCGGCCAAGTACTTCGACATGCTGCCGAAGGACCCGTCCGGCTCCAACCACTACGTGATCCCGTACGAGGTCGTCACCAACGCCATGTTCTACAACGCGGCCGACCCGGCGATCACCGCCGCGATGCCGAGTCCGCCCACCGACTGGGCCGGACTGCTCAAGGTCTGCGACGCGCTGAAGGCGGCCGGGAAGGCGTGCATCGCCTCCGAGGGCGAGGACCCCTGGAGCAACGCGCTGTACTTCGACTACCTGCTCAGCGGGGCGGGGGTGAACGTCGCCCAGCTCGCCGCCGACAAGTCCGGCGCGACCTGGGACGATCCGGCGGTCCTCGCCGCGGCGCAGCAGGTGGAGCAGCTGGTGAAGGGCGGCCACCTGATCGAGGGCTACGACGCCACCAAGTACCCCGCGCAGGAGACCAACTGGGCGGGCGGCAAGGCCGCCTTCTACATGGACGGCAACTACGTCACCGCCGAGGTGGCCAAGCAGGTCCCGGCCGGCTGGAGGACGGCGTCGATGCTGCCGCCCACCGCGAAGACCCCGGACGCGAGCCTGTTCGGCTTCGCGATCCCCAAGCGGGCCAAGAACGCTGCCGCCGCACAGAAGTTCATCGCCTTCTTCCTGCAGAAGAAGCACCTGTCCGGGATCTCCACCACCGCGCTCAACCTCACCCCGCGCAGCGACATCCCGGCCCCCGCCGAACTGGCCGACGTCCAGAAGGCCCTGGAGGCCCCCACCGTGCGCCTCGGCTTCGACGGGGTGGCCGGCAGCTGGCTGCCCAAGGTCCTGAACGAGAACTACCTGGACTTCTGGCACGGCAAAATCACGGCCGACCGGTTCGTCGCCAAGTGCAAGGCCGACCAGGTCACCTACTGGCAGACCCAGGGCTGACGGTGGCGACGACGATCGACAACCCGCCCCGGACGGACGCCGCCCCGGGCCGGTCCGAGCGCGCCGCCCGGCCCGGCCTCGGCCCGCTGGAGCGCCAGCGCCGCCGGGTGTTCTGGCCCTTCACCGCGCCCGCGCTGATCGTGTACGCGGTGCTGTTCGTCGCCCCGGTCGGCTACGCCCTGTGGACCAGCCTGCACACGTGGGACGGCATGGGCGAGATGGAGTGGCGAGGCTCGCAGAACTACCTCCTGCTGTTCCAGGACCCGCGGTTCCGCACCTCACTGTTCAACACCCTCGAACTGATGGTCGTCGGAGGCACGATCACCTTCGTGCTCAGCTTCGCGCTGACCCTGGTGCTGCGCGAGATGCGGGCCAGGCTCTTCGCCCGGTCGGTGCTGTTCTTCCCCTCGCTGGTCAACGGCATGGTCTTCGGCATCGCCGCCGGCTTCCTGTTCTCGCCCACCGGCCCGGTCAACCAGGCGCTGAAGCTCTTCGGGGTGACCACACCGCCCAAGTGGCTGTCGACGGACAACCTGCTCCCGATGGTCCTGGGCACCCTGGTCTGGACGGCGACCGGCTACTACACCTCCATCATCATGGCGGCGGTCGACCAGATCCCCGACTACCTCTACGAGGCGGCCGAACTCGACGGCGCCGGCCCCTTCCAGCGCTTCCGGCACATCACCCTGCCGTGCGCCTGGGACGTCATCGCGGTCTGCGCGGTGCTGTGGACCGTCAGCTCGGTGAAGATCTTCGAGCTGATCCTGCTCTACGGCGGCAGCACCAACGCCTATCCACCGGTGAGCAGTTGGAACACCGCCGTGTACGTGTACGCCGAGGCCTTCCCCCAGGGCACCGTCCCCCGGCTGGGCACGGCCACCGCCGCCGCGATCGTCAGCCTGGTCATGGTCACCCTGATCACCGTCGTGCTGCGCCGCCTGCTGCGCCGCGAGCCGATCGAGTACTGACCCGGTCGCGTCCCCGGCCCCCCACACCCAACCGGAAAGGTCCCTCCCGTGCGACGCAGTAACCGACCCACCGGACTCGCGAGCAGGATCGGCACGACCGCCGTCTGGATCGTCGTCGCCGCCGACCTGCTGCTGGTCCTGTGGATCCTGCTGACCTCGCTGCGCAGCGGTCCCGACATCCTGCGGCACGGCTTCGGCCTGCCGACCAGCCCGGACACCGGCAACTACACCACCGCGCTCGACGAGGGCGGCTTCGCGCGGGCGGCCCTCAACAGCGTGCTCACCGCCGGCCTCTCCTCCGTGGTCGCCGTCGCCCTCGCCGCTCCCTGCGCCTACGCCCTCGCCCGGCGCCGCTCGCGGACCTCCTCGGCGCTGACGATGAGCTTCGCCATGGGCCTCGGCGTGCCCGGCCAGGTCCTGGTGGTGCCGCTGTTCGTCGGCCTGTCCCGGGTGGACCTGACCGACAGCGACCTCGGCCTCGGGCTGGTCTACGTCGGCCTGGCGATGCCGTTCACCGTCTTCCTGCTGACCGGCTTCTTCCGCGGCATCCCCGGCGTGCTGGAGGAGGCCGCCGTCCTGGACGGCGCCGGCCCGCTGCGCACCTTCCTCCAGGTGGTGCTCCCGGTCGCCCGGGGCGGGCTGGTCACCGCCTTCCTCCTGCAGTTCATCACCGCCTGGAACGAGACCCTGTTCGCCCTCGTCCTGACGAACAGCCAGGGGACGACCACCCTCCCGGTGGCGCTCTCCTCGTTCGTCGCGGCGCAGCAGTTCAACGGCCTGGACTTCGGCACGATGTTCGCCGGAGTCTGCATCATCCTCGCCCCGATGATCGCGCTCTTCTCCTGGATGGGTTCGCGGATCATCCAGGGCATGACAGTTGGGATCGGCAAGTGACCTCGACCCTGCACACCGACCTGCTCCGCATCCACGGGGCCCCCGATCCGGTCGGCGGCACCCTGCCGATCCTGCACGGCCTGCCCCGGCAGACCGGCGCCGGCGCCGGGGTCGACGACGAGATGCGCCGCAACCTGGCCTACGGGGTGCCCGACACCCTGCTGCCGTACACCCGGCAGGGCGGGTACGACCGCGTCCGTACCGAGCGCGAACTCCCGTGCGTGGTCCTGGAGAACGAGACCCTCACCGCGACCTTCCTGCCCTCCCTCGGCGGGCGGCTGTGGTCCCTGGTCCACCGCCCCACCGGGCGGGAGCTGCTGCACCGCAACCGGATCCTGCAGCCCGCCAACCTCGCCCTGCGCGACGCCTGGCTGGCCGGCGGGGTGGAGTGGAACCTCGGGGCCACCGGGCACTGGCCGCTGACCTGCGAGCCGCTGCACGCCGTCCGGACGAGCGCGCCCGACGGCACCCCGGTGCTCCGGATGTACGCCTTCGAACGGCTGCGGCGCCTGGTGCTGCGGATGGACACCTGGCTGCCCGCCGGCTCCCCGGTGCTGTACGTCCGCATCGCCGTGCACAACCCCGCGCCGACCGAGACGCCGGTCTACTGGTGGTCCAACATCGCCGTGCCCGAGGACCGGGACGTGCGCGTCCTCGGCCCGGCCGACCACGCCTTCCACTGCGACTACGTCAGCGACCTGCGTCGGGTGCCCTTCCCGGAGGTCGACGGCGCCGACCGCAGCTACCCCGGTCGGGCGACGCGCGCCGCCGACTACTTCCTCGACCTCCCCGGCGGCGAACGCCCCTGGATCGCCGCCCTGGACGGCACCGGCGCCGGGCTCGTCCAGACCTCCACCGCCCGGCTGCGCGGCCGCAAGATGTTCTGCTGGGGCACCGGCACCGGCGGCAGGCACTGGCAGGAGTGGCTCTCCGGCCCGGACTCCGCCTACCTGGAGATCCAGGCGGGCCTGGCCCGCACCCAGCTGGAGCACCTGCCGATGCCCGTCGGCGCCACCTGGTCCTGGACCGAGGCGTACGGGCTGCTGCAGGCCGATCCCGAGGCCGTGCACGGCAGTTGGGAGGACGCCCGGGCCGCCGCCGGCGAGGCGCTGGACCGGCTGCTCCCGCCGCTGGAGCTGGAGCGGGCCGACGCGCAGGCCGAGGAGTTCGGCGCACCCGGCGAGGTGCTGTCCGAGGGCGGCGGCTGGGCCGCGCTGGAGATCGAGGCCGGCGCCCTGCCCGCCTCGCCCGCCCTGCCCTTCGGCGAGCCGGCGGCCGCCCAGGAACCCTGGCGGCAGCTCCTCAAGACCGGCACGCTCCCGGTCTGCGACCCGCCGGCCGAGCCGGTCACCGGGGCGCACTGGCGGCTGCTGTTGGAGGCGAACGCCACGGACTGGCACGCGCTGTACCAGCTCGGTCTGCTGCGCCTGGCCGACGGGGAGCGGGAGTTCGCCCGCGAGGCCTTCGAACGCTCCGTCGCCGTCCGGCCCTCGCCCTGGGCGCTGCGCGCGCTCGCCCTCCTCGCCGCACAAGCGCGGGAAGCCGCCGACCTCATGCTCTCGGCGCACCGACTCCGCCCGGAACTGCGGGAGTTGACGATCGAGGTGCTGGAGTCGCTGCGGCGCGCCGAGCGCCCCGCCGAGGCGCTCGCGCTGATCGAGGCGCTCTCCCCGGCCGACCGGGCGCACGGGCGGATCCGGCTGGCCGAGGCGGAGGCGGCGCACGCCCGCGGCGACGACGACCGGGTCCGGCGGCTGCTGGCCGAGGGCATCCAGGTCGACACCATGCGCGAGGGCGAGCTCTCCCTGGACACCCTCTGGCTCGCCGTCCACCCCGGCACAGCGGTGCCCCCGCAGTACGACTTCCGCATGGCGGACGGCTGACCGCCCGCCTCCCCAGACCACTCTCCCGTTCCGCACCCCCCACCACAGGGGCGCAACGCTGCGCCCCGCCACGGAAGAGGAGTACCAGTGTCACCCCTACCCACCCGATGGGCCCGAGCCCTCACCGCCGCCACCCTGGCGGCGCTCGGCGCCGGCACCCTGGCCGCCGCCCCGGCGCCCGCCGACGCACCGGCCGCCGGCAAGCCGGCCCCCGCCACGTACACGGTCTCGGTCGGCAGGACCGGCTCGTACGCCTACCCCGACGACACCCAGGCCAGTCCCTACATCGACAAGGACGGCACCTTCTACTTCCAGCAGTCGCACTCGCTGTACGGCGCGAACGACTCCCGGCAGTGGAGCTTCTTCACCGGCCGGGACTTCGACAGCGCCACCAGGTCCGCCGCGATCAGCGACGCCGTCAACCCCGCCGACCCGTCCGATCGCAACGACGACACCACCGCACGCTGCAACAACAGCCCCACCGGACGGCAGTCCAGCTACGCGCCGCAGGGTTCGCACTACGCCCAGCGGAACTACTGCGACCTGGCCGGGGTCTGGGTCGACCCGGACAGCGGGGACTGGTACGGGCTGGTGCACAACGAGTTCACCCCCCAGCCCTTCGGCGACGGCCTGCACTACGACGCGATCGACTACGCCGTCTCCACCGATCAGGGCCGGACCTGGACCATCAGGGACCACGTGATCACCTCGCCCTACAGCACCACGCGAGGCGACACCGCGGCCTTCCCGCAGCAGACCTTCGCCTACGGCGACGGCGACCAGCGACTGTTCGCGGACACCGCCTCCGGATACTTCTACGTCTTCTACGGCTCCCGGATCGTCGACAAGGGCGGCAGCTGGGGCGCGTTCCAGCAGCACGTCGCGCGGGCCCCGATGTCCGCCAAGATGGCGCCGGGAAGCTGGCAGAAGTGGTACGACGGCGCGTGGTCGCAGGCCGGGGCCGGCGGCCTGGAGAGCGACATGGTGCCCGCCGACGGCGCCAACCCCACCGGGTACCTGCCGCCGGCCAAGGAGTACAACCCCGCCAACCCCGGGACCGTCAAGCAGCAGGTCGCGGCCGGCACGCTCGCCCCGAGCACGCCGCTGTTCGTCATGAACATCAGCTACGACGCCTATCTGGGCCTCTACATCGGCACTCCGCAGGCGGTCGACCAGAGCGGCAACGCCCCGCAGCAGATCTACGCCACCAAGGACCTGGCCACTCAGAAGTGGACCCTGCTCGGCGACACCGGCGGTTACCACACCGCCTCCTGGTACCGCTGGCTCCTGGACAGCGCCAACCTGACCGGCAGCACGATCGTCGGGAAGACCTTCCGGCAGTACTGCTCCTTCGGCTGCGCCGGCTCGGAGGGCCAGTACGTCGAGCTGACCGTCGGCTCCTCCGCGCCGGCCGCCGCGCCGGTCGACCTGACCAGGACCTACCGGATCCAGAGCGGCAACGGCCGGGTGCTCGCCCAGACCGCCGGCGGCTCCGCCGTCACCTCCACGGCCAAGGTGGCCGGCTCCGCCGGCGAGTCCTGGCGGTTCCTGGCCGAGGGCGACGGCTCCTACCGGATCGTCAACGCTGCCACCGGTCAGCTGCTGGGCGTCGACGCCACCTCGACGGCGGGCCGGGCCTGGGGCGCCGCGCTGACCGCCACCGGCGCCGTCGGCGGGAACGCCACCGTCGGGCAGCAGTGGTTCATCCTCCCCAGCAAGGCCGGGAAGGGCCGGTTCCAGCTGGTGAACCGTTACAGCGGCCTGGTGATCGGCATGTCCGGCACCTCCGGCCGGCTCGCCGAGACCGTGCCCGCCCGCTCCTGGAGCGACACCACCGGCGGCACGGTCGGCGGCGGCCGCACGGCGGCCGAGCAGACCCTCGCCCTCGCCCCGACCGGCACGGCCCCCGAGGCGGTCGTCCTCACCGCCCCCGGTGACCAGTCCGGCACCGTGGGCAAGGCCGCTTCCCTCCAGCTCGGCGCCACGGACAGCGCCGGCAAGTCGCTCACCTTCACGGCGACCGGGCTGCCCGCCGGGCTCTCCGTCAGCCCCTCGGGTCTGATCACCGGCACCCCGACCGGGCCCGGAGTCTCGAAGGTCACCGTCACCGCCTCCTCCGGCACCGCGAGCGCATCGGCCGTTTTCACCTGGACCGTCGAGCCGGACCTCGGCGGCAACCACACCCTGACCACGGGCGGCAAGGCCCTCGACGACGCCGACCACAGCACCGCCGCCGGCAACCCGCTCATCACCTGGACCGCCTCCGGCGGGAGCAACCAGGTCTGGCAGTTCCGCCCCCAGCCCGACGGCTCGTACGAGCTGGTCAACGGCCTCTCGTCGATGTGCGCCGACGTCAGCGGCGGCTCCACCGCCGCCGGCGCCCAGGTGATCCAGTGGCCGTGCAGCGGCGGCGCCAACCAGCACTGGAACGTCCGGCCGACGGCCGACGGCTCGTACACCGTCACCTCGGCCCGCAGCGGCCTGCTGCTCACCACTGCCTCCGGCGCCGATGGCGCCGCGGTGACGCAGGAGCCGGACACCGGATCGCCGCTGCAGCGGTGGTCGATCTCCTGACCCAGGCCCGCAGGACCGTCCCCTGGGGGCGGTCCTGATGCCGGGCTCCCGGGGCTTTCCCCGGGAGCCCGGCATTTCCGTGCGATGCCCCGATCCCGACCCCGGTACGGCTCGATCGACGGCCGTGCCGGGGTCCTCCTATGGGCCGGTCAGTGGGCCGCGGCCTCGCGCAGCCGCTCGGCGGCGGCCTCCGGGCTCACGTCGGTGACGAAGGCGTCGAGTCCGGATTCCACGCCCGCCAGGTACTTGAGCTTGCCGGGAGCGCGCCGGACGGTGAACAGCTCCAGGTGCAGGGCGAGTTCGTCGCCGCCGCCCTTCGGCGCCTGGTGCCAGGCGGAGATGTACGGGGTCCGGTTCGGCGCGGCGCCGGCGGGAGCGGGGAACAGCCGGTCGAAGCGGCGCAGCAGGTCGAGGTAGAGGCCGGGGAACTCGGCGCGCTCGGCCTCGTTCAGCGCGGTGAGGTCGCGCACCCGGCGGTTGGGGTAGAGGTGGACCTCGTACGGCCAGCGGGCGGCGAAGGGCACGAAGGCCGTCCAGTGCTCGCCCCGGAGCACCAGCCGCTCGGGGGTGGCCCGTTCGGCGGCGACGAGGTCCTCGAAGAGGTTCCGCCCGGTGCTCGCCCGGTACGCCTCGGCACGGCCGATCATCCGGGCGGTGCGGGAGGGGACGAAGGGGAAGGCGTAGATCTGCCCGTGCGGGTGGGCCAGGGTGACGCCGATCTCCTCGCCGCGGTTCTCGAAGCAGTACACCTGCCGGACCTCGGGCTTGGCCGACAGTTCGGCCGTGCGGTCGGTCCAGGCGTCCAGCACCAGGCGGGCCCTGGCCTCGTCCAGGTCGGCGAAGGAGGCGTCGTGGTCGGGGGCGAAGCAGACCACCTCGCAGCGGCCGGTGCCCGGCCGGAGGGTGCGCAGGGGGTCGTCCTCGTGGGCGGTGACATGGGCGGCGGAGTCCAGGGCCAGCGAGGGGAAGCGGTTCTCGAAGACCACGACCTGGTAGTCGGCCGCGGGGACCTCGCTCAGCTGTCCGTTCCGGGAGGGGCAGAGCGGGCACTCGCCGGCCGGGGGGTGGTAGGTCCGCTGCTGGCGGTGGGCGGCGACGGTCACCCACTCGCCGAGCACCGGGTCGAGCCGGGTCTCGGAGAGGCTCGCGGAGGGTTCCAACGGGCGTTCGTCCACGGCGTTCCGGACTGTGCCGAACTCCTGGTCGTAGTAGACGAGTTCGCGGCCGTCGGCCAACTTGGTCGCGGTCTTGTGCACCGCTGTGCTCCTTCTGCGGGGAAGTTTCGGCCAGCCTGTGCCGATCTCAAACAGAATCAAACATATCCGATCGTTTGTCAACAGGTGTAGACCTGCTGGCAGGTCATCAGGCGCCGCTTCCGGCTCGCTTCCCGATGAGAAATCCGCAGGTGTTGACTGTGGCGGCCGATGATGTTTGATTATGTCGAAATCAACTCCCGTCCGCCGATGGAGGCACCGACGGGAGCCGACACGACGCACGCGCACGACGTACGGGAGCCGAGCAGATGATCGACCGGGCCGCCACCGACTTCGAGACCGTCCACGGCGCCAGGCCGAGCGGCGTGTGGGCCGCGCCCGGCCGGGTGAACCTGATCGGTGAGCACACCGACTACAACGACGGCTTCGTCCTGCCCATCGCCCTCCCGCACACCACCAGGGTCACCGCCCGCCGCCGCGCGGACGGCCGGGTGCGGCTCCACAGCACCCAGGGCGACGGCACCATCACCGACCTCGCGCTCGACGGCCTGACCCCCGGGGTCGTCACCAGCTGGGCCGCCTACCCGGCCGGCGTGTTCTGGGCCCTCGCCGAGGCCGGACACGCGATCGGCGGCGCCGACCTGTCCTTCGACAGCGACGTGCCGGCCGGCGCCGGGCTCTCCTCCTCCGCCGCCTTGGAATGCGCCACGGCCGCCGCCCTGAACGACCTGTACGGGCTCGGCCTGTCCGCGCCGGAGCTCGCCCTGATCGCCCAGCGGGCCGAGAACGCCTTCGTCGGCGTGCCCTGCGGGGTGATGGACCAGATGGCCTCCGCCTGCTGCACCGACGGTGCCGCGCTGCTCCTCGACACCCGCACGCTGGAGCGGCGCCACGTCCCGCTCGACCTGGAGGCGGCCGGCTTCCGGCTGCTGGTGATCGACACCCGGGTCAAGCACGACCTCGGCGACGGCGCCTACGCCGCCCTGCGGGCCGGCTGCGAGCGTGCCGCCGACCTGCTCGGCCTGGCCGCGCTGCGCGACCTGCCGGCCGCCGGCCTCACCGCGGCCCTGGAGCGCCTCCCCGGGGAACTCGCCCCGCTGGTGCGGCACGTGGTCACCGAGAACCGGCGGGTGGCCGAGGCGATCGAGCACCTGGACGGCGGGCGGATCGCCGCGTTGGGGCCGGTCCTGACGGCCGGACACGCCTCGCTGCGCGACGACTTCCGGGTCTCCTGCCCCGAGACGGACCTCGCGGTCGAGGCCGCCGTGGCCGCCGGGGCGCTGGGCGCCCGGATGACCGGCGGCGGCTTCGGCGGCTCCGTCATCGCCCTGGTGGCCGCGGCGGACGTGGCGGCGGTCGCGGACGCGGTGCGGTCGGCCTTCGGCTCCGCGGGCTTCGCCGCACCCGTCGCCTTCACCGCCGTCCCCTCGGCGGGGGCGCGTCGGCTGGCCTGACCGGGCGGGGGGCCCGGAGAAGCCCGGTCAGCCGGCGGCCGGTACCACGACGAGTTCGCCGACCGCGTCGGCGAGCGCGCTGCGGGCCGCCGCGGGGAGGGCGTCGTCGGTGATGAAGCAGTCGACCTCCGTCAGGGTCGCGAAGCTGCTCAGGCCGACGACGCCCCACTTGGTGTGGTCGGCGACCACGACGGTGCGCCGGGCCGAGGCGATCAGGGCCCGATTGGTCTGCGCCTCGGCGAGGTTGGGGGTGGTGAGCCCGGCCTGCTCACTGACGCCGTGCACGCCGAGGATGAGCAGGTCCACGTGGAGCGTGCGGATCGTCTGGTCCGCGAGGGAGCCCACCAGGGCCGCGGAGCGCGTCGGCGCCCCACCGGTCAACAGCAGCGACGGAACGGTCTCCGCTCCGTCGCTTTCCGCTGCCCACAGCAGGTCCGCGATCCGCAGGGAGTTGGTGACGACCGTCAGCCCCGGGACGTCCAGCAGCCGGGAGGCGACCGCGTAGGTGGTGGTGCCGGCGGACAGCGCCACCACGCTGCCCGGTTCCACCCGCTGCGCGGCGGCGTCGGCCAGCGCGGCCTTGGTGCTCTCCTCCAGCCCGGACTTCACGTCGAAGCCGGGTTCGTCCGTGCTGGCGGTCCCGACCGCGATGGCCCCGCCGTGGACCTTCTGCACGTCTCCCTGGCGTACCAGTGCGTCCAGGTCGCGGCGGATCGTCATGTCCGACACGCCGAACTGCTCGACCAGCTCGGCGACGCGCACCGCGCCGGCCTTGCGGATGGCCTCCAGGATCAGCGCCTGGCGCTGCGGGGCGAGCAAACTCTGATCAGCCACGAAGGCCCTTTCGATCGGACGGGTGCCTGGCCGCTCCCGCTTCCTCCGGCAGGCCGACCCTGCCGCGGTCCGGACGTACCGGAGCCGCCGCCGAGGGCCGGGCGGGGCGCCGGAGCGTTCGCGTCGGTGACCGGGGAGCCGTCGGTCGCGACATGATCCAGTATTCCAGGACCCCGGCGGGCCCCGTCCCGACCGGTCGGCCGGTACGGCGGGGGCCCGGCCGCACCGCCCCGGGAGGACGCGCAACCGCCGGTGCCGCCTGCAGGGGCGGCACCGGCGGTTCCGGTCGCGGTCCGGCCGACCCTCGGCGGCCGACCGCTCGTTCCGCCTCCGGCCGAGTCCGGACCCGCTGCCACTGTGCGGCGGGTCCGGTCAGGGGACGGCCGGGGCGGACGTCATGGGGGGTGGGGTGGGCGCCGGGACGCCCGGTCCGGGAGCCCGCGGGGCGCACCCCGAAGGGGGAGCCCGGCCCGGCGCCGCACGCGTCGGTCCGGGTTCCGGGGGCGGATTCCCGTGCGCCGGGCGATGGGGCGCCCCGCGCACGGGAGACCGGGCTCAGGCGGGCAGTCCGACCGCCCGCTCGCGGTTGCGGCGCTGCTGGATGACGACGGCGGCGACCAGCAGGGAGCCCTGGGCGACGTTCTGCCAGAAGGCGTTGATGCCCTGGACGGTGAGGCCGTTCTGCAGTGCGCCGAGCAGCGCGACGGCGAGCAGGGTGCCGCCGATGCTGCCCTTGCCGCCCTTGAGGGCACAGCCGCCGAGGGCGGCCGCGGTGATCGACTGCAGTTCCAGGCCCTCGCTGCCGGAGACCGGCTGGCCGCTGCCGGTGCGGGCGGTGAGCAGCACGCCGGCCAGGGCCGCGACGGTGCCGGAGAGGGCGTAGGCGGCGAGCAGGTACTTGTTGAGGTTGATGCCGGCCAGGCGGGCGGCGGTGTCGTTGCCGCCGATCGCGTAGATGTTGCGGCCGATGTCGGTGTAGGTGAGCAGGGCGTGCACGGCGACGGCGGTGAGGATCAGCAGCCAGACCATGGTGGGCAGGCCGGCGATCCGGCCGCGGCTGAGGAAGACGAAGACCGGGTCGTTGAGCACGTAGCCCTGGGCGCGGCCGTCCGAGACGAGCTGGGCGACGCCCTTGTAGGCGGCCAGTCCGGCGAGGGTGGCGATGGTCGGGTTGACCCGGCCGTAGACGATCACGACGCCGTTGAACAGGCCGATGCCGGCGCCGATGGCGAGCGAGGCGCCGATGCCGAGGTACGGGTCGGCGCCGGTGGAGGTGAAGACCATGGCGCTGGTGACGGAGGCCAGGCCGGCCTGGGAGCCGACCGAGATGTCGAGGCCGCCGCAGATGATCACGACGGTCTGGACGACGGCCAGCAGGCCGGAGATGGTGGCGGCCTCGGCGATGACCTGGACGTTGTCCCAGCCGACGAAGTTGGGGTTGAGCGAGCCGAACAGGGCGACGACGGCGACGAGGGCGCCGATCAGGCTGAGGTTCTGGCCGCCGATCGCGGCGAGCAGGCTGCGCGGGCCGCCGGACCGGACGGGCAGGGCCCCGGCGTCCGGCGCCGGGGCGGTCGGGGGAGTGGCGGTGGTCATGCGCCCACCTCGCTGCGCTCGGCAGGGGCACTTGCCCACGCGCGCCTTTCGATGGTTCGCTCGCTGCGCTCGTTCACTGGGTCTCTCCGGTCTGGGTGGTGGTGGTGGCGAGGTCGTCGGCCATGGCGAGGGCGAGGACGGCCTCCTCCGTCGCCCGGTCACGGGTCAGTTCGCCGGTCGTGCGGCCGTTCTGCATCACCACGACCCGGTCGGCGAGGCCGAGGACTTCGGGCAGTTCGGAGGAGATGACCAGGACGGCGGTGCCCTCGCGGGCGAGGTCGGCGATGATCTGGTAGATCTCGGCCTTGGCGCCGATGTCGACGCCCCGGGTGGGTTCGTCGAGGATCAGCAGGTCGGGCTTGCGGGCGAGCCAGCGGGCGAGGACGACCTTCTGCTGGTTGCCGCCGGACAGGGTGCGGACCTCGGCCTCGATGGAGGGGGCGCGCACGCGCAGCCGGTCGGCGTACTCCTGGGCGAGGGCCTTCTCCTGGCGCTGCTTGACGAAGCGCCATCGGCTGAGCCGGCGCAGGCTGACCAGCGAGGTGTTGTCGCGGATCGTGCGCTGCAGGAACAGGGCCTGGGCCTTGCGCTCCTCGGGGGCCAGGCCGATGCCGGCGGCGATGGCGGCGCGCGGGTCCTTCAGCCGCAGGACCTCGCCGTTGAGTGCCACCGTGCCGGAGTGGATCGGGGCGTCGCCGGCCAGGGCGAGGGCGAGTTCGGAGCGTCCGGCGCCGATCAGTCCGGCCAGCGCCACGACCTCGCCGGCCCGGACGGTCAGGCTGACCCCGTGCACGTCGTCGGTGGTGAGGTCGCGGACGTCCAGCACGACGCGGTCGGTGGCGACCTGCTGGCGGACGAACAGCGAGGACAGGTCGCGGCCCACCATGAGCCGGACGAGTTCGCTCTCGTCGGTGGCGGCGGCCTCGACCACCCCGGCGACCCGGCCGTCGCGCAGCACGGCGATGCGGTCGGCGAGCCGGAAGATCTCCTTCATCCGGTGGGAGACGTAGACGACGGCGATGCCCTCGTCGCGCAGCCGCCCGATCAGGGCGAACAGGGCCTCGACCTCGTGCTCGGAGAGCGAGGAGGTGGGCTCGTCGAAGGCGATCGCCCGCGGCGGGACGGCGCCGGTCAGGGCCCGCATGATCTCGACCAACTGGCGCTGTGCGGCGGTGAGTTCGGAGCCGAGCAGATCGGGGTCGAGGACCTTGTCGAAGCCGAGGCGGGCCAGGTCCGCGGTGATGCGGCGGCGCAGCTCGGTGCGGTCCAGGCGGCGGCCGGCCCGTCGGGGCAGCGAGCCGGCGTAGACGTTCTCGGCGACCGGGACGTGCGGGATGATCTCGGGTTCCTGCGGGATGATCCGGATCCCGGCGCGGCGGGCGTCCTGGGGGGACTGCAGGTCCACGGTCTCGCCGTCCAGCAGCACGCGCCCCTCGGTGGGGCGGTGGTCGCCGGTGAGGATGCGCAGCAGGGTGGACTTCCCGGCGCCGTTCTCGCCCATCAGGGCGGTGACCCGGCCGGGCGGGAAGGTGAGGGTGACGTCCTCCAGGGCCCGGACGGAGCCGAAGCGCTTGGACACGCCCTCGGCGCTCAGGCCGGGGGCGCCGCTCGCCGGCGGGACGGGTGACGGTGCGGGTGTGGTCATCGGGGCCTCGTTGGCAGTGCGGTGCGTACGGTCTGGGGGAGCCGTGCGCACGGTCGGCGGTGCCGGTGGTCGCGGTACGGTCTCCGGGAGCGCGCCGGTGCGGCGGGCGGATTCGGCAGGCCGGTGCCCGCCCGCCCCACCGGCGGCTCGGCGAGGCGTCAGCTGCAGGACACGCCCGCGGACTGCCAGGTGGCGGCGTCGACCATCGTGGTCGGGGCGAAGGCCTCCTTGGGGAAGTCCTTGCCGTTCTTGAGCTTGTCGTACATGGTCTGCACGGACAGGGCGCCGACGTCCTTGCCGTTGATGAACAGGGCGGCCTTCATGCCGGAGGGCTTGCCGGAGGCCCAGTTCTTGCACGCGAGGTAGGCGCCCAGGCCGACGCCGTCGATGTCGTCGGGGTTGATCCCGGCGTTCTGCAGGGCGGTGACGGCGCCCTGGACGTTCTCGTCGTTGCAGCCCCAGGTCACCCAGTGCTTGACCCCGGGGTTGGCGGTGATGGTGGCGGCGACCTTGTCCTGCGCGCCGGTCGGGGTGTTGTCGGTCGCGACGTCGATCAGCTGCACGCCCGGCACGGCCTGGTCGAAGGCGTCCTTGGCGGCCTTCACGCGGTCGCCGCAGACGGTGACGTCCTGCTTCCAGGCGGAGATGATCCGGGTGTCGGCCGCGTTCCAGCCGGCCTTCTTGAACTCCTCGGCGGCCCGCTTGCCGACCTCACCGCCCATCTGGGCACCGGAGAAGCCGATCCGGGGCACCAGGTCGGTCGCCGCGCACTGGGCCGGGGCCGGCCCGCTCGCGCAGACCTGGTCGTCGGAGGTCAGCAGTGCGGCCTTCGCGTCCCGGGCCGTCTGGACCACCTGCGGGCCGACCGCCGGGTCGGGCACCACGATGATCAGGCCGTTGCTCTTCTGAGCGATCGCGGCCTGCACCTCGCCGACCGTCTTGTTGGCGTCGTTGCCCAGGTTCACCACCTTCAGCTCGGCGCCGAGCTCGGCGGCCTTGGCCTTGGCGCCCGCGGCCTCGTCCACGAAGTACTGCTGGTCGCCCTGCTTCTGCAGGTAGGTGATCGTCACCTTGCCGGACACCGGGGCGACGGGCGCGTCCGCGCTGTTCGAGGAGGTCTGCCCGGTGGAGCAGGCGGTCAGGCCGACGGAGGTGATCAGGCTCAGCGCGGCGATCGCGGCCAGGCGGCCACGGAGGGGGAGGTGCATGGAGGGGGCTCCTGAGGGTGGGGGCCGATCGGCGAGAAGCAACAAAACCAATCAGAAAACACCACGATCAAACGTGGTGGGTCAAAAGAAAACGCCTGGCCCTGAGCTGAGTCAAGCTCATCTTTCCGGATCGGAGCCATCGAGACCGTCTCGTTATCCCGTCGCGCCGCGGATGGGGGGCCGGAGCCGGCGGATCGGGCCGCGATCTTTCGGATCGGAGCAGGTGGTGGCGTGTTCATCGGAACTTACTGATTGGTAGGTTGTTGTCGTGGACAGCTTCGGGCAAAGCCGGGGCGGCGTCAATAGCGCCTGGCAGGGGCATGTCTACGGGGCGGTGCTGTGCCCCTGTGGCAAGCCGACTCGGCCGCTGCCTCCTGGCGGCCGCTGGCCGATCGCGTTGTATTTCATCCGAAGTTGTTGATTACTGTTGAATGTTGGGTCTACTGTCCTCCCCGGCATGTCGGCATGCACCCGCCAGTCCCGTCCCGGCCCCGTCCGGCGACCTGGTCCTGGCGGGCCCCCACCCGGCCGACCCGGCCCGAGGACAGGAGTAGTCGATGAGCAAACCTCCCCACCCGATCCGCCGGGGCGTCACGGCCCTGGCGGCGCTCGCACTCGGCTTCACCACCGCCGCGCTGGCCGCGCCGCCCGCGGTGGCCGCGCCGGCCCCCACGACGAAGTCCGTGACCCTGGACGGCCGCTCGCCGGGGCGCGCGTACGACGGGCTCGGCGCGATCAGCGGCGGCGGCGCCACCTCGCGTCTGCTGGTCGACTACCCCGAGCCCCAGCGCAGCCAGGTGCTGGACTACCTGTTCAAGCCCGGCTACGGCGCCTCGCTGCAGATGCTGAAGGTCGAGATCGGCGGGGACGCCAACTCCTCGGACGGCCCCGAACCGTCCCACATGCGCACCCCCACCGAGGTCGACTGCGACCGCGGGTACGAGTGGTGGCTCATGGAGCAGGCCAAGGCCCGCAACCCCGGGATCACCTTCTACGGCCTGGAATGGGCCGCGCCGGGCTGGCTGAACGGCGGCGTCTGGTCCCAGGACAACATCACGTACCTGGAGTCCTGGCTCGGCTGCGCCCGGCAGCACGGACTGAACGTCGGCTACCTCGGCGGCTGGAACGAGCGCGGCTACGACAAGGCCTGGTTCGAGAAGCTGCGCACCGACCTGGACGCCCACGGCCACCAGGGCACCACCCTGGTCGCGTCCGACAGCGACGACGAGCACTGGTCGATCGCCGCGGACATGGCCGCGGACCCCGCGTTCGCCAAGGCCGTCGGCGTCATCGGCCTGCACGGCACCTGCTGGCACTCGACCCCGGTCTACACCGCCTGCCCGGGCAGCGACACCGCGACCGGGCTGGGCAAGCGGCTCTGGGCCTCCGAGGACGACAACGACAGCTACGGCGCCGACCCGGCCGCCCTGGCCCGCAACGTCAACCGCGAGTACCTCGACGCCCGGATCACCGCCGACATCAAGTGGGCGCTGGTCAGCTCCTGGCCCTCGAACCTGCCGTACGCGGGCGCCGGGCTGATGGCCGCCGACCAGCCGTGGTCCGGCAACTACGCGGTCGGCCGCGACATCTGGGTGATGGGGCACACCACCCAGTTCGCCAAGCCGGGCTGGCAGTACCTGGACACGTCCAGCGGCTACCTGGACGGGACCGGCGCCAACGGCGACCCGCACAGCGGCAGCTACGTCACGCTCAAGTCCGGCAAGGACTACAGCACGGTCATCGAGGCCACCGACGCCACCGCCGCGCAGACCGTGACCTTCAAGGTCGCCGGGGGCCTGTCCACCGGCCAGGTGCACGTCTGGGCCACCGACATGAACTCCACCGACCAGTCGAAGTGGTTCGTCCACAGCCAGGACCTGACGCCCAAGAGCGGTTCGTACTCGCTCACCGTGCAACCCGGCTACGTCTACACCGTCACCACGACCACCGGCCAGGGCAAGGGCACCGCCACGCCGCCCGCACCCACCTCGATGCCGCTGCCGTACCAGGCCGACCTCGGCGGCTACTCCGAAGGGGCCACCGCCCGCTACTTCCACGACTGGGCGGGCGCCTTCGAGACCGCGCCCTGCCCGTCCGGGGCGACCGCCCCGATGTGCCTGCGCCAGGTCATCACCCGGGCGCCGATCCCGTGGCACGGCGACATGAACTACACCCCGCTGACGCTCCTGGGCGACCCGTCCTGGGCCCACTACCAGGCGAGCACCGACGTCACCTTCGAAGAGGCCGGCACCTCCGCCGAACTGCTCGGCCGCATCGACCATGTCGACCACGACCGCTCCGGCTACCACCTGAAGATCGACGACACCGGTGCCTGGAGCCTGTTCAGCGAGAACCGCTCCGGCGCCGACACCGTGCTGGCGAGCGGCAGCTACTCCGGCGCGGGGGCCGGAACCTGGCACAACCTCGCACTGGCCGTCCAGGGCCAGAGCATCACCGCGTCGATCGACCACACCCAGGTCGCTTCCGTCGCCGACGCCGGGCACGGTATCGGTCAGATCGGCCTGGGCGTCGGCGGGTTCCAGCACGCCGACTTCGCCAACACCACCGTCACGCCGCTGGCCGCGCCGGCCACCCACACCGTGACCAGCGTCAACAGCGGCAAGTGCCTGGACGTCACGGGCGCTTCGAGCGAGGACGGCGCCCAGGTCGTGCAATGGACCTGCGCCGCCGGCAAGGCCAACCAGCAGTGGACCCTCGCCCCGGTCGCCGGGACCGGCAGCGTCCAGCTGGTCTCGGCCAACAGCGGCAAGTGCCTGGACGTCACGGGCGCTTCGAGCGCCGACGGCGCCCAGGTCGTCCAGTGGACCTGCGCCGCCGGCAAGGCCAACCAGCAGTGGACCCTCGTCCCGGACACCGGGGCCCGCGTCCAGCTGGTCTCGGTGAACAGCGGCAAGTGCCTGGATGTCACGGGCGCTTCGACGGCCGACGGCGCCCAGGTCGTCCAGTGGACCTGCGCCGCCGGCAGGGCCAACCAGGAGTGGACCGTCTCGTAACGGGACCGGAGAACCCCCTGCCCCGACGTCGTGCCGGGCGCCCCGACCGGGTGCCCGGCACGGAGCAACACCGCCCCCACCCCTCCCCACCTCGGAGACGCCCATGGGCCGTCAACATCCCTCCTCGACCTGGCGCACCGCGCTGAGCGCGGCGCTCGTCCTCGCCGGCGCGCTCGGCGGCCTGGCCGCGCCGCCGGCCGCCCTGGCCGCGCCGGAGAGCGCCGCCACCTCCACCGCCGCCACCTCCACCGCCGTCACCGTCGACGGCACCAAGCCGGGCCTGACCTTCGACGGCGTCGGCGCGATCTCCGGCGGCGGCGGCAACTCCCGCCTGCTGGTGGACTATCCGGAGCCCCAGCGCAGCCAGCTGCTGGACTACCTGTTCAAGCCCGGCTACGGCGCCTCGCTGCAGGTGCTGAAGCTGGAGATCGGCGGCGACACCAACTCCACCGACGGCGCCGAGCCGAGCATCGAGCACACCAGGGGCACCATCGACTGCAACCAGGGCTACGAGTGGTGGCTGGCCGACCAGGCCAAGGCCCGCAACCCCGACATCACGTTCATCGGCCTGTCCTGGGGCGCCCCCGGCTGGATCGGGAACACCGGCAGCGGCGGCAACTTCTGGTCCCAGGACTCCATCGACTACGTGATGTCGTGGATGGGCTGCGCCGCCCAGCACCACCTGAACGTCTCCTACCTCGGCGGCTGGAACGAGCGCGGCTTCGACAAGGCCTGGTACGAGAACCTCAAGAGCACGCTCGTCGCGCGCGGTTACGGCGCCACCAAGGTCGTCGCCGCCGACGACACCTGGGAGGTGGCCGACGCCATGGCCGCCGACCCGGCGTTCAAGAACGCCGTCGACGTCGTCGGCGTGCACTACCCCTGCGGGTACATGAGTTCCTTCACCGAGTGCCCGAGCACGCCGACCGCCCAGGCGCTCGGCAAGCCGCTGTGGGCGAGCGAGAACGGCTCCCAGGACCTCAACAGCGGCGCCCCGGCGGTGGCGCGCGGGATCAACCGGGGCTACCTCGACGGGAAGATGACCTCGTTCATCAACTGGCCGGTCATCGCCGCGCTCTACCCCGACCTCTTCTTCTCCACCGACGGCATGTCGATCGCCAACCAGCCGTGGTCCGGCAACTACGGCATCGGAAAGACGACCTGGGTCACGGCGCACACCACCCAGTTCACCCAGCCCGGCTGGAGCTACATCGACGCCGCGAGCGGCTACCTCGGCGGCGCGCGCGCCAACGGCAGCTACGTCACGCTGAAGAGCACGAACAAGCGCGACTACAGCACCGTCATCGAGACCCTGGACGCCACCGCGGCCCAGACCGCGAACTTCACCGTCTCCGGCGGCCTGTCCACCGGCAAGGTCCACGTCTGGTCCACCGACCTCAACTCCAACGACCCGGCGCAGTGGTTCGTCAAGCAGAAGGACATCACCCCGTCCGGGGGCCGCTACACCCTCACCCTCCAGCCCGGCCGGGTCTACACCGTGACCACCACCACCGGCCAGGGCAAGGGCACCGCCACCCCGCCGGCCGCCGCGCCGATGAAGCTGCCCTACGCGGACGGCTTCGACACCCCGGCGACGACCACCTCGCCGAAGTACTTCACGGACATGAACGGCGCCTTCCAGACCGTCGCCTGCGGCGGCGGCCGCACCGGCACCTGCCTGCGCCAGATGGCCCCGGCCTCGCCGATCCGCTGGACCGACGAGCCCTACAACGCCCCGTACACGATGATGGGCGACGGCAGCTGGTCCAACTACACCGTCACCGCCGACACCATGTTCGAGCAGTCCGGCACCGTCGAGCTCCTCGGCCGGGCCAACCAGCAGGGCCGCAACAACAACGGCCTGAACGCCTACCACCTGCGGGTGAGCGACACCGGCGCTTGGTCGATCGACAAGAGCGACACCAAGTGGAACTTCACCACCCTCGCCAGCGGCACCGCCGCCGCCCTCGGCACCGGCCGCTGGCACACCGTCGCGCTCACCCTCGACAACGAGACCCTCACGGCGAGTATCGACGGCACCGCCGTGGGCAGCGCCACCGACGCGAGCTTCACCAACGGCCGCGCCGGCCTCGGCGTGACCGGCTACCAGACCGACCAGTTCGACAACTTCGCCCTCACCCCCGGCACGCCCACCACCCACACCGGCCCGATCGCCTCCGCCCTGCCCGGTACCTGCGCCCGCCCCGCCGCCGGCACCAGCGGCGCCGCCGTGCAGCTCTGGGCCTGCGACGGCAGCGCCCAGCAGGTGTGGACCCGCTCCAACGGCACCCTCACCCACAACGGCAAGTGCCTGGACGTCACCGGCGCCGGCACCGTCAACGGCACCCCGGTCGAGCTGTGGGACTGCACCGGTGGCGCCAACCAGCAGTGGACGCCCCAGCCGGACGGCACCCTGAAGAGCACCCAGTCCGGCCGCTGCCTGGACGACCCGGCCGCGGCGACCACCGACGGCACCCCGCTGGAGATCTGGGACTGCAACGGGGGCGCCAACCAGCGCTGGACCCTGCCGTAGCCCACCGACCCGCGGGGATCCGGAAGATCCCGCACGCGACCGGTCGGGTGCCCGTGACATCGCGGGCGCCCGGCCGGTCGCGCTCCTGCGTCCGGCGGCTGCTCGGCCGGGCCGGTCCGCAGGGGCACTCGTGCTCGGACTTTGCACAGTGAGTGCGTGTTGCTGCTTATTTTGACCGTCATCTTGTCAAGAACGAGCAGAGGCCCGTACAAATGATCCGGCTGGGACCACAGCAGCCACCCATGCCCTGACCCCCGAGATCCCGTGAGGTCGAAGCGTGTCAACTGCCCTCCGCCGGTGGCTCCGTACCACCGTCGCCTGCTGTACGGCGCTCGCCGCCGTGTCCACCGCCACGCTCCTGGCGCAGCCCGCGGTCGCCGCGGAGCCCGCCCCGCCCGGCACCGTCGCCGAGTACCCGAACTACGCCCCCACGCCGCCCATGGGCTGGAACGACTGGTCGTACTACCAGTGCGGGATCGACGAGAAGACGATCCTCGACAACGCCCGGGCCCTCGTCTCCACCGGACTGGCGAAGAAGGGGTACGACACCGTCACCATCGACGACTGCTGGATGTCCGGGCAGCGCGACGCCCAGGGCAACCTGGTCGCCGACCCGAAGCTGTTCCCGCACGGCATGGCCTACGTCGGCCGCCAGGTCCACGACCTCGGCCTGAAGTTCGGCATCTACGAGGACGCCGGGACCACCACCTGCGGCGGCTACCCCGGCTCCCTCGACCACTGGCAGCAGGACGCCGACCTGTTCGCGTCCTGGGCCGTCGACTACGTCAAGCTCGACGGCTGCAACGTCCCGGTCAAGCCCGGCGAGACCGAGGAGCAGAGCTACCGCGACACCTACACCGCGATGAGCCGGGCGCTGCTCAACACCCACCGCAGGATGGTCTTCTCGATCTCCGCGCCCGCCTACTTCCAGGGCACGCCGAACTGGGACTCGGTGATCCGCTGGTCCGCGCCGCTCGGCAACCTGTGGCGGGAGGGCGCGGACATCGCGCTCGGCCAGGCCAGTGGCGCCGAGAAGTGGGCGTCGATCACGTACAACTACGGCTACAACGTCGGACTGGCCGATCTGCAGCGCCCCGGCCGGTGGAACGACCCCGACTTCCTGCTCGCCGGCGACTCCGGGCTCAGCCAGGACGAGATGCAGAGCCAGATCTCGCTGTGGGCCATGATGGCCGCGCCGCTGATCTCCAGCACCGACCTCACCCGTCTCTCCCCGGCCGCGCTGGACGTGCTCGGCAACCGCGACGTCATCGCCGTCGACCAGGACCGGCTGGGCGTCCAGGGGCGCGTCGTCCAGCACGGAACCGGCTACGACGTGCTGAGCAAGCCGCTGGCCGGCGGGGACCGCGCGGTCGCGCTCTTCAACTCCTCCGACACCGCGCAGACCATCACCACGACCGCCGCCCGGGCCGGCCTGCCCGCCGCCGCCGGCTACCGGCTCGACGACCTGGTGACCAAGCAGGCCGTCGGGACGACCGGCGTGATCTCCGCGAACGTGCCGCCGCACGCCACGGTGCTCTACCGGGTTCACCCCGGCGCGACCCACGGCCTGGCCCCCGCCACCGCCGTCACCTGGCAGGACGTCAGCACGGCCGAGGAGCCCGGGACGTACCGGATCACCCTGGCCGACAACGGCGCCGTCGCGCTGAACGACACCGACCTGCGGATCAGCGCCCCCGCCGACTGGACCGTCACCCCGGCGACCGTCGCGCTCCCGCGCATCGCGCCGGGCGCGACCGCGTCGGCCACGGTGACGGTGCACGGCCCCCAGGGCGCTCCCGGGACCACGGTCACGGCGATCACCGCCACCGCGAGCTACCGGGCCCGGCCGGCCGGGGTCGACACCGTCAGCGGTGAGCAGACGATCGTGCGGACCGTGCCCTACCCGTCGCTGGAGGCCGCGTTCAACAACGTCGGCGCCACCTCCGAGAGCGACACCGCTCCCGGCAACTTCGACGGTGCCGGGAACAGTTACTCGGCGCAGGCCCTGGCCCTGGCCGGCGCCACCGCGGGCGCCACGATCAGCGCCAACGGCCTCAGCTTCACCTGGCCGTCCGCAGCCGCCGGCACCAACGACAACGTGTCGGCCGCCGGTCAGGAGATCACCTTCAGTGGCCGGGGCAGCGCGCTGGGCTTCCTCGGCGCCGAAGCGGGCTTCGCCTCCGGCACGGTCACCGTCGCCTACACCGACGGCACCACCAGCAGCGGCCAGCTGGGCTTCCCCAACTGGTGCTGCACCCCGACCGACGCCTACGGCGCGAAGACCGCGTTCACCACGGACCACCGCAACACGCCCACCGGCCCGGGCAACTTCGGCACCGGCTACGGCGTCTTCACCAACACCGTCCCGTTGACGCCCGGCAAGACGATCCGCTCCGTCACGCTGCCCGGCGCCGCGGCGATCCACGTGTTCGCGCTGGCCGTCCAGCCGTGATCCGCGCCGCCCGGCCCATCGGACCGGCTCCGGTGGGCCGAGCGGTCGGCGTTCCCCCGCCCGGGACTCCGCCCCTGTTCCCCCGCCCGAGACTCCGCCCCTGTTCCCCTGCACGGGACTCCGCCCCTCCCCGCGAACGGCATCCAGGACCCACCCATGATCGTCACGAACCGCATCACCCTGGCCGGCGCCCGCCTGGTCCTGCCCGGCGGCGTCGTCGAGGGCGACCGCCTCGCCGTCGAGGGCGAGCGCATCGCCGGCCTCGGCGGCGACACCGCGCCCGGCGACCTCGACCTGACCGGGTACACCGTCGTCCCCGGCTTCGTCGACCTGCACGTCCACGGCGGCGGCGGCGCCTCCTACGCCTCCGGCATCGCCGAGGAGGCGCTGCTGGCCGCCCGGACCCACCTGGAACACGGCACCACCACCACGATCGCCTCCACCGTCACCGGCGAGATCGACGAGGTCGCCCGCCAGGCGCA
>NZ_JBHVSD010000017.1:0-215288 GCF_042885395.1 Kitasatospora sp. NPDC058063
CCGGTGCCGCGGCACCCGCCGCGCCCGCCGACCGGCCGACCGCCGGCGCTCCGGCCCCGGCGGCCCCGGCCACCGCGGCGCCCGCCGCAGGCGGCTCCGCCCACCCGAAGATCCCCGTGGTCCCCGCCACGGGCGGCGGGGCCGCGACCGGCGGCGACGAGGCGTACGCCTACACCCACCCCTGCAAGGCCGACAAGCTGACGGTCAAGGTGTCCGCCCGGGCCGGGTCGCCCGACCAGCGGGTGATCGAGGTGCACAACCAGGGCACCGCCTACTGCAGCCTGAGCTACTACCCGCTCATCGGTCTCGGCAGCTCGAAGGCCCCCCAGCACGGCGCCGACCTCACCCCGCTGGTTCCGGGCGGGCTGGGCGGCCCGCCGGCCTACGCGCTGGCTCCCGGCCGGAGCACCTACGCGGTGGTGGACCTCAACCCCGGCAGCGGCGGGGTGGCCGACGTGGACCAGCTGAACGTCCTGCCCGACGACCAGATGCCCAACGCCGACACCCGGAACTTCCCGCTCGGCGCCGGCGCGAAGGCGGGCAAGCAGCCGAAGCTCGGCCTGTACCGGGAGAGCGTCGCCGACGCGGTGGCCTCCACGGAGACGGCCGGCAGGGGCTGACCTGCCGCTTCGCCCTCCCCTGCCCCGGTCCCCGCCCCGGCCTGCCGGTACCGTGATCCGCGGATCGACGGCATCCCGGACCGGGATGGGGGAAGGGCAGCGGATGAGTGTGGAGACTGAGGAGTTCGCGGCGATGCTGCGCGAACTCAAGGAGCGTTCGGGCCGCAGCTACGGGGCCCTGGCCACCCGGCTGCACGTCAGCACCTCCACCCTGCACCGCTACTGCAACGGCGCCGCCGTACCGACCGAGTACGCGCCGGTGGAGCGGCTGGCCCGGGTCTGCGGGGCCGGCGGCGAGGAACTGGTCGAACTGCACCGCCGCTGGATCCTGGCCGACGCGGCCCGCCGCCGGGAGGCCTCCTCCGCGGGCACCCCGGCCGCCGCCGCACCGGCGCCGACGCCCACGCCGACGCCGCAGCCGCAGCCGCAGCCGGAAGCGGAGCCGCAGCTCCGGCCGGAAGCCGCCCCCGAACCGCAGTCCGCCGCCGCGCCGGAGGAGGAGGAACAGGAGGTGACGACCACCCACCCCGCGCCCCCGCCCGCCGGGCCGCGCCGCCGCATCCGCACCCGGGTGCTGCTGAGCGCGACCGCCGTGGTCGCGCTGGCCGCCGTGGTCTCCGGCCTCCTCCTGCGCGACACCGGTGGCACCGGTAGCACCGCCGGCACCCCGAACGCCGCCGCCTCCCCGCCCGCCGCACCGTCCGTCGCCGCCACCGCGGCGGCCGGTACCGCGCCCACCGGTGCCCCGGCGCCGCCGGCCCCCGCGGGCTCGGACGCCGCAGGCTCGGACGCCGCGGACACCCCGTCCGCCACCGCCTCGGCGCCCCCCGAGGACCTCCCCGCGCCCTTCCACGTCAGTGTCCTCAGCAACAACTGGGGCAGGCTCTGCGACCAGTGGTTCCTCTCCGCCCGCGCCCCCGCCCAGGTGACCCCGCCCCCGTCGTCCACCGGCCGGATCGACAGCTGGGCGGCCTCCCAGCGCCTGGTCCCGGCCGGGCACCTGCGCATCGAGCTGACCGCCCTGGGCTCGAGCTCGGACGCCGTCGTGCTGAACTCCATGTCCGTGCAGGTGGTCAGCACCCGGCCCGCCCCCAAGTGGAACGCCTACACGCCCGGGTCCGGCTGCGGCGGCGGGCTCGAACCGGCGGCCTTCGCGGTCGACCTCGACGCGGCCACGCCGCGCGTCGTCCCCGTCCCGGGCCGGGAGGGCGAACGGAAGACCGGCACGACGGACTTCCCGTACCGGATCTCGGCCACCGACCCGCAGGTGATCGACGTGGACGCCGCCACCCGTTCCCAGGACGTCAGCTGGTTCCTCGAACTGGTGTGGACCGGCAAGGACGGCCGCAAGGGCACGATGCGGGTGGACCTCGGCGACCAGCAGCCGTTCCGCACCGTGGGCATGCACGGCGCGCCGAACTACTTCCACAACGGCACCTCCTGGGCCCCGGACCACAACGAGGGCTGAGTCCGGCCGACGGCCGGGGCCGGGAGCGCCCGACCCCTGGCCTACGTCAACGGTGCGGGCATAACCTCGGGGGATGACCGACCGCGTAGTCCCCGAACCGCTGCGCCGTCGGCGCCGCCCCACCAAGCAGGGCGTGGTGCTGTCCGCCGAGCTGATCGTCGGGACCGCGATCCGGCTGATCGGCAGCCACGGCTCCGAGGCACTCACGGTGCGGCGGCTCGGCGCGGCGCTCGGCGCCGACCCGAGCGCGGTCTACCGCTACTTCCACAGCACCGACGACCTGCTGCTCGCCGTCGCCGACGAGCTGATCGGCCGCGCCCAGCACGGCTGGCGGCCCACCGGCGACTGGCGCGCCGACCTGCGCGCCATCGGCCTGCGCATCCACGCCAGCTACCTGGCCCACCCGCAGGCCGCCATCCTCGCCGCCCACCGCACCACCGGCCGCACCCACGAGATCGCCGCCGTCGAGACGATCCTCGGCGTCCTGCGCACGGCGGGCTTCCCGGACCCGGAGGCCGTCCGGATCTACCACGCCTTCGTCGACCAGAGCCTCGGCTTCGCCGCCCTGGACGCCGCGACGCTCGCCCTCCCGGCCCCCGCCCAGAACGCCGACCTCCAGGTCTGGCAGGCCTCCTACGCCCGGCTCGACGCCGCCGGCCACCCCCACATCGCGGCCACCGCCCACCTGCTCACCACCGACATGCGCCGCAGCGGCTACCCGTACGCCCTGGACCTGCTCCTGGAGGCCGCCGAGGCCCGGCTGCGCGCGGCGGGCGGCTGAGGCGGGCGGGCCGGACGGCGCGGCACCGCCCGGGCCCGGGCACGCCGCCGGCCGCCGGCGGTGAGCCCCCGTACGCCCACCGCCGACGGCCGGTCCGGCCCCTGCCCGGCTCAGTCCGCCGCGTGCACCAGCTCCCCGCCGACGTACGTCCGCAGGACCCGCGCCCGCGCGATCTCCTCCGGCGGCCCGGTGAGGATGTCCCGGTCGAGCACGACCAGGTCCGCGAGCCGCCCGGCCGCCAGCACGCCGGCGTCGTCGTGCCCGTTGAGGTACGCGCTGCCGGCCGTGTACGCGGCGATGGCCGAGCCCAGGTCGAGCCGCTGCTCGGGCAGGAAGACCCGCCCGTCGGTGGCCTCCGGCTCCATCCGGTTGACCGCCACGTGCAGCCCCGCCAGCGGGTCCGGGCTGCTCACCGGCCAGTCGCTGCCCGCCGCCAGGGTGGCGCCGGCCCGCTGGAGGGCGCCGAACGGGTACTGCCAGGCGGCCCGTTCGGGCCCGAGGAAGGGGATGGTCAGCTCGTCCATCTGCGGCTCGTGCGCGGCCCAGAGCGGCTGGATGTTGGCGACGGCGCCGAGCCGGGCGAAGCGCGGGAGGTCGTCCGGGTGGACCACCTGGAGGTGGGCGAGGTGGTGCCGGGCGCCGCGCCGGCCGTTGGCGGTGCGGGCGGCCTCGACGGCGTCCAGCGCCTCGCGCACGGCCCGGTCGCCGAGCGCGTGGAAGTGGACCTGGAAGTCGAGCGCGTCCAGTGCGGTGACGTGGCCGCGCAGCGCCGCCGGATCGACGAAGCTGAGGCCGGAGTTGGCGGTGGCGCAGCCGCAGCCGTCCAGGTAGGGGCTGGTCATCGCGGCGGTGAAGTTCTCCGCGATGCCGTCCTGCATGATCTTCACCGAGCCGGCCCGGAACCGTCCGTGGCTCAACTCCGCGCGTCGCCGCACGAGTTCGGGGATCTGTTCGGCGCCCCGGTCCCGCTCCCACCACAGCGCGCCGGTCACCCGGGCGGTCAGCGCGCCGGAGCGGGCGGCGGCCAGGTAGGCGTCCGACGGGTCCGGCTGGCCGTTGAACGCGCCGAGCAGCGCGTCCTGCCAGCCGGTGATGCCGAGCGAGTGCAGCAGCCGCTGGGCGCGCAGCAGTCCGTCGAGCCGGTCGGCGGCGGTCGAGGGCGGCACCAGCCGGGCGACCAGGGCGGTGGCGCCCTCCTGGAGGGTGCCGCCGGGGGTGCCATCGGCCTCGCGCTCGATCCGTCCGTCGGCCGGGTCGGGGGTGTCGGCGGTGATCCCGGCGAGTTCCAGCGCCCTCGTGTTGGCCCAGGCGCCGTGGTGGTCCCGGTTGGTCAGGTACACGGGCCGGTCGGGGACGACGGAGTCGAGCAGCTGCCGGGTGGGCAGGCCGCCCTCGAAGCTCTCCATCGACCACCCACTGCCGGTGATCCACTCCTGCTCCGGGTTGGCGTCGGCGTAGGCCCGGACGCGCTCCAGGTAGTCGGCGACGCCGACCGTCCCGGTGAGGTCGCAGGAGGCCAGCTCGGCGCCGCCGAACACCGCGTGGATGTGCGCGTCCTGGAAGCCGGGCAGCAGCAGCTTGCCGGTGAGGTCGACGACCTCCGTCCTCGGCCCGATCAGCTCCCGGACCTCGTCGTGCCCGACGGCGGTGATCCGTTCGCCGACGACCGCCAGGCCGCTCGCCCGGGTGCGGGCCGCGTCGCCGGTGTGGACGGGGCCGTGGGTGAAGACCAGATCGGCCTCGGTCATGGGTGGTGCTCCGTTCTCGCGTCCTCGTGATTCGTCCTGCCGTACCGCTGGGTCACTCGGCCACGGCGCCCTCCCGCAGGAAGTACGGCGAGCGCCGCCGCCAGCGGGCCCAGGCCGCCGCCGGCAGCCCGCTGACCACCATCATGATCACCACGGACAGCTCGAACCACCCGTTGTCCGCGGCGAGTTCGAAGTGGTCCGTGGAGTCGTAGAAGCTCCAGGCCAGGTACCCGCCGACGGCCAGCAGCGCCGCCGCGCCCAGCAGCGGCCCGACGACCGCGCGCAGCCCCTCCGGCAGATCGGTGCGCAGCAGCCCGCGGAACCGGACGGCGGCGGCGACGGCGGTCAGCGCGTAGTAGAGCGCGACGACGATGCCGATCGCGTTGACCGCGGCCGAGATCAGGTCATTGACGGTCGGGATGGCGATCGAGGCCAGCGCCAGCACGACCGCGACGCCGGTGATCAGCAGGGTGCCGACGGCGGGCGTGGCGTGCCGGGGGTGCAGCCGGGTCCAGACCGGGCCGAGCACCCGGTCGCGTCCCATCGCGTACATCCCGCGGGCGGTCGGGATCACCGAGGACTGCAGCGAGGCCACGGCGGAGAACATCAGCGCGATCAACGGCAGTGCCGCCAGCGGCTGTTCGGCGAGCTTGGTGCCGAAGTAGGTCAGCCCGTGGGCGCCGTTGTCGGCCAACTCGTCGATCGGCAGCACCCGTTGGAAGGCCGTTCCGGCGAGCAGGAACAGCGCCAGCATCACCACCAGGGCCAGCAGACCGCCCCGGGAGGCGTCCCGCGGGTCGCGCACCTCCTCGCCGACGCTGAACACCGACTCGAAGCCCCAGTAGCAGAACACCGCGAGCACCATGCCCTGGGCGACCGCGTCGAAGGACGGGATGTCGAAGGGGTTGTACCA
Source organism: Kitasatospora sp. NPDC058063 (assembly GCF_042885395.1). Taxonomy (NCBI): domain Bacteria; kingdom Bacillati; phylum Actinomycetota; class Actinomycetes; order Kitasatosporales; family Streptomycetaceae; genus Kitasatospora; species Kitasatospora sp. NPDC058063. The sequence goes on from NZ_JBHVSD010000017.1 coordinate 5,531, forward strand.
CTGGAGCGAGAACGGCTGGTCGCCGGCGAACAGCCCGTAGCCGCAGAAGCCGAGCAGCACGGCGTACTCGAAGACCAGCAGCGCCTTCTGCAGCCTGGCCGCCAGGTCCAGCCCGCGCACCGCGACCAGTGCGGCGCCCACCAGCACCACCAGGCCGATCAGGGTGCACTGGACGGTCGAGTCGGCGTCGAGCCGCAGCCCGGCGACGCTGCGGACGTGGGCCTGGTCCAGCAGCTGGACGATCGAGGAGCCGGTGACGGTCGTGGTGTACGCCATGAAGACCACGGTCCCCACGGTGTTCACCCACCCGGTCAGGAAGCCCAGCCAGGGGCTGAGGATGCGCCCGACCCACCGGTAGCTGCTGCCCGCGTCCGGCTCGACGGCGTTCAGCCGCCCGTATCCTCCGGCGATGGCGAGCACCGGCAGGAAGGCCAGCAGCATGATCGCCGGAAGGTGCAGGCCGACCACCCCGGCCATCAGGCCCAGGCCGATCCCGATGCTGCTGGTGGCGGCCGTGCTGGAGGCGGCGATCACCGCTCCGTCCACCAGGCCGAGCGACTTGCGCATCGTGACGTGGGAGCCTCGCACGTCCGCTCTCGGGCCGCCGCCCGTGTCCTTCACCGTCGATGCCAACGGATCACCGCCTTGGTCGTGGGGTGCGCGTGTGGGGGAATCCCGGCACCGGTCGCAGAGGGTGACGCGGGCGGGAAGTGCGAGCCATGAAACCGGCGGCCCCGTCACACGTCAATGGCGTTGTCATAAGCCTCCGCGCCGCCGCCCCCCTGTCTGCCCCGTCCCCGCCCGTCCCCGCCCGGACCGGACCGGACCGAGGGGCCCGCCGGTCGTCCGGCGCGCCCCTCGGTGTCCCCTGCTCCTACCGGTGCTTCCTGCCGGGGTCCTAACCCTCCAGACCAAGAGGTCGAGACCGAAGCGCTCGCCGACCCGCAGGACGGCGTCGGTCCAGTCGACCTCCTCGATCCCGGGCTCGTCCACGCCCTGGTCCACGGTGACCGACGGGTAGGCGTCGAGCACGACCAGCGCGCCGACCTCCTCGCCGACGGCCTGCAGCTGCACCGCCATCTCGTGCGCGACGACACCTCCCAGCGACCAGCCCAGCAGGTGGTACGGGCCGCTCGGCTGCACCGCCCGGACCTGCTCGACGTAGTCCGCCGCCATCTCCTTGACCGAACCCGGCAGCGCGCCCGGCTCGCTCAGGCCGCGTGCCTGGAGGCCGTACAGCGGCCATTCCTCGGGCGTGATCCCGGTCAGCGAGGCGTAGCACCAGCTGAGACCACCGGCCGGGTGCACCGCGAAGAACGGCGGCCGCTCGCCACCCGCGCGCAGCGGGAGCAGGACCTTGAGCCCCTCCGCGCCCACCGGCCGGCGCAGCCCCCGGACCAGGGACTCGACCGTGGGGCCCTCGAAGAGGTTCCGGACCCCCACCGTGACCCCGAGCGTCGACCGCAGCCGGTCGACCAGCGTCACCGCCAGCAGCGAATGCCCGCCCAGCTCGAAGAAGTTGTCGTCGATGCCCACCTGGGGCAGGCCCAGGACCTCGGCGAACACCTCGCAGACCAGCCGCTCGTCCGCCGTGCGCGGCGCCCGGTAGGACGACTCCAGCAGCTCCGCCCGGTCCGGCACCGGCAGCGCACGGCGATCCAGCTTGCCGTTGACCGTCAGCGGCAGCGCGTCCAGCACCGTGATCGCGGACGGGACCATGTACTCGGGCAGGACGGCGCCCAGCCCGGCCCGGATCTCGGTGGTGTCGATCCCCGCACCGGCCGCGTCCACGGCCGGGACGACGTAGGCGGCGATGCGCCGGTCACCGGGGACGTCCTCGCGGACGATCACGGTGGCCTGCGCGATCCCGGGCCGGCCGAGCAGGGCGGCCTCGATCTCGCCCAGCTCGATCCGGTAACCGCGCACCTTCACCTGGTCGTCCGTACGACCCAGGTAGTCCAGCGTGCCGTCCTCGCGCCAGCGGGCGAGGCCACCCGGCCAAGGGTCCTCCCCCGGCAATCGCCGAGCGGGCCCGGCGGAGATTCCGCCGGGCCCGCTCTGTCGTTTGCTCGTCAGTTCTCCTCGGCGCCCTCAGAGTTCGTCGAGCGGCTCGTCGAGGACGCCCTGGCGGGCGATGATGTAGCCGAGGTGGCCGCGGCTGCGGCTGCCGAGGAGTTCGCTGGCCTTCTGGATGTGGCTGGAGACCGTCCGGGTGCTCATGCCGAGGCGGGAGGCGATGGCCTCGTCGGTGTAGCCGTTGACCATCAGGCGCAGGACGTTCTGCCGGGTGCGGGCGGTCAGCAGCCGGGGGCGGTGGTGGCCCTGCTGGTAGGTGACGGGTTCGGCGCGCTCCCACATCAGCTCGAAGATCTTGAGCAGGTACTCGACCAGCGGCGGGAGCTGGATGAGCATCGCCGCGGCGGCGCGGTCGGCGCCGGCCGGGATGAAGGCGGTGGAGCGGTCGCAGATGATCACCCGGTCGAAGACCTCGTTCAGGGTGCGCACTTGGGCACCCTGGGCGGTGACCTGCTCGATGTAGGCCAGCGTCGGGCCGTGCGAGCGCACGGTGTGCTGGTAGAGGGTGCGCTGGCGTACGCCGCGGCCGGCCAGGGCGAGGTCGCGCGGGAGCGCGTCGGCCAGTTGCTCGGTGGCACGGCCGCCGCCCGGCTGGGCGGTGAGCAGTTCCTCGGAGCAGCCGGCGACGGCCTTCTCCAGCGCGGGGCTGATCTCGTCGCCCGCCAGCAGCCGGATCGGCAACTTGGCCCGCCGCATGACGTCCTTGTAGGCGTGCTCGGCGGCGTGGAAGGAGGTGTGCAGTTCGGCGAGCCGTTCCTGGTGGGCCAGTACGGCGAGTTCGAGCGGCCGGGTCAACCCGGTGACGGCGATGTCGGGCGGGACGGGGGCCAGCCGCTGGCCGGAGCCGGGCAGCGGGCGCAGCAGACCCATCGCGAGCAGGCACTCGGGGGCCTCGCCGGTGGCCTCACCCTCGACCAGTGCCGTGCGGTAGAACTCGATGCCCCGGTCGCAGAGCTGGGGTGTTCCCCTTTCCATGCTCTTGTCCTGGGTTGGGCACATCTGGGCATCCTTCCGGCTTCGGCATTGCGGTTTCACGAATGCCCGAACCGGCTTCCACCAGGCATCAGAACCGGCAAGATGAGAAGTGACTGCCGTTCGGAAGCCGCCCCCCGGGCTCCGACAGCCGTGAGTGTACGCCCAAAGGGCGCGGAAATCATCAGCTGACGGTAGTCGGGCGTGCACGCAAGCGGGGGAGCCGTCGGGCACGAGCACGACCGCACCCGGCAGCGGTGACCGGGGGATTGCCGGCCCATCGCACCTGACGTCCCGTCGGGGCGTCCGGGGCGGGCGGTCGGTGAATGGAACGGCCTACAGACGGAAGGCACCCCCAGTTGCGAGCTGATTCCGATCCGGCGACACCGCCTGCCGCCCTCTCCGGCCTGGTGGACCAGCGCCTGGTGCGACAGTTGGCGGAGGCCGCCGCCGCACAGGTCGGTTCCGGCGCCGTCCGGCTGCTGGGCGACGGCGGGATTCTCCAGGCCTTCGCCAAGCAGTTGATCGAGGGCGCCCTGGAGCTCGAACTCCAGGAGCATCTGCGCGGGTCCGGCACCGGCGCGGGCACCAACGGCCGCAACGGCGCCCGGGCCAGACGGCTGCTCACCGAGATCGGTCCGGTCGAGGTGCGGGTGCCCCGGGACCGCGAGGGCAGTTTCGCCCCCAAGTCCGTCCTCCCCCGGGCCCGGCGGCTGCCCGGGCTCGACCGGCTGGTGATCTCGCTGACCGCGCGCGGCCTCAGTTCGGGCGAACTGGTGGCGCACCTGGCCGAGGTGTACGGCGTGGAGCTCAGCCGGGAGACCGTCTCGGCCATCACCGACCAGGTGCTCGACGAGCTCGCCGAGCGGCGCGGGCGGCGGCTCGACCCGGTCTACCCGGTGGTCTTCGTGGACTCGGTGCGCAGCGGACGCTCGGGCGGTCCGCTGGTGCACCTGGCGCTCGGGATCTCGGTCGAGGGCCGGCGCGAGGTGCTGGGCCTGTGGCCGGCCGCGGACGGGGAGCAGTGGCCCCAGGTGCTGGCCGGGCTGGCCGGGCGCGGGGTGCGGGAGGTCTGGGTGCTGGTCGGCGGCACCGGCGCGGTGCTGGCCGAGGCGGCGGCCGAGCAGTGGCCCCGCACCGTGGTGCACGGTTCGGTGGCCCATCTGCTGCACGGGGCGCTGCGGCACGCGCCAGGCGAGGACTGGAGTGCGCTCTCCCGGGCGCTGCGCGAGACCTGTACGGCGCCGACCGAGGCGGCCGCGCTGGAGCGGCTGTCGCTGGCCGAGCGGGAGTGGGGGCCGAGCCACCGCGAGGTGTTCCGGGCGTGGCGGGCGGCCTGGCCGCTGCTGGCGCCCGGGTTCCGTTTCGGGCCCGAGGCGCGGCGGCTGCTGACGGGCGGGGGCGCGCTGGAGCGGTTGCACGCCCGGCTGCGCCGGATCGAGCAGTCCGCGGGCCGCGTGCAGGACGAACGGGCCGCGCTCAAGCGCGCGTACCTGGCGACGCTCGCCCTGGAGTCGCCGGCCGGGACGGGCCGGCCGTGGGTCGAGGACTGGCCGGCCGTCCGGGAGGAACTGCGCCGGGGCTCGCTGCGGCGCGCCGGGGTGCCCGCCTCCGCGCTGCGATGTCCCCCGCGCCATCGGAGTTCCCACCACTGATCTGACAGTACCGGGTGTGATTTGGATCATGTCTGTCTGTTTTTGACACGATCTGCCCGGGCTTCCGGTTCCCGCATTGCGTGTTCACGATCACAGTCAGAGCTTCCACGCACGTTTGGGCCTTCGGCAGGATGCGGTTCAGAGCGAAGAGGGCAGACCGCCCTCCTCAGGAAGAGGAATTCGCGATGCCAAGCCTTGCCGTCCGCGTCCACAAGATGCTCGGGACACTCGCCGTTCTGCTGGCCGCCGTGGTGGGCCTCCAGCTCCACGCCCAGCCGCACCTGCCCGCCGTCTCCATCGCCGTCGCCGGCCCCAGCGAGGACTCCGGCTGGGGTGCGTGAGCCGCGGCTCCGTTCGACCGCCCCGCTCCTCACGCTCCCGCACTACCGCGCACAGCTCCGCACCGTTCCGCACAGTTCCGAACAGCTCCAGACAGCTCCGAACAGAGAGGAACCGACGATGGCGAACCCGTTCGAGGATGCCGAGGCCAGCTACCTCGTCCTGGTGAACGACGAGGGCCAGCACTCGCTGTGGCCGGCCTTCAGCCCGGTGCCCGCCGGCTGGCAGCAGGCGTTCGGTGCCGCCGGACGGCAGGACTGCCTCGACTACGTCGAGCAGAACTGGCAGGATCTGCGGCCGAAGAGCCTGATCGCGCACCTGTCCGAGAACTGATCGCGCCCTCCGCGCACCGACCGTCGGACGGCTGAACGACCACACGGCCTCCGCACGGGGATCCACGCCGAGCAGCCGCTCCCCGGCCGCACCGCCCCGGCGACGAGCGCAGAGCACAGAGCACTGAGCACAGCGCGCACCGCCCGCTCACCCGGCGCGGTACCGCGCCCGAGCCGCCGCCCGTCCGGCCGCTCCCCGGGCCGTCGGCCCACCGCCTCGCCGGAACCCGCCGACACCGCCCCGCCACACCACCGCAGCACCCCACCGCCGCGCGGCGCACCCTCACGCCGCCGGCGCTGTCCCGTGTCCGACGTCTACGCGCGTGCACCGAAACGGCCCCGGCACACTCCCACCCTCCGCACCGCCGCGCCGCACGGCCGTCGCACCAAGCACACCGCAGCACCGCGAGACGACCGCAACATCGCTCCGCCGACCCCCGGGCCGACCGCCCCGGGGTCAACCCAGCTCGCCGCTCCCGCCACCGCGGGGGCCAGCCGCACAAGGGAGAGAGTCACATGTCCGGGGTCCAGCAGACGCACAGATCCGAGCAGCGGCCGGAAGCGGCCGAGGTCCTGTGCCGACTGTTCGCGGAGGTGCTCGGCCAGGAGTCGGTCGACCCCGCGGCGGGCTTCTACGACCTGGGCGGCGACCGGCCCGCCGCCGAGCGGCTGCTGGCCCGGGTGCACGCCGAGTTCGGCGTCCGCCTGGCGCTGCCCGTCCTGGCGGAGGCCCCCACCCCCACCGCGCTGGCCGCCCGGCTGGCCGCAGGGGCACCCGCCCGCCCGACCCTCACCGAGCTGGTCGACGCCCAGGTCGCCCGCACCCCGGACGCCCCCGCCCTGTACGCCGAGGGCACCACCCTCACCTACGCCGAACTGGACGCCCGCGCCAACCGGCTGGCCCGGGTGCTGGCCGCCCGCGGCCTGGGCACCGAGGACGTCGTCGCGCTGGCCCTGCCGAAGTCCCCCGAGGCGGTCGCCGCGATCCTCGCCGTCGCCAAGACCGGCGCCGCCTGGCTGCCCGCCGACCCGGCCTACCCGGCCGAGCGGCTGCGCCACATGCTGACCGACTCCCGCGCCGCCCTGGTGCTCACCACCGCCGGGGCCGCCGGGCAGCTGCCCGCGACCGACGCCCCCCGGCTGCTGCTCGACTCCGCCGAGCACCGGGCCGACCTCGACGCCCGGCCCGGCACGCCGTTCACCGCCGCCGAGCGGGTCCGGCCGGTGAGCGCCCTGAACACCGCGTACGTCATCTACACCTCCGGCTCCACCGGCGTGCCCAAGGGCGTGGCCGTCACCCACACCGGGCTGCCCAGCATGATCGGCACCCAGGTCGCCGCCACCGGGGTCGGCCCCGGCAGCCGGGTGCTCCAGGCCTCCTCGCTCAGCTTCGACGTCTCGGTCTCCGACCTGTCCGTGGCGCTCACCACCGGCGCCGCCCTGGTGCTGCCGCGCGAGCAGAGCCAGCTGGTCGGCGAGCCGCTGGCCGCCCTGATCGACCAGTACGGCGTCACCCACGCCGACATCGCCACCGCGATGATCTCCACCCTGCCCGACCTCCCGATGCCCTCGCTGCGCACCCTGATCGGCGGCGGCGAGGCGGTCTCCCGCGAGCTGGCCGCCCGCTGCGGCCGCGGCCGGCTGATGCTCAACAGCTACGGACCGACCGAGGCCACCGTCATCGTCAGCATGAGCGAGCCGCTGACCGGCGACGAGCTGCCCCCGATCGGCCGGCCCTGCCAGGACGTGCGCATCCACGTGCTGGACGAGCAGCTGCGCCGGGTCGAGCCGGGCACCGTGGGCGAGCTGTACCTCGCCGGCCCGCACCTGGCCCGCGGCTACCTGAACCGCCCCGGCCTGACCGCCGAGCGCTTCGTGGCCGACCCGTACGGCGGGCCCGGCGAGCGGATGTACCGCACCGGCGACCTCGGCAGCTACCGCCCGGACGGCCAGCTGGACTTCCTCGGCCGGGCCGACGACCAGGTGAAGATCCGCGGCTTCCGGGTGGAGCTCGGCGAGATCGAGCAGACCCTCTCGGCCCACCCCGAGGTCCGCCAGGCCGTGGTGCTGGTCCGCGAGGACCGCCCGGGCGAGCGCCGCCTGGTCGGCTACACCGTCGGCGCCGCCGACCCGGCCGAGCTGCGCGCGTACTGCGCCGAGCGGCTGCCCGACCACATGGTGCCCACCGTCGTGGTGCTCGACCGGCTGCCGCTCACGCCCAACGGCAAGGTCGACAAGCGCGCCCTGCCCGCGCCGGTGTTCGGCGCCGGCGAGGAGGAGGGCCGCGCCCCCGCCGGGGAGCTGGAGCACACCCTGGTCCGGCTGTTCGGCGAGGTGCTGGGACTGCCCCGGGTGGGCGTCACCGACTCCTTCTTCGAGCTCGGCGGCGACTCCATCGTGGCCATCCAGCTGGTCTCCCGGGCCCGGCACGCGGGCCTCCAGCTCACCCCGCGCGAGGTGTTCCTCGCCCCGACCGTCGAGGCGCTGGCGCGGATCGCCCGTCCGCTGGAGGGCCCGGTCGTCGTCGAGCCCGCCGGCGCCGGCCTCGGCGAGGTGCCGCCGACGCCCATCGTGCACTGGCTGGCCGCCCAGCACGGCGCGGTCGAGAGCTTCTACCAGTCCACCGTGCTCACCCTGCCCGCCGGCACCCCGCAGGAGCACCTGACCGCCGCCGTCCAGGCCCTGCTCGACCACCACGACCTGTTCCGTGCCCGCACCTCCCCGCTCGCCGAGCGCCCCTGGACGCTGCACGTGCCCGAGGCCGGCGCCGTCCCCGCCGACGCCGTGCTGCGCCGGGTCGAGGGCCCGGCCACCGCCGAGGCGCTGCGCGCCGAGACCGGGGCCGCCCGCGAGCGCCTGTCCCCCGAGGACGGGCGGATGGTCCAGGCCGTGCGCTTCGACGCGGGTCCGCAGGCGCCCTCGCAGCTGCTGCTGGTGATCCACCACCTGGTGGTGGACGGCGTCACCTGGCGCATCGTCGAGGAGGACCTGCTCGGCGCGCTCGCCGCGCTCCGCGAGGGCCGCGCCGTCGAGCTCGCGCCGGTGCCCACCTCCTTCCGCCGCTGGGCCCAGCGGCTCACCGCCGAGGCGAACACCGACCGCCGGGCCGCCGAACTCCCGCTCTGGCAGGCCGCGTTGGCCACCCCGGACCCGCTGCTCGGCGACCGCCCGCTGGACCCTGCCACGGACACCTACGCCACCGAGGGCCTGCTGCGGCTCGTGCTGCCCGCCGAGACCACCCGGGCGCTGCTCACCAAGGTCACCGCCGCCTACCACGCCCAGGTCAACGACGTGCTGCTGACCGGGCTGGCGCTGGCCCTCGGCCACTGGCGCGGCCGGGAGACCACCGGGCCCGACGGCGCCGTGCTGGTCACCGTGGAGGGCCACGGCCGCGAGGAGATCGTCGACGGCGTCGACCTGCACCGCACCGCCGGCTGGTTCACCTCCGTCTACCCCGTCCGGCTCGCCCCCGGGGCGCTGGACTGGTCCGAGGTCACCGCGGCCGGCCCCGGGCTCGGCCGGGCCCTCGGCCGGGTGAAGGAGCAGCTGCGCGCCGTGCCGGACAACGGCATCGGCTTCGGCCTGCTGCGCCACCTCAACCCGGACACCGCCGCCGTCCTGGCCGGCTGCGCCGACCCGCAGATCGAGTTCAACTACCTGGGCCGCTTCGCGCCCGAGGGCGTCACCGCCGAGGACGTGCTCGCCGGCACCGAGGCGATGTCCGAGGGCGCCGCGACCGGCCTCGCGCTCGGCCGGGTGCTCGGCCTGGACGCCACCACCGTGGACACCCCGCAGGGCCCGCTGCTGGTCGCCCAGTGGTCCTACGCCACCGGGCTGCTCTCCGAGGAGCGGGTGCGCGCCTTCGCCGAGGCCTGGTTCGCCGCGCTGGGCGCGCTCGCCGAGCACGCCGATCGGCCGGACGCGGGCGGGCACACCCCCTCCGACTTCCCGCTGGTCGCCGTCACCCAGAGCGAGGTCGACGAGCTCGCCGCCCACCACGCCCCCGCCCGCCTGGTCGACGTCTGGCCCACCTCGCCGCTCCAGCAGGGCATGGCCTTCCACTCGGCGTACGACGCCGACGGCGCGGACGTCTACACCTCGGTCGTGACCTTCGAGCTCACCGGCCCGGTGGACGCCGACCGCCTGCGCACCGCCGCCGAGGCGCTGCTGACCCGCCAGCCGAACCTCAAGGCCGCGTTCCACCAGCGGCACGACGGCCCGCCCGTGCAGGTCGTCCCGGACGGCGTCGAGCTGCCCTTCACCGTCGTCGACCTGAGCGCCCACGCCGACCCGGCGGCGGAGGCCGCCCGGATCGCCGCCGCCGAGTACGGCCGCCGCTTCGACCTCGACCGCCCCCCGCTGCTGCGCTACACCCTGATCCGGCTCGCGCCCGGGCGCCATCAGCTGATCGCCTCCGCCCACCACATCCTGCTGGACGGCTGGTCCACCCCGCTGTTCGCCGAGGAGCTGTGGGCCCTGTACTTCGAGCAGCCGCTCGCCCCGGCCGCCCCGTACCGCGAGTACCTGCGCTGGATCACCCGGCGCGACGGCGCGGCCGCCCGCGCCGCCTGGGCGCAGGCCCTGGCGGGCGCCGACGAGCCCACCCTGCTCGCCCCCGACCGCTCCGCCGCCACCCCGCAGCTGCCGCTGCGCCTGCACACCGGGCTCACCCCGGAGACCACCGAGGCCCTCGCCCGCACCGCCCGCCGTTACGGCGTCACCCTCAACACCCTGGTCCAGGCGGCCTGGGGCGTGCTGCTGGCCCGGCTCACCGGGCGCGAGGACGTGCTGTTCGGCACCACCGTCTCCGGCCGGCCGCACGACCTGCCGGGCGTGGAGCGGATGATGGGCCTGCTCATCAACACCGTGCCGGTGCGGGTGCGCCTGGACCAGGCGGAGAGCTGGGGCCAGCTGCTGCTGCGTCTCCAGCACGAGCAGTCCGCCCTGCTGGACCACCAGCACCTCAGCCTCACCGAGATCCAGCAACTCGCGGGCATGGGAAGCCTGTTCGACACCGTCACGGTGTACGGCAACTACCCGGACCCGTCCGCCCTGGACGACGCCGACCCGAGCGGCGCCACCCGCGTCCACCTGGTCGAGGACGTCGACAGTGCCCACTACCCGCTGGCGCTCGCCCTCACCCCCGGCGACGGCCTGCAGCTGCGGCTGGACCACCAGCCGGACGCCTTCACCTCCGACGAGGCCCGCGCCCTGCTGGACCGCTTCCTCGCCCTGCTCGACCGGATCGTCGCCGACCCGGCCGAACTCGTCGGCACCGTCGAGGTGTTGACCGCGGCCGAGCGCGCCGAGCTGATCACCGAGTGGAGCGGCACCAGCACCCCGCTGCCGGAGGGCTCGCTGCCCGAGCTGTTCGAGGCGCGGGTCGCCGCGACCCCGGACGCGATCGCGCTCACCGCCGAGGACGCCGAGCTGACCTACGCCCAGCTCAACGCCCGGGCCAACGGCCTGGCGCTGCGGCTGGTCGAGGCCGGGGTCGTCCGGGAGACGCCGGTCGCGCTGATGATCGACCGCTCGGCCGCCCAGGTGGTGGCGATCCTGGCGGTGCTCAAGGCCGGCGGCCTCTACGTACCGCTGGACGACGCCCAGCCGACGGACCGGCTGCGGACCGTCCTCGCGGACGCCGGGGCCGGGCTGGTGCTGGCCGACGCCGCGCACCGCGAGCACCCCGCGCTGGCCGGGCTGACGGTGCTCGACCCGCACGCCGGGGAGCACCCCGAGAACCTCGGACTGCCGCAGCACGCCGACCAGTTGGTGTACGTGATGCACACCTCCGGCTCGACCGGCGTGCCCAAGGGCATCGCCATCACCCACCGCGCGGTGGTGGACCTCGCGCTCGGCGGGCAGTTCACCGGTGGCGGCCACGAGCGGCTGCCGGTGCACGCCCCCTCCGCCTTCGACGCCTCCACCTACGAGATCTGGACCCCGCTGCTCTCCGGCGGCCAGCTGGTGATCGCCCCGGCCGGCCGGCTCGGCATCGCCGAGCTGGCGGCGGTGATCGGCCACGAGCGGACCACCTCCGCCTGGATCAGCGTCGGCCTGTTCAACGTGCTGGCCGCCGAGGCCCCGGAGACCTTCACCGGGCTGCACGAGGTGTGGACGGGCGGGGACATCGCCTCGCCGGTCGCCATGCGGCGGGTCCTGGACACCTGCCCCGGGCTGCGGCTGGTCAACGTCTACGGGCCGACCGAGACGACCACCTTCGCGACGCACTTCCCGATGACCTCGGCCGCCGAGGTGCCCGCCGTCGTGCCGATCGGCCGGCCGCTGCCCAACAACCGGCTGTACGTGCTGGACGCCGGGCTGCGCCCGGTGCCGGTCGGCGTGCCCGGCGAGCTGTACATCGGCGGCACCGGTATGGCCCGCGGCTACGTCGGGCGCCCCGGCCTGACCTCCGAGCGCTTCACGGCCTGCCCGTTCGGCGAGCCCGGCAGCCGGATGTACCGCACCGGCGACGTGGTGCGCTGGACCCCCGCCGGCGAACTGGAGTTCGTCGGTCGAGCGGACGACCAGGTCAAGCTGCGCGGCTTCCGGATCGAACTCGGCGAGGTGGAGGCCGCGTTCACCGCCCACCCGGCCGTCGGCCAGGTCTGCGTGGCGGTCCGCCAGGACCAGCCGGGCGACAAGCGCCTGGTCGCCTACGTCACCGGCGAGGTGCGGGCCGACGAGCTGCGCGACTTCGTCACCGAGCGGCTGCCCGGCTACATGCTGCCCGCCGCGATCGTCGTCCTCGACGAGCTGCCGGTGAACCCCAACGGCAAGGTGGACCGCAAGGCCCTGCCCGCGCCCGACTACAACGGCGCCGACGGCGGGCGCGAGCCGCGCAACGCCACCGAGCAGGCCCTGTGCGGGCTGTTCGCCGAGGTCCTCGGGCTGGCCCGGATCAGCATCGACGACAACTTCTTCGACCGCGGCGGCCACTCGCTGCTCGCCACCAAGCTGGTCAGCCGCATCCGCGCCGGCCTCGGCGCCGAACTGCCGATCCGCACGCTCTTCGACAACCCGACGGTGGCCCTGCTGGCCGCCGCGCTGCCCGACTCCGCGACGGCCCGTCCGGCCCTGCGGCCGGCCGAGCGCCCCGAGCGCGTGCCGCTCTCCTCGGCCCAGCAACGCCTGTGGTTCATCGAGCAGTTCGAGGGCCCGAGCGCGCTCTACAACACCCCCGTCGCGGTCCGGCTCACCGGCGCCGTCGACCTGCCCGCCCTGGAGCGGGCGGTCCGGGACGTGGTGCGGCGGCACGAGGTCATGCGCACCGTCCTCCCGACCGTCGACGGCCACCCGCACCAGCTCGTCACCGAGGCCGCCGAACTCGCCCTGCGGCACGTCACGGTGGCCGACGAGGCGGAGCTGCGGGCCGCGCTGTCCGCGGCCGGCGAGGAGGTCTTCGACCTCGCCCGCGACCTGCCGGTGCGCGCCACCCTGCTGTCACTGCCGCACGACGAGCACGTCCTGCTGGTGCTGATGCACCACATCGCCAGTGACGGCTGGTCGGTCGGCCCGCTCTTCCGCGACCTCGCCGAGGCGTACGAGGCCCGGCTGGCCGGCACCGAGCCGCAGTGGGAGCCGCTGCCGGTGCAGTACGCCGACTACACCCTCTGGCAGCGCGAACTGCTCGGCACCGACGAGCGGCCCAGCGCCCTGCTGACCGAGCAACTCGCCTACTGGCAGCGGGCCCTGGCCGACGCCCCGGAGGAGCTGGCGCTCCCCTACGACCGTCCGCGCCCGGCCGTGCCGGGGCACCGCGGAGGCCTGGTGGAGGTCGCCGTCGACGCCGAACTGCACGGCGCGCTCGGCGAGTTGGCGGCGTCCCAGCACGCCAGCCTGTTCATGGCGCTGCAGGCCGTGGTCGCCGTCCTCTACACCCGTCTCGGCGCGGGCACCGACCTGCCGATCGGCACCGTGGTGGCCGGGCGCACCGACGAGGCGCTCGACGACCTGGTCGGGTTCTTCGTCAACACCCTGCTGCTGCGCACCGACACCTCCGGCGACCCGAGCTTCCGGGAACTGCTGGACCGGGTCCGCCGCACCGACCTGGACGCCTACGACCACCAGGACATCCCCTTCGAGCGGCTGGTCGAACAGCTCAACCCCACCCGCACCCCCGCCCGCCACCCGCTCTTCCAGACCCTGGTGGCACTGGAGGGCCGGGTCCCGGTGCCGGACGCCTTCGGCGACCTGGGCTGCGCGGAGCACCCCTTCGAGCTGGACGTGGCCAAGTTCGACCTGTCCTTCCGCTTCACCGAGCAGGGCCCGCAGGCGGGCCTGACGGTGGCGGTCGAGTACGCCGTCGACCTCTTCGACCACGCCACCGTGGCCGCCCTCGGCGAGCGGCTGCTGCGCGTCCTGCGCGCCGCCGTGGCCGCCCCGGACGCGCCGATCGGCGGCATCGAGATCCTCGACCCGGCCGAGCGCGAGCAGCTGCTCACCGGCTGGAACGACACCGCCGCGCCCGTCCCGGACGCGACCCTGCCGGAACTGTTCGAGGCCCGGGCCGCCGCCACCCCCGACGCGCCGGCCGTGGTCTCGCAGGACGGCACCCTCAGCTACGCCGAGCTGGACTCCCGGGCCGAGCACCTGGCGGCCCACCTGGCCGACGCCGGGGTCGGCGCCGAGACGCCGGTGGTCCTGCTGATGGACCGCTCCGCCGACCTGCTGACGGCGATCCTCGCGGTGGCCAAGGCGGGCGGCACCTACGTCCCGCTGGACGACCGCCACCCGGCCGAGCGGCTGCGCGGGATCACCGCCGAGACGGCCGCGGCCCTCGTCCTGGTCGACCCGGCCCACCGCGACCACCCGCTGGCCGCCGACGCCCCCTGCCCCGTCCTGCCGCTCACCGCGGGCTGGTTCGACGGTCCGCGCGAGCGGCGCGCCCACCGGGCCGCGCCCCACCCGGAGCAGCTCGCGTACGTGATGTTCACCTCGGGCTCCACCGGGGAGCCCAAGGGCATCGCGATCAGCCACCGGGACGTGGTGCAGCTCGCCACCGACCCGTGCTGGCGGCACGACGAGGGCCTGCGGGTGCTGTTCCACGCGCCGCACGCCTTCGACGCCTCGACCTACGAGATCTGGGTACCGCTGCTCTCCGGCGGCCAGGTGGTCGTCGCGCCGCAGGGCGACCTGGACGCGGCCGCCATCCGGGAGCTGGTCCGGGTCCACGCGCTCACCCACGTGCACGTCACCGCCGGTCTCTTCCGGGTCATCGCGGAGGAGGACCCGGACATCTTCGCCGGCGTGCGCGAGGTGCTGACCGGCGGGGACGTGGTCTCCGCCCCGGCCGTGCGCCGGGTGCTGGAGGCCGTCCCCGGCATCGCGGTGCGGGCCCTGTACGGACCGACCGAGACCACCCTGTGCGCCACCCAGTACCCGATGCCCGACGCCGCCGCGGTGCCGAGCACGGTGCCGATCGGGCGTCCGCTGGCCAACACCCGGCTGTACGTGCTGGACGCCGGCCTGCAACCGGTGCCGGCCGGCGTGGCGGGCGAGCTGTACATCGCCGGGGCCGGCCTGGCCCGCGGCTACGTCGGCCGTCCGGCGCTCAGCGCCGAGCGCTTCGTCGCCTGTCCCTTCGACGGGCCGGGCAGCCGCATGTACCGCACGGGCGACCTCGCCCGGTGGACCGCGGAAGGCGTCCTGGAGTTCCTCGGCCGGGCCGACGACCAGGTCAAGATCCGCGGCTTCCGGATCGAACTCGGCGAGGTGGAGGCCGCGTTCACCGCCCACGAGGGCGTCGGCCAGGCGCTCGCGGTGGTCCGCGAGGACCAGCCGGGCGACAAGCGCCTGGTGGTGTACGCCACCGGCAAGGCCACCGACGGCGAACTGCGCGCCTTCGTCGCGGACCGCCTCGCCGGCTACATGCTCCCGGCCGCCGTGGTCGTCCTGGACAGCCTGCCGGTGACGGCCAACGGCAAGGTCGACCGCCGGGCCCTGCCCGCGCCCGAGTACGCCGGGGCGGCCGAGGGCCGCGCCCCGCGCACCGAGCGCGAGCGGGAGCTCTGCGCCCTGTTCGCCGAGGTGCTGGGCGTGCCGGCGGTCAGCATCGACGACCGGTTCTTCGACCTCGGCGGCCACTCCCTGCTCGCCACCCGGCTGGTCAGCCGCATCCGCGCCACCCTCGGCGCGGAGCTGCCGATCCGCACGCTGTTCGACGCACCCACGGTGGCCGCCCTCGCCGCCGTCCTGCCCGGCGGCGAAGCGGCGCCGGCACCGAAGAAGGCCCGCCCGGCCCTGCGGCCGATGCGCCGCCCCGGAAGCCAGGCCTGACCGGCGGCGGGACGCGGGTCCGCCCACCGGTCCCACCGGTGGCGCGGCCCGCCCCCGCCGCACGACCGCTCCGCCCTACCGGACGGAGCAGCCCCACCAGCCACAACCGCCGTACGTCGCCAGTCGGAGGCAGACCTTGATCCCGTTGTCGTTCGCCCAGCAGCGGCTCTGGTTCATCGAACAGTTCGAGGGACCGAGCGCCCTCTACAACACTCCGTTCGCCCTCCGGCTGACCGGCGGGCTCGACGCCGCCGCCCTCGAAGGGGCGCTCGGCGACGTGGTGGACCGGCACGAGGTGCTGCGCACCGTCTTCCCCACCACCGACGGCCAGCCCCACCAGCACATCCTCGCCGAGGGGCGCCCGCCGCTGCACCGGGTGCCGGTCGCCGACGAGGCCGAGCTGCACGCGCTGATGCACGAGGCCGCCGGGCAGGTCTTCGACCTCGCGGCCGACCTGCCCGTCCGGGCCTGGCTGTACGCCCTGCCCGCGCCGGACGAGCACGTCCTGCTGCTGCTGACGCACCACATCGCCAGCGACGGCTGGTCGGTCGGTCCGCTCTTCCGCGACCTCGCCGAGGCGTACCGGGCCCGGCTGGCCGGCACCGGGCCGCAGTGGGAGCCGCTGCCGGTGCAGTACGCCGACTACACCCTCTGGCAGCGCGAGCTGCTCGGCGAGGAGGACGACCCGGAGAGCGTCGTCTCCCTGCAACTCGCCCACTGGCAGAAGGAGTTGTCCGGCCTGCCGGAGGAGCTGGCACTCCCGTACGACCGTCCGCGCCCGGGCCGGCCGAGCCGCCGCGGCGGCGCCGCCGACTTCGAGCTCGACGCCGAACTGCACGGCGCGCTCACCGAGTTGGCCTCGGGCCGGCACGCCAGCCTGTTCATGGCACTGCAGGCCGCGGTCGCCACCCTCTACACCCGTCTCGGCGCCGGCACCGACCTGCCGCTCGGCACCCCCGTCGCCGGCCGCACCGACGAGGCCCTCGACGACCTGGTCGGCTTCTTCGTCAACACCCTGCTGCTGCGCACCGACACCAGCGGCGACCCGAGCTTCCACGAGCTGCTCGACCGGGTCCGGCGCGCCAACCTCGACGCCTACGACCACCAGGACATCCCCTTCGAGCGCCTGGTCGAACACCTCAACCCCACCCGCACCCCCGCCCGCCACCCGCTCTTCCAGACCGTCGTCACCCTGAACGCGGAGCGGGCCGGCGACCTCGCCTTCGGCGCCGCGACGGGCACCCCGGTCGAGGTCGGCGAGGCGCAGGCCCAGTTCGACCTCAACTTCAACTTCGTCGAGCGGCTCGCCCCCGACGGCACCTGCCTGGGCGTGCGCGCCGCCGTCGACTACGCCGCCGACCTCTTCGACCACGCCACCGCCGTCGCCCTCGCCGAACGGCTGGTGCGCGTGCTGCGCGCCGCCGCGGCCGCCCCGGACGCGCCGATCGGCGGCATCGAGATCCTCGACCCGGCCGAGCGCGAGCAGCTGCTCACCGGCTGGAACGGGCCGGCCGTACCGGTCGACGAGCGGAGCCTGCCCCGGCTGTTCGAGGCCCGGGCCGCCGCCACCCCCGACGCCCTCGCCCTGGTCTGCGGCACCGAACGGCTCGACTACGCCGAGCTGAACGACCGCGCCAACCGGCTCGCCGCCCTGCTGCTGGAGCGCGGCCTGACCACCGAACAGCCGGTCGCGGTCCTGATGGAGCGCTCCGCCGGACTGCTCACCGCCGTCCTCGCCATCGCCAAGGCCGGCGGCACCTACGTCCCGCTGGACGACCGCTACCCGCTGGACCGCCTCCAGCACATCCTCGCCGACACCCGTACCGGCCTGCTGCTCGTCGACCCCGCCCACCAGGGCCACCCGGTGCTCGCCACCGAGGGCTTCGCCACCGTCGAGGTCACCGCGGCGCTGCTCGCCGAGGCCCCCGCGGCGGGCAACCCGGACGTGCCGGTCCTGCCCGGCCAGCTGGTCTACGTGATGTACACCTCGGGCTCGACCGGGGTGCCCAAGGGCGTCGCCGTCACCCACCGCAACGTGGTGGACCTGCTGGGCAACCCGCACTTCCGGGCCGGGCACCACGAGCGCGTACTGCTGCACTCGCCCACCGCCTTCGACGCCTCCACCACCGAGATCTGGGCGCCGCTGGTCACCGGCGGGGCGATCGTCCTCGCCGACCCCGGCGAGCTGGACATCCGCCGCCTCGCCGAGACCATCACCACCCACGAGGTGACCCTGGTCCAGGCCCCGTCCGGCCTGCTGCGGCTGATGGCCGACGAGAACCCGGCCGCCTTCCGCAACGTCCGGCAGGTGTGGACCGGCGGCGACGTCGTCCCGCCGGAGTCCGTGCGCCGGCTCCACCGGGTCTGCCCGGACACCGACGTGGTCGCGGTGTACGCGCCCACCGAGACCACCGCCATCAAGACCACCTTCACCATGAGCCCGGGCGGGCCCGTCCCCGCCGTGGTCCCGATCGGCCGCCCGCTGAACAACACCCGGCCGTACGTGCTGGACACCGCGCTGCGGCCGGTGCCGGCCGGCGTGGCGGGCGAGCTGTACCTCGCCGGGGCCGGCCTGGCCCGCGGCTACGTCGGGCGCCCCGGCCTGACCTCCGAACGCTTCACGGCCTGCCCGTTCGGCGAGCCCGGCAGCCGGATGTACCGCACCGGCGACCTGGTCCGCTGGACCGCCGACGGCGTGCTGGAGTTCCTCGGCCGGGCCGACGACCAGGTCAAGATCCGCGGCTTCCGGATCGAACTCGGCGAGGTGGAGGGCGCGTTCACCGCCCTCCCGGCCGTCGGCCAGGCCTTCGCCGTGGTCCGCGAGGACCAGCCGGGCGACAAGCGCCTGGTGGTGTACGCCACCGGCGAGGGCGATCCCGCCGAGCTGCGCGCCGCCGTCGCCGACAGCCTGCCCAGCTACATGCTCCCGGCCGCCGTGGTCGTCCTCGACGCGCTCCCGGTGACCGCCAACGGCAAGGTCGACCGCCGCGCCCTGCCCGCCCCCGACTGGACCGGGACCGGCGAGGGCCGCGCCCCGCGCACCGACACCGAGCGGGCGCTGTGCGAACTGTTCACCGACGTCCTCGGGCTGGACCGGATCGGGATCGACGACAGCTTCTTCGACCTGGGCGGCCACTCGCTGCTCGCCACCAAGCTGGTCAGCCGGGTCCGCACCGCGCTCGGCGCCGAACTGCCCGTCCGGGCCCTGTTCGACGCCCCCAGCGTGGCCGCGCTGGCCGCCGTCCTGCCCGCCCCGGGCGCCGCCCGTCCGGCCCTGCGGCCGGTCGAGCGGCCCGAGCGCGTCCCGCTCTCCCCCGCGCAGCGACGCCTCTGGTTCATCGACCAGTTCGAGGGCCCGAGCGCGCTCTACAACACCCCGTGCGCGGTCCGGCTGACCGGCCCGGTCGACGCCGACGCGCTCCGCACGGCCCTGGCGGACGTGCTCGACCGCCACGAGGTGCTGCGCACCGTCTACCCGACCACCGGCGGGCAGCCGCACCAGCTGCTCCTGGAGGCCCCCGAACTCCCCCTGCACACCGTGTCGGTGGGCAGCGAGGAGGAGCTCGCGCGGGCGCTGGCCGAGGCCGGGTCGCAGGTCTTCGACCTCGCCCGCGACCTGCCGGTGCGCGCCACCCTGCTCTCGCTGCCCGGCGAGGAGCACGTCCTGCTGGTGCTGATGCACCACATCGCCACCGACGGCTGGTCCGTGGTCCCGCTGCTGCGCGACCTCGCCGAGGCGTACGGGGCCCGCCTCGCCGGCGCCGCCCCCGACTGGCGCCCGCTCGCGGTCCAGTACGCCGACTACACCCTGTGGCAGCACGAGCTGCTCGGCACCGACGAGCGGCCCAGCGCCCTGCTGAGCGAGCAACTCGCCTACTGGCAGCGCACCTTGGCCGACCTCCCGGAGGAGCTGACGCTCCCCTTCGACCGCCACCGCCCCGCCGCCCCCAGCCGCCGGGGCGCCGCGGTGGAACTCCGGACGGACGCCGCACTGCACGCCTCGCTGGCCGCGTTGGCGCAGCGGAGCCGGGCCAGCGTGTTCATGGTGATGCAGGCCGCGCTGGCCACCACCCTGAGCCGGATCGGCGCGGGCACCGACCTGCCGATCGGCACCGTGGTGGCCGGGCGCACCGACGAGGCGCTGGAGGACCTGGTCGGGTTCTTCGTCAACACCCTGGTGCTGCGCACCGACACCTCCGGCGACCCGAGCTTCCGGGAGCTGGTGGAACGCGTCCGGGTCGCCACCCTGGACGCCTTCGAGCACCAGGACGTGCCCTTCGAGCGGCTGGTCGAGCTGCTCAACCCGGTGCGCTCGACCGCCCGCCACCCGCTGTGCCAGGTGATGCTGACCTCCGGCGGCGAGGCCGGGGGGATCAGCCTCGGCGGCCTGCCCGGCCGGGTCGAGCAACTGGACTCCGACCTCGCCAAGTTCGACCTGACCTTCGCGTTCAGCGAGAGCTTCGACGCGGACGGCGCGCCCGCCGGGCTGGGCCTGACGGTGGAGTACGCCGTCGACCTGTTCGACCGGTCCACCGCCGAGGCGACGGCCGCCCGCTTCGAACGCGTCCTGCGCGCGGTGCTGGCCGACCCGGACCAGTCCGTGGGCCGGGTCGACGTGCTGGCGCCCGAGGAGCGCGAGCAGCTGCTCACCGGCTGGAACGACACCCGGGAGGACCTCCCGCCCGGCACCTTCCCGGCGCTCTTCGAGGCGCAGGCCGCCGCCCGCCCGGACGCCGTCGCGCTCTCCTTCGGCACCGAGCAGGTCACGTACGGCGAACTCAACGAGCGCGCCAACCGCTTCGCCCGGCTGCTGATCGAGCACGGCGCGGGCCCCGAGCGGTTCGTCGCGATCGCCCTGGAACGCTCGATCGAGCTGATCGTCGCCCAGCTCGCCGTGCTCAAGGCCGGCGCGGTCTTCCAGCCGCTGGACCCGCGCTACCCGGCCGACCGGATCGCCTACATGCTGGACGACGCCCGGCCCGCGCTGGTCCTCACCAGCAAGGCGCTGGCCGACGGCCTGCTCGCCGACAGCACCGTCCCGCGGCTGCTGATCGAGGACCTGGACGCCTCCGGCCACCCGGCGCACGACCTCACCGGTACCGCGATCACCCCGCACTCGGCCGCGTACGTCATCTACACCTCGGGCTCCACCGGCCGCCCCAAGGGCGTGGTGGTCACCCACACCGGCCTCGCCGCCATGGTGGAGGGCCAGCGCCGGGGCCTGGCCGTCACCCCCGACAGCCGGGTGCTGCTGTTCGCCTCGCCGTCCTTCGACGCGGCCGTCTGGGAGCTGGGCATGGCCCTGCTCACCGGCGCCCGGGCCGTCCTCGGCGACGCCGACCAACTGCTGCCCGGCCCCTCGCTGACCGACCTGATCGCCGAACAGGGCGTCACCCACCTGACCCTGCCGCCGACCGCGCTCGCCGTGCTGGCCCCGGACGCGCTGCCGCAGGGCGGCACCCTGGTGGTCGCCGGCGAGGCCTGCCCGCCCGACCTGGTCGAGCACTGGTCGGCCCGGCTGCGGATGGTCAACGCCTACGGCCCGACCGAGTCGACCGTCTGCGCCAGCATGAGCAGCCCGCTCAGCGGCCGGACCGCCCCGCCGATGGGCCGGCCCGTGCCGGACACCCGGCTCTACGTCCTGGACGCGGCGCTCCAGCCCGTCCCGGCCGGGGTCGAGGGCGAGCTGTACATCGCGGGCGCCGGCCTGGCCCGCGGCTACCTCAACCGGCCGGGCCAGAGCGCCGAGCGCTTCGTCGCCGACCCGTACGGCACCCCCGGCAGCCGGATGTACCGCTCGGGCGACCTGGTCCGCCGCCAGGCCGACGGCACCCTGGAGTACCTGGGCCGCACCGACCACCAGGTCAAGATCCGCGGCTTCCGGATCGAGCCCGGCGAGATCGAGGCCGTGCTCGCCCGGCACCCCTCCCTCGCCCAGGCGTTCGTGCTGGTCCGGGAGGACCGCCCGGGCGACCGCCGGCTGGTCGGCTACGCCGTCGCCCGCCCCGGGCAGACGGTCGACCAGGCCGCCCTGCGGGCCCACGTCGGCGCGACCCTGCCGGACTACATGGTGCCCTCGGCGATCGTCGCCCTGGACGCCCTGCCGCTGACCGCCAACGGCAAGGTCGACCGCAAGGCCCTGCCGGCCCCCGACACCGCCTGGCTCGGCTCCGGGCGGGCGCCCGCGACGCCCCGGGAGGAACTGCTCTGCGGCCTGTTCGCCGATCTGCTCGGACTGGAGAAGGTCGGCGTGGACGACAACTTCTTCGAGCTGGGCGGGCACTCGCTGCTGGCCAGCCGGCTGGTCGCGGACCTGCGCGAACTGGTCGGCGAGGGCGACGAGATCGGCGTCCGCACGCTGTTCGAGGCGCCGACCGTCGCCAGGCTGGCCGAGCGGCTCGCCCAGGGCCCGGCCGCCGAGAGCTTCCCCGTCCTGCTGCCGATCCGCACCCGCGGCTCGCGCCCGCCGCTGTTCTGCGTCCACCCGGCCGCCGGCATCAGCTGGGTCTACACCGGCCTGCTGCGCCACCTCGACGCCGAGCAGCCGATCTACGGACTCCAGGCCCCCGGCCTGGCCGACCCGACCGCGCACCCGGCCTCGGTCGAGGAGCTGGCCCGCACCTACCTGGCGCAGATCCGCTCCGTGCGCCCCGAGGGCCCGTACGCCCTGCTCGGCTGGTCCTTCGGCGGGGCCGTCGCCCACGCGATCGCCGCGCTGCTGCGCGAACAGGGCGAGGAGGTCCGGCTGCTGGCCCTGCTGGACGCCTACCCGGGCACCGGCGAGCCGGGGCCCGAGCAGTGGCGGGACGACCCGGCGCAGCTCGCGGTGATCCTCGACTCGCTCGGCCACCCGGCCGGGGAGATCACCGCCTGGCCCGCGGACGAGGACGGCTACGCCGCACTCGTCCGGGGCGGCGAGGGCCCGCTCGCCGGCCTCAGCGGCGCCGGGGTGGCCCGGGTGGTCTCGGTCTTCCAGTCCAACGCCGAGCTGTCCCACGAACTCCCGCTGCCCGGCTACGACGGCGACGCGGTGTTCTTCACCGCCGCCAAGGACCGGCCGGCCGACGCCCCCGACCCGGAGAGCTGGCGCCCGCACCTGGGCGGTCGGCTCGACGTCCACGAGGTGCCGAGCACCCACGGCGCGATGACGGGCTCCGAGGCGCTCGCCGTCATCGGCCCGGTGCTCGCCGCCCACCTGACTCCCTGACCCGCCCGCACCACCGACTCGACACCCCTACCGACCGCAGGCGACCGACCTGCGCAACCACGCGGGCCGCACCCGGCCCGCCCACCGAGAAACGGACACCACCATGACCACTGCGGCCATCCCCGACACCTGGCGTGGCATCACCCCGTCGCCGATCACCTCGACCGACGCCTACAACGGCTTCATCGCCGCCAACGTGATCTTCGCGCTGGACCGGATCGGCCTGCTGGAGACGATCGGGCGCGGCGAGCCGCTCTCGGCCGCCGAGGCCACCGCCCGGGCCGGCGACACCGCCCGCACCGAGGCCGTGCTGCGCGCCGCCGCCGACTACGGCTACCTCAAGGCCGACGGCGACGCCTACCTGCCCACCGAGGCGGGCCTGGAGATCGCCGCCGCGCGCGGCTACTTCACCTGGGCCGTCGGCGGCTACCACGACGTGTTCGGCCGCGCCGGCCACCTGAGCGCCGGCACCCACCGCTACGACCAGGACGTCTTCCGCGACGAGGCGATGGTCGCCCTCGGCTCCGCCCAGTGCGACCAGTCGCTGTTCGCCGCGCAGCTGACCGACGTGCTCAGCGGCATCGACTTCCGCACCATCGCCGACCTGGGCTCCGGCACCTCCGCCCGGGTGCGCCGCGTGGTCTCGCAGCGCGAGGGCACCCGGGGCCTGGGCATCGACATCAGCCGCCCGGCCACCGACATCGCCCGCCGCGACATCATCGAGGCCGGCATGCAGGACCGGGTCACCGCCGTCCGCGCGGACGTCCTGGGCCTGCTCGGCACCCAGATCGACAACGACGCCGAGGCCGCCGAGGTGGCCGAGGTCGACACCGTGATCAGCTTCTTCCTGCTGCACGACCTGCTGGCCGACCCGGCCACCCGCTCCTCGATCTTCACCCGGATGCGGGAGGCCTTCCCGAAGGCCCGCACCTTCGTCCTCGGCGACACCATGCTGCGCGACCCGGGCACCTCCGACGGCGCCCAGCCGGTCTTCTCGGTCGGCTTCGAGCTGGCGCACGCGATGATGGGCGTCCCGCTGCACACCAAGGCCACCTACGAGACCCTCTTCACCGACGCCGGCCTGCGGATCGACCGCGTCGAGGCGCTGGCCACCCCGCACTCCTGGCTCTACGTCCTCCAGGCCGACTGATGGCCGCCCCGTCGACCGCCAGACACCTGCTGGCACAGAACGAGCACCCGTACCCGCCGCTGCCGTCGGTGCTGGCCGCGCTGGCCGAGGCCAGCGCCGACCTGCACCGCTACCCGGACTTCCGGCCGGAGCGGATCGCCGGGATCGTCGCCGACTGGCAGGGCGTCCCGGCCGGCCAGGTCGTGGTCGGCCACGGCTCGGCGGGCGTGGCGCTGGACCTCTTCCACACGGTGGTCGAGCCCGGCGACAACGTGGTGCACTCGGATCCCTGCTTCGACGCGTACCCGCTGTTCTGCGAGATCGCCCGGGCCGAGGCCCGGCCGGTCCCGCTCGGCCCCGACGCCCGGCACGACCTGGCGGCGATGGCCGAGCGGATGGACGAGCGCACCCGGATCGTCGTGCTGTGCAACCCGCACAACCCGACCGGCACGGTCTACTCCTGGGCCGAGCTGACGGAGTTCTTCCGCCGGGTGCCGTCCACCGCGCTGATCCTGCTCGACGAGGCCTACGTCGATTTCGCCCGGGACTGGCAGGCCCCGGACGTGCCGGCCCGGATCGCCGAGTGGCCGAACCTGGTGGTGCTGCGCACCCTGTCCAAGTCCCACGGCATCGCCGCGCTGCGGATCGGCTACGCGCTGGCGGAGGAGTCGGTGGCCCGGCGGGTGCGGGACCACCAGGTGCCGTACGCGGTGAACCGGCTCCAGGAGGCGGGCCTGCTCGCGGCCGTCGCCGCCGAGGACGAGATGGCGCGCCGGATCGCCGAGATCGCCGCGGAGCGGGAGCGCACCGAGGCCGAACTGCTGCGGCTCGGCTGGACGGTGGCGCCCAGCGTCACCAACTTCCTGTGGGTCGACGCCCCCGGCGACCAGCTCCCGCTGCGCGCGGAGCTGGAGCGCCTGGGCGTCGCCGTCCGGTACTACCCCGGCCGGGGCATCCGGGTCGCCATCGGCGAGAAGGACGCCAACGACGCGGTGATCGAGGGTTTCGCCGCCATCGCACCGCTCGCCCCGGCCCACCCCGCCGCACCCTGACCGCCCGGCGCCCTGAGCACCCCGCGTGCGTCAGGGCGCACCCCCGGCCCCCGGGGCGCCGGCGGGCGCCCCGGCACCGGCGCACCACCGCACGGCCCTGTTCCACCGCGCCACCGCACAGCCCCGCACCACCCCGTTCCACCGCACAGCCGCACCACCCCGTTCCACCGCACACCCCCGCACACCCCGAAGCGCCG
This sequence comes from Kitasatospora sp. NPDC058063, assembly GCF_042885395.1. Taxonomy (NCBI): domain Bacteria; kingdom Bacillati; phylum Actinomycetota; class Actinomycetes; order Kitasatosporales; family Streptomycetaceae; genus Kitasatospora; species Kitasatospora sp. NPDC058063. The sequence continues at coordinate 30,768 of NZ_JBHVSD010000017.1, forward strand.
TCGGCGCAGCGAAGGAACCGCCATGCACCCGCTGTTGGCCCGCCCGGAGTTCCGGCGCTACCTCGCCGGGCAGACCCTGTCCGTTCTCGGTGACAGCGCCCTCTCCATCGCCCTCGGCATCTGGGCCAAGGTGCTGACCGGCAGCAACTCCGCCGCCGGTCTGGTGCTGTTCTGCTTCTCCGCGCCCCTGCTGCTGCTGCCGCTCGGCGGCCTGCTCGCCGACCGGGTCCGGCGCAAGCCGCTGCTGGTCGGGGTCAACCTGGCGGTGGCGGTGTCGCTGCTGCCGCTGCTGCTGGTCGACGGCCGGGACACGGTCTGGATCATCTACTGCACCGCCACGGTCTGCGGTCTGGCCGGGGCCGTCCTGGCCCCGGCGCAGAGCGCGCTGCTGCGCAGCATCCTGACGGAGCGTCAGGACTTCGGCGCGGCGGCCGGACTGACCCAGAGCGCCCGGGCCGGCACCACCCTGGTGGCACCGCTGCTCGGCTCCGGGCTCTACGGCTGGTTCGGCGGGCACGTGGTGGCCGTGGCCGACCTCGCCGTGCTGCTGCTGGCGGCGCTGAGCTTCCTCACCCTGCGGGTGGCGGAGGTCAAGCCGGAGCCCTCGGGCCTGCGTTGGCGCACCGAGGTGCTGGCGGGCTTCGTCCACCTGCGCGGTTCGGTCGGGCTGCGACCGCTGGTGGTGGCCACCGCCGGCGCCGGCTTCGTGCTGAGCCTGCTCCAGCCGGTGCTGTTCGCGCTGACCCAGCACGGGCTGCACCGCTCGCCGCAGTTCCTCGGCGTCCTGGAGACCACCGAGGCGGTCGGCGCGCTGGTCGGCTCGGTGGTCGGCGGTCTGCTGATCGGCCGGCTCGGACCGCGCCGGACGGTCATGGCGGGATCGGCGGTGTTCGGCCTCGGCATCGTCCTGCTGCTGGCCCCGTCGCTGTACGTGGTGTCGGCCGGCCTGGTGATCGCGGGCGCGGGCATCCCGGCCGCCCTGGTCGGGCTCGCCACCGCCGCCCAGGCGTCCACCCCGCCGCAGCTGATGGGACGTGCCCAGGCGGCCGTCAACCTCTCGCTCACCGCGCCGCAGGCGCTGGCCGTGGGCGTCGGCTCCGGTCTGGTGGCCGCCCTGGACTTCCGGGTGGTGCTGGGCGTGATGGTGGTCGGCGCGCTGCTCGCGGCCGCCCATCTGATCGGCAAGCCGGAGGCCCCGACGGAGCCGCCGGAGCCCGAGGGCGCGTCCGAGGGCGACGGCCCGGCCGAGCCGGAGGACGCCAAGGACCTCCAGCCCACCTGACCGGCCCCGGCCGGCCCACCGGCCCGCCCGCCCGGACTCCGCACCACGTGAACGTCGCACCACCCGAACTCCCGCACCAGCCGAACGTCCGCACCGCCCGAACTCCCGCACCACCGCCGCGCGCACCCGCACCGCCGAGCACGTCCGCCCGCCCGATCGCCCCTCAGCACCCTCCCGTTCCTCCTCACGAGAGAGCTCCTCAGATGACCGACCGTTCCTCGCCCGCCGTCACCCCGATCCCCGTCGAGCTGGACCACGTCGAGTTCTACGTGGCCGACCTGGGCGCCGAGACCGCCAAGCTGACCACGGAGTACGGTTTCGAGCTGCTCGTCCCGCCGACCGAGCGCGGCGACAGCGCCGAGCGCTGCCTGTCCGCGCTGGTCGGCCAGTCCGGCATCCGGCTGCTGATCACCCAGCCACTGGCCGCCGGCCACCCCGCCACCGACTACCTGGAGCGCCACGGCGACGGCGTGGGCGCCCTCGGCCTGCGGGTGCCGGACGCCACCGACGCGTTCCGCACGCTGACCGCCCGCGGCGCCGCCGCCCTGCGCGAGCCGCAGGCCGCGGACGGCTGCGTCACCGCGGTGGTCGACGCCTTCGGCGACGTGGTGCACACCCTGGTCGAGCGCGGCCCCGAGGTCCCCGCCGGCCGCATCCCCGGCCTGCCGGACCCGGCCGAGCCGACCGGCGAGGGCGAGGTCGGCCTGCACTCCGTCGACCACTTCGCGGTCCTCATCCCGTTCGGCGAGCTGCGCAAGACCGAGCACCGCTACCGCGAGGTCTTCGGCTTCCGGACGATCTTCGAGGAGCGGGTCGAGGTCGGCACGCTCGGCATGGACTCGGCCGTCGTGCAGAGCGCCGACCGCAGTGTCACCCTCACCCTGATCGAGCCGCTCACCGCGGACGCGGGCGGCCAGATCGCCTCCTTCCTGACCGGCCACGGCGGCGCCGGCGTCCAGCACGTCGCCTTCGCCGCCGAGGACGCGGTGCACTCCGTCGCCACCATGGCCGAGCGCGGCGTGCCGTTCCTGCGCACCCCGCAGACCTACTACGACGCGCTGCCCGACCGCCTGACGCCGCTGCGGCACTCCTTCGAGCAGCTGCGCGAGCTGAACCTGCTGGTCGACCAGGACCACGACGGCCAGCTGTTCCAGATCTTCACCCGCTCCCAGCACCCGCGGAACACCTACTTCTTCGAGGTGATCGAGCGCATTCGGGCCCGCAACTTCGGCAGCAACAACATCCGCGCCCTCTACGAGGCCGTGGAGCTGCAGCGCAACGCCGGCGAAGTGGCCGGATGAGCGCGTCCGTCCGAAGCGTTCCACCGGCCGGCCCGGCCGCCGGGCGCCCGGTGCTGTCCGTCGCCGAGTACGCCGACCGGGCCCGGGCCGCGCTCGCGCCCGAGGTCTGGGAGTGGCTGGAGGGCGGCGCGGAACGCGAACTGACCCTCGCCGCCAACCGGGCCGCCTTCGACCGGGTGGGCCTGGTGCCCCGGGTGCTGACCGACGTCAGCACCCGGGACACCGCCGCCACCCTGGTGCGCAGCCGGGCGGCCCTGCCGGTGGCGGTGGCGCCCGTCGCCTACCACCGGCTGTTCCACCCGCAGGGCGAGCTGGCCTCGGCCCGCGCCTGCGCGGCCGCGGGCGTGCCGTTCACCGTCGGCACGCTCAGCAGCGTCGGCTTCGAGGAGCTGGCGGGGACCGGCGCCACACTCTGGTTCCAGCTGTACTGGCTGCGCGACCGCGGCCGGCTGCTCGACCTGGTCAGGGCCGCCGAGGAGGCCGGCAGCGAGGCCCTGGTGGTCACCGCCGACGTCCCGTACATGGGCCGCCGGCTGCGCGACGCCAGGAACGCCTTCGCGCTGCCCGCCGACGTCCGCGCGGCGCTGCTGGAGGGCGGCGCGGCCGGTCGGGCGCACGAGTCCACCGCCGCCGTCTCGGCGGTGGCCGCGCACACCGCCGAACTGCTCTCCCCCGGCGTCACCTGGGCCGACCTCGAATGGCTGCGCGGGGAGACCGAACTGCCGCTGGTGGTCAAGGGCGTGCTCGACCCGGCCGACGCGCGGCGGGCCGCCGGGATCGGCGCCGCGGCCGTGGTGGTCTCCAACCACGGCGGCCGCCAGCTCGACCGGGCCGTGCCCGCGGTGACGGTCCTGCCGGCCGTCGCCGAGGCGCTGGCCGGCGAGGACTGCCAGGTGCTGATGGACAGCGGGGTGCGCGGCGGCTCGGACGTGCTCACCGCGCTGGCCCTCGGCGCCTCCGGGGTCCTGCTCGGGCGCCCGCTGATCTGGGGCCTGGCGGCCGGCGGCGAGGCGGGCTGCACCGAGGTCCTCGACCTGCTCGCCGCCGAGCTGCGGCACGCGCTCGGCCTCGCGGGCTGCGCCGACCTGCGGGCCGCCGCCGAACTGAGCACCACCACCCTGCCCGGCACCACCTGGAGCACCCCGTGACCACCATCGCCGCACCGCACGACCTGCTGCTGGCGGGCCTGCACACCTCCCTCGCCGACCCGGCGATGACCTCGATGAACCTGCTCAACGAGATCTCCATCCGCTACCCGGAGGCGGTCTCCTTCGCGGCCGGGCGCCCGGCCGAGCAGTTCTTCGAGCTGGACGCCGTCCACCGCCACCTGGACCGCTACCTCGACCACCTGCGCACCGAGCGCGGGCTGAGCGAGGAGGCGGCCCGCCGCCAGGTGCTCCAGTACGGGCGGACCAAGGGGATCATCCACGACCTGATCGCCACCCACCTCGCGACGGACGAGGGCATCGAGGTGCCCGCCGAGTCCATCGTGGTGACGGTGGGCTGCCAGGAGGCGATGTTCCTGGTGCTGCGGGCGCTGCGCCGCGGCCCCGAGGACGTGGTGCTGGCCGTCTCCCCCACCTACGTGGGCCTGACCGGCGCGGCGCTGCTCGCCGATCTGCCGGTGCGGGCGGTGGCCGACGGCCCGGACGGCGTGGACCTCGCCGACCTGCGCCGCCGGCTGGCCGCCGCCCGCGCCGAGGGCCTGCGCCCGCGGGCGCTGTACCTGGTGCCGGACGTGGCCAACCCGAGCGGGGCCAGCCTGCCGCTGGAGCTGCGCCGGGAGCTGCTGGCGCTGGCCGCCGAGGAGGACTTCCTGCTGCTGGAGGACAACCCGTACTGCGTCTTCGCCGGTGACGAGCGGCTGCCCTCGCTCAAGGCGCTGGACACCGAGCGGCGGGTGGTCCACCTCGGCTCCTTCGCCAAGACGGCCCTGCCCGGCGCCCGGGTCGGCTACGTGGTGGCGGACCAGCTGGTGGCGGACGGGCGGGGAGGCACCGAGCTGTTCGCCGACCTGCTCGGCATGATCAAGAGCATGACCACGGTGAACACCTCGCCGATCGCCCAGGCCGTGATCGGCGGCGCGCTGCTGGAGCACGGCCACAGCCTGCGGGCCGCCAACACCGAGGTGGCCGCGCTCTACCGGCGCAACCTCTCGCTGGTGCTGGAGGGCCTGGCCGAGCGCTTCCCGCCCGACAGCGGGGTGACCTGGAACGAGCCGCGCGGCGGGTTCTTCCTGGTGCTCACGGTGCCGTGCGTGGTGGACGACGCGCTGCTGGAACGCTCGGCCTCGGAGTACGGGGTGATCTGGACCCCGATGTCGCACTTCTATCCGGGCGCGGGCGGGGAGCACCAGCTGCGGCTCTCCGTCAGCCAGGTCGACCCGGCCACCCTGGACCGGGGACTGGACGGGCTGGCCGCGCTGCTCGCCGCGCAGTCCTGACCCACCCGGAGGGGCGCCCCGCCCGGGGCGCCCCTCCCGGCGCGTCCCTCCGGCGCGTCCGGACCCGGGCCCGAGGGCGCGCGTCACGACCGTCCCGATGTCTGATCCGTCGTCAACTTCCGGACGAATGAGCCCCACCGAGGCCATCCCAATGGCCCGACCCTGCTGCACGACCTCGGAGTTTCGGCTGTCGACCGGTCAGTTCCGGCCGGAACCCGACGGGTTGACCACATCGTTATTGAAAGACCTCTCGACGCCTGGGTATGGTCACGAACTGTCGTGATCAAGTCAGCCATGAGGGGACGATCATGGACGAACCGAGGCAGCGCCCGGACACCGTGCGATCCGCACAGGGCGGCGGCCGGGGGTGGTCGCTCGCCCCGGTCGCGATGCTGCGCCACGCGGGCTACCCGCTCTCGCTGCTGGACCGCGTCGTCGACCGACCGACCGCCCGGGCCGCCGACACCGTCCTCGCCCTGCGGGACGAAGCCGTCGAACTGGGGCGGGAGTTGAAGGCCGCCCTGCGCGCGGAACAGGCCGGCACCCGGGGCGACCTCGCCTCCGGCGTCGGCATGCTCCGCCCCTTCCCGCCCGCCGACCTCGCCCGGCTCGAAGCCGAACTCGGCCCCGCCGCCCTGGACTCGGCCAAGCGCTACCAGGACGCGGTGCAGGCCCTGGACCGCCACTGGAAGGCCTTCGAACAGGAGCACGGCGCCGCCCTCGCCCGGGCCCGCCGGACCGTGGTGGACCTGTTCCGCGAGCCCTCCCTCCAGCAGGTCCTGCTGCTGTCCAACGACGCCCGCTTCGAGGAGTTCACCGCCTGGATCGCCGCCGGCGGCACCGGGTCGGACGGACACGTCAAGCGGATGACCGACCTGCTCGCCATGTACCTCCAGCGGGTCACCACCAAGAACGAGACCCACTCGCACTTCGGCCCCCTCGCCGTCGCCCGGGCGGCCCCCGAGGGCACCGCCGCCACCGGCATCACCTGGTCCACCGGCCCGCTGCGCCGGATCGCCCTGCTCAGCCACTGGGCGGGCGAGGCGATGGCCGAGGTCTTCAGCGCCCGGCCGGAGGCCTTCGAGACGGTGCGCCCCCGCCGGCGCCCGCTCGCCTTCGCCGAGGGCCCCCTGGTCCGGCTGTACGCGTTCGAGTCCACCACCGGCATGCCGGACGGCTGGCGCTTCGTCGCCGTGAAGTCCGAGACCTTCGACACCCACCGCTCCTGGCTCTGGGAGCACTGCGACGGGGAGCGCACGGTGGCGCGGCTGCGCGCCGCCTGGGCCGAACGCCCGGACCGCCCGGCCGACCTCGACTTCGACCACGTGCTCGCCGAACTCGTCGACCAGGACTGGCTGATCGGACGCTGGGAGATCCCGATCGGGTCCACCGACGTGCTGCGCTCGCTCGCCGGTCACCTCGCCGACGACTCCCCCGACCTCGCCGTGGTGCGCCGCTTCGAGGACGGGCTGCGCCGCTTCGCCGAGGGCCCGACGGCGCGGCGCGCGGCCCTGCTCGGCGAGCTCAAGGAGGCCTTCGAGGAGGTCACCGGATCGGCGGCCAACCGCTCCGAGGGCCGGCACTACGCCGACCGGAGCATCCTCTACGAGGAGGCGTACAGCCCGGTCGAGGACGTCGTCCTCGGCCCGGACGTCACGGGGCTGATCGGCCGCGAGCTGTCCGCGGTCTACGACCTGACCCTGCTCGTCCCCCGGCTGCGGATCCGCCGCGAACTGGAGGTCCTGCGGCACTGGACGGCACGGCGCTTCGGCCTCGGCACGCCCGTACCGCTGCCGGACTTCTACGCCGCCTTCTTCGCCGACAAGCCGCGCCTCGCCGCGCGGTGCGAGGAGGTGGACCGGGAGATCGAGGCGCTCGACCGCGAGGTCGTCGCCCTGCTGCTGGACGGCGCCGAGGACGGCCGGCCCGAGAGCGTCGTCGACCGGGCCCGGCTGGAGGAGCTCCTCGCCCGCCACCCGGACACCCCGCCCGCGCTGTGCAACCCGGACGTGATGCTCGCCGCGCCGGACGCCGCCGCGATCGCCCGCGGCGACTTCCTCGCCGTGGTCGGCGACTGCCACGCCGTGCGCGAGGCGCTCACCCACTCCAGCTTCGCCCCGATGCTCCAGGCCGAGGCACCGGAACTGCTGGAGGAGATCCACACCCGGTACCGGGAGCTGCTCGACGAGGACGAGGTGCTGGTCGACCTCTCCCGCTCGCACCCCGACAAGACCGGCGCCCAACTCACCTACCCCTGCCCGGACCTGGAGGTGTACGGGCTCTCCCCGAAGGCCCGCGGCGACGTCCTGCGGCCCGACCGGCTGTACCTGGTGGCCACCGCCGACCGGATGGAGCTGCGCGCCCACGGCCTGGCGGGCCGGCTGAAGCTGCTCGCCCCGCTGGCCGGCGGCCCCAGCATCCGCCAGGACCCGCTCTCCCCGTTCGCCTTCCCCCGGCACTTCGGCGGGGTCGGCATCCGCGACCGGGACCGCGACCACGTGCCCCGCATCCGCTGCGGCCGGATCGTGCTGCACCGGGAGCGCTGGCGCATCCCCGCCGAGGCGCTGCGCGGCTGGAGCCCCGGCGTCCACCGGTCCAAGGGCGACGCCCCCGAGTTCGCCGCCGCCCGCAGGCTCCGCCGCGACCTCGGCCTGCCGCGCCACGGCTTCCTGAAGATCCCCGGCGAGCCGAAACCGGTCTACGTCGACTGGGAGTCCCCCCTCATCGTCCGGCAGGTCCTCCGGCTCGCCCGGAGGACCGCCGTCCCCCTGGAGTTCAGCGAAATGCTCCCCGCCCCGGAGCACCTCTGGCTCGACATCGACGGAGAACGTCACACCAGCGAGCTGCGTTGTGCGGTCTTCTCGCGCCGGTCCCACTGAGTGCTCCACGTCGAGGACCCCACGCCCTCACCGACCGAAGGCACCGCTCATGACCAAGAGCTGCATCGTCCAGTTGCCCTTCCCCTCCAGCCACGACCCCGACCCGAACCTGTCGCGCTACTACGACGACTACGACCGGCGCTTCCGGGCCCTGCTGCCCGAGTACTTCATCCCGACCGACGGCCTGTGGGAGATGCCGCTGTGGGTCGCCCACCTGACCGCCCTGCTGAACACCGCGGGGCTCGACTCCGTCTTCCGCGACCTGTCCAGGACCCCGGCCGAGCCGGAGGACTGCGCCGAACCGCTGCTGGACGCGACCGCCCCCGGTGACCTGGTCCTGATGTCCCCGCTCGCCCAGAACCTCCGCCTCGCCCTGGAGGTGGCCAAGCGGCTGGAGCACGCCGGCCGGCGCGTCGTCCTCGGCGGGAACATGGCCCCGCTCGCCCCGGACGGCGCCGTGCACGCCGTGCACCGCGGCCAGCTCGACGCCGGCTTCGTGCGCCGCCTCGTCGAACTCGCCTCCGGCTCCGGCGGCAGCCTGGAGAAGCCCCTGCTGCCCGGCCTGGTCTCCGACCGGATCACCTGGGCGCCGGACTACCGCCACCTCGGCGGCTACCACGGCCGGGTCCCGCTGCTGCGGCTCAACGCCAGCCACGGCTGCCTGTACCAGTGCTCGTTCTGCGGCGACGCCTGGAGCAAGCAGCTCACCCTGGTCGCCAAGGACGCGCTCGCCCAGGAGGTGGACGAGCTGACCACCCGGTTCCCCGACACCCGGCTCTTCTACATCGGCGACAAGACCTTCGGCCAGTCCCGCGAGGCCGTCGGCAACCTGCTGGACGTCTTCCGCGACCGCCCCGGCTACCGCTTCATCGTGCAGACCCACGTGATGCAGGTGAAGGAGTGGATCGTCGAGGCCATGCTCGAACTCGGCGTCGTCGCCGTGGAGCTCGGCTTCGAGTCGGCCGACTCGCAGATGCTGAAGCGGCTCAACAAGCTCTCCCGCGGCCTGGACGACTACACTTCGAAGATCCGTCAACTCAGCGACGCCGGGCTGAAGATCGTCCTCAACATGATGGGCGGCCTCGACGAGGAGACGGAGGCCGCGCACGGCCAGACCGTCGCCTGGATGCGGGAGAACGAATCGGCGCTGTGGCTCTTCAACCTGTACAACTTCGTGCCGTACCCGCTCACCCCGGACTTCCCCAGGCTGCGCGAGCGCATCTTCAACTGGGACTTCGCCGACTGGCGGGAGGACGCCCCGGTCGTCTACCGGCCCCGGCACCTGTCCCCCGAGGCCAGCTGGGACCTGTTCCAGGAGAAGATCGCCGCCGCGCACGACGTCATCCGAACCCCGCTGCCCGCCGCCGCGCCCACCCCGCCCGCCGCGCCCACCGCACCCACGGCGCCCGGCGTGCCCGCCGCGTCCGCCGTGCAGGAGGACTGACATGACCGAGCTCCCCGACTTCGAAGCGCTCCGGAACAGCGTCAAGCCCGAGGACTTCGAGCAGGACCCGCTGCCGGGCTGGGCCGGCGTCGGCACCCTGTTCGGCGCCCCCACCACCACCGCCGACCAGGTGGACGTCGGCGAGACGGGCTGGGTGGCGTCCGGTGTGCCCTACGACGCCACCGCCAGCTCCCGCCCGGGCGCCGCGGAAGGGCCGCGGGCGATCCGCCAGGCCAGCCTGGTCTTCTCCAGCTACCTCACCAGCCTCGGCCAGTGGCGGATGCTGGACACCCGCACCGGGCAGACCTTCCGCTACCACGCGCCCAGCGTCGCGGACGCCGGAGACCTGCACATCTACCCGACCGACACGGTGAAGACCTTCCAGGCCGTCGCCGCCGAGAGCCGCCGCCTGAGCTGCAACGCCCCGCGCCTGATCTTCCTCAACGGCGACCACTCCTGCACCTTCCCCACCTTCGCCGGCTTCCGCGCCGGACGGCTCGACCGCGGCGCCGGCCGGGTGGGGTTCATCAACATCGACCACCACTTCGACTTCGGCAACTGGAGCACCCTGCACGGTCCGCTGTACCACGGCTCCAACTCCCGCCGGATCAGCGAGATCCCGGGGATGCGCCCGGAGGACATCGCCTTCGTCGGCGTCGGGGACGTCACCAAGTACGACCAGTTCCGCGGCCTGCTCGACAGCGGCTTTCACGTCGTACCCGGCTCCTCCATCACCCGGGACGGCGCCGCCGCGGCCCTGCGCCCGGTGATCGAGGACCTCGGCTCGCGCTGCGACACCGTCTACGTCTCCCTCGACATCGACGTGCTCGACAGTGCCGCGGCGACCGGCACCGGGCACGTCACCATGGGCGGCATCGGCATCGGCGACCTCCTCGACGTCTACGAGGAGCTGCGGGCGCTGCCCGTCGGCGCCGTCGACATCGCCGAGATCGCGCCCCGCTACGACCCGTCCGGCGGCACCGCGCAGATCGCCGCCCGACTGCTCTTCGAGTTCCTGTTCCGCACCGACGTGGCCCCGGCCGAACTCGCGCCCTGGGCCCCCGGCACCCCCTCCGCACCCCAGGAGCACCGGTGAGATTCACCTCCCACGAAGCGCGGTTCGACTGCACCCCGCTGCTCTCCGACGCCCCCGCCGAGCGCGAGCGGGCGCTGGACGCCCTGGCCGCCGAGGCCGTCGAGGTCATCCACCGGACCGGCTGGGCGGTCTTCCGGATCGGCCGGCTGCGGCTCGGGGTCGAGGACAGCCGGCGGCTGTCCACCTCCATCGTCGAACGCGTCCGCACCACGCTGATCGCCCGCGGCGCCCCCGCCCGGATGCGGCTGGAGGTCGACCGGGCACAGCAGACCCACGTGCCCGAGGGCTTCACCACCCGGACCCTGCTGCCCCACCACGACGGCCAGCACTGCTCGTACCTGACGCCCAGTCTCCAGGACGACCCCGGCTGGGACCCGGCCCGGCGCACCTACGGCGACTCCGGGTACACCACCACCCCCGCGCACAAGATGTACCAGGGCATCTTCCTGCCCGAGGTCGGTGAGGGGCTGAGCGTCACCACGTACTACGACTGGCTCGGCGTGATCGACGACGTGCTGGAGCGGCGCGGCATCGACCGGGGGCCGGACGCCGCGGCCACCGCGGCGCGCTGGCTCGGCGGCAACCTGGCCCGCGGCCTGGAGCGCCAGCCGGAGCACGGCTGCGCCTACCCCTCGGTGGGCGCCATGCTCGGACTGGAGGAGCCGCTCTGGCACGGCCTGTCCTTCCACCACGGCGAGGCCGTGCTGACCAAGGAGGAGCGCCGGCGCTTCCCCGCCGCCGTGCCGCTGGCCCACGGCTGTCCGTGCGGCGAGTGCCGGGGCGAGGCGGCCCGGCTCTTCTGCCACCAGGTGCTCATGGCCACCGGCCTGACCTGGGCGCGGTTCCGCCGCCGCTGGGAGGTGCTCGCCCCGGGCGAGCACTGCGACCTGCTGCTCGGCCACAACCTGACCATGCTGCACGGCGGCCTGGCCGGCGGCGCGGGGCGGATCATCGAGCCGCTCTGCCTGGTCGTGGACGACCCGTCCGGCCCCGAGTACGAGCGCTGGCTGGCCGCCTCCTGGCGGCGCACTCTGCCCGGAGCCCGCTGATGCGGGGGGCCTGCTGATGCCGATCCAGCCGATGCGGGGGGCCTGCTGATGCGGGGCGCGCCCGCCACCCTGGCCACCCCGGTCGACCTGCACCTGCACACCCGGCACTCGGACGGCGACGAGGCGCCGGCCGAACTGGCCCGGCGGTGCGTCGAGGCCGGCCTGCGGGTGGCCGCCGTGACGGACCACAACACCCTCGCGGGCGTCGCCGCCTTCGAGCGGGCCGCGGGCGGGCGCCTCACCGTGGTACCGGCCTGCGAGATCACCACCAGCTGGCGCGGCGAGGAGACCCACTGCCTGGCCTACTTCGTCGACCCCGGCGACGAACCGTTCCGGCAGCGGATCGGGCGCGTCCACGACGCCGAACTGGCCTGGTGGCGCACCTGGACCGACCGGGCGCAGGCCCTCGGGGTGCCGCTCGCCCGGGCCGACGTCGAGCGGCGCCTCGGCGGCGACCGGGTCGCCTACGTCAACGACTACCTGGCCCTGCTGCTGGAGGCCGCCGAGGGCGACCCCCGGTTCGCCCCGTACCGCGAGGGCGACGACCGCTTCGCCCGCCTCGTCGCCGACTGGTGCCGGCCCGGCCGGCCGCTGCACGTCGAACACCCGGTCAACCCCGACCTGGTGGAGGTGCTGTCCTGGATCGAGCAGGCGGGCGGGGTCGCCGTCCTCGCCCACCCCGGCCCGCTCACCGCCGGCCTGGACACCCCGCAGTGCGCGGCGCTGCTGGAGCCGCTGCGCGCGGCCGGCCTGGCCGGGCTGGAGGTGTGGACCAGCTGGCACACCCCGGCCGACAGCGCCCGGCTCGCCGCGGCGGCCGGGCGGCTCGGCCTGGTCGCCACCGCCGGGTCCGACTACCACGGGGTGCGGGTCAAGCCCTGGGCGCCGAGCCCCGGCCTGCTGCCCGCGCTCCCCACCGACCCGCTCGCCGTCCTGGACGCCCTGCACGACCGGCGCCCGCCCGTCCACTCGATTCCCAGGTGAGGCTGTGACCACCGTCAACGACCCCCGGACCACCACCGCCGAGCCCGGTGCGCGCGTCGCCTGGCAGCTCGCGCCGGTCGTCGTGCTCCGCCAGGCCGGCTTCCCGATGGAGCTGCTCGCGCCCCTGGCGGACCCGGCCGCCGCCGAGGAGGCCCGCGAACTCGTCGCCCACGGGCAGCGGTTGAAGGCGCTGGCCGAGGAGTTCAAGGCCGCCCTGCGCCGGCACCCGGTGCCCGGCGCCGCCCGGCTCTCCTCCCCGGCCGGCTTCCTGCTGCCCGTCCCCGAGCCCGCGCTCGCCGCCGCGGCCGCCGCCGTACCCGCCGAGGCGGCCGCCACCCTGCGCGGCTACCAGGACGCCGCCCGGCACTTCGCCGAGGAGCAGACCCGCTTCGCCGCCCGGCACCAGGACCGCCTCGACCGGGCCGGGGCCGCCGTGGTCGAGGCCTTCGGCGACGAACGCCTGCGGCAGGTCCTGCTGCTCTCCAACGACTCCGCCTACCCCACCTTCGCCGCCTGGCTCGACGGCCACGACGGCACGACCGGCCGGCGCACCCGCAAGATGACCGACCTGCTCACCATGTACCTCCAACGGGTCACCACCAAGAACGAGACCCACTCGCACTTCGGCCCCTTCACCCCCGGCCGCCTCGGCACCGCCCCCGGCATCACCTGGACCGGCGAGCGGGAGCTGGAACGGCACGCGCTGTTCAGCCACTGGGCCGCCGAGAAGCTCGCCCAGAGCGCCGCCGCCGTCCCCGGCCTGCTCGACCACGCCCGGCCCCGGCGCCGCCCGCTGTCCTTCCTGCGCGACGGCCGGATCGACCTGTACGCCTTCACCACCCGCGACGGCCTGGACACCGACTGGGACTTCCAGCACCTCGGCGGGCGGCCGGTGGAACCGTACGAGGCCTGGCTGTGGCAGCACTGCGACGGCGAACGCACCCTGCGCGAACTGCGGCAGGCCTGGCAGGACGAGCTGCCCGGCCCCGTCCCCTTCGACACGGCACTCGCCGAACTCGCCGACCGCGAATGGGTGGTCGTCGAGTTCGAGATCCCGATCGGCGACCACCGGCCGCTGGCCGCCCTGCGCGAGCAACTGCTCGCCGCCCCCGCCGGACCGGCCGCCCCGCTGCTCGCCGCGATCGACGGCTTCGAGGCGGACCTGACCCGCTTCGCCAGGCTGCCGCTGCCCGAGCGCGCGGCCGCGCTCGCCGCCGGCAAGGCCCGGTTCGAGCAGCTGACCGGCGGCCCCGCCAACCGCAACAGCGGCCTGCACTACGCCGACCGCAGCATCCTGTTCGAGGAGGCCCGCGGCCGTCCCGCCGACCTGACCGTCGGCCCGGACCTCGCCCGCTTCATCACCGACGAGCTGTCCATCGTGTACGAGACCGTGCTGGCCGGCCCGCGCCTGCGGATGCGGCGCGAACTGGTCATCCTCACCCGGTGGGTGGCCGAGCGCTTCGGCCCCGGGGTGGAGATCCCGCTGGACGTGCTCTACGCCGAATTCTTCCGCGACCGGGACGCCATCGCCCGCGAGTGCCTCGCCGTCGAGGCCGAACTCGCCGAACTGGACCGGGCGATCGGCGCCGCCCTGCTCGGCGGGGCCGCGACCGACCCGGACCGCTCCGAGGTCGTGGTGGACCGGGACCGGATGGCGGCCGTCCTCGCCGGCCGGCCCAGCAGCCCGCCGGCCGTCTGCGACCCGGACGTCCTGTTCGCCGCCGCCAGCCGGGAGGACCTGGCCGAGGGCCGGTTCACCGCCGTCATCGGCGACTGCCACGCGGTGCGGGAGGTCATCACCCACACCAGCTTCGGCCCGCTGATCCAGGAGCACACCCCCGAACTGCTCTCCGAGGTGTACCGCGGCTACCAGTCCCTGCTCGCGGACGACGAGGTCCTCGCCAACCTGTCCCGCGGCCACCCCGACAAGTCCTCCACCCAACTCGTCTACCCCTGCCACGACCTGGAGGTCTACGGCCGCTCCGCGCAGACCCGCGACCGGGTCCTGCAGCCCTCCCAGCTGTACCTGGTGCTGCGCGGCGACCGGCTGGAACTGCGCGCCCGCGGCGTCGAGGGCCGGCTGCGGCTGATGGCGCCCCCGGCCGGCGGCCCGAGCATCCGGCAGGACCCGCTCTCCCCGTTCGCCTTCCCCCGCCACTTCGGCGGCGCCGGACTGAACGCCCCCCACCTCGCGCACATCCCGCGCATCCGCTGCGGCCGCGTCGTCCTGCAGCGCGAGACCTGGCGCATCCCCGCCGAGCGGCTGCGCGACACCACCGCCCTCGGCCGGCCGACCGGCCGGGACGACGCCGCCCGGTTCGTCGCCGCCTGCCGGCTGCGCGCCGAACACCGGCTGCCCCGGCACGTCTTCGTCAAGGTCCCCGGCGAACCGAAGCCGGTCTACGTCGACTGGGAGTCCCCCCTGCTGGTACGGCAGTTGGGCCGGCTGGCCGCCAGGGCCGAAGGCACCCTGGAGATCTCCGAGATGCTGCCCGCCCCCGACCAGCGCTGGCTGGAGGTGGACGGCCAGCGGTACACCAGCGAACTGCGCTGCGCCGTCTTCTCGGCGGGGGACGGCGCCGGCGCCTGGGACAGCGCGCCCGCCGGGCCGGAATCCCTCCCGGAGCCGCGCGGGTGAGCACCGACACCGCCGTCCGTCCCTCCTCCGGCTACCACCGGGTCATCGGCGCCGCGGCCTCCTCCGCGATCGGCGACGGCATGCGCTTCGCCGCGCTGCCGCTGCTGTCCACCGCGGTGCTGCACGACGCCTTCCAGGTGTCCGCCGTCACCGCCGCGACCACGCTGCCCTGGCTGCTGTTCGCCCTGCCCGCCGGGGCCTACGCCGACCGCTTCGAACGCCGCCTGCTGATGGTCCTCGCCGACCTGCTGCGCGCGGCGGTGCTGGTCCTCGCCGTCGTGCTGCTCGCCGCCGACCGGCTGACCTTCTGGCCCCTGCTCACCGCCGCCTTCCTGCTGGGCGTCGGCGAGGTGCTGTTCGACTGCGCGTCCTTCGCCCTGCTGCCGAGCGTCGTCCCCGAGGAACGCCTGGAGTCGGCGAACGGCCGGCTCTTCGCCGTCCAGACGATCGGCCGCGACCTGCTCGGGCAGGTCGTCGGCGGCGTGCTGTTCACCGTGGGCCGGACCGTTCCGCTGCTGATCGACGCGGTCTCCTTCCTGGTCTCCGCGGTGCTGCTGCGCGGCATCCGCGGACCCGCCCCGGACCCCGCATCCGACCCCGAACCCGGATCCGAACCCGGATCGCCCGCGGAGAAGCCCCGCCCCCGCCTGCTGGCGGACATCCGCGAGGGCGTCGCCTTCGTCCTGCGCGATCCGCTGCTGCGCGCCCTGACCGTCTCCGCCGGCGTCATCAACGCCGTCTACCTGGGCCAGATCGCCGTCTTCGTCATCCTGGTGCACGACGTGCTGGGGCTTCCGGACTCCGCGTACGGGGCGCTGCTGGCCGCCGGGGCGGTCGGCGGAGTGATCGGCAGCACGGTCGCGAGCCGGCTCTCCACGGTGATCGGCCGGGTCCCCGCGCTGGTCGGCGGCCTGGCCACGATGGGCCTCGCCGGCCTGGCGGTGGGGGCGACCGACCGGGTGTGGGTGGTGTCCGCCGCCTACTGCGCCACCGGCTTCGCCCTGATGGTCTGGAACGTCGTCGCCGTCTCGCTGCGCCAGACGATCATCCCGGACCGGATGCTCGGCCGGGCCACCGGCGTCTACCGGCTGTTCGCCTGGGGCACGATGCCCCTCGGCGCGCTGGTCTTCGGCCGGGTGAGCGCCTCCGCCGGGCCGCGCGCCGCCTTCGCCCTCGGCGGCGTGGTCACCCTGCTGACCTGCCTGCCGATCGCCTACGCCCTGCTGAAGGACAGCAGGGCGACCGACCGTCGCAAGACTCCCGAGGATGCGCAATGAGTGAGCGTTTCGCCGTACTGGACCGACTGGCCGAGCAGTGGGGCCTGAGCGGCCTCGAACTCGTCGGCAAGGGACTGGAGTTCACCGTCTTCCGGGCCCGGGGCCGGGACGGCGCACCGGTCGCCGTACGGCTCGCGCACCGGCGGTTCGACTCCAACGCCAACGACCCGTACGTGGACACCCGCGCCCTGCTCGTCCAGGAGCACGCCATCGCCCGGCACCTCGCCGAACACGGCCTGCCCGTCGCCCGGGCCCGGGAACTGGTCCTCGCCGACGACCCGAACTCCCCCGACGTGCTGCTCTCCGACTATGTCGACGACGACGGCTCCCCGCTCGACTCCCACGCCCTCGGGCAACTCCTCGCCCAGCTGCACCAGGTGACGCCACCGAGGCTGCACCCCGTAGCCGCCGAGGGCGGCAGCACGCTCGACGTCCTCACCACCCGGATAGGCCGCCGCTGGGCCGAACTCGCCCGCCGCACCGACGACCTGCCCGAGCCCCCGGCCGCCGACCTCCTGGCCCGCCACCTCTCCTCCCTCACCGGGACCAGCCTGCTCCACCTCGACGTCCGCAGCTCCAACATCCGCCGCAGCCACGGCCGCACCACCGCCCTCCTGGACTGGTCCAACGCCCTGCTCGGCACCCCCGCCCTGGAGTTCGGCCGCCTCGCCGAGTACGCCCGCTACCCGGAGAACGAGCTCGACCTGGCCGCCCTGCGCGCCGGCTACGCCACCGTCGCCCCCGTCCCCGACGAGGACGACCCCTGCCTCCTCGCCTGCCGCCTGGACGCCGCCCTGATGCTCGCCCTGGTCTTCCTCTCCGAAGCCCCCGACCCCACCCGCGGCCCCACCGCCGCCACCCACGCCCGCGACCTGGCGCTGCGCCTCGCCTGACGCCAAGGCACGACGAGGCCCCGCTGACCGATGTCGGCGGGGCCTCGCGGAGTTACCGAATCGGCAATATTGCCGGAATCACGGCTTGGCGATCACACGACTTTCGACCCGATGGCACGGAGCACATCGGCAAGCCAGACCAGGCCATATCCGACGACCTTGTCCTCATCGTCGATCATCTCCTCGACATGACTCCACGATTCGGAGACCATGCCGATGGTGAGCTCCGGAGGACCGGAGTAGACATCGGCCATCGACGCTACCGGGACCGACCAGAAGGCGTCTTGCTGGATGGCGATCTCTCCGGCCGGCACGCCGGCGGCGACATGGCGCACGAGTACGTCAAGCGCCTCGCGCAGCCTCTCCAGGGAGATGCGCACATCAGGTTCGTTCACTAGCATCCTCCCGGGCGAAGCTTGGCAATGTTGTCCTTGAAGGTCTGGATCTCCTTCTCGAGGTGCTTGACCCTTCCCTCAATTATCGAGCGTCGCACCTCATCATTGGGCGCATTCTTCAGGAATCCCTTGTTGTCGTATGCGTCCGGATTTGCGATATATTCTTTCAGCTTCTGCTCGTGTTCGGCAATCCGCTGTTCGTAAGTCCGGATCGCCTTGAGGTCTTCGGGCGACAGGTTCGAGTCGTCATTGTGCACCAGGACCGGCGTGGTCCCGGCGAGTGCATAGTACGTGTGGAGTTCTTCGACGGTGAGGTTGTAGGCGGGCTGGAGGGTGTTCCAGTGCCGGACGTCCTCGATGCGCCGGGGCTGGCCGGCCGGGTCGCGCAGTTCGTCGCCGCTCTTGAGGTCGACGGCGTCGACCCACTTCTTCTGGTTCTCGGACCAGAAGGCGTGGTGGTCGGTGCTGGTCAGGGCCTGACCGCCACCGAGTGAGAGATCGGTGAAGTCGCGGTCGTCCGGGCCGTAGATGGTGGCCGTGACCCGGCGGGGTCCGGTCTGTCCCGTCGTGGGATCGGTGGCGAGGACCTCGTCTCCGATCCTGACCGTCTCGATCGCGCGGGTGGAGCCGTCACCCATCAGGACACGGGTACCGGCCGGGAAGCTGTTCAGCGGGCAGGACTTGGGGAGACGCCCGACGAGCTTCTTGATGAACTCGACGGCCTTCTCGCCCCAGGACCCGAACTTCTTGGCCCACTGGGCGAGCTTGGCAACGGCGGCACCGTCACCGATGAAGGGGATCGCTCCGATGCACGAGGTGACCGCGTCGGTGGTGCGGCCCTCGACGGCGTAGTAGGCGCAGTTGACGAGGTCCGCGATGTCGGCGAGGCCGGGGGCGATGACGCCGCCCGCACCGCCGATGACGTCGAGGGTGAGGTGGATGCTCTCGGAGACGAGGCGGTAGATCGCGTTGGAGCTCTCGTTGTCCTCCTTCGCCTTCTTGATCTCCTCCTCGATCCCCGCGATCGAGTCCTGCTTCTGCTTCTCGAGCTGCGCCTGCTTCTCGGCAACCCTGCGATCGGCCTCGAGCCTGTCGGCCTCGGCCTTCTGCTCGGCGTCGAACTTCGCCTGGTAGTTGGCGCGAGCGTCGTCGGCCGACGCCTGGGCGGCCGTCGCGTCCCTGCCGGCCGCCTCCGCCGAGGCCCGGGCCGCGCTCGCGGACTCATGGGCTTCAGCTGCGGCCATCCGTGCCTGCCCGGCCGAGCGTTCAGCCCTGCTGGCGGAGTGGACGGCGCTGGCGGCGTCGCGGTTGGCCGAGACCTTGGCCGTGTTGGCGGTCTTCGCGGAGGCGGCCGCCCGGGCGGCGGAGGCCTGGGCGGCGTCGGCAGCGGCCTTGGCCCTGGCGACGTGCTCGGCGGCGGTGCCGGCCGAGGCCTGGGCCGCGGCCTCGTAGCCCTTGGCCTCGTTGGCGGCGTTGCGGGCGATGGCGGCGGCGGCCTGGGCCGTGGCCGCGTTCTGCTGGGCGGTGGCGGACGCGGCGGTCGCCTGAGCGATCAGGCCCTGGACGTCGGCGACGTGCAGGGCGGTGAGCTGGTCCTTCTGCTGGGCGGTGTACTGACCCTCGGCCACGAAGGCCCGCAGGCCCTGCACGGGGCCTTCGAGGGCGATCTTCGCCGCGGCCTTGAGCTCGGGCTCGGTGGTCGGGGCGTCCTCCAGCCGGACCGCGGTCAGCCGGTCGTCGGCGGCCTGGGCGTCCGACAGCCCCTTGCCGAGGAAGTCCCGCAGCGCGGCAGGGGTGTTGGTCCGCAGCGCCGCGTCGGCGGCGGCCTTGACGCCGGGGCCGGCCTTGTCGCTGATGCGGGTGATCGTCAGCCGGTTCTCCGGCGCGACGGCCTCGTACTGACCACTGGCCAGGAAGGCGCCGATCTGGGCAGCGTTGCCCTGCAGCGCGGTGTAGGCCGCGGTGCGGACCGCCTCGCTGTCGGAGTTCTTGTGGATCGCGGCGACGCTGTCACGGGCGTCGCGTTCCTCGGCTTCCCGGCGACCGGTCTTCACGTAGGTGAGGACAGCCGTGTCGGTGCCGGTGACGGCGGCCTCGGCGGCCGCTGCCCCCCACTCACCAGAGATCTTGCGGGAGATCAGGGCGAGCTTGCGGCCGTCGGTGGCGACCTGCGCCGGGGTGGCGCCGGGCTGGTTCGCCAGCGCGGCGAGGCGGTCGGCCTCGGCCTTGGCTTGCTGGACCTGCTGGGCGGCCTGGTCGGTCTGCGCCTGCTTCTCCGCCTCGTCGGCCTTGGCCTTGCGGGCCTTCTCCACCGCGATCGCGGTGCGGTTGGTCAGGTCCTCGGCCTCGGTGCGACGGGCCAGGTCCTGAAGGGCGTTGGCCTTGTCGACCGCACTCTGCGCGTCCGCGGCGAACCCGGAGGCGGCGTTCGCATGGTCCGTCGACTCCTGCGCGGCGTTGGCACTCTGTCCGGCGTGGTCGGCGGCGTCCCGGGCGGCCTGCGCCGCCGCGGCGGCGTGTTCCCCCGCGGACTTCAGGAACGCCGCGGCCGCCTGCGACTGCGTCGCGGCCTCCCCGGCCAGTTGCTGCGCGGCGGCGGCGGCACGGCCGGCCTCGGCGGCCGAGCGACGCGTCGCCGCCGCGGCCTGCTTGGCCTTCGCCGACTGCCCGCCGGCACTGGCCGCGTAGGCACCGGCCTGCTCGGCCGAACCCGCCGCGGAATCCGCGTTGCCCTTCGCGCTCAGCGCGGCACCCGCCGCGGCCTGGCTGTCACTGAGGGCCTTGTCCGCGTGGACGAGCGTGTCCTTCGCGGCCTCCACCAGCTTCGCGGCCGCGTCGGCGGCGTCCGCCGCCACCCGCGCCTCGTGCGCCTTCGTCTCGTCACCGGCCGCCGCAGCCGCGGAGGTCCGCGCGGCGGCGGCAGCGCGCTGGGCACCGGCCGCCGCGGCCGCCGCGTTCGACGCCGCGTAGGCGGCGGCCCGCGCACCCGCGTTGGCCGCACGGGCGGCCGACAGCGCGGTGTTCGCTGCCTTACCCGCGCGCTCGGCCGCGCTGGCGGCCTTGTTCGCCGCCTCCGTGGCCTTGGCCGAGTCGTTGCCGGCCTGCTGCGTCTCGAACGCGGCCCGGGCGGCGGCCTCCATGGCCTTCTGCGCCTCGTAGACCGCCGTGTTCTTGGCCTCGATGGCCGCAGCGGTCTCCTGAGCCGCCTGCGCGCCCGCGTCCTTCGCCTGCTGCACCAGCTGCGCGATGCTCGCGCGCTCCATGTCACGGTTCTGCGCGACGTACTGGCCGGTCGTCAGGAAGTCCCGCACGTCCTGGATCGACCCGCTCAGCGCCGCACGGGCCGCCGCCTGGGTGTTCGGACCACCGGAACTCAGGATCTGGACCAGCTTGACCCGGTCGTCGCCGTCCTTGGCCGTGAACTGGGTTTCCGTCAGAAACCGCTGCAGCTCATCGCTGCTGTTGCTGCGCAGCGCGGCATCGCCCGCCGCCTGAACACCACGGCCCGCACCCATAGCGGGGTCGGTGATCCGGGTGATCCACAGCCGTCGGTCCGCGTCCATGGCCGACTGCCAGCCGCTCTCCAGGAACGCGCGCAGCTCTGCGGGGGTGCCCTCGATCGCCTTGCCCGCGGCCTCGCGGACCTTCGACCCGCCCACGCCCTCGATCTGTGTGGCGGCGAGCAGGTCGTCCGCGTGCTGGGAACCGACGAGCTCGTTGTAGACGAACTGCGTCACGTCCTGGTCCGAACCCGCCAACACGGTCTCGGCGAGCTCGTGCGTGCGGGGACCACCGTCGAGCCAAGCCTGCAGCACCCGCTCGCGTGCGCTCAGCTGAACCTGCCCCGGGGCCGGCTCGACAGCGGAGGCGCTCGGAGTGGCCGCCCCCACCAGACCCGCCGTCAGGGCGAGCGGCAGCAGGCTCAGGGAGAGCCTGCCCCACAGCGGCGGCCCTCCCCTCCCTCGCCGTCGTGAACGGGATATCGATTGACGCACGGGAAGAACCTCCACTGTTCGACATCGGCCGAATCCGGCCGTAGCGGAGCCAACCTAAGTGACGACACATCAGAGCGTCTACGAATTCCGATAGTTGCCGGGCGAAGCAACGGCAATGAAACGCCCGGCGGCGAGCATAGCCAAGCAAATACAACCGCACCGCCAGCAAGCACCCAATGACCTTGAAAGCGTGACATCTTGCCTGGCCACCAGCCGAAAGCGGTTGTCCGGACACCGGCCGATCTGGTTCGATGGGCCGGATTCCGCCAGGTGCCCTGGGTGTCTGTCGTGCCGTCATTTCGGGTCATTCACCGACGGAATGACGTCAGGTCACGTTCAGCCGGTTCGCCCACCATTCAGGCCGGTCACCCGATTCCGCGGATCTGCCCATCAGGGCAACGCGAGATGAACGAAGAGGATTAGTCATGGCAAAGCGCATGTCCCGCTGGCTCGTTGGCGGCGCCGTCGCCGCGGCCGCCACGCTCGGAGCCACCGCTCTCGCGTCCGCCGACGGCACCCCGGCGGACAACTCGGCCGCGTCGGTGGCCGTCGAGGACTTCATCCACCCCGGCCCGGCCCCGTACCCGAACGTGAAGCTGCTGCGCGGCGACGGCCACATCGTGCTGTCCGACTGCACCGTCGACGACCAGATCAGCGTGCTCAGCTGGGACCTGCCCAACGACAAGGGCAACCAGATCTGCTTCCGCGCCACCGGCACCACCGGCTACCTCGCCGTCGAGGTGCCCAACGTATTCCGGATCCGCACCGACGACTACTCGGTCAACGCCAAGCTCACCAGCGAGGGCGTCTCCCAGAGCGTCGACATCGCCAAGGGCACCGCCGTCCCCGTCGGGATCGGCTCCGGCAACGGCACCGGCAAGCCCACCACCCTGCTCGAACTGCGCGTCACCGGCTGACCCGCGCCGCCCCCGCTCCCCGCCCACCTTCCCGATGGAGCCCCAGGTGACAGACAACCCCTCCCGCACCCGGAGGACCGCCCGCCGGTGGCTGGCCACCGCCGCGGTGACCGCCACGGTCCTCGGCGGCGCCTCCGCGATCGCCGCCGCCGACACCACCCCCGCCGACAACTCCGCCGCACCGCCGGCCGTCGAGGACTTCTCCTACCCCGGCGCCGCCGCGATCACCAAGGTGAAGCTGCTGCGCGGCGACGGCCACATCATGCTCGCCGCCGACTGCTCGAAGTCCCAGATCCAGATCGGGACCCTGGCCCCGGGCAACCCGGACAACCAGATCTGCTTCACCGTCACCGGCACGACGGGATCCCTCTCCCTCCAGCTGCCGGACGTCTTCTTCGTCCAGACCAGCGGCGGCCGCGCGGTCCGCGCCGGCCTCACCGTCGGCACCACCACCCAGACCGTCGACGTCCCGACGAACGGCTTCCAGGGAGTCGGCGTAGGCACCGGCGGCGATTCGGCCGCCCTCGTCGAGCTGACCGTCACCGGCTGACCACCACCACCCGCATCACCACCTCTCACGTTCGGGAGCCCACTCATGCCTCGTACCTCCTCGTCCCGCAACCTGCGGGCGGGCGCGCTGACCGCCGTCCTCGCCGCCGGAGCCCTGACGTCCCTCGCCACGCCCCCGGCCGGCGCCGTGGTCGGCAACGCGGCCGCCGACGGGTTCTACGCCTTCACCGCGCGCCTGGCGATCGGCGACACCCTGCGCGCCTGCACCGGTGCGCTGGTCGACCGCAACTGGGTGCTGACCGCAGCCTCCTGCTTCTCCGACGACCCGGCGCAGCCGCAGGCGCTGGCAGCCGGCGCGCCGAAGTGGAAGACCGTCGCGACCGTCGGCCGCACCGATCTGACCACCACGGGCGGCAGGACCGCCGAGGTGTCCGAGCTGGTGCCGTACGCCGGCCGTGACCTCGTCATGGCCCGGCTGGCCACGCCCGTGGACGGCATCGCCCCGCTGGCGGTCGCCACCGCCGCGCCGACCGCCGGGCAGACGCTGCGCGTGCCCGCGTACGGCCGGACCAAGGACGAGTGGGCTCCGCTCAAGCTCCACACCGGCGCCTTCTCGCTCGACACGGTGAGCGCGACCGGCATCGGCACCACCGGTACGGGCGGCGCGGCGATCTGCAAGGGCGACACCGGCGCCCCCGTGATCCGCGAGACGGGCGGCAAGGCCGAACTGGTCGCCGTCGCCTCCCGGTCCTGGCAGGGCGGCTGCCTGGGCGTGCCCGCCACCGAGACCCGCACCGGCGCCTACAACTCCCGGGTCGACAACGTCGCCGGCTGGGTGCAGCAGACCCGGGCGAAGGCCGTGGGCTGGAAGACCCAGGCCCTGGTGCGCAGCGACGCCAACCTCTACTTCGCCAGCCGTCTCTACGACGGCACCTGGACCCCGTACGAGGACGTCCAGGCCACGGCCGGCAACATCGGCGGGGTGCGCGCCGTCGCCTCGGCCGGCATCAATGCCGACACCCACATCATCGCCCTGGGCGGCGACGGGCACCTCCACTACGCCATCCGCAACCTCGACGGCGGCTGGAAGCAGACCTTCGCCGACCTCAACGTCGCCCTCACGGACCTCAGCGGCATCACCCAGGTCTCCATCGCCTCCATCAGCGACAACCTGCACGTGGTCGTGGTCGCCAACGGCACCCTCTACCACTCCATCCGCAACGGCGCCGGCCAGTGGACCTCGTTCAACGTGGTCACCGACGTCACCGGCCCGCTCAACGGCATCACCGCCATCTCCGCCGCCGGAGCGTCCGGGGACGCCGGACCCGAACTGCACATCGCGGCCGTGGCCGGCGGAAAGGTCTACCACACGCTGCGCACCGGCTCCGGCAACTGGGGCACCTGGGGGGCGGTCTCCGAGGCAGCGGGCAGCACCGGCCCGGTGAGCGGCGTCGCCGTCTCCCGCCAGGGCAACAACCTCAACCTCGCCCTCATCGCGAGCGACGGCCAGTACCACACCATGCGCTACCTCAACCACACCTGGCAGCCCGTGACGTCCCTCGGCGGCGTCATCGGCAACGTCACGGGCACCAGCATCAGCGCCGCGCCCGTCGACACCGACGCCGTGTTCGCCATCGCCACCACGGACAACAAGGTCCTGCTCACCGCCCGCCACAACGACGGCACCTGGGCCGCCCCCGAGAACCTCGACCTCACCACCATCCCGGGCAACCACACCGGCACCACGATCACCGGCACGCTCTGACCGACGCGCTCCGGCCGGCGCGCCCTTCGCGCGCCGGTCCGTCGTGCGTCCTGGTGCGGGGTGGTGGTCCACTCCCGCGCCAGGGCGCGCGCGTCAGGAACTCCCGAGGGCGGCCCGCCCCCGGCCTTCCCCGATCGCACCGTCCGTCCCCGACCCGTCGCGTCCCGGCCCCGTCCCCGACCCCTCCCCGACCGCACCGTCCGCCCCCGGAGGCGGCCCCGCCCCTCCCAGCACGTGCCTCGACCACGGGAAAACGCCCTGCCGCAGCCCGTCGCCGCCCTGCCCTGTCATGCACAGGGGTCTGCAAGCGGCTTACAGGGCGTGCGTTATCGTCAGCCGTGAGCATTTTCCCCCGGCAACGACCAGGTTCCTCGGGCCGCCGCAAATCCGCCAAGGGCGGCCGTCTCGCCGTCCTGGACGGCCTGCGCATCCTGGCCGCGCTGATGGTGGTCTTCCACCACTACATCGGCTACGGCGGCGGTACCAAGCCCGAGATCAGCGCCTGGGGCAAGCCGGCCGAGCAGGTGTTCCACCGCGCCTCCGCGCCCGCCGCGTACCTCTGGACGGGCATCTGCCTGTTCTTCGTGATCAGCGGCTTCGTGATCTGCATGAGCAGCTGGGGCCGTCCGGTGGGCGACTTCGTCCGCTCCCGGGTCATCCGGCTCTACCCCGCGTACTGGTTCGCCGTCCTGCTCACCACCGCGGTCGTGACGATGTGGCCGCTCGTGCGCCAGCCGCTCCCCTCCGAGCAGGTCCTCGCCAACCTCACCATGTTCCACGTGGGTCTGGGGATCCCGAATGTCGACGCCGTCTACTGGACGCTCTGGGCCGAGCTGC
Organism: Kitasatospora sp. NPDC058063; assembly: GCF_042885395.1. Classification (NCBI taxonomy): domain Bacteria; kingdom Bacillati; phylum Actinomycetota; class Actinomycetes; order Kitasatosporales; family Streptomycetaceae; genus Kitasatospora; species Kitasatospora sp. NPDC058063. Next base: position 56,473 of record NZ_JBHVSD010000017.1, read on the forward strand.
GTTTCTACCTGCTGTTCGCCATCGTGGTCTGGCAGGGCGTGACCTACCGGCGGATCGTGGCCTTCTGCTCGATCTGGACGGTCGCCGGCATCGTCGCGGCGAGCACCAAGTGGCCGGTCCTGGAGTTCTTCGCGATGTCGGACGTCTCCTCGTTCTTCGTCGCCGGCCTCGCGCTCTACCTGGTCCACCGGTACGGTCCCAACCTCATGCTCTTCGGCATCGTCGGGATCAGCTGGATCCTCTCGGTGCTCTACACCATCCAGCACCAGCACGACGTGAACACCGTCCTGGGCCGGCCCGAGCTGCCGACCTGGCCCGCCGTCCTGCTGACCACCCTCTCCTACCTCGTGATCACCGCGGTGGCCATGGGCTGGGGCTCCCGGATCCAGTGGCGCTGGCTCACCTTCGCCGGCGCCCTCACCTACCCCCTCTACCTCCTCCACGAGGCCATGGGCTGGACCGCCCTGCGCGCCCTCTACGACCACGGCACCAAGCCCTGGACGGCGGTCGCCATCGTCATCACCGGCATGCTCGTCGCCTCCTGGCTGGTCCACCGGCTCATCGAGAAGCCCCTGACGCCCCGCCTCAAGACGGGCATGACCAGGAGCATCGACCAGCTCCGCGCCGCCGAACCCCTCCCCCCGCAGCCCGCCCCACAGCCGGCCCCGGCCCCCGGCGTCCTGGAGACCGTCACCACCCCCTGGGCCACCGCCTTCACCCCCAGGGACACCCACCCGCCGCGGCAGCACACCCCCGACTCCTACTGACCCACCCCACCCCCGCGGCCCGACAGGGACCGGCGCCACCCGGCACCGGTCCCTGTCCGCATTTCCGCCGGCACCCAGGAGACCGACACCTCCCCGGTCACCGCCACCACCACCGCAGGCGTCACCGTCACGGCCTCGGACTCCTTCAACGCGGCGACACCGCCCTCGACCCTGCTGGTCGGCCTCGGCACACTGGCCCTGGTCTCCGCCCGTGCCACCCGCCGCTTCCCGAGGCCCCGCTCCGGCAGGCAGTAGACCGCACACCGACCGACGGAACCAGCCACGGGCAGCCCGGTGCCGGCCAAGGGGCCCTTGACCCCCAGCGGCAAGTCCGGAGACGGCGAGCAGGGCGCGGGGCTCGCAGATGGTGTCGGCCGACCGGCAGATGCTTTGGCCCGTGGGCATGGCGGGTGGTCCTGTCCCCGCCCTGGGCCAGGAGCACGGTCCTGGCCCAGGGGCGTCTCCCGGAGCCGGCTCCCAGGTTCGGTTTCGTCCTGGGTGCGGACGAACTCCCCCACCTCTGAATGGTCCTCTTGACCAAGGCCGGAAATCACCGGAACGGTCCATCCAGAGGGGTTCCTCCGTGTACGAGAACGCACCGCACAGCCGCGTCCAACGTTCCCGCCGGGGCGGCCGGCACCGGGCGGTGGCGGTCGTGACCGCCGTGGCCGCCGGTGTCATGGCGGCCGGGGCGCTGGCACCGACCGCGGCATTCGCGGGCGGCAGGCCGGACGGCGTCCAGCAGAGCCTGAACGCGCTGGTGAAGGACGACGGCCTGCCCGCCGCACTGGCCTCCGTGAAGGGCCGTGACGGCCGCACCCGCACGTACACCGCGGGCGTCGGCGACGTCGCCACCGGGGCCAAGCCCCCCGTCGACGGGCAGGTACGGATCGGCAGCAACACCAAGACCTTCACTGCCGTCGTCGTCCTCCAACTCGTCGCCGAAGGAAAGATCGGCCTCGACGAGCCCGTCGAGACCTACCTGCCGGGGCTGCTGCGCGGCGACGGCATCGACGGACGCCACATCACCGTCCACCAACTGCTCCAGCACACCAGCGGCCTGCCCGAGTACGTGGACAAGGACTCCATCCTCACCAGCCCGAACCGGTACTACGAACCGCGCGAGCTCCTCGACGCGGCTCTGGCCCGAAAAGCCCACTTCGCCCCGGGTACGCGCTGGGAGTACAGCAACACCAACTACCTGCTGGCCGGCCTGATCATCCAGAAGGTCACCGGGCGACCGCTCGGCGAGGAGGTCAACCGGCGCGTCGTCGACCGCATCGGTCTGCGCCACACCTACTTCCCCACCCCCGGCGACACCACCATCCACGAGGCCCACCCCAAGGGCTACAACCGGGAAGCCGACGGCTCGCTCCGCGACTACACGGAGCTGGACCCGTCCTGGGGTTGGGCGGCAGGCGCCGTCGTCTCCACCCCCGGCGACATCACCCGCTTCTACACAGCGCTGCTCGGCGGCCGGCTCCTACCCCCGGCGCAGCTCGCCCAGATGCGCACCACCGTCCCCGCCGACGAGGTGGCTCCCGGCGTCCGCTACGGGCTGGGCCTGGTGAGCCATCCGCTGTCGTGCGGCGGCGTGTACTGGGGCCACGGCGGGACCATCCCGGGCTACTACACCGCCGGAGGCGCCACCGACGACGGCCGCGCCGCCGGCATCGCGGTGACCGCGATCCCGGGCGACGAGGCCGAGCAGCACGTCAAGGCCACGGTGGACGCGGCCCTGTGCCGCTGACCCCGCGGACCCTCCCCAGTCCGGCCTGAGCATCCGCGATCCGCACCGGCACCACCAACGGGTTCCGCGCGCCCCGGCACGCCTCGGCGCGCGGAACCCGCCCAGCCCGGCAATTCCCCCTTCAGCAGAGGAGTTCCTCCGTGAACGAGCACACACCGCACAGCCGCGTCCAACGTTCCCGCCGGGGCGGCCGGCACCGGGCGGTGGCGGTCGTGACCGCCGTGGCCGCCGGTGTCATGGCGGCCGGGGCGCTGGCACCGACCGCGGCATTCGCCGGCGGCAAGCCGGACAGCGTCCAGCAGAGCCTGAACGCGCTGGTGAAGGACGACGGCCTGCCCGCCGCACTGGCCTCCGTCAAGGACCGCGACGGCCGCACCCGCACCTACACCGCCGGCGTCGGCGACACCGCCACCGGGGCCAAGCCCCCCGTCGACGGACAGGTACGCGCCGGCAGCAACACCAAGACCTTCACCGCCGTCGTCGTCCTCCAACTCGTCGCCGAAGGAAAGATCGGCCTCGACGAGCCCGTCGACACCTACCTCCCCGGCCTGCTGCGCGGCGACGGCATCGACGGACGCCACATCACCGTCCGCCAGCTGCTCCAGCACACCAGCGGCCTGCCCGACTACCTGGAAGCCCCGGCCCTCTCGGACGAAACCGCCCTGCAGTTCCGCTACTTCGAGCCCCGCGACCTCCTCGACGGCGCCCTCGCCCAGAAGGCCCGCTTCCCCTCGGGAACCGGCTGGGAGTACAGCAACACCAACTACCTGGTCGCCGGACTGATCATCCAGAAGGTCACCGGACGGCCCGTCGGCGAGGAGATCACCAAGCGCGTCATCGACCGCATCGGCCTGCGCCACACCTACTTCCCCACTCCCGGCGACACCACGATCCACGAGGCCCACCCCAAGGGCTACTTCCGCAGCTCGCCGGACGCGCCCCTGGTCGACTTCACCGACATGGACTCCTCGATCGCCTGGGCGGCCGGGGCGATCGTCTCCACCAACACCGACCTCAACTCGTTCTTCACCGCACTCCTCGGCGGCCGGCTCCTGCCCCCGGCGCAGCTCGCCCAGATGCGCACCACCGTCCCCGCCGAACTCCTGGGCCCGGGTGTCCGCTACGGTCTGGGCCTGCAGAGCAAGCCGCTCTCCTGCGGCGGCCTGGCCTGGGGCCACGGTGGCACCGCCCGCGGCTACCGCTCCCGCGGCGGCGTCACCGACGACGGCCGCGCCGCCAGCATCACGGTCACCACCGTCCCGGACGAGGCCGGCGCACAGCACATGGCGGCCGCCCTGGACGCAGCCCTCTGCCGCTGACCCACCCCTCGGGCCGGCTCCCGCGCGCGGGGTCCGGGCACCGGACGGCCTCGCGGCTTGGGGCGGCTCGGGGCAACCGGCCCCGCTCCCCCGTGTGCACCGTGCGCACGGCGGCCGAGAGCTCCTCGGAAAAGCAGTCCTTGGGCAGGAACCCGGACGCGCCGGCACGCAGGGCGGCCACCACGTACTCGCCCATGTCGAACGTGCTCAGCGCGAGGACCCGACACCAGGGCAGTTCCCGGGTCATCCGGGCCGCTCCTCACCGTCGACCGGCGCCACCGGCAGGCTGGCCACCACCCGGAAGCCACCACCGTCCACACCGCCTGCCACCAGGCAGCGCGACGCGTTCCGCATTCCGATCAGACCGTACCGGTGCGGCCCGCCCTCGGTCCGGCCGCACCGCCCGCCCCCGCCAGGGCGCCCACCGGCGTGTCGGCCGGCGTGGCGGTGCCGACCAGCGTCTACATCGAGACCAAGGGCGCCGGCCCGCTCTCCCCCGGCGCGCCGGACGGCCTCGCCCAAGGCCTCACCCGGGTCACCGGCGTCGGCCAGGTCGCCGAGCCGGTCCTGAGCAAGGACCGGCAGGCCGCCAGGATCGACCTGTTCCTCACCGCGGATTCGCAGTCCCAGCAGGCCCGTGACCTGGTCTCCGGACCGATCCGCGCCGCCGTCGACCGCGACCTGCGGTTCGTCTTCCCCGTGGCCGCCGCACTCATCGGGGTGTTCGTCCTCCTCCTGCTGCTGCACCTCGACTTCGCGGCCACCCCCGGCGCGGCAGCCCTGCTGTTCCAACACGCGATGGGCAAGCCGGGCGTCAACTTCACCCTGCCCCTGCCCCTGTTCCTGTTCCTACCCCTGGTCGCGCTCGGCACCGACTACAACATCCTGATCAGCGACCAGATCCGGGAGAAGACGGAACACCCCGGTCCGCCCCTGGCCGCCGTCGCACGCGCCCTCCGGCACACCGCCCCGGCCATCGCGACCGCGGGCCTCGTCCTGGCCGGCTCCTTCGCCGGCCTCACCATGACCCCGCAGCCCTCGACCCACCAGATCGGCTTCGCGACCGCGTTCGGCATCCTGCTCTCCGCGTTCCTGCTGTCCATCGTCCTGGTACCCGCCGTGGCCCCGCTCCTCGGCCGCAGCCTGTCGTGGCCCCGCGCCCCGGACGCCCCACCGACCGGCCGGCCACCCAGCCGCAGGCGGACACCTTCCCCCACCCGTACGCACCGCACGACGAAACGAGTGCGAACCCGTCCTCCGCCCCCCGGGGACACCACTGACCCCAACCGCCACGGCCCCCGCTGGAACCACCGCACGCGAAGACCCTACAACCGCCGCACCGGACCTGGAGGACGGTCGAACCGCCGGTGGCCCTGGCTGTCCTGCCCCGCCGAGGTCCGTGGCGGCGCCGGGCACCTCGTTCAGGGGACCGGCCACGCGAATCCGCCCCGGGCCGCTCCGGAGGCGGTTACGGTGCCGCCCATGCCCTCCCCCCATACTGACCCCGGGCCAGATCCTGCGCGCCGCCGCACTCGAAGCCGCTGGAACGGCGACGACGGCGCCGTGGCTCGGGACGCGCCCGGCGAACAGCCCCTACCGGCGCTGATCGCCCAGTACGGCGCCCTCATCCTGGACAACACCCTGCTGGCCGCCACCGGCATCCGCACCCTGCCAGCAACCGAACAGCAGGACACCAACGAGGAGTTCAACACAACCCTTGACGGCCACCCGACCGAACTGACCACCGCACCGCCCTGCCTGAAGGACCCGGGTCCACACACCCATCGGCAGCGCCGTGGCACTGTGGCGCGGTGCCCCGGAGAACGCGGCTGGCCGGCACCGGATCGAATGGGCCGTCAACGAGGACATCCTCCGGGACCGCAACACGCGGCTGGCCGAGCTCGCCGAACCGCGGATACGCGAGGAGGCCGACCGGGTCGTCCCGCGAGGACGACTCCAGCCCCGGGAGCTCCACCCAGTCGAACTGGATCTCCTCGCCAGCCGCAACCTCAAGGCCCTGCTCGCCGTGCACCTGAACATCGACGCCCTGATCGGACTGCCCAAGGTCCCCCGGGCTGGCAGGTCGACGCCCTCGTGCAGGCGCGAACGCGCGGCCGCCGCACCGGATTGCGGCGGCCCTCCGCCCGACGGCTGCGGTCCCTGGCTGGTCCCCAGCAAGATCACAAAACGGCGGCGCCGCAGCTGCCCACCACCTGCCACACCATCAACAAAAAGGCCGCTGACCTGGGATTTCTCCCGGCCAACGGCCTTCCGACATCACTGTCGGGACGACAGGATTTGAACCTGCGACCCCTTGACCCCCAGTCAAGGGGTTCAACTATTGTCGACAGCCGAGACCTCAAGGTCTCGGCTTCTTTGATGCTCAACTATCCTGAGGTGCACGTGAGTTGGAGACTCTCAGCGGAAGTGATGCCACGGGCCGCTGACGGTGGCCCAGTGTTTACTTTGCGCACAAGCGTCCGTTTTCGACCATCAGCGTTCATGAGCGCTCATCGGGTGTGGTCCCAAAATGGTCCCCAGGCTGTCCGCTCCGCCGCCGCTACTGCCGGTGACCGAGATCTGTCGGCCCTTCAGCAAGCACCACCGTGCGATCCCAACAGCCGCTGTATCTACGGCGCTGGCCGGCTCGCGGGGCCGGCTCCTGCGGGCGGATCACGGTCGCTTACCCACCAACTACGGATCGTGATCTTCCGGGCGGTGTGTCGTCTTGAGCGTGTCCTCGCCTTCCGGCTCTGAGTGCTTCGCGCACCGCCCAACGCGCTCTGCCGCCACACCCGACACAGCAGCCACTCTTGCCCCAGATTCACCAGGCAGTCCGGGAGAAGGGGAAGCTCATGGGACAGCGTGCGCAGCGGGGCAGGGTGTACCGGCGGTGCGGGTGCCGGGACGAGGGCGGGCGGCAGTTGGGTGCGTGGTGTGAGCGGTTGCTGGAGGAGGCGGAGCACGGGTCGTGGACGTACTGCGTCGATCTGGCACCGGAGGACGGCCGGCGTCGTACCCGGCGTCGTGGCGGGTTCGCGACCGAGGCTGGGGCGGCGCAGGAGTTGGCGGCGGTGCTGGAGGGTGAGCTGAGCGGGGCGTACGAGGAGCGTCGCACGACCGTGGCGGAGTACCTGCGGGAGTGGCTGGCGGCGCGGAAGGAGGAGCTCACGGTCAACACCTACGCCGGCTACAAGGCGTACGTGGAGCGGGACCTGATCCCTGCGTTCGGGCGGTGCCGGCTGCTGGACCTGCGGCCGAAGCAGATCGAGGACTGGATGGCCGCGCAGCGCAAGGCCGGTCGGGGCCGGGTCGCGCTGTACCGGGTGGTCTCGACGCTGCGCAACGCGCTGAACCACGCGGTGCGGTCGTGGCGGCTGAAGTTCAACCCGGCCGAGCACTGCGTGCCGCCCAAGCCCCGCGCCGAGGAGCGGACCTGCTGGACCCCGGCGCAGGCTGCGGCGTTCCTGCGGCACAACGCCGAGCAGTACGCCGACCAGCTGGCCGACCTGTTCGAGGTCCTGCTCGGTACCGGCATGCGCCGCGGTGAGGTTCTTGCCCTGCACTGGTCGGACGTCCACCTCATGGACCGCAAGCTGTTCGTCCGCTGGACCCTGTCCGCCGTGGACAACGGCGACCTCCACTTCAACCAGCCCAAGACCGAGGCCAGCCGCGCCTGGATCAGCCTCTCCCCCAGAGTCATGACCGCCCTCCACCGCCAGGCCGCCCTCCAAATGTCCGCCCACCCCAAGGGGCAGCTGGAGGGCCTCGTCTTCGCCCACGCGGACGGATCGCCCCTGCGGCCCCAGTGGGTCCTCGACCAGCTCCGCAACCGCACCGCCGAACTCGACCTCCCGAAGATCGGGCTGCACGACCTGCGGCACACCGCGGCCAGCATCATGATCGCCGAAGGCATCCCCATCGCCATCGTGTCCAAGACCCTGCGCCACGCCACCCTCGCGACCACGATCAACCTCTACGGCCACCTCTTCAAGGACTCCGCCGACCAAGCCGTCAACGCCCTCGCCCGAGCCCTCGACCAAGCCCAGGGGGGGCGGCTCCGAGCCGTCCCCCCTGGCGACGACGACCTGCCACTTGCCGCATAGCCGCCCGGTCGGTCGCCCGACCTGCCGTGCCGGGCCGAAAGTGCCCAGTCGGCCTTCCTACCCGGTTGTCGCGGACCGCGGGCGGAGGCACACAAGGTGCCTCCGCCCGCCGTCCGGCGCGGGCTCGGCCGTTCAGCGGCGGAAGCCGCGGTGGGGGTCACGGGCCTCGACGTTCCCGAACGGTTCGAACCAGGCCTGCGCGCGCAGGTCCCCCACACCGAGCTGCCGGTTGGCGTCGCCGTCGGGATCCTCAATGCCGTCGAAGCGGGAGCTGTAGAGCATGAGGACGTCGCCCGATGGCTGGAGGAGTTGCGATCCTCGGCCGCCCCGGAGGGCGACCGCCACTCCGGTGGGCGGGGATCTCGGTGACCAGCACGGTGTTGCGATCCTCGGCCGCCGCCCCGGAGGGCGACCGCCACGGCCAACCTCGGCAACGACCTGGGCGTGACGGCGGCTGTTGCGATCCTCGGCCGCCCCGGAGGGCGACCGCCACGACTGGTAGCCGGCGTACAGCGGCGGGTTGGTCAAGTTGCGATCCTCGGCCGCCCCGGAGGGCGACCGCCACGCTGGCCTACAAGGCCGTGACCTCCCTAATTAGGGAGTTGCGATCCTCGGCCGCCCCGGAGGGCGACCGCCACCCGAGCCTCCTCCGGCCACCACTTCGGAGCGTTAACCGTTGCGATCCTCGGCCGCCCCGGAGGGCGACCGCCACACGGGGCCTCAACGTCCCACTCGGTCACGGTGTCGAGGTTGCGATCCTCGGCCGCCCCGGAGGGCGACCGCCACACCGCAACCCCTCTGGAGGCGCGGAGGACGATCTGCGGTTGCGATCCTCGGCCGCCCCGGAGGGCGACCGCCACGGCTCCGGCTCGGTCATGTCCCACTCGCCGTCTGCGTTGCGATCCTCGGCCGCCCCGGAGGGCGACCGCCACCGGGCCGGACCGGCGCCGACACGTTGTGGCAGAACATGTTGCGATCCTCGGCCGCCCCGGAGGGCGACCGCCACCCGAGAAGGCGCGTCAGGCCGCCGACGCCGCCAAGTTCGATCCTCGGCCGCCCCGGAGGGCGACCGCCACGCCAGGATCAGCATGATCAGCTCAGACATGGGAGAGCTGTTGCGATCCTCGGCCGCCCCGGAGGGCGACCGCCACCCCACAGCGGCAGCACCATCATGTCCCCGGTCATGGCGTTGCGATCCTCGGCCGCCCCGGAGGGCGACCGCCACTCCTTGAAGTCGCCGCGCATGGCGATGGTGAGGAGGTTGCGATCCTCGGCCGCCCCGGAGGGCGACCGCCACCTGGTCCACCTCTGGTACGTCGGCGCCTGGCCCGGCGAGTTGCGATCCTCGGCCGCCCCGGAGGGCGACCGCCACGGCACTTGACCAGGTCAGGACCCTACCTGTGTGACGAGTATTTGCGCGCCGTTTGCCAGCAGATCCACTCAAACCAGACATCTGGCTTCGGTGCGGCCCGCGTGGCACGTGTGAACTCCGGGTTCCGAAGCCTTCCGTCACAGAACCAGGTCGTCACGATGGGGCTGTACCTGAGCGACTCCTAGAGTCTGTACGTCGTTGAAGCCGTTGTGTGGAAGCCGGTAGATCCGGATGCTGTCGGTGTCTGCGTCGATGGTCTTGTTGATGTCGTTCAGGAGGTGCAGGAGATCGATGTCGGTGGCGACGATTTCGAAGACCGACTTCTGGACGCGTAGGCCGTGTCCTTCGCAGAGTTTGGCGACTTTTCGGAGTCGGCGGCGTCCTTCTGGTGTCGTGGTGTCGACGTCGTAGGTGAGGAGGAGGTCCATCAGGCGGCCGTCCAGGGCAGGTACCCGGGCAGGTCGCCGCGGATGTGGCGGGCGAGGATGCGGCACTGAACGACCGGAAGGAGTGCGGCGGGAACTGCTCGTCCTGCGATCGGGTGTTCCCAGGTCTGGGTCTTCCAGTCCTGCCAGGCGGAGAGCACGGTCTTGCGGCCGTCCTCGGTGAGGTTGACGGCGCCGCCGGCGAGGTGGTCGAAGTGGTGGGCTTTGAGTTCGCGGCGGTTGAGAAGGGTGAGTGCGAAGCGGTCCGCCAGGACGGGCCGGAACTCCTCCATGAGGTCGAGCGCCAGGGCCGGCTTCGCGGGCCGCAGGCCGTGGAGGAAGCCGATGTACGGGTCGAGTCCTACCTGTTCGATCGCACCGTGGACGAGGTTGCGCAGCAGTCCGTAGGTGAAGGACAGCAGGGCATTGACCGGGTCGGTGGGTGGGCGCCGGTTGCGGTGTGTGAAGGCGGGGATGCCGTCGGCGGGTCGGTGCACGTCGCGCAGTGCGCTGAAGTAGGTGCGGGCGGCGTTGCCCTCGATGCCCATCAGGGTGTCCGGGGAGGCGGCGTTCTTGGTCTCGGGCAGTGCCTCGGCGAGTTTGGCGGCTGCTTCGCGGATGCGGGCCTGTGGGGTCTGCTGCGCGTCGCGGGCGGCGCGCAGCAGGATCCAGCGGCTGTTGCGGATCTTCCCGGCGACGGTGTTGCGGGCGATGTCGAGCCGCAGGTGCGGATCTGCGTGGGTGCAGTGCTGCTGGTGGCGTAGGAGGACGTTGCCGCGAACAGGCCCTTCGAGGCGTGCCTGGAACCGGCCGCCTCGGGTCATCCAGGTGACGGGCCGTCCGTCCTGTGCGCAGCGGGTGAGGAGTTCGGTGGAGAGGTTGATGTGGCCGTAGAGGACGATGGCGTCGAGTCGGCGTAGGGGGAGGGTCTTGCGGCCTGGTGTGTCGGGGAGGTGGATGCGTAGGGAGTCTTGGTCGAGGCGGAGGTCGGTGCCTTGTGTTTGGACGTAGAGGGTGTTGAGGAGTTCGGTGGTCATGGGTGTGTGGGTTCTTCGTCGGGGGTGGTGTAGAGGGTGGTGAGGGCGTGCTGGTAGCGGTGGGTGTTGGTGAGGACGGTGGGGATGCAGTTGGTGGCCATGGAGCAGCGTCGGCAGCGGTTGTCGGTTGCGGGGGTGGTAGTTGGCGGGTGGTGAGGAGGGTGCGGATGGCGTGGGTGGTGGTGATGACGCGTTGGTGGAGTTCGGGGGTGATGGTGATGGTGTGGCGTCGGCGGTCGGTGGCGGAGTAGATGGCGGCGTGGGGTACGGGTTGTTGGAACATGTGTTGGAGGCAGATGGCTTGGGCGGCGGCTTGGACGTCGGCGGGGCCGCCGGGGTGGTAGCGGCCTGATTTGTGTTCGATGGGCAGGATGGTGCCGTTGTTGTGGAGTTCGACGGTGTCGCAGGTTCCGGTGAGGCCGTGTTCGTCGTGCCAGACGGGTAGGGCGTGGAGGGTGCGGATGGTGTTGCGGCCGCGGTTGCCTGGGGTGTCGACGCGTTGGTGGAGGAGGGTTCCTCGGGTGGTGGCGGCGTCGTCGGTGAAGGCGTCTTCGAGGACGATGAGGGCGCACTGGCGGGGGCAGTAGGTGTAGTGCTCCAGCCAGGAGATGGCGACTTGGGGTTGGTCGCCGTCTCCTGGCTTTGGTTGGGGGTGGTTCATCCGATGAGGCGGGTGAGGGTGATGCCGGCGTCGGTGAGGCCGGTGTCGTCGATGTCGATGGGGCCGTAGTCGGTGATGTTGCGGGCTGTGGCGTCGTGGAGCTGCTTGATGCGGATGCGGTCGAAGAGGGTGTGGGAGGGCTGGCGACCGAAGGCGTCGTCGTGGGTGAAGACGTAGAGGCCGCGCAGGGCGAGGCCGCCGCGGGCGGCGGCGCGGTCGTGTTCGAACATGATCTGGAAGGCGCGCCAGAACATGTCGAGGTCGTTGGCGGTGACGCCGGTGCGGGCGGCGAGCGGGGCGCTGAAGTGGCCGCTTCCGCGGTAGAGGGCGTAGGGGACGATGTGCTTGGTGCCCATCTCGGTCTCCTTGCCCTTCTTGTCGTCGGTGGGGTTGTTGAAGGCGTCGACGTCTTCCTGCTTTGTGGGGGTGACGCGGGTGATGCCGATCTCCAGGGGGGTGATCGGGTCGATGGAGCGGGAGAAGGTGAGCTGCAGGGGGCCTTGGACGCGGCCGGCGGGCTTCTTGCCGGTGCTCATGACGGCGCCGAACATGCGGATGTCGTAGAAGGTTTGGCACATCCAGGTGCGGGCGTCGGCTTGCTGGGTTTCGGTTCCGAGGGCGGTGTAGGCGCGTTCGTGCTGGCTGTTGAGGGCGACGCCGGCTTCGACGTAGATGTCGTAGCCGGGCTTGGGGTCGTGCTGGTTGAGCATGGCGACGGTGTTGCGGATCTTGCGTTTGATGGCGACGTCGGTGATGAGGCCCTGGCCGGAGACGGGGTCGGTGCGGGGGCTTCCGCCGGCGTCGGGGTCGCCGTTGGGGTTGCTGTCGGTGGCCTCGATCAGGAACACGAAGTCGTGCTTGCGGGTGGGGTCGAGGTGGGCGTCGGTCATGGTGCGGGTTCTCCTGGTGGTGTCGGTTGGATGTGGACGTTCGGGTGGGGCTGTCAGGGCGTCTGGTCGGCACCGTCGTCGGTCGCCTGGGTGGCGGCTTTCGCGGCCTTGGCGGCTGCGCGGGCCTGGTTGTCGGCGGTGCGCTGCTGCTCGTAGCCGATGACGAAGCGGGCCTGTTCGCGGGGTGACAGGTGAGTGGGAAGGTCGTCGGTGAAGGCGGCGAAGGCCTGTGACAGTCGTGCGTCCAGGGCGAGGTAGGCGGGCTTCTTGTCGCGGCGAAGGCGCTTGAGGTGGGCGTTGGCGCCGCGGCGCAGGTTCGCCAGGACCGCGGCTGGGGCGGTCATCGCGGTGCCGAAGAACTTGTCGCCGATCGTGGCCTTCACGTCGGGCAGGGCTGCCTGCTGGACGGCTTCGAGGACGGCGAACGCGCGCCCGCACAGGTAGGCGGGGTCGGTGCTGGCGGTGTCGAGTCGCGGCATGGGTCGGTCCGTTCGATTGTGGGAGCGGGCGAGGGCCAGGCGCAGCAGGGCGGTGCGCGGGGTGTCGAGGTGGTGGTCGGCGCGGATGCGCTGGAGGAGGTGTGGGAGGAGGCGTGCGGGGGGTGGGGTGCGGCGTAGGGCGGTGTGGAGGAGTTCGCGTTCGATGCCGTGGGGTGCGGTGCCTTTGACGTACTGGGTGCCGTTGTGGCGGCCGGCGGCGAGTGCGAGGTGCCACAAGGGCAGGTAGCGGGTGGTGTCGCGCCATCCGTCGTAGACGCCGTGGTCTTCGAACCAGGCTCCGAGGTTGGCTTTGACGGCGTCCAGGGGGACGTCGAGCCATTCCCGGACGACGGTGCGGGCGTTGTTCAGGCCCAGGGTGAGGACGTAGAAGTCGTTGGTGGTGATGCGGGTGGCGGTGGCCGGGTCGGGGTTGTGGTGGAGGGTGTCGATGAGGTGGGCGATGGCGGCGGGGTCGGGGCTGCTGTCGTCGATGAGTTCGATGAGGGGTTGTTCCAGGGGTTCGCGTGTCCACCACAGGAGCACGCCGTCGGGGAGGGATCGGCGGTGGCTGTCGGTGGTCAGCAGGCGGTTGAGCGTGGCCATGGCGCGGCTTCCGCACCGGTCGCACACGGGGGTGTTGACGAGCTTGATGATGCCGCCGCGGCCCTGTGCCGGTGAGTTGATGCTGACCAGCTGGGCCTCGTTGGTGCCGCCGGTCGAGGGGACGGCGCCCTTCTTCACCGGTTCGGGGATCGTCGACAGCAGTTCACCCGGCTGCCCGCAGACCAGGCACAGTTCCTGCTCGGCGTCCCCGGATCCCTTGCGCTCGCGGACGATGCGCGCCCACAACTCTCGCGCCGAGGCCCGTTCGTGCAGCCACTGGCCGTCCACCACTACGGCGACCGTGTGCCGGGCGTCCAGTTCCGGCGGAATGTCGAGCGCGGCGACTCTGTGGGTGAGGATGTCGAGCAGTTGGCGTGCCGCGGCGTCGTCGGGTGCTTCGTCGGCCCAGCGGCGCAGCAGGCCGAGGTACTCGGTGTGCCGGCGCGCGGCCTCGGCCACGTCCTTGTCGCTGGGGCCGTCCGGTTCGGTGGTGCCCCGTGCGCGTGCGAGGACGAACTCCGCGGTGTCCACCAGGAGGAACGGCGGCACCTTCGTTCCGGAGCGCTGCACGTAGGGCACTGGCTCGATCACCGCGTGGCCGCGTGACTTGGCCGGTGGCCGCCGGTCGGACAGGAACGGGCCGGCGCCGTCCGAGGTAATCACCAGCGCCCAGTCGATCTGTCGGCGCCGGTAGAACTCGGGCGGCAGGTCCGCCATCCGTGCGGCTTGTTCGGTCAACCGCTGCAACAGCACTGGCTCACTCCTCGTTGTCGGCGCGCCAGGGCGCAGACGGCATCGCGACCGCCCCGGCGGACAGTGGCTTGTCCGGCACGTCCATAACTCCGCGTTCCAGCCTCGCCCGGAACCACTGGTAGCGCTCGCCCTTGGGCGTGTAGGTGATCGAGTGCAACATCACGCCGAGTTCCTCGCTCCGCTCGGCCAGTACCGGTGCCTGCGAGGCCGGGCCGAAGGACGCGCTGAACTCCCTGCACCCCAGGAACGGCTGGGAGAAGCAGGCACCGCGGTCCACTCGGCGGCGCAGCTGCTCCCGGAACTTCTGCTCCGGCGCGCCGGCGTGCCCAGCCACGACGATCTGCGCGCGGATCCGGTACGCCACATCCGTCAGCGCCATAGTGTTCCGCTGGTCCCGGTCCTCCTCGACGTCGTAGCGGGCCCCGGGGGTCGTCTGAAGTTCCTGCAGCTTCTTCGCGGTGACGATCGACTTCACCTCGTTGCGGCGCACCTGCATCCACTGGATCGGCTTCAACACCTCGATCGCCCGGACCACATAGCGAAACTCGGGCTTCCAGTAGATCGCTTCCAGGACACCCACCGCGGCCGACGGCGTCATCACCGGATAACTGACACGCTCCGACTTCAACTCCGGCCTGGTGAAACACGCAAGAGGCCCCCACACCTCCACGATCAGGTCCGGAAACACCCACCCCTCGTTCCCGCGACGCCGCGCAACACCGCGCCTCGCCTCCACCGCAGCCTCTCTTCCAGCCATCCCGACACCCCTTCAGACATCACATATGACGCAGCATCGGGTCTTGCCTCGTCGCGGTGACGCTAGACAGCACCACCGGACGATCGACGCCCGATCGCTCCGCCAATGGCTGTGCGATCCACTTGCATGACTCCGGCCGACGCTGGCCAACAGAATGGCGCGGCCCTCCGGCGCAGTCGGTCCGAATTCAAGAAGAGATCAATTTCGATCGCAGTCGACTGATATTGATCGCGTTGTAATCCCCCGGGCCTTCCGCCAGCCGCCAGAGGTAGCCAGAGCCACCGGGACTGCCGGCCCCGAACCACTGACCGCGGCCACCCTGAGGGCGAACCACCATGACCCCGCCCGCCGAACAGGGCGGACGGGCGGCTCCCGAAGGCTCACCGCGACGAGGCTCCCGCCGACTTAGGTCGGCCGATGTTGCTTCACGAATCACTCCACCTCACACGACCGGGCGACCTATCCTGTAGCCAATGCCCCTCCATCAAGGGGCCGGTGGCGCCATCAGCCTGGCCTGACTGGCGGGGATCGTAACAATGGCTTTCGCAGGACGAGTGCCTGCCTGTTTGATGCGGATCGAGGATCATCCTCGGTCCGCATTTTTCATAATCGGCCAATAGCGGTCTATGAGCCCTTCACTCTTCCGCTTCAGGCACCATGGACTCGCCAGTGTCCTGAGAAAACCATTGAAGGAGTGACAAGATGGAGATGTTCCGCGCAGTGGCCCGCGAGCCATGGTGGGCCTGGGTGTTCGCGACCCTCGCGCTCGCCCGGCATGGCCAGGTTCAGCTGCAAATCCGGATCGGAAGGTCGCGACGGGCGATGCCCCGTCAGCTTCGGCAGGCAGCCGATTAGCCTCAAATCACCGCACCGCCAGGCAACGGCCCCCGAAGAACGACCGCAACCTCGATGAAAGTGGCTGGGGTCCCACCCTCAGGAGGCACTGTGGCCCTCGGCCGCCTCAGAAGGGGACCGCCACGCTGCTGCGGGAACTGCACGTTCGAGCCGAAGTCGGTGTTGCGATGCTCGGTCGCCCGCAAGGGCGACCGCCACCACCCTGCGGCCCCACCGTAAGGCCGCCCAACGAGGGTTGCGATCCTCGGCCGCCCCGGAGGGCGACCGCCACGCCGGAACTCTGCGCGGTCGCGGCCGTCTTGACGATGTTGCGATCCTCGGCCGCCCAGGGGGCGACCGCCACGCTGCAGTCCCTCGGTCCTGGCCGCGGTGGCTACTGGTTGCGATCCTCGGCCGCCCCGGGGGGCGACCGCCACCTCGACGGCGTCACCAAGGCCAGCGGCTACCTCCGCGTTGCGATCCTCGGCCGCCCCGGGGGCGACCGCCACTGTTGGCGGGGCGCCGGCACCCAGGCGGGGAACGGGGGTTACGATCCTCGGCCGCCCCGGGGGCGACCGCCACCCCGGCGGCAAGGACGTCAAGGTCACCGTGCCGACGTTGCGATCCTCGGCCGCCCCGGGGGGCGACCGCCACCCGCGCTTGCGGGCCCGGTGCCGGCCCATCAGCCAGTTGCGATCCTCGGCCGCCCCGGAGGGCGACCGCCACTCCACGTACTCGGATTCCTCGGCACGGTGCTGAGGTTGCGATCCTCGGCCGCCCCGGAGGGCGACCGCCACTCCACGTACTCGGATTCCTCGGCACGGTGCTGAGGTTGCGATCCTCGGCCGCCCCCGGGGGGCGACCGCCACGTCGATGGCCCAGCACATGCGCCGCGAGGCGGAGGAGTTGCGATCCTCGGCCGCCCCGGAGGGCGACCGCCACTCGGGCGCGACCTCGTCCGTACGGATGGTCAGGTCGTTGCGATCCTCGGCCGCCACGGAGGGCGACCGCCACCTGGTCCACGGTCTACGACGGCGCGGTCAGCGGACGGTTGCGATCCTCGGCCGCCCCGGAGGGCGACCGCCACGTGGTCCGGGTCGATCACCGGACGCAGGACGTCGGCGTTGCGATCCTCGGCCGCCCCGGGGGGCGACCGCCACCGGGGTCGCCTGCGTTCCAGATCGAGCAGGGCTTCACGTTGCGATCCTCGGCCGCCCCGGGGGCGACCGCCACCGCGGGGCCAGCCTGCGCGAGGAGGCAGGGATCCGCGTTGCGATCCTCGGCCGCCCCGGGGGGCGACCGCCACCTGGCCGAGTACATCCGCCAGTACGCCGTCGCCAAGTTGCGATCCTCGGCCGCCCCGGGGGGCGACCGCCACCGGCCCGTCAGGAGCTGCGTGCCGAGCGGGAGCAGGTTGCGATCCTCGGCCGCCCCGGGGGGCGACCGCCACTGGTGTGCGGGGTGCGCACCTGCCCTGACCTGGAGGTTGCGATCCTCGGCCGCCCCGGGGGGCGACCGCCACCCACGTCTGGGCCCGCACGTGGGTGACCGGACGCAGGTTGCGATCCTCGGCCGCCCCGGGGGGCGACCGCCACGTGGACCCGAACCTCGGCGCCGTCGCGCCCTGGTGGCGTTGCGATCCTCGGCCGCCCCGGGGGGCGACCGCCACGCGCGAAGGTGCTGACGGACATGCGGGACATCTACGAGTTGCGATCCTCGGCCGCCCCGGGGGGCGACCGCCACCCCGCACCTTCCTCATGCTCCTCGCGACGATCAATGAGTTGCGATCCTCGGCCGCCCCGGGGGGCGACCGCCACGCCGGCTGACCAGCGACAACCAGCGATCCGGCACAGGACGACGAAGCATCCCAGAGGCCCAGACATATCCAAACAGGACATACTGCTTCGGCGTGAAGCGCGTGTCGCCTGCATGCTCCGGGTTCCGAACCACCCTCTGCCAGCCTGCCGACGACAGTAGGGTCCGGTCATGGGAAATCTGATCGGTATGGAGGACTCAAGCAGCGATGTGACGCCACTGTGGGCACACAGCCGGAACCTATCAGGCTGGCGCCACACTCTGGAGGATCACCTGCGCGGATCCGCAGCCCTGGCACGGCAGTTCGGCGCCGCCTTCGACGCGGGCGAGCTGGCCGAGTACCTGGCCCTGGTACATGACGTCGGCAAGGGATCCTGCTCCTGGCAGCACGGTCTGCAGGTTGCCGAAGCCGACAGCCGGCGAGTCGGTATTCCCCACAAAGAGGCCGGGGCATGGCTGGCGGCGTCGCATGCCGGGCGTCCGTTCGCCGCCGTCGTGCAGGGCCACCACGGCGGTCTTCCCGGATACCAGGACCTGCAGACGCTCATCGACTCCGTGAAGGCACGAACTCACAAGGAGCAGCCGCTGATCGAGGAGGCGATCGCCCGTGTCGCCCTGGTTGTTCCGGAGATCACGCCTACCGGTCGGGTGCCGCTGCCGCGGTGGCTCATGGGCCCTTCTTCCCCGGGCGCCCTGCTTGCGCGGGATCTGCTGCTGCGGATGCTGTTCAGCTGCGTGGTGGACGCCGACTTTCTCGACACCGGCGCGCACTTCGCCGATCTGCCTGTCGTGCTCCGTGAGGACGTCGATATGGCCGCTCTGGCCGGGGTGTTCGAGGAGCGCCGCCGGCGCGCGCTCGCGGCGCGCCGGCCGTCGCCGGTCGACGATGTTCGCCGCCGCGTCTATGAACTAGCAGTGGCCCGCGCCACCGGCGGGCCCGGTATGTACGTGCTGCACGTGCCGACCGGCGGCGGGAAGACCTTCGCCTCGGCCGGGTTCGCGCTGCATCACGCGGCCGCGCATGGCCTTCGGCGGGTCGTGGTCGCCGTGCCCTACGTGAGCATCACCCAGCAGAACGCCCAGATCTACCGGGACCTCCTCGACCCCGACGATGACGCTCTCCCCTTGACCGTGCTGGAGCATCACAGCTCCGTGGACCTGGACGCCCCGGACTCCCGCCGGGCGCGCACGGCCGCCGAGAACTGGGACGCCCCGTTCGTCGTGACCACCACCGTCCAGCTCTTCGAATCGCTCTTCTCCCACAAGCCCGCCGCCATGCGCAAGCTCCACCGCCTGGCGAAATCCGTGATCGTCCTGGACGAGGTCCAGGCCCTGCCGGACCATCTGCTGGTTCCGATCCTCAGTGCCCTGCGCGGGCTCGTCGAACGCTTCGGCGCCACCGTCGTCCTCGTCTCCGCGACCCAGCCCGACTTCTGGTCCCTCGCCCAGCTCCACGGCCTTCCCCGCCGCCGACTCATCGACGACCCCTCCGGCCTGTTCACCTCACTGCGCCGCGTGACCTACGACTGGCGCCAAGGCCCCCACGTCACCTGGGAATCGATGGCCGAGGAGATCGCCCGCCGCAGCGGCCGCCAAACGCTGACCGTGGTGAACACCACCACGGACGCCGCACGCCTGCACCGCCTTCTGGAACACCAGGCGCCCGGCCCGGTGCTCCACCTCTCGACGCGGATGACGGCCGAACACCGTCGCACGACCATCGCCCTGATCCGGGACATGCTCGACGCCGACCAGGACGTCCACGTGGTCTCGACCCAGCTCATCGAGGCCGGCGTCGACCTCGACTTCCCCCGGGTCCTCCGGGCCTGGGCCCCCGCGGAATCCCTCCAGCAGGCCGCCGGCCGCTGCAACCGCGACGGCCGGCTTGCGCAGGGCACCGTCGTCGTGTTCCACATCCACGACGCCGGCCAGCCCCGCGACAACCTCTACGAGGCCGCCCTCAAAGCCACCGCGGCCCACATCGGCCCCGGCCTCGCCCAACCCGACGACCTCGACGCCCTCAACCGCTACTACCAGCTGCGCTACACCCTCCACGGCAGCACCCCCGCCACCATGGGCGGCGACATCGACGACCTGCGCACCCGCTTGGAGTTCCCCGCCGTCGACCTAGCGTTCCGGATGATCAACGACGAGTACAGCCGGCCTGTCGTCGTCGTCCGCGACGAAGCCGACCGGGACGCCATCGAGGCCGACATCGCCGCGCTGCGCTCCCCCTTCCCGAGCGGCCCCGAACCCCTGCGCCGCCTGCAACCCCACACCGCCTCGCTCCCCCGCCACGAAGCCCAGGCCGCGCTCGCCGACGGGCTCGCCGAACCCGTGATCGGCGACCTCCTGCTGTGGAACGGCGCCTACCACCCCGACCGGGGACTCGACCCGGCCGAGAAGGAGGACCGCACAGCGTTCGTCGTGTAGCCGCCGACCACCGCCACAGGGCCATCCCCATGGCCGCCCGCCCCGACGGCCGGCTGAGGTCTCACCATCGCCTACGCGGACGGATCACCCCCGCCCCCTGCGGGTCCTCGACCCGCTCCGCAAAACGCACCACCGAACTCGGCCTGCCCCGGAAGACATGTCGGCTCCCTCCGAATCCGGAGGGAGCCGACATGCCACCACAGTTGGGCACTATGCGCCGAAGGTCTCAGGCTGCCACTCGATGCAGGTGGGACGCTGTCCACCCGAGGTCAGGAACTCCTTCACCGCCTGGCGGACGAGCGGTATCGGGATCTCCGAGTGGTCGGCGAACTGGGTCATGTTCCACACGAAGTGGTACGTGGGCCTGGTCCGGGTCTCCGGCGCTCCGACCGAAGTGAAGTTCCCCTTCTGGTCCATGTACGACACGAGCCCCAGGCCAAGACTCCTGTCCGCACCGACCACGAGCTGGTGATCCGGGAACCCCGACGAATGCAGTTCCCGGTCCTGTGAGTACACCTCCGCCAGGGTGCAGCAGTCCTCCTCCCCCTCCAGGAGGTCGTCGACGAACGCATCGACGCCCTCCAGGGTGGTGATGACGACCGGCGCCTTCCCGTGGCCCCTCCGGTACCTGGCTTCGACGCCCTTCGTCAGCATTCGTTCGCCCATTTTGCTTTGTTCCTTCCGAACGCCTTGCTCGGCCGGCCGTCGCGACAAACCGGATCCGGCCAGTGCACCACCAGATCCTTGCCGGTTGTTGTCCGGGTGGCTTGCTCGACGTCCGGCCCACCGTTCAGGTTCACCAGGGTCGGTTCGGCGTAATGCAGCAGGTCGTCGTCGGCCGCTCCCCTGGCTCTCCCCGAGGCACACGCACACAGTCACACGGCCGTCATGAGACTGGGCCCCAGCGGGCGGTGCGCTGGGGCCCAGTCTCATGCGTGACGGGTCAGGGATTGACGGGCTGGGGCGGGGTCCTGAGGGCGGGAAAGCTCCAGGTCTGGGCGGGTGTGCCGTTGCAGGTGAAGGCGGCGAGTCGGCTGCCGGGGGTGGTGTCGTTGTTGGGCAGGTCGACGCAGTGGTCGGACGCCGGGTTGTAGAGGCTTCCGTCGGCCCTAGGGAGCCAGACCTGGTTCGAGGCGCCGGGGGTGCAGGTCGACAGCCCGATGCCGGCTCCGTTGGCGGTGCTGCCTCCGGTGATGTCGACGCACATGCCGCGCAGGCTGATGGTGCCGTTGCTGGAGTCGACGGTCAGGCTCTGGGCGGCGGTGTTGTTGCAGGGGACGATCTCGAGTCCCTGGCTGGTGTCGTTGTAGGGGACGTCTAGGCAGTTGTTGCTCGCAGCGTGGCGAATCGCCATGGTTGCGCTCGGCGGGTTGACGGGGGTGGCATAGACAGCGAAGTTGGTGATGCTGCCGTTGAAGCTGGCGCTCGGCTGGCCCTGGTACTGAAAACGGCCGAGGACCAGGCCGCCGCTGGGGGCGGGGCTGGTGGCCGCGTTGTGGTAGCCGCTCCCGGCGAGGGTGCCGTTGACGTAGAGGTTCACCTGGCCGGTGTCGGCGTTGTAGCTGGCGGTCAGGCGGGTCCAGGCACCGTTCTGGACCAGGGCGGCGCTGTTGCTGATGTTGGTGGAATCGTAGGGCCAGGTGTTGTCGTCGCTGTGTGCGAGGGCGAAGCGCCAGGCGCCTCCGGTGCCTTCGCTCCAGAGGATGAAGCTACTGGCGTGGGTGGTGTTCTGGCTGGCGACGATCTGACCGTTGCCGTTGGACTTCGCCCAGGTGCTGATGGTGAAGCTCTTGCGGGTGTCGACGACCGGCTTGTCGGTGGTCATGGCCGAGGTCGAGCCGTTGAAGACCGCGGCCGTCGTGCCGCGGCCGTCGACAGTGTCCGCCGCGAAGGCGAGGTCGGCGGTGGTCGTGTTGTAGGTGATGGCCGGGTCGGCGCTGAGGGCGGTGGTGTCGCCCTGGAGCTTCCACTGGGCGGCCGGGGCCTGGGTGTTGCCGCGGTAGTGGTCGGTGCCGAAGCCGGTGACCGTCTTGCCGGTGAGCGAGCCGGGCCAGGCGTGGAGCTTGCCGGAGCTGTCCAGGGCCCACAGGTCGGGCACTCCGTCGCCGGTCACGTCTCCGTCGGAGCCGACGGTCGGGAAGTCGGTGGTGGTGATGCCCGTGCCGATCTTGGAGGCGGCAGCGGGGGTGACGGAGGTGACGGTGGTGTACTCGCCGAGGCCGTCGGTGCGGGTCTGGGTGGTCAGGGCGTACTGGAGGATATCTCCGGCGGTCCGGTTGCCCGTGGTGGTGCGGGCACGTGCCCACAGGGCCGGGGGGACCGGGGTGGTGCCGGCGGGATCAACGGCGAGGGTGTTGCCCGGGACCATCAGGTCGACGGTGTCCCAGCCGCCGGTGGAGACCAGGTTGGGCGGGAGGAGGGTGTGGTTGGTGTCGGCGGGATAGTACCAGAGGTTGCCGGCCTCAACGACGAGGATGCCGGTGGCGTCCTTGACCTCACGGCTGGGGGTGCGAGTGTCCTTGGCCGAGCCGATCGGGGTGATCTGGGTGGTGTAGCGCCATTGCTCGTCCTGGTGGTAGCCCGGGCAGGACGAATCGCCGCCGACGCAGTTCGGACGGTCCAGGGCCCTCTTCAGGTTGAGGGTAAACCGGCCGGGGTCGGACTCCTTGTTGGCGTAGTAGTAGAGGAAGTTGCCGCCGTCTCGGTGCACGAACAGGTCGTCGGTGTTCTTGCCCGGGTCCAGGGATCCTCGGTGGGTGACGTGGAAGTCCTTCCACGTCCTGCCCGCCTCAGGGGCCTGGTTGGCGGGGGCGGCGGTGCCGGTGGGCGGCACGTTCGGGTTGCCGGGGTCGGTGGCGCGGCCGTGGGTGATCAGGTTGCCGGCGCTGTCGGCAACGAGGATGTCGGGGTTCGCGTCGCCGGTGGTGTCGCCGAACGCGACCGGGCCGGGGGCCCAGGGGACGTAGAAGGAGTACGACATGGTCTGCGAGGCGTTCGCGGCGTCGTCGAAGACCTGGGCGTACAGGATGTTGGTGCCCCAGTGGGGGGGCTTGGTCTTGATCTCGGTGACGTTCAGGGTGCTGCCGGCCGCGGAGCAGTTCTGTGTGTAGTTGGCGAGCTGCGGGTCGTAGCCATAGCGGACGCAGACGACGCCCGAGGCCAGCGGGCCGGAGGGGTTGGGGTCGTAGGCCGTGAAGGGGATCGAGCCTTCCTGGCCCAAGCGCAGGTTGGTGGTCTGGCCGTTGCCGGACGGCGGGAACTGGGTGTTCGGGTCGGTGAAGGTGCCGAACGCTGCGACCGGCGGGGTGGTGTCGACGGCGAAGTGGCACGTGGCCGTCTCCGGCCCGCGCAGGATGCCGTCGTCGCCCTGCGCGGCCCAGCCGTAGATGTGGCCGTCCTTGAGCGTGAAGCGGGGGACGGTGTAGGAGGCGCGGCTGCCGTTGGGGACGAAGTCGGACCAGCCGTTGCTGACGATGGGCGACCCGGTGACTGCGTCGTCCCAGATCCTGACGTACTCGGTGAGCTGGCCCTGGTTGTGGCTGCTGACGACCGAGGTCAGGTTGACCGTGGTGTCGGTCACCCAACGGAACGAGGAGACCGTCCCGTCACCGCAGGCGTCACTCTCGCC
Organism: Kitasatospora sp. NPDC058063; assembly: GCF_042885395.1. Taxonomy (NCBI): domain Bacteria; kingdom Bacillati; phylum Actinomycetota; class Actinomycetes; order Kitasatosporales; family Streptomycetaceae; genus Kitasatospora; species Kitasatospora sp. NPDC058063. Next base: position 80,102 of record NZ_JBHVSD010000017.1, read on the forward strand.
TCGGGTGACGCTGCGCGGAGCCGGCAGGGCACGAGGGTCGCCCGGCTGGAGCGGCACGTGGTCGAACTCGGTCGACAGGACCGCGTCGTAGGCGAGGCGCTTGAACGCCGTCTTGTCGCCGGTTCCCTCCCGGCCGATGAGGGCGAATGCCAGGGGTGTACCGGTGTCGGCGAGGGCGTTGCGCATCGCGCTGGTGACGTTGAAATCGATGGGGATGCCGGCCATGCAGGCGTTGTCGCCTCCGTTGCCCGGGACGTCCTTGCCGTCGAGGAATTCGAAGATGTGGTGGGTGCCCCAGGAGATGCTGCTGTCGAAGGCCCCGGCCCGGTAGGCACTCACCGGGTACGCGTTGGTGCAGGAGTGATCGGCGGACACGTGCTGCCAGACGCGCAGGTTGGCGTAGTTGATGGCGGTGTCGGGCAGGTAGCCGTTCAGGTTGAATTCGTACAGGGCCCGTTCGATGCCGTTCTTGGCTTCCCAGCCCTGGTAGCCGACGCCGGGGTGATCGAGGCCGGCTGGGCCGGTGCGGTCGAAGTTGCCGGTCGGGTATGCGGACTGGACCCAGGCGTGGTGGCTCTTGCCCCGGGCGTCGTTCGACCACGTCGGGTCGACGTAGATCGGGTAGCTGGTGTTCGGGCCGTCCAGGAGGTCCGGGCTGGGTGACAGGACGATGCTCTTGCTGCCATTCGTGCCCGTTCCGGCTACCACGGGGATGTCGGCGACCGTGGCCCCGGCTCCGGGGCCGTCCGTCGTGCTCGGTGTGTCCGATGACTGGCTGGTGACCTCGCTGACGCTGTCGCCCTCAAGCATCGAGTTCGTCGGGCTGGGTGCCGTCGCCGAGGACGGGGTGGCGAACGATGCCTTCACTGCTGTGGAGGACTGCGTCGGCGCGGCGCCCCCGGGCACCGGTGCCGCGGCCGACCACATCTGCGGCTTCGGGGCGGTGAAGACTTCCTTGCCTTCGCTGACAGCCTTCAGGCTCCCGTCCTCATTAGTGGACAGCTCCACGCCCTTGGTGCTGGTGGGGAAGGTGAGCGAGCGCACCGCCGGGTTCGAGGCGGCGGTGGGCGTGTGCAGGATCAGCACGGTGCTGTAGCCGCCGAACCGGGTCGCGGTCACCTTCAGGTCGGTGTCCGGTGCTACCGATGCGTACAGGGCGCCGTTGCCGCTCACGGCCGGGACCGGCAGGGGCCCCGGGAACGGCGACGCCACGGCAAATTGCTTGCCGTCCTTGGTCGTCATGGTCGCCAGCGTGCTGCTGCCGCCACCCGAGATGACGAGGTCCTCACTCGCCGCCGCCGGCGCGAGGCTGCCGTCAGCACGCTTGAGCAGCGTGTCGTCCAGCGCCGCCCATGATCCGTCGGCGCGCTTCACGCGCTGGGCGTCCAGGTGCCGTTCCTGGCGGAGCCTGCCGGAGGGTGTGGCGACCGTGGTGCTGAACTCGTCCGTCAGCGACGGGACGGGGACGTCCTTGCCGGTCTTCTTCGCCTCGGCGAGCGCGAGCTCGGCGGGCCGGGGATCCAGCAACTCCCCTGCGTGTTTGGCGTCCCCGGCGGTGACGGCGTCCTGCGCGGCCTGCCACGGATCGGCGGCCGAGTCGGCTGCGGCAGGAGGCGCCGCTAGGCCGGGCAGCGTGACCGTGAGCGCCAGAAGGGCCGCCAGTGACGAGAAGCGGGGTCGAGCGGGTCGCGGTCTGGCGGCACGCTCGAGCGATGGTCGACGGTCAGTCATATCCCTACCTGCAGCACCCATGGCATTTTCCCTGATCTGAACCCTCGGCGCCGGACGCGCAGAGGCCAGGCGGACGGTCTCAGCGAATCGGACGGGTCGTCAATGCTTTTCTTTCCGAAATATCCGCATTGACTGGCATAGACACCCCCATCCATCGCGGGGTGATACATGTCACGCACTGTGTTCTTGATACGAAGAGATCAACTTTCCACCCCTCCCATAGAATCCACCCGCCCTTTGCCGAGTCTTAGTTAACCCACAGTCAGCTAAAGGACGGTCGATGCAAATTCGCAGAAGAAACGGGTCACCGCCGGTAAGCAGGCGCATAGCCTGCACCGTGGTGCTGGCCCTGACCTCGTCCCTGCTGGGACCTGTCGTCTCCCAGGCCATCGCCGCGGAGCCCGACTTCTCCCGGGTGTGGTCACCGCCCAACACCCCGCTGCCGCGGACCCCGTCGGTCAGAGCCGAGGCGGCACCGAAACCGTCCGAGACCGCGCCGCGCTACCCCGTACCCGCGGCCTCGAACACCGCGCCCGCCCGGACCCCCGTCGAGCAGAAGAGCGCGACCGCGGACCTGACGGCCACGCCCTCGCGCGCCGGGACGCTCCCGGTCTGGGTCAGCTCACCCGCACAGGGCCCTGCTGGGGACGCGGTCACGGTCGTGCAGGCCGATACGAAAACCGCGGACGCCGCCCAGGTGAACGGCCTCCTGCTCTCCCTCAGCGCCGCCACGCCTGCAGTCGGCACGCCCCCCTCCGGAGACGGCGACGCGCAGAAGGCGGTGAAGGTCGCCGTCGATGTCGCGGCACTGGATTCGGCGAGCGGAACGGCTGGCGACTTCGCCTCCCGCGGCCGCCTGGTCACCATGCCGGCCTGCGCGCTGACCACACCGCAGGAGCCGTCCTGCCTGGTCCGCACCTCGGTCGCCACCACCTACGACGCCGCGTCGAAGCGCCTGGTCGCCGACCTCTCACTTCCTGCGGACCATACCGGCACGCAGACATCCCCGGCGGACGGCAGAGCGGTCAAGGCCGCACTCTCCAGCACCTCGACGACAGCCGCCGGCACCGGAGCTGTCCTTCTCGGTGCGGAAACGGGCGCTTCCGGCGGCGGAGGGACCTACCAGGCCACCAGCCTGTCGAGCTCCTCAAACTGGGCGGCGGGAAACTCCTCCGGCTCGCTCACCTACAACTACAACATCGAGGTCCCGCCGGCACTCGGCGGCGCCGCACCACTGGTCTCTCTCGGGTACAACTCGTCGTCGGTGGATGGGAAGACGTCGGCCACCAACTCCCAGGCGTCCTGGATCGGTGACGGCTGGGACTTCAACCCGGGCTTCATCGAGCGCAGTTACACCCCGTGCGACAAGGACGGCATCACCAACTCCGGCGACCTGTGCTGGGGCGGCTTCAACGCCACCCTGTCCCTCGGATCGCACGCCGGGCCGCTGGTGCGCGTATCGAACACGGCCGCCAAGTCCGACGAGGCCACCGGCGTGTGGCGGCTGAAGAACGACGACGGTACCCGAATCGAGTTCGGTGCGGATCCTGGTAGCGGCAACAGCACCTACAACGGTGCATATGCCAAGGTCACCGACATCTCCGGAACGGTGTACTACTTTGGGCTCAACCACCTGCCTGGAGGCGACAGGAGCGACCCTGCCACCCAGTCCGCCTCCACCGTGCCGGTCTACGCCCCCAACAGCGGCGACCCGTGCTACGACGCCGCCAAGGGCAAGGCCTCCTGGTGCCAGATGTGGCAGCGCCTGTCCCTCGACTACGTCGTGGACGCCCACGGGAACCTGATCACCTACACCTGGGCACCGGAGAAGAACTACTACTCCCGCGGTGCAGGCCAGAGCAACGGCAACGGAACACTGACGCCGTACACCCGGGCGAACACGCTCGCGCGCATCGACTACGGCCAGCGCCTCGCCGACCAGGTCGCGGCGAAGGGCACACTCCAGCCCGCAGCCCGGATCACCTTCACCACCGCCGAGCGCTGCCTCGCCACCGGGTCCGTCTGCGACCCGGCGAACCGCACGGTAGCGAACAAGAACAACTGGCCGGACGTACCGGTGGACCAGGAGTGCAAGGACACCGGCACGTGCACGGTTCCGAGTCCGACGTACTTCACCACCAAGCGGCTGACCTCGATCGCAACCCAGGTGCGGGTCAACAACGCCTGGCAGGACGTCGACTCCTACGACCTGAAGCACTCCTTCCTCGATCCCATGGACGTCACCAGCGACCCTAAAGACGCCCTCAGCCAGCGCGTCCTGTGGCTCGACTCCGTTCAGCGCACCGGCAAGACCGCCACGCCGAACGTCAGCACGCCCGCGGTGTCGTTCACGGCGGTCATGCTGGCGAACCGGGTCGACGGATCGGACCTCGTACCGGCACCCCCGCGGATGAATCGGCCGCGCATCCAGCAGATCCGCAACGAGACCGGCGGCGTGCTCACCGTCGACTACAACGACCGCGACTGCTCCCGCGTCAACCACGTCATGCCGACGGCCGAGGACGACAACACCCGCGCCTGCTTCCCGGTGCGCTGGACCGTGCCCGGCTCCGTCGCGGGCGCCGATCCGGTCCTCGACTGGTTCAACCACTACACCGTCCGCACGCTCGCCGAGAACGACTTCGCCACCGGCTCACCCGCGAAATCCACCAGCTACGACTACGGTCCTGCGGCCTGGCACCGTGACGACAGCCAGTTCACCGACCCCAAGGCCCGTACCTGGAACGACTTCCGCGGGTTCGCCACGGTGACGGCGACGGTCGGCAGCGGCAACGACGGCCCCAAGACCCGGACCGTCACCACCTACCGGGCGGGCATGGACGGCGACATCCGCAAGAACGGCACCCAGCGCACCGTCCCCCCTCTCACCGACGCCCTCGGCCGCAGCGTCACCGACGTCGACTGGCTCTCCGGGCAGATTCTGCAGACCGAAACAGTTGATCTGACAACCGGCAAGACGATGGTTCAGACAGTCAATAGCCCGAGCCGGGAGTCGACTACGGCGACCCAGCCCCGCGGCAGCGGGCTTCCGGATCTCGTCGCCCGCTACCCGGCCACAGTCAGCAGCACGACCAGCCGTACTCGCAAGGCCGATGGCACCTGGCGGGCCATCACTAAAACAATCACCGGCGACGAAAACCACGGCAACCGACCGATCACCTCACTCGACCAGGCCGACGGCCTGCCCGACCTGTGCACCCGCACCGCCTACGCCACCGGACCAGACCCTCAGCGCATCGATCAGATCGCCGAAACCCTGACTGTCTCCGGAGACGCTGCCTGCACCACCACTGCCACGGGGAGCAACACCGTCTCCCGGCAACGGATCTTCTACGACGGCAAGCCCTACCAACAAGCCGACGCGACGGCCGACCAAACGGCCAAGCAGGTACTCGACCGCTACGACAGCACCGGCGCACCCGTGTTCAACGCCGTCAGCGCCGCAGCGTTCGACACATACGGCAGGACCGTCTCGATCACCGACCCGAACAGCACCGACGCCCAGCACCCGAACGGTGCCACGAACACAACGTCCTACGCGGCTCCCTCAGCCGGCGAACTCCCCACCATCGTCACCGTATCCACGTCGATCCCGGGCGCTGCCAACGGCACCTGGGACACCGTCACCAGCTTCGACAGCCGGCGATCCCTACCGCTGACGGTCAAGGACGCCAACGGCAAGACGGCCACCGAGACCTACGACGCCCTCGGCCGACTGACCGCGGTCTGGTCGCCCGGCCGCACCCCGGCACTTAATCCGAACGCCAACCTGACGTTCAGCTACAACGTCTCCAACACCACCGGCGTCCCCTCGACCACCACGACGTCCACCCTCACCTTCGACAGCGATCCCCCCGTCTACGCACGGGAGATCACCCTGTCGGACGGCTTCGCCCGTCCCCGCCAGACCCAGTCCACACCGGCCGGCCCCGGCTACACCGGCCGGCTCATCACCGACACCCAGTACGACTCCCAGGGCCGGGCCTGGGCGTCCAGTGCGCCCTGGTACAACCAGGCTTCCGGCCCCTCGACGACGCTGGTCAGCGCCCCGGGCAGCGACATCCCAGCACAAACGCGCCTGACCTTCGACGGCCTCGGCCGGACGGTCGCCTCGGCGTTCTGGTCACTGGGCGTCCTGCAGAACCAGACCACCACCGCCTACCCCGACGCCGGCCGCACCGACATCGTTCCTCCACCAGGTGCCTGGCCCAGCACCATCCTGACGGACGCCCGCGGCCGCACCACCGAGGCGTGGCAGTACCGCACCACCACTGCCACCGGACAGGCCTCCGACGCCGCCGTCACCCGACGCACCTACACACCGGCAGGCCAGATCGCCGGCATGACCGACGCCGCGGGCAACACCTGGACCTACGCCTACGACCTGCGCGGGCGCCAGACCAGCGCCACTGACCCGGACACTGGAACGACGAGCCGCACGTACGACAGTGCCTCCCGCGTGTCGACTTCTACCGACGCCAAGGGCCAGGTCCTCACCTACACCTACGACCTGCTCGGACGGAAGACCGGCCTCTACCAGGGAACGGCCACCCCTGCCACCCAGCTCGCCGGGTGGACCTTCGACACGGTGATGAAGGGCAAGCCCTCCTCCTCCACCCGCTACATCGGCGGCAACAACGGCGGCGGCCAGGCCTACACCACCGCCGTCACCGGCTACGACAACGGCTACCGCCCGACGGGCACCGCCCTGACCATCCCCGGCACCGAAGCCGCTCTGGACTCCGGCACGTACACCTACACCACCGCAACCACCTACGACCAGATCACCGGCAAGCCCAAGCAGGTCACTCTGCCCGCCACCGGCGGTCTCCCCCAGGACAGACTGGCGTTCTCGTACAACGACTACGGCCAGATGTTCTCCTACGCCGGTGCCACCACGTACGACGTCCAGAGCGAGTACGACGCCTACGGCAGGCCCCTGCGCTCGACCGTGAACCCGTGGGGCAGCCAGGTCGTCGCCACCAGCGACTACGACCAGGCCACCGGCCGCGTCCGCGGCCAGTTCCTCGACAAGCAGACCTCCACCCTCGGCGCGGTCCAGCAGACCAACTACACCTACAACCCCGCCGGCGCGATCACCTCGATCACCGACATCCCCGACAACAACCCGAGCGCGACCGACCGTCAGTGCTTCACCTACGACTACCTCGGCCGCCTCATCACCGCCTGGACCGACACCGGCGGCATCACCACCCCCGACCCGCTCCAGCACAAGACCCTCGACCAGGGCGCCTGCACCAACACCACACCCACCAGCGGCGCTATCGCCCCTGCCAAGACCACCGTCGGCGCCGGCACCCCCTACTGGCAGGAGTACACCCACGACCTGACGGGCAACCGCACCTCCCTCATCCAGCACGACCAGTACGGTGACCCCGCCAAGGACGTCACCACCACCCAGCAGTTCCCGGCCCCCGGAACCGTCAACACACCGACCACCGCAGCCAACACCGGTGGCGGCACCGGCGGCGCCCACGCCCTGCTCGGCGCCACCGTCAAGACCGGCGCCACCACGACCGCCTCCGGCGCCACCCAGTACGACGCGGCCGGCAACACCACCGCCATCCGCGCCGGCGTCCCCGGCACCGGCACCTCCGCACTGACCTGGAACAGCGAAGGCAAGCTCGCCTCCTACACCGCCCCCGCCCAGATCACCGGCAACGGCGGCACGTGCATCGCCACCGCCGGCGGCAGCAACGCCACCGGCACCAACCTGCAGATCAACACCTGCAACAACAGCGGCAGCCAGCTCTACACCGTCGCCAACAGCAAGCTCGTGGTCCTCGACAAGTGCGTCCAGGCCATGGGCACCACCACGGGCTCAGCCGTCCAGCTCCAGGCCTGCGACAACTCCGCCGCACAGACCTGGAACACCCGCCCCGACGGCACCATCCACAACCCCGTGTCCAACCTCTGCCTCGCCGTCTCCGGCGACGTCACCACCATCAACACCGCCCTGGCCCTCGGCACCTGCGCGAGCACCGTCCCGGCCGGGCAGACGTGGAGCGTCCCCAACACCACCACCACCTACCTCTACGACGCCGACGGCAACCAACTCATCCGCCGAAACCCCGGCCGGAACACCATCACCCTCGGCACCGACGAACTCACCGTCAACACGGCGACCAAGAGCCAGAGCGGCATCCGCTACTACCCCATACCCGGAGGCCTCACCATCGTCCGCCAAGGCGCCGGCACCGCACCCGGAACCTTCGTCGTCCAGGCCACCGATCACCACGGCACCGGCACAACCAGCATCGACCTGGCCACCTCCGCCACCACCCGCCGCACCAGCGACCCCTTCGGCAACCCCCGCGGCAACCAGCCTCCACCCGGAACCTGGCTCGGTACCAAGGGCTACGTCGGCGGCAGCAAGGACGACACCACCAACCTCACCAACCTCGGTGCCCGCCAGTACCAACCCACCACCGGCCGCTTCATCAGTCCCGATCCCATCCTCGACCAGACCAGCCCACAACAGTGGAACGCCTACGCCTACAGCAACAACAACCCGGTCAACCTCAGCGACCCAAGCGGGCTGCGTCCACCAGGCAAGTGTGACGGCGACTGTCGCAATGTCGACGGCAGCGTCGATATCTGGGGCGGTGGCCCTGGCAACTGGGTATACGCCAATATTGCCGGACAGGTGACAGACACAGAGATCATCACCACCACCCAGTACATCAACTTCAAGGACCCCTCTCGATCCGTCATCGCCCAAGACAGGACCGCACGACCGAAGCCACCGAAGCCTGACAACCATTGCTACTACGCCATGGGATCGTGGGAAGGGCCCGGCTGCCACCGAGACGAACCCAAGGGCAACCCGAACTACCCGTCGACCTACATGAAGATCGACAGAGGCCCGCTGGAGACCTGGCAGAAGATCCTTGTCGGTGCGATCGCGATCGTCAGCCTCGCGATTGTCGCCGCTCCTGTAGCCGCCACGGCAGCCCCAACCTGCCTCGCAGCGATCATTGCCTGCAGCGCGGCCATCGCTGATGTAGCGTCGGGTGAAGCCGCCGCAGGAAGCACTGCCCTCGCTGGCGCAGGAGTCACCACAGCCGCGCGCATGCTCGCTTGCAACGGCAAATGTAGTGGCGATCTAATGAAGGGCAGCGGCCCAGTATCCGGCGTGATTGAGGTGAGTGATCGCGTCAAGTCGATCAACGCGCTCAAGAACGGCTTCTTCCCATCCGAGGCACGGGACTTCGTATTCGACCCCACTACAGGCCGGTTTGCAACCGGCGCCAACCAGGGGATTGCCGGACACGATGGCTTGCGTGGGGCAATCGGCGGAAGCCCTGACACCATCGTTGGAGGGCGAATACAGCGCGGCCCAAATGGTGAATTCCTCACTGACGAGTGGTCCGGGCATTATGGCCACCAATGGACCCCAGAAATACGATCGCAATTCGTCAATTTCATGCAGGGGAATGGCCTTGATGTGACACACACGCCATGGGGTGGGTAAATTAAATCTGAAGGAGCGGGCGGCGCGGCACGGTGCCGCGTCGCCCGCCGATTCCCCATCTCGCTACGGGAGGTACTACATGGCTCAGGAATTCCAAGCCGAGCTTGGTCGAGTCAGCAATGCGCACTGGATTTCCACAAAGCACAACGATAGAAGCTTCGAGTGGCTACCGCTGATCAAAATCAGTGACTCTGGCATCTGGCTTGGCATCGACCGAGAGAGCCAGTGGATCCTCGGGCGGACACAGGGAAACATTGTTCTCTCGAATGCAGACATGGCACTTCCTCAGCCATGGCTCACGGTCCTGGAGTTGGGCGAGACCGTTTTCTGGGAGCGCCTACGCGAGGCGGCCCATCTGCATGGACTGTCTGCGGACTACCTTGCCGCCAAGGTGCCAATCGACGACATCATTGCCCTAGGCTTGCGAACTCGAAATCAGCACTGGGCCGAACGTGCGACTCACTGGCTGACCGAAAGGCAGCCCCGCGAAGATCACATCGACCTCCTGCGCGAGACATCGACGTCGCGATGGGCGACCCAATGGACACGACAGACTGCCAGCCGGATGGTCGCGGCACTCAAGAGACAGACTCGAGGAGAGTAAGTCAGCGAATCGCGCCAAAAACTCCGAGCGTTCATCAGAGACTGGAGGGTCGAATCAGAAATTAATTCAATTCAACCTTTTGGTGTAATCAAATACGCCAAATCCCCCCCTTGGGGGTCATGGGCAAAGGGGTCACTTTATTAATTGTGGCAATTTCCCATCACCCATGCTGTAGCAGCAAATATTCCAAGGAGCCCTGCCGAATTGGTTCCGACAGGGCTCCTTGATCGCGTGACGTCTCCGGCACCACCGCCCTGACCTGGATCAGCGAAGGCAACTCGCCGCCTGCACGGATCTGCTTCGCGTTCCCGAAGGTGGGCAGCGCTGCCCTTGCCGAAAACCTCATCCGGCCTGGTCAAGCGGCATGTTGGTACTCGTGGAGTAGGCCGCCGAGTCGGTCGCGCCTTCGTATGTCGAGGTGGGCGATCTGCTCTGGGTTGTCGATCGGTGCGGGAAGGGCGCGGAGGGGCCGGGCGTTCGCGATGCCCTGGTGCGGCCGGTGCTGGTTGTAGAACCTCTCGAACTCGCGTAGAGCCTGCATGAGGTGGCGCTGGTCCCAGATCAGGGTGCGATCCAGCAGTTCTCGCCGGCAGGTCTGCACCCACCTTTCCATGATGGAGTTCATTCTCGGGATCCGGACGCCGCTGAGCACGACCTCGATGCCCGCGTCCTGCAGGACGGCGTCGAAGAGGTCGGGGAACTTCCCGTCCCGGTCCCGGATCATGTAGCGGACCCGGCAGCCGGCGTCCTCGAGGTCCATGACCAGGTTCTTCGCCGTCTGCGTCACCCAGGACGTGGTTGGATGCGCGGTCGCGCCCAGGACCCGGATCCGCCGGTTGGCGTGCTCGATCACCGCGAAGACGTACAAGCGTGCCCCGGACAGGGGGATCGTCTCGAAGAAGTCACACGCCAGGAGGGCGTCGGCCTGGGAGCGCAGGAAGTTGGCCCAGGTGGTGGAGGTGCGCTCGGGTGACGGCGGGATGCCGACCTCCTTGAGGATCTCCCAAACCGTGGATGCGGCCACCTTGACGCCGAGGACGAGCAGTTCACCGTGTAGGCGGCGGTACCCCCATCCCGGATTCTCTGCGGCCAGGCGCAGAACCAAGGCGCGGACCGAGCGCAGGGTACGCGGTCGGCCGCCGCGCTTCGGACGGGACCGGGCAGCGTGACGGCGGGCGACCAGGTCGCGGTGCCATCGAAGAATGGTGTCCGGCCGTACCAGCAAGCGCATCCGGCGCAGCGCGTGCGTCGGCATCCGGTGCAGCAGAGCTCCCAGAAAGGCCCGGTCCACCGCGTGGAACCGTATGCGCTGCCCGCTCAGCTGCCGCTCCAGTACGGTGATCTGATGGCGCAGCGCGAGGATCTCCACGTCCTTCTCGCGGTCGCTCATCGGCAGCAGTCGCAGAATCGCGAGCGCGTTCGTCACACCCAGATAGGCCAGTCGCAGCAGCACGGCTGATCATCATGCCGGAGTAATCGCCAATCTCGCCAGAGCGCCGACTCGGCAACGCGGTCGACCTCCGGTGAATCACCTCTCACCGACTCTCACCAGGGCGGATGAGGTTCTCGGCAAGGGCACGTCTCCAAGACCCTGCGCCACTCCACCCTGGCCACCACCATCAACCTCTACGGCCACCTCTTCAAGGACTCCGCCAATCAGGCCGTCAATGCCCTCGCCCGAGCCCTCGACCAGGCCGAACCGAACCGGCTCCGAGCCCTCCCCCGCGGCGACGACGACCTGCCGCTCGCCGCATAGCGGTAGCCGCGGACGGCGCCCGCTGGTCCGGTGCAGCAGCACCGGACCAGCGCCCCCGGGAGGGCAGCTGCCCTCCCGCGCCACCCTCGAATACTGGAGACTGCATAATGCCGACCGCCGCCACATCAGAGACCGTGCGCACCAAAACGGAGGAGCCCAGCGTCCTTCTCCCGGAGAACGACTGTCCCGGCGGTGGCATCGAGCACGCAGCTCTCAAGGCCGGCATCCTCGCCGACCCCGAGGACGGCGGCCCGTGTGTCTGGATCGACCTCGGCGATACCGGCATGAACAGCAGCTACCTGCGCGATGCCGACCGCGTTCGGAAGTTCGCCTCGGATCTCCGTATCTTCGCCACCGAAGTCGACACCATCGCAGCCGAACTCGCCAAACTCCAGGCGTAGGCAAGCAGGCCAGCATCGCCAGGACGCCTTGGGGCGGCAGTCGGTCGAGGGTGGGTGCAGGGCTAGCCAGCTTGGGCGGGCCGGGCTCGGAGCAGCAGCTTCCGGACGATCTGGTGCCACCGGCGAGAGTCCTCGCTGTAGGAGCGGTCGTCGTCGGCGGGGTCCCATTTCTCGAGTTCCAGGAGCTGCTCCACCAGCTGGCCGAGGCGGCCCGGATCGTACCCGCCCCAGTCGGGGTTCAGCTGCCGCGCGATGTCGTGGAGCCGGTGGGCGGCACGGTAGTGGGCGAGCTGGGTGTCCGTCAGGCGACGAATCGCATAGCCGCCACATTTGCTGCACCAGTCGAACTTCGTGTCACCGAGCAGGTCGGCGATGGTGAGCAGGTCGTCATCTGCGATGACACCGCGTTCGCGGACATGGGAGCAGAACGGCGAGTGCCCCTTGCCCTGGTAGCGGGGGTCGGCGTTGACCGCGTAGACCTCGGCCTGCGCGAGGACCCCCAACGGGATACCGCTCCCGCTGCGCCTCCAGGTGCTGTCGTCGGGTGCTTCGAACGGTTCGAGGTCCAAGTCCTGGCTGTGGGCCAGGAGTCCGTGCCACACCGCGCTGGGAAGGCTGCGCGAACGCCCGGCCCGGTCATTTCCGGAGTCCAGACTGCGCAGGTCGGGCACGCCGCGGGCCACCGCGAGCAGCCTCAGGTTGGACTCCCGCGCCCAGGGTTTGTCGCCGAAGACGAGCCAGGCGGCGTGCTCGGCGCCGACGGCCAGGCCCAGCCGCTCGCCGAACAGCGGATCGTCGGCCTCGCGCATCCGTTCCCGCCACATGGCGGAGGGCTCCTGGGGCGGATGGCCGATCGCCTGGGACCAGGGCTCGATCAGTGCCGCGGGCAGGTCGGCGGAGCTGGCGACGAGGACGCCTTGCCAGCCACGGGCCGCACGCCGCTCCAGTTCCTTGAAGGGCAGGACCTCCGTTCCGGCGTCAGTGGAGAACACGGTGTACAGCTGGTCCTCGGCGCGGGGCGCGGTGCTGAGCAGCCGCAGGTGCTCCGCGGTGAGGGGGCGGCGCCGGTGCACCGGGCTGTCGTCGAACACCCCCGGGCCCAGGGCACTCGCTTCGTCGGCAGCCGTCGGGGCGCCGGGAGGCTCGGGCGCGCACCGCACGAGCGCGGTGCGGGCCAGGAGTTGGTCGACGACCAGCTGGGGTGCGCGGAGAGTGAGCCTGCGCTGGCCCCAGTCGGCGCTGGTCAGGAAGGTGAGCAGGACGCCGATCGTCCAGTTGTCGAGGCCGCCCAGCAGCGTCCGCTCTCCCTGCTGTGAATAGGGGTTCTCATCCCGGGGTTCCTGCAGGTGTGCGGTCAGCGTCATCATCACGCCCGGGTCCGAGATATGGGCGACCCGGCGTGCCTCCTCCTCCCAGGAAGCCAGCAGCCGGCCTGCCGCACGGCAGGCTTCGCCGTACCCCTTGCGCCGTGAATTAATTCCCCCGATGGCCTGATACGTGACCAGGTGGTCGCCCGGCAGTCCCCATGCGTCCGCCGCTGTCCCCTGCCAGCGCGACCACATCGATCGCAGCCGGCCGGCGATCTCCTTGCGGTCGCCGATGGCGCTGAACGCATCGTCATCCGTGGGGAGTTCCGGCATTTCCAGGCTCGCGGCCGCTGCTGCTTCCACCAGTGCGGCCGCATCGACGAACAGTCCCGCTCGTTCGCGCAGCGCCTGGAGGTACTCCTCCTTCAGTGCCACCTTCGGCCGAGCCCAGTCGGCGAGCCAGGGAAACCTCGCGACGACGCTCTCGGCAAGGTGAAGGCTGTCCGCGGCGTCACGCCACCTGGACAGGACCAGATCCCGGAGGCGCTCCGCGTCGTCGCGGGCATTGCTGTCCTCGTCGTAGGTCTCGTCCTCCTCGGAAGCCGGTTCGGCGCGCAGAACCTCCGCGGCGCCTTCTGCTTCCTCCTGCGTCACCTCGTCGTCCGGATCCGCCTCCGTGTACTCCTGCAGTTGGGAGAGCAGCCCGTGGTAGCCGCCGAGCGCGCGCAGGAAGAGTCCGACGCCGCTGTCCGGACGGTTCCAGTCCCCGTGATGTGCGCAGGCGGAGCACATCCGGGCGATGGTCGCGGCGTTCAGCGGCGCTTCGGAGGCCGCCGCTCCGTCCGCGCGAAGCCGGGGGCATCGCAGGTGTGCGTGCAGCTTGGAGGCTTTGCCCTTCGCCGCGAAGACAGGGACGAGGTGGCCGTCGAACGGGCCGAGCGGAACGTCAGCAGTCAGCACAGAGTCGCGCACGTAACTCCCCTATCAGTCTCGACCGGTGAGCATATCCGGGAGCACGGACACCGGCCCCGCGAGCGCGTGTTCCGGGCGAACCGCACCACAACGGAGCGCGTCCGTGGTACCCCGGCACGCTCGCTCCGAAGAGAAGCCAATCCAGCGTCGCGCGTCGTCCGGCTCCTGCTCCTCGTCGCCGCGAGATCGACGGGCTCGGTAGGCCGTAGAGCGGCGACCGCCTTCGACCTCCTGCTGCTCCTCAATCCCATCGGGATCGGGAGCAGCCGCTGCAGGCCGACCGGGATGAGACTCATGGACGGATCTACGCTCTGCCCGATCCGGTCTTGTGGGACCAGCCTCTGCACGAGGCTGTGCCAACGGGTAGTCGCCATGCCCTGGTGCCAACAGGGGCACCAATAAGTTATTCGAACAAAAAGGCGATAAGAAATTCCGAACGAAACTCATACGAGCAGATTGACGATGCGGCATGCTTGGACGATTCTGCAGGCCTGCACGAGTTTCGAGCATGTCTGCGTCAATCAAGGGCGAGGGGTGCCTGCTTGCTTACCGGTATCTCGATCCGCAACTTCCGGGCATTTCGCAGCTTCGAGCTCGGGTTCGATCCCACGGTGAACATCCTCGTGGGCGACAACGACGCTGGTAAGTCAACGATCCTGGAAGCCATCGGGCTCGCTCTGACCGGTCGACTCCGAGGCCGGGTCTTCTCGCAGGAACTGTCGCCCTTCCTGTTCCACCAGGGGGCAGTGAAGGACTACCTCCACGCGCTCCGGAACGGCGCCGTCGATGCCCGGCCACCGGAGATCATCATCGACCTCTTCCTCGCGGACACACCCGAGTCCGCAGCGCTCCGAGGCACGAACAACCTGCGCAAGGCTGACCATGCCGGGGTCCGCATCCGGGCCTACCTGAACCCCGACTTCGCCCCGGAGTACGAGGAGTTCATCAAGGACCCCAGCCAAGTGCAACTGATTCCCACCGAGTACTACCGGGTGGACTGGCTGGGGTTCTCAGGAAACGGCATCACCTTCCGCAGCGTGCCGGCCACCGCGTCCTTGATCGATGCTTCGAACATCCAACTCCAGAGCGGCGTCGACTACTACCTCAACCGCATCATCAGCCAGAACCTGGAAGCCGGTCAGCGGGTCGGCCTCACCCGGGCGTACCGCAACCTGCAGCAGGAGTTCACCAACGACGACGCGATCCGCAAGATCAACGAGGAGCTGCGGGGCGCTCCGCGGGAGGTCAGCGATCGGGAGCTGACTCTCGGCATCGACCTGTCGCACAGGGCCAGTTGGGAGAACAGTCTGGTCCCGCACCTGGACGAATTGCCGTTCCAGTACGTGGGCAAGGGCGAGCAGAGCACACTGAAGATCCTGCTCGCACTCAACAAACAGGTCACTGACGCCCACATCCTGCTCGTCGAGGAGCCGGAGAACCACCTGTCCTTCCCGAACCTCGGCAGGCTGGTGAAGAAGATCGGCGACAAGTGCGCCGGCAAGCAGGTCTTCATCACGACCCACAGCTCGTTCGTCCTGAACAAACTGGGCCTGGACAACCTGGTCCTACTGACGGCCGACGGCGGGTTCCGGCTCGACCAGCTGTCCTCAGACACCCGGGACTACTTCAGGAAGCTCTCCGGCTACGACACCCTGCGCGTGGTCCTCGCCCGCCGGTCGATCCTGGTGGAGGGGCCGTCCGACGAATTGGTGGTCCAGCGCGCCTACCTGGACCGGCACGGCTGCCTGCCGAGCGAGGACGGCGTCGACGTCATCAACATCCGGGGTCTGTCGTTCAAGCGGTTCCTGGACATCGCCACGCTCCTACCCCGGAACCAGGTGGCGGTGGTGACCGACAACGACGGCAAGGACGCGGCCGCCGTGCGGGGGAAGTACGCCGCGTACACGAGCAAACCGAACATCAAGATCTGTGTCGGCGAGGACAAGGCTTTCAAGACATTGGAACCGCAACTCCTCAACGCCAACAACCTCGTCCTGCTGAACCGAGTGCTCGGGACGACCTTCAGCAGCTCGCAGGAGCTGCTGGACTACATGAAGAACAAGAAGACGACGGTGGCCCTGGCCATCTTCGACGGCGAAACCATCACCATGCCGGAGTACATCCGTGACGCCGTCGCCTGACAACCTCGCAGTGATCGCGGCCGCCGGATCGCGCAAGACCCAGCAGATCGTGGACAGCGTCCTGGCAGACCGGACGAAGCGCGTCCTGGTGACGACATACACCACCGAGAACCTGGGCCAGATCACCGAGCGACTCAGCACCGCGGCAGGCACTCTGCCCGTCCACGTCACCGCAATGGGCTGGTTCACCTTCCTGCTCAACGAGTGCGCCCGGCCCTACCAGGCAGCCGTCCTCGACGAAGTGGGACTGATCCGCGGACTGGACTTCGTGGCGGCCCGCCCCAGGTACGCACCGCGGGCCAAAGCGCAGCAGTTCTACATGGACCGCCACCACGACATGTTCCGTGACGGCCTTTCGGACTTCGCCGTCCGAGCGAACACCGCCACCCGCGGCAAGGTCGTAGCACGCCTCGCGGCCATGTTCGATCACATCTACATCGACGAGATCCAGGACCTTGTCGGCCACGACCTCGAACTACTGGACCTGCTGTTCCGGTCGCCTATCGGCATCACCCTGGTGGGCGACCCCCGGCAGTTCACCTATGCGACCAACAACTCGGCCAAGAACAGGGCGTACAAGGGCGGCGGCATAGTCGATTGGCTGAGGAAACGGGCCGACTACTGCACCCTGGAGACACGCTCCGAGAGCTACCGCTGCAACCAGCTGATCTGCGACTTCGCCGACGGCCTGTTCCCCGAGCTCGAACCGACGGTCTCAAAGAACACCGAGACCACCGACCACGACGGGGTCTTCGAGATCAAGCCCCACGAAGTACACGAGTATGCCCGCCGGTACTCACCGACGGTACTGCGCTACGACAAGCGCGCCAACACGCTCGGGCTGGCCGCGATGAACATCGGGTTGTCGAAGGGAAGCACCTTCGAACGCATCCTGCTCTTCCCTACCAAGCCCATGATCAAATACTTGCGGACTCGCAACCCTGCTGAAGCCGGCAGCCGCGAGAAGCTGTACGTGGCGGTCACCCGGGCGAAACATAGTGTCGCCTTCGTGGTGCCCTGACTGTAGGGCCAGGCAACCGGCATTGTCGCGCCCTGGGACTCCGCACACGCCGCCCGGGCACCTTCGAGCGCGCATCACCCGCCCCCACATGGAGGTGGCC
This sequence comes from Kitasatospora sp. NPDC058063, assembly GCF_042885395.1. Lineage (NCBI taxonomy): Bacteria > Bacillati > Actinomycetota > Actinomycetes > Kitasatosporales > Streptomycetaceae > Kitasatospora > Kitasatospora sp. NPDC058063. Next base: position 97,651 of record NZ_JBHVSD010000017.1, read on the forward strand.
GGCGAACTCGCCGCCGTCGGCTACCCGGCTGAGCGGGCCTCCAAGGAGATACCGTCGCGCTCAGGACGGCGACCATCAGCCCGGTTCCGCCTTCATGATCCGAGAAGTTAACACGCCTACAAACGGTATCGGGCCTGGGAGCGGCGCCCGCCGCGCGGGCCTCTGCCTCGACAGGCCCGCGCGGTTCCGAAAAGCAGGGGTTCGGATCAGGCAGGTCCGCTGCACCGCCGGCAGTCCCGTTCCGGGAGCACGCGCAGGGCGAGGACGGATCCGTCCGGGTGGATGGAGACGGGGCCGTCCGAGTCGTCGTCCCAGGTCGCGGTCGGCCACGAGGAACGGCGGGCGTGGGCCTCCTCGCGATAGTGGGCGAGGCGGCGCTCGACGAGGTGCTCGAAAAGGTCCTCGGCCACGCCCGAGAAGGCCTCCACCCGGGTGCGGTTGAGGCGCAGGACGTGGTCGGTGCCGACGAACGGGATGCCAAGGAGTTCGTGGTCCGCGTCTTGGACGCTTCCGATCGCGGCGTGCGAGATGCCTTCGTACCGCTTGCGGCCCTGCCGGCCGGTGAGGTACGGAACCGTGGCAGCCGCGTCGCCGGCGAAGGCTGTCAGGCCCGCCGCTCCGGTGCGGGCGAGGGCGTGCTGGAACCAGGCGAAGTGGTCCGCTTCGATGTGGAAGCCCGGAACGGAGTCCGGGGTCTGGCCGTCCACGGCGGGTGACTGGATCCCGGGGAAGATGTTGTCCTGGTCGAGTTCCTTGTCCAGGTCGCGGGCTTCGCCGGCCGAGTGGGTGAGTGTGCTGCTGTTGCCGGACCCGCCCCGGGGACCGCCCTGGGAACGTCCCCCCTGCCGCTCTCCGGGATCCGCGGCGACTCACGACAGCCGCGGCCGGTCCTACCCTGGAGGACCTGACAGAAAATCCGACGTCCCGTCCGGTTCCCGCCGGAACCCCGACGTGGGTCAGCGGGTGCGCTCGTAGTGGCGGCGTGCCTTCTCGCGGTTGCCGCAGACCGCCATCGAACACCAGCGGGCCCGGTTGGCGCGGCTGCGGTCGAGCAGGAACAGCCGGCACTCGCCGTTCGCGCAGGGACGCAGCCGGCCGGGCATCCGCTCCTCGGTGGCGGCCCAGGCTAGGACTGCCTCCACGGCCAGCCGGGCGTGCGAAGGAGTCTTGACGGTCCACTGGAGGCCGTCCGAAGTGATCTCCGGAATCTGGTGGACCCCTTCGAGCAGCGGGGCCAGCGCGGTGTGCGGGCGCCGCCCGCACACGACGTCCTGCAGGACGTCCCGCGTCTCGCGCAGCAGCGCGAGTTCCACGGAGCTGCCATCGCCGCCGTGCTCCCGCGCCCAGCGCCTGCCTGCGGCCGGGTCGCCGAGGGCGTCCCGCTCCTCGCCCTCGACCAGCGGCCTGCTGTTGAGCAGGTCCAGTAGCGCGTCCATCGGATGCCATCCTCCTTCTAACCGGATCAAGTCATTTGACAGGTTAGCCCACCTGGCGCTTGCATGATGAACACCTAACCGGATCAAATGAACAAAGGGGTTACACATGCACTCGGTGCACCATCGGACCGCCACCGTCGACGGGCACGAGATCTTCTACCGCGAAGCCGGTCCCGCCGACGCCCCCGCAATCTTGCTGCTGCACGGCTACCCGACCAGCTCGTTCATGTTCCGCGAGCTCATCCCGCTGCTGGCCGACCGCTACCACGTCATCGCCCCGGACCACCTCGGCTTCGGCCACTCGGACGCCCCTTCCGCCGAGGAGTTCACCTACACCTTCGACGCCCTCGCCGCACTCACCTCCGGACTGCTCGACCAGCTGGGCGTGGACCGCTACGCCCTCTACGTCCAGGACTACGGCGCCCCCATCGGCTGGCGCCTCGCGCTCGCGCATCCCGAACGGATCACCGCCGTCGTCACCCAGAACGGCAACGGCTACGAGGACGGGTTCGTCGACTCGTTCTGGAATGACCTCTGGGCCTACGGGGCGAACCCCGGCCCCGACACCGAACCCGCCGTCCGCGCCGCGCTCGGCATCGACGCCATCCGCTGGCAGTACGTGCACGGCGTGCCCGACCCGAGCCTGGTCAGCCCGGACACCTGGGAGCACGACGCCGCCCTCGTCTCCCGCGAGGGCAACGACGAGATACAGCTGGCACTGTTCCGCGACTACCGGAACAACCGGCCCCTCTACCCGCCGCTGCACGAGTTCCTGCGCACCAGCGGCGTCCCGGTGCTCGCCGTGTGGGGCCGCAACGACGAGATCTTCGGCCCGGCCGGCGCACAGGCCTTCACCCGCGACGCCAAGGACGCGGAGGTGCACCTGATCGACGGCGGCCACTTCCTCCTGGAGAGCCACCTGGACGTCGTCGCCGGCTACCTGCGCGGCTTCCTCGGGCGAGTACTGGGATAAGAAGCCGTTGTCCTGCCGAGAGCGATGGATACGTTTTCGATGGAAGTGCAAGCGAGCGTCCCGCCGTTCACTGACCCGGCTCGATGTCGGCGACACCGGTCGAGTCGATGTTCTCCTCCACCCAGGTCCGCAGAAGGTTCAGCGGGATGGCGGCGCTCTTCCCGAGGGCGGTGAGCTCGTACACGACGTGAAGGGGGACCTCCGGGTAGACGGTGCGGTCGACCAGGCCGAAGTCCTCCAAGCGGCGCAGGGTCTGGGTCAGCGTCTTGGGACTGACGCCCTGGAGCCGGCGATGCAGCGCGCCGAAACGCTGGGGACCTTCCTCCAGCGCGCCGACGGCCAGCGTGGTCCACTTGTTGGCCAGCAGATCCAGGAACGCCCGGCAGGGACACTGCGCGGCGTAGACGTCGTGGTGCTTGTGTCGGCCCGTCGGGCAGTCCAAGGGCATGGGAGCGCTCCTCATCTGCATGCTTCCCGAATGGAAGTAGATCCTCTTGCGGGTAACTACGCCCCCGGACCTAGCTTCATTCCCGTCAACACGGAGGCCGCCAGAATGCCTCCGCACCAGGTGATGAGAGGGAACGCCCCATGGTTAAGCAGAACATGACAATGCGCGCGGTGGTTCAGGACGCCTTCGGCGGCCCGGAAGTGCTTCGGGTCCAGGAGGTGCCCCCCCCCCGAGGCGCTGCCCACGGAGGTGCTGGTGCGGGTGCACGCCGCCGGTATCAACCCGGTGGACTGGAAGACCCGCGGCGGGGCGGGCATGGCGGGCGTGCTGGGTGATCCGCCGTTCACCCTGGGCTGGGACGTGTCCGGGGTGGTGGAGGAGGTCGGCTTCGGCGTGACCACGCTGAAAGTCGGCGACGAGGTGTACGGCATGCCGTGGTTCCCGCGCGTCGCCAACGCCTACTCCGAGTACGTGACCGCGCCGGCCCGGCAGTTCGCCCGCAAGCCCGCCACCCTCGACCACGTGCACGCCGCCGCCGTGCCGCTGGCGGCGCTGACCGCCTGGCAAGCCGTCGTCGACACCGCCGACGTGCACGCCGGCCAGCGCGTCCTGGTCACCGCCGCTGCCGGCGGGGTCGGCCACTTCGCGGTCCAGTTTGCTCGCCACCTGGGCGCCCACGTGATCGCCACCGCCAGCGCCGCCCGCCACCCCTGGCTCAAGGGAATCGGCGCGAACGAGAGCATCGACTACACCACCACGCGCTTCGAGGACGCCATCAAGGACGTCGACGTCGTCATCGACCTGGTGGGCGACGCCCACGACAGCACCAGCACCCGGTCGCTGAAGGTGCTGCGTCCCGGCGGCCTGCTGGTCGCGATCCCGGCCGGCGTCTCCCCGGAGCTTGCGCAGGCCGCCGAGGCGGCCGGGGTGCGGGTCACCCCGTTCCTGGTTGAGCCGGACGGTGCGGCACTGACGGCGATCGCCGGGCTACTCGACGCCGGTGAGGTCGCCGTCGAGGTGGAGGAGACCTTTCCGCTGGAGCAGGCCGGCTCGGCTCATGCTCGCGGCGAGGCCGGCCGCACCCGCGGCAAGCTCGTCCTGACCGTCACAAACTGACCATCCCAGCAAGCCCTCTGGAGTAAAGCGATGTACTACGAGCTCCGCTGTTACCAGGCTCAGCCGGGCCGCCGCGAGGAGTGGGTGCGCTACATGGAGGACGTGGTCATCCCGTTCCAGGCCTCGCTGGGCATGGATGTGACCGCCTCCTTCATCGATGACCAGAACGAGGACGGCTACGTCTGGATTCGTCGGTTCGAGGACGAGGCCCGGAGCGAGGCCCTGTGCGCGGCGGTCTACGACAGCGACCGCTGGAAGAACGAGATCGGCCCGATCGTCGACGGGCTTCTGATCCCCGAGAAGACCGTCGTCACCCGCGTCACCCCCACACCGGCCTCACCGCTGCGGTGACCCGGCCCCGGTCGCTGCAGCGTCACCAACGACGCCCAGTCCCCGAGGCCGCCGCCGGCGCGCTCATCGCGGCGGCGCACACGGGGATCGGTTTCCCGGCCGCCGTCGCCATCACCGACACGGGCGGACACCTGAAGGCGTTCGACCGCACCGACGGCGCGCCCTTCCACACCGCTGATGTCGCCCTCGGCAAGGCATGGACCGCGGCCTCCTTCCAGACCCCCACCCACGCGTGGAACGACTACCTGACCAAACCACGGATCGCGCCACTGGCCGGCCGCCCGCGCCTGATCGCAGTCGGCAGCTGCCCGATCACCGAGGACGGCCGGTTCCGTGCCCGGGCGGCGGACGGCACGTGGGACCGGGTGCACGACTCACTTCGCGGCAGGGTTCGGACGGCGGCCGTGCTCGACTCGTAGTCGGCTCGCAGCCACCAAGGCGGCCAGGCGATCGGCTTCGACGCGGGCAAGCGCGGCGGGGCCGGAAGCGGCACCTGCTCGTAGAAACCTGCGGGCTCGTACTGCGGGCGGTCGTGTGGAGATCTTGGCGTCACCGTTCGATCCATAGAGCGAAGGATATTTACCATGAACGATGGTGAGATGACCGGCGCCCAAGCGCTTGTGCGCAGCCTGCTCGACAGCGGCGTGGAGGTGTGTTTCGCCAACCCGGGGACGTCGGAGATGCACTTTGTGGCCGCGCTTGACGCCTTCCCGCAGATGCGCGCCGTGCTGTGCCTCTTCGAGGGCGTCGCCACCGGCGCTGCCGATGGGTACGGCCGGATGACCGGCCGACCGGCGGCCACCCTGCTGCACTTGGGGCCGGGGCTCGCCAACGGGATCGCGAACCTGCACAACGCCCGCCGGGCCGGCACCCGGGTGGTCAACATCGTCGGCGACCACGCCACTGGCCACAAGCAGCTCGATTCACCGCTGGACTCGGACATCGACTCCCTGGCCGGTACCGTCTCGAGTTGGCTGCGTCGATCCGCCTCGGCGGCCGAGGTCGGTGCGGATGCCGTAGCCGCGGCGGCAGCGACGCTCACTCCCCATGGCACGGACCCCGATTCAACGGACTGGACCGGGACCTCAGGGGCGATCGCCACTCTGGTGGTACCGGCCGACGTGTCCTGGTCCGCCGGCGGCCATCCCGGTCCGCCGCTGCCGGCCGCCCGTGCCGCCGCCGTATCGGATGAGGCGATCGCCTCGGTTGCCCAGGCATTGAAGTCGGCCGAACCCGTCGTGATCCTGCTCGACGGACCAGCGCTCGCCGAACCCGCAGTGCGCGCGGCCAGCCGGATCGAGCGGGCCACCGGCGCGCGGGTGTTCTGCCCCACGTGGCCTTCTCGACTGCGTTCGGGAGCAGGGATCCCCCAACTGCGGCGACTGGGCTACCGCGAGGAGGATGTGGCGGCGCAACTGCGCGGAACCCGGCACCTGGTGCTGGCCGGGTCGCGAGAACCCGTCACCTCCTTCGGCTATCCGGGCCGGAACGGACGGCTGACCCCCTCCGGTGCCAGAGTGCATAGTCTGGCCGGTCCGGGCGAAGACGTGGCGGCCGCGCTGGCCCGTCTCGCCGAACTGGTCGCCGAAGGCGCGCAGCCGGTCCTCGCAACGCCACATCCATCGGTGATATCGGCCGGGCTGCTGACCGTAGACAACTGGGCCCACGTAGTCGGTGCCCTGCTGCCGGAAGAGGCGATCGTCTGCGACGAATCAATAACCTCCGGCATGGCCACCCTGCCCGCCGCCCTCGCGGGAGCACCGGCCCACGATTATCTCGGCCTGACCGGCCTGTCCATCGGGCAGGGGCTGCCGCTCGCCGCCGGAGCCGCCATCGCCTGCCCGCAGCGACCGGTCATCTGCCTGGAAGCCGATGGCAGCGCGATGTACACCCTCTCCGCACTCTGGACCCATGCCCGCGAGCAACTAGACATCACAACGGTCGTGTTGAACAACCGCTCGTACGCGATTCTGCGCGCCGAACTGAAGCGGGTGGGCGCGTCTGCCACAGGCACCGCAAGGCAACTGATCGATCTGTCCCAACCCGACCTCGACTTCGTGGCACTGGCCGCCGGAATGGGAGTACCCGCGACCCGGGCCACTACTACGCAGGAGCTCGGCGCGCAGTTTCGCAATTCATTGTCCGAGCCCGGACCACACCTGATCGAGGCGGTACTCCAACCACGGTGACGAGCATCTTCGAAAGTCGCCCACCACCGGACCGACAGCCCGGAGTGGACAGTGGTCACGAACATGGTCATGAGCCGCCAACTCGCCCGGCGAGCACGCTGAACATCCCCGCACGCTTCTCTGCGAGCCAGCCCCGCGCGGCCAGACTCGCGGCCCCTGCCCACGCCGTTCAGGACGGCCCTCGGGCGGACCTCGAATCCCGGGGCTCGCCGGCTCGACTGCCGAAATGCTCGCCATCGGCCCGAGATCGAGCACTGCACCACTTCGCCACACCGCCGCAGAAACGGGGGACCCGAATATGCAGGATTCCATCTCGGTCACACTCAGATCGCAATGGGCGGTGCCGGGCGGGCTGGACGCGGATGCGGTCCGCCTGTACCGGTGGGTGGTGCGAGTCGGGCGGCTGAGCGATATCCCCCAGGCCGCGTCGCAACTGAACCTGACCGACCACGAGGTGGTGCGCCACGTCGAGGACCTGGTCATGCTGCACCTGCTGCGCCCCCTCCCCGGGTCCGACGATGGCGTCCTGGTACCGCTCAGTCCCGAGGCGGCCGCCACGGGGCTGGTCACCCCGCACACGACCCGGCTTCGCCACCAGCTCACCGAGGCCGAGCGGCTGTGCAGCCAGCTGACCTCGCTCGCACCGCTGTACGCCCAGGATCGCCTCCAGCAGCAGGCGATCACCCAGCTGACCGTCGAGGAGCGGCTGGACACCGTCATGGCGCTGATCGAGCACTGGAGCGCGCACTGCAAGCACGAGGTGCTCACCTGCCAGCCCTGTGGTGGGCGCGCCCAGGACCTGATGGACAGAGCGGTCGCCCGCGACCTGACGATCCCCGGCCGCGGTGTGCGCCAACGCACCCTCTACCAGCACACCGCGCGCGCCGACGCGCAGACGCAGGAGTACGTCCGCCGGATCGCGGAGGCCGGCGGCCAGGTCCGTACGCTCCCCCAGCTCTTCGGAAAGATGGTCGCCTTCGACCGCACCATCGTCTTCATACCCTGCGCGGACATCCCCACCGGAGCGGTCGTCGTCCGGGAACCCTCCACTGTCGCGTTCCTATGCCGGGCGTTCGACAACGCCTGGTCCCTGGCGAGCCCCTACACTCCGGTCCGTCGTGGCGCCGGCATGCCGGACGAGGTCAAGGACGCCATCGTCAAGCTGCTTGCCGACGGCATGAAGGACGAGGTGATCGCCCGCAGGCTGGGCATGTCGCTGCGGACCTGCCGCAAGCACATCGCCGAGATCATGGACCGGGCCGGCGCCGTCAGCCGCTTCCAACTCGGCTACCTGCTGAGCGACCACCAGGACGTCGCCCGAGCCCCTTAGGCTGAGCAATCGCCCGGAATCAATTCTCTCCAGGATTTCCGGGGCAGTTCCGATAAACCTCCCGGCGGTGGCTAGACTGACCGCACCGCGCCCTTTTTCGGCGCACCTTGAAACCGTGACAGGGAGGGACGCGAGTGAGCGCTCCACTGAATCTGCCGTCGCTTGAAGAGGAGGTCATCGGCCGGTGGCAGCGGGACAGAATTCCCGCCGCATTCGCCGCTCGCAACCCCAAGGGAAAGCCCTGGGTGACCTTTGAGGGGCCACCGACTGTGAACGGCGCACCCGCCCTTCACCACGTGTGGACCAGTACCTACAAGGACGTCTACGGGCGCTTCCAGATCATGCGCGGTCGGCGGGTGGAGCGCAAGGGCGGCTGGGACTGCCAGGGCCTCCCGGTGGAGATCGCGGTAGAACGCGCACTCGGCCTGAAGAACAAGCGGGACATCGAGCGCTACGGCATCGGTGAATTCGTCGAAAAATGCCGGGAACTGGTCGAGAAGAACATCTCCTCATTCGAGGAAGTTTTCTCCCGGATCGGCTACTGGGCCGACTACGAAAACGCGTACCGGACCATGGATGATTCTTTCCTGGAGTCGGTCTGGTGGCAGATCAAGCAGATGTGGCGGCAGGACCTGCTGTTCGAGGGCCAGAAGGTGGTGCCCTACTGCGTGCGCTGCGCGACCGGGCTCTCCTCGCACGAACTCGGCCAGCCGGGCGTGTACCGGGATGTCACCCACGACTCGCTCTTCGTGGGCATGCCGCTCGACGACGGCGAGGAGCAGCTCGCGGTCTGGACCACGACGCCGTGGACGCTGCCGGCCAACGTGGCCGTCGCGGTCGACCCGCAGGCGAGCTACGGACGCTTCCGGCTGGCCGACGGCCGGACGGTGATCGCCGGCGTGGCGCAGGCGGAACGGGCGCTGCCCGGAGCCGAGCTGCTGGCCGAGTTCCCCGGCAGCGAGTTGGTCGGCTGCGGCTACCGGCGCCCCTACCCCGAGGTGGAGCTGACCGGCGGCCGCGGCGGCGTGGTGATCGCCTGGAACGAGGTGGCCGGCGACGTCGGCACCGGCCTGGTGCACATCGCCCCTGCCTTCGGCGAGGAGGACAACGCGCTCGGAGTGCGCGAGGGCCTGGCCGTGCTGAGCCCGATCGACGGCAACGGCGAGTTCCAGGTCGGGCCGTTCGCGGGCCGTTCGGTGCAGGACGTCTCGGCCGATGTGGCCGCCGACCTCGCGGACAAGGGCCTGCTCCTGCGCACCCTGCCCTACCAGCACCAGTACCCGCACTGCTGGCGGTGCGGCTCCGAACTGATCTACTGGGCGAAGCCGAACTGGTTCATCCGCACCTCGTCCCGCCGCGCCGAGCTGATGGCCCAGAACGAGTCGGTGACCTGGCATCCGGGCCACCTCAAGGACGGCCGGTTCGGGAACTGGCTGAAGGAGAATGTGGACTGGGCGATGTCCCGGGACCGCTTCTGGGGCACCCCGGTGCCGATCTGGCGCTGCTCCGAGGGCCACGCCACCTGCGTCGGCTCGCGCGCCGAGCTCACCGAGCTCACCGGTCACGACCAGTCCGAGCTCAGCCTGCACCGCCCGGCAATCGACGAGGTGTCCTTCCCCTGTCCCGAGTGCGGTGAACGGGCCACCCGGGTCACCGCAGTGTGCGACGTATGGCTGGACTCGGGCTGCGTGCCGGCCGCGCAGTGGGGCTACCCGGCGGTCGAAACCGAGAGCTTCGAACGGAACTTCCCGGCCGACTTCGTCTGCGAGGCGATAGACCAGACCCGCGGCTGGTTCTACTCGCTGCTGGCCGCCAACACCACGGTCTTCGGTACCAGTCCGTACCGGACGGTGGTCTGCCTGGGACACCTGGTGGACGACGACGGCCGCAAGATGTCCAAGTCGATCGGCAACGTGATCGACCCGCTGGCGCTGCTTCCGGAGTACGGCGCCGACGGCATCCGCTGGTACCTGCTGTCGGCGGGTACGCCCTGGGGGGCGCGGCGGATCTCCTTCGAGGCGATCGAGCAGCGGATCCGGCGCGACCTGGACACCCTGTGGAACGTAGTCTCCTTCCACGCCCGCTACGCCGAGTTGGAGGGCTTCACCCGCACCGAGGGTTTCGTCAGCGAGCACCTGATGGACCGCTGGGTCGCCTCCCGGCTGCTGGGGCTGACCCGGGACGTCACCGCCGACATGGAGGGCTACGCAGCCCACCTCGCGGTCAAGCGGATCGGCGAGTTCATCGACGAACTGTCCAACTGGTACGTGCGGCGCAGCCGCCGCCGCTTCTGGGAGGGCGACCAAGCGGCGCTGGAGACCCTCGCCCAGGTGCTGGAGACGCTGGCCGTGCTACTCGCACCGTTCTGCCCGCACCTGGCGGAGGCGGTCCACCACCAGCTGCGCGGGCCCGAGGGCGGATCGGTGCACCTGGCTGACTGGCCCGTCGAGGCAGACCGGCAGGTGGACGAGGCGCTGGAGTCGCAGATGGCCGAGGCACGACAGGTCAGTTCGCTGGCACGCGCGGCCCGGCGCGACTTCGGCATCGCCGGCCGTCAGCCGCTGCGCACCGCGGTGCTCGCTGGGGTGCACGACTGGTCGGAGGCGATCACCGAGATCGCCCTGGACGAGCTGAACGTCCGCCGGCTGCTGGTCGGCGAGTCCTCCGAACTGCCGATCAGCCACCGGCTGAAGGCCAATTGGAAGGCCCTCGGACCGCGCCACCGCGGTCTTGTCTCCGAGATCGCCCGCGCGATCGGCGAGCTCACCGACCCCGAGGCGGTCGCCGCGCTGCGCGCCGGCCGTTCGATCGAGCTGTCGGTCGCCGGCGCCACGGTCACCGTCGCGCCGGACGAGGTCACCGTCGAGGAGGTGCTGCTCGGCGGGTGGCAGCTGGCCGCCGACAACGGGATCACCGTCGCCATGGAGACCACGATCGACGAGGAGCTGGCCCGCGAGGGTCGGCAGCGCACCGTCGTGCGGCACATCCAGGTGGCCCGGCGCGCGGCCGGTCTGGAGATCCAGGACCGGATCCGGCTCTGGCTGGACCGGGAACTGCTGGCCGGATCCGAGCTGGTGGCCCGTGAGGTGCTGGCCGAGCTGGTCGAGCCCCTGGACCTGGCACCGAGCGCCGAGTCCGGCGCGGTCCACGGCGAGGGCTTCGTCTTCCATGCGGTCTGAGGCCGCGCCCGCTCCCACCGAGACGAGAGGAATCCCCATGACAGAGCTCCCCCACCTGCTCCTGGTCGTCGGAATCGGCGGCCCGAGTCCCAAGCTGCTGGCGCCCGCGCTGGCCGGGTCGGCCCGGATCACCTGGCTCTTCGACCGCCGTGACCTCACCAAGCCGGAGCGGGACACCGCGGTGATGGGCGGGGTCGGGCGGCCGGTCCCGGTCGGCTCCGAGGAGGAACTGCTCGCGGCCGCCCTGGCAGTGCACGCCAAGGACCCGGCGGACGGGCTGCTGACCTTCTCCGAGAGCTCGCTGCGGATCACCGCCCGGATCGGGCAGCGGCTCGGCCTGCCGTTCAACTCACCGGCCGCCGCCGAGCGGCTGACCAACAAATACCTCCAGCGGCAGGCCCTGTCGGCCGCAGGGGTGCCCTGCCCGCGGTTCCACCCGGTACGCGAGGAGGGCGAGTTGGCGACGGCTGCGGCGGCGGTCGACTTCCCGGCGGTGCTCAAGCCGGTGCGCGGCGGCGGCAGCGCGCTCACCACCGCGGTCGACTCACCCGAGGAGCTGCGGGCGGCCTGGGCGGTGGCGGCCGAGCTGCTGGCCGCACTGAACGCGGAGGACCGCACCCACCGTCTGCTGGCCGACGTGGACCGGCCGCACATGGTGCTGGAGGAGCGGCTGCGGGGCAAGAGCTGGCACGGGGACGAGCGCTACGGCGACTACGTCAGCGTCGAGTCGGTGATCCAGGGCGGCGAGGTCCGGCACCTGACGGTCACCGACAAGCTGCCACTGGCGGCGGGCTTCCGGGAGAACGGCCAGCTCCACCCTTCGGTGCTGCCCGCCGACCGGCTGGCGGAGCTGACCGCAATGACCGAGGCCGCGCTGGCGGCCCTGGAGGTCACCGAGGGCATCACCCACACCGAGCTGAAGCTGACCGCAGACGGCCCGCGCGTGATCGAGGTGAACGGCCGGGCGGCGGGCGGGCTGTGGGTCACCCTGCAGCACGCCGCCGGGTACGACCTGATCGGGCAGGCGGCCCGGGCGGCGCTGCGGCTCGGCGAGGTCGGGCTGCCGGAGTTCACCGGCCACGCCGCGATGTTCTCGCCCTGTCTGGCACCCGAGCTGGCCGACCGTCCGGTGCGGGTGCGGCTGGCGGAGTCCTTCGAGCAGCGGCCGGGGGTGCACAGCGTGCACGGGCTGCACGAGGGCAGCTTCGACCTCTCGCTCGGCGGCGGCCACGCGCTGCTCGCCTACGTCAGCGGTCCCGGGGCGGAGGCCGTCCACGAGCACTGGGCGGCGCTGCGGGCGGCGATGAGCGTGACCCCATACCAGGCGGCTCCGTAACGGCCCCTCCTTCGCGGCGAAAAGGGGGCGGGACCCGCTGGGTCCCGCCCTCTGGCCGCTGCCGCCGGCGGGTTCACCGCGGCCCCCACCGGTCGGACCAGGCCACCGCCTCCGCGAGCAGCGCGGGGGAACTGGCCGCCACCAGGTGGCGGCGGGCGAAGACGCCGGTGCCGAAGCGGCCCGGTGCGCTGCGGCGGCAGGCCAGGGCGGCGCCGGCCGCCTCGGCGATCAGCATTCCGGCGGCGTGGTCCCAGGAATCGGTGCCGCTGCGGGTCAGGTCGAGCGAGAGGTGGAAGTCGCCGCGGGCCACCGCGCACAGGTCCAGCGCGCTGGCGCCCAGGTCCCGACTGGTGACGGCGGGCACCGGGGTGCCGGGGTAGCCGGAGTAGAGCGCCCGGGCCTCGGCCAGCGTGTGCACCGGGTCGACCCTGGTCGGACCGCCCTCCGTCCAGGCGCCCACCCCGCGGATCGCACGGGTGGTCTGGCCGGTCGCCAGATTGCGCACCACCGCGGCTGCGGGTGTCCCGTCGGTCAGCAGACAGGCGCTGAAGGCGTACCAGGGCACCCCGAGACGGAAGTTGCGCGAACCGTCCAGCGGGTCGATCAGCACCGCGTACCGGCCGGGCCGGGCGGGTACGGTGCGGCCGCTCTCCTCGCTGTAGACGGCCAGGCCCTGGTCGCTCAGGTGGGCCACCACCGCATCGTCGATCGCATGGTCGGCCGCGACGTCGTCCCGGCTGCGGCGCAGCCCGGGCGCCTCGATCACCCACTGCGCCAGCTCGGCGGCCGCGAGGAGCAGGCGCAGCCCCTCCTCGGCACCCTCCTCGGCGCTGCGCTCCGTGCTGTCGGCGGTTCTCTCCATGGACTCGGTCACCCGGTCCTCCGTTCGGCTCGGTCGATCAGGGTGTGCAGGCGCCGCAGCGGGCCGCCAGTGGGACCTGCGGCCCGCTGGGCCCAGGTGAGGTCGCTCATCGCCCGCACCAGCCGGTAGGTGGCGACCGCGGACCGGGCGGCGGGCCGGGCCGAGCTCTCATAGCCGGTCAACAGGCCCCCGGTCCAGGATGGGTGGTTGAGGGTCAGCACCCCGAGGTCCCACAGCGGATCGGCCGCGCGCAGGTCGGCGAAGTCGATGAAGCGGACCCTGCCGCCATGCCGGCGGACGTGCTCGGCCTTGAGGTCTCCGTGCACCGTCACCGCCAGGCGCGGGGCGAGGTCGGCGAGCCGGGCGCGGATCAGCGCGGCGCCGGCCGGCCTCAGGTCGCCGGACCGGGTCAACCGGGCCAGCTGCTCCCCTGCGAAATCGTGGAACCACCCTGGCCAGTCGCCGCCCGGTCGCTCGGGCAACGCGGTGTGCAGCGCGCGCAGCGCGGTGCCGACCGCGGCCGGCCGGAGCGGGCCGTCTGCGGGAACCTCCTCCAATTGGAGGAAGGCGATGCCGTCCGGACAGCGGCCCCGGCGCAGCACGGCGGGAGCCGCGTCGGAGGCGGGGCCGTCCGCCAGGTGGGCCAGCACCGCCCACTCCCGCTCGCTGCGGGCTGGCCGGTCGTCGAACTTGAGCACCGAGGGCCGTGGCTCGCCGAGCACCCTGACCACCCAGCGTCCGGGCCGGTCCTGCAGCACGGCCCAGCGGTCGTGCCCGGTGACGTGCCGGACCAGGGCCGCCAGGTGACGGGAGGCGGGCACTCAGATCACGTAGCCGAACCGGGCGCCCGCCCGCCGCACCCGCTCGTCCGCGAAGCAAGCGGCGAGTTCGCCCTCGTACCAGGTGCGCCATTCGCCGACCAGGCCGCTGCGCATGATCCGGGCGCCGGAGTCGGCGACGTCGTCCTCGTGGCGGCGCATGGCCTCGAAGCTGCTGCGCTCGACGGCCCGGGCGAGCACCGCGGGTTCCGGATCGACGCCGAAGTCGGCCAGCAGTCGCCGCATCACGGCGATCGGGTCGGTTTTCAGCTCCTCGAAGCGCAACATCCTTGCGTCCAAGCCGTGTTCGGCCCAACTCAGGTTGAAGTGCGCCCAGTCCAGCGGGGGTACCAGCCCGCTGCGGGCCGGCCGGCGCAAGAACTCCGTGAAACTGCCGTGCTCCCCGTTCTCCGAGAAGCCCAGCCGCCAGCGGTAGTAGGAGTGCACCGCGTCGCGCGGGTCCCGGACCAGCAGCACCACGCCGGCCGGACGGAGGCCGGCGAAGGCCTCGGGGTACAGGTGGGTCTTGACGAACTGCGGCTGCCCGCAGTCCACTTCGCGTCCACTGGCCCGGTCCAGCCGGTGGGCGGCGGCCAGCCGGCTGCGGTAGTCGAGCCGCTCGGGTGCCGCGGTGACCTGCCGGTCGGTGTGCAGTACCTCGGTGTACGGGTCCAGGTAGCCGATCCCGGCCTCGGTCAGGATGTTGCCGACCAGCGCGGCCCCCGAACCGGGGTAGCCGGCGACCACGACGCTCCGGGGCCCCAGTCGGGCGAGGTTGCGGGTGTGCAGGTCCATCGGGTCGAAGGTGGGGGTGGTGCTCACAGGTTGCGCTCCGTCCACCCGGCCAGCCGACCCATCGCGTCCTCCAGCACCGGTTCGGGCAGGCAGGGGCTCAGCCGCACCAGCCCCGGGCCGCCGGCCAGGCAGAGCAGCCCCGGGTAGACCGAGACGCCGATCTCGCTCACCAGTCGGCGGTAGGTGCGGTAGCTGGGCTCGTCGCCGATCCGCGCCAGCAGGTTGATCGAGTACTCCGGCACCACGACCGGCACGCCCATCCGGGTCAGCGCGTCCACCACCAGCTCGCGGCAGCGGGTGACCTGCGCGGACATCAGGTCGGCGGCCGTCAGGTAGTCGGCGAAGCCGGCCTCCAGGGCCGAGCGGCTGAGCTGGTAGTCCACGGAGAGCCGGCCGACCAGGTCTGCCGAGTCCAGCGAGCCCTCCAGCCGGGCGGCCTCGAACAGCCCGAGCATCTCCAGCAGCAGGTAGAACAGCGAGGGCGGGCCGCCGTAGGTGGTCGAGGCGTGCACGTAGAACTCGTCGATGAACTCGGGCGCGGCGACCAGCCAGCCGGCCTTCAGTCCGGGGGCGCCCCAACGCTTGGAGATGCTGCGGAAGGAGATCACGTTGGACGCCAGCCGGGCCGGGGTGAGCGGGACGCCGGGGCCGAAGGCGTCGTGGCACTCGTCCAGGATGATCATGCAGTCGGCCGGGGCGGCCGCGATCAGCTCGGCGAGTTGCTCCTCCGGGACCCGCAGGCCCGAGGGGTTGGTGACGGTCTGCAGCAGGATCAGCCGGGCGCCGGCCCGGGCGCGTTCGACCAGCGCGCCGATGTCGGTGTGGCCGGACCCCCGCTCGGCCTGCTGGGCCACCGGTGTGTCGACGAACTCCACCGCCATCTTGCGGGCCAGCGCCGCCACCAGCGGCGGGTAGTTGGGGACGGCGCAGAGCGCGGCACGGTCATCGCCCGGTCGGTCGCCGGCCAGCAGGTCCACGATGGAAGCCAGTGCGGCGGTGCCGCCCAGCGTCACCGCCACCCGTTCCGGGCCGATGGGTACCAGACCGCCGGACCGGGCGGTCTCCAGGGCGGCCAGTGCCTCGCGCGCCGAGGTGCGGCCGAGCGAGTCGGAGTACCCGTACCAGTTGCGGTCCAGGGCGAAGCGGACGCAGTTCTTCAGTGACTCCGGCAGGCCGAAGACGGTCTCGTCGTAGGAGCCGCTGGAGAGCATGATCGGGTCCTGGTCGGCCCAGTGGCCGTACAGGTCGTCCCGGAAGTAGAAGTCGAAGATCGACTTGACCAGCTTGGGTGCGGCGGGCGCGGTACGCAGGTCGGCCGGGGTGGCCCGGCGGACCCGGGCCGCGCCGGCCCACGTCGTCAGCTCGGCCGTACGGCTGCCGAGCGGCGCCGGGCCGGCCTCTGCGCGGCCGACGAACAGCCGCAGCGCCTCCTCGGCGTCGTGCGGGTCCCGCGCGCACTCCAGCGGGTCGCGCAGCTCGGCCAAGGCCTCGGTGGTGAAGTACCGCAGGTGCTCCGGAGCGGGGCCGGCGGGACGCTCGGTGAGCAGCGCCGGGGCACCGGGGCTGCCGGGTTCGGGCAGGGCGGCGGGCAGACGGTCGAAGAGTCCGGCCGCCGCGGGGCGGGGTGTCCAGGGCCGTGTTTTCACGACAGCGGGCCTCTTTCCAAAACGGGTCGGTTCTGTGGGTCGGTTCCGTGGTTGGGCGGGTGCTCAGCGGGAGCGGGAGGTGATCCGCAGCCGCTGCAGGTGGCGACCGGTGGCGACGGCGGTGCTGCGGGTCCGGCCGTGGAAGACCCGGTGGTTGTCCAGCAGGACCAGCAGGCCGACCCGCCAGGGCACCGAGCGGGCGTGCGCGCTCTGGTAAACCGCGGCGCACAGGTCGTCGACGGCCGCCGTGACCTCCGCAGCCGGCTCCGCGCCGGTGTGGTCGAGGGCCAGCGGGGCGGTGCCCGGGTCCCGGAAGGAGAAGACCACCCGGCCCCCCTCGCGCCGGGCCAGCGAGTGGGCGGCGCCGCGGTAGCGCAGCCGTCCGAGCAGCTCGACCCGCTCGGGGCCGAGCCGGTCGGCCACCGCGTCGGCCGGTACCACGACGGTCTGGCCGTCGGCCGGCGCGTGGGCGGCGGCGAGGCACTGGAAGAGCAGGTGGCGCGGCTGTTCGGCGGGCGGGCGGGCGCTGCTCTCGGTGTGCATCAGCAGCGAGCCTGCCGCGAACGGCTGGACGTCCACGTCGGTGGTCGCGGGGAGTTCGGTGACCAGGTTGAGGATCCGCCCGGCGGTCACCCGGCTCTGCACGGCCGGCGCCGACTCCACCATCGGCTCCCCCAGTTCCGCGCCCAGCGCGCAGAACTCGGCCGGTGACAGCGGCCGCGGCAGGACGGCCAGCGCCACCCCGGTCTCGGCGGCGGCCGCGGCCAGTACGGCCGGGTCCGGGGCGAGCAGCGGTGCAGCGGGGGCGGGGTGGAGGGTGCCGGGCTCCAGTACGGCCCGGCGCAGCGGCGCCAGGCGGTCCTGGTCGAGCGGGACCAGCAGGGCGGTCATGCGAGGACTCCGTTCACGAGGACTCCGTTCAGGGGCGGGGAGGCGGCCGGCGCGTCCAGCGCGGCCAGCACCTCCCGCCCGAGCAGCAGGTCGGACGGGTGATCGAACTCGAACCAGGGCTGGTCGGTCGGCACTCCGGTCACCGGCAGCCGGCCGTCCCGCACGATCCGGCCCAGCAGGTCGGTCAGGTGCGCCACCGGAGGGTCCTGGCCGCGCAGCCGGGCCGCGTGCGACCAGCCTTCGGGGGTGAACCGCAGCAGCCCCAAGTACTGGCCCTGGACCTGGTCCAGGTGCTCCGGGCGGCCGCCGATCTCCAGTACCAGGCCGGCCGGGTCGACGGCGAAGGTCTCCGCGTCGGCGAGCGGGTCGGCGAAGCGGCGCTCCCACAGCGCGCGCCAGTTGCGGTCGTAGCTGACCGCCAGCGGCGCCTCGGTGGCGGCCAGGTCGGCCGCGGTGGCGGCCGAGTACACGATGTCGCCGTAGCTGACCAGGGTGGGCCCCTCGGTCAGCCAGTCCTCGGCCACCGCCAGGGTCTCCACCATGGTGGTCTCGGCCCACCGCGGGTTGACCAGCAGGCTGAAGCCCAGTCGGGCGGCCGGGCCGGTGAAAGCCTGGTGGCACCAGCCGGTCACCACCACGATCCGCTCGGCGCCGGCCGCCCGCAGCGCGCCGACCTGGCGCTCCAGCAGGCTTCGCCCGCCCACCTCCACCAGGCACTTGGGGCGGTCCGAGGTGTACGGGCCCAGTCGGGATCCGCGCCCGGCGGCCAGGATCACCGCGCGCACAGCGCGCCTGCGAACAGCGAGCGGAACAGGTCGACGTCGGCCTGCTGTGGCTGCTCGTCGCGCTCGGGGTGCCACATGATCCCCTGCACATTGCCGCCCTTGAGCCGGACCGCCTCCACCACCGGGCCGCGCCGGCCGGTGACCTCCAGGGGCTCGGGGACCCGGTCGGCGGCCCAGCGGTGGAAGCAGCCGACCGTACGGACGGACCCGTCGAAGACGACCTCGTGGCGAACCGCCACGTGCCCGTCCACCGGGTGCAGCCCGGCACCGTAGTAGTCGGCGATCAGCTGCATGCCACGGCAGACCCCCAGGACCGGGCGCCCGTCCCGCAGCGCCCACTCCAGCAGCCGGCGCTCGGTCTCGTCGCGCTCGCGCACCCCGCCGCCGTAGCGGGCGAGGTCCTCGCCGCCGGAGAGCACCAGGCCGCCGAGCGCGAGCGCGTCGGCCGTCTCGACGGCCAGCGCGGGGTCGTTGGGCAGCGGCACCGCGGCCAGCCCGCAGCGGGCCAGGAAGGCGGGCCAGCGCACGTCGAGCGCGGTGCGCCGCTCCGCGGTCCCGGCGGCCGTCATCATCCGCTGGGTGATGCCGACGCCGATCACGGCAGCTCCCGGACCAGTCGGTTGGCGCAGTCGACCTCCAGGGCCGCCGCGCGCCGCCACCGGGCGAACCGTCCTTCACCCACCCCGGTCACCGTGGGGATGCCCAACTCCTGGGCCCGGATGGCCATGTGCGAGTTGGTGCCGCCGTAGGCGGTGACGAGCCCGGTGATGCCGCGGGCGAACAGCCAGTCGTAGCCGGGGTCGGCGCTGGCCACGAAGGCGATGGCGCCCTCCGGCCGGTCGCCGCGTTCGATGTCGGCGACCGGGCCGCGGACCCGTAGCTGGGTGACGAAGTTCGGTACCAGGGAGGGAAGTTCGAAGCTCAGCGCGTCGCCGGGCGAGGTCAGCAGCGGGGGCAGCAGCACCGAGCGGGTGGCGGTGTGCGCGGCGCGGCCGGCCGCGGCCGCCCGGGCGAGCGTCGCCGCGTCCAGGTCGGGGCGGCAGAGCACCTCGATGTCGACGTAGGAGACGTCCTCCGTGCCGTGTCCGTGCCGACGGCCCATCTCCCCGGCGGCCACCAGGATGTCGCTGAGCACCCGGGTGAACTCGAACTTGGCCTGCTCGCGGGCCCTGATGGAGGTACGGATGAAGTCCAGCAGCTGCTCCGGTCCGTGCCGGAACCCGGCCTCCTCCAGGAGGGCACCGATTCTGGCCCGGCGGCCGGCGGTGAGCCGGAACGGCGCGGTCCGCGGGCTGTCGGCGGTGTCGCGGGCCCAGTCGAAGTAGCGCTCCGGGTCCTCGTCGTAGCGGGGCGAGAGGATGTCGTAGGTGCCGGGGCGCAGGTGGCCGTAGCGGGCCAGGAAGGCCACCCGGTCGAGGGTGCGGAAGTCGCGGGTGATCGTCCCGGCCACCGTGCCCAGGCCGCCCAGCAGCCGCGCGCGGTCCTCGGTCGACAGCGCTCCGCGGGCGACCAGGCCGTCCAGCAGCTGCACCCCTACGAACCCGGCGCGGGCCAGGCCCGCGAAGGGCAACGCGCCGTACTCGACGCAGGCGTGCAGCAGCCCGGGCAGGTCGGCGTCCGGGATGCGCGGCAGCCGGGCCAGGCGCTCGACGTCGGTGCGCCACTGGCCGTCGGGGGCGACCATGTCGTTGGTCAGGTCGGTCAGTTCCCGGGCCAGCAGCTCGCACTCGGCGGCACTGAAGCCGTGCTCGGCGAGGCGGGCGAGCCGCTCGGACAGCTCGAATCCGTTGCAGGACAGCACGATGTCGAACTCGACCTTGTCGTGCAGGTGCGGGTGGGCCGCGAGCTGGTCCAGGTAGTGGTCGACGAGCCGGCCGGCCAGCGGGTCTGGGACGGCAGCCGGCACGAAGGAGGTGAAGCTGGCCCGCACGTCGACGTACGGGATGCCGGCGAAGTCGGTGAGCAGCTCGGTCGCCGCCAGGTCCCGGTAGCCGTAGGCGGTGCGGGCCCGGGCCCAGGTGCGGTCGGTGATCAGCCGGCGGTAGAGCGACAGGGCCAGCGGGCGCGGGCGCAGCCCGATGATCTCCGCGGGGTTCCAGTCCGGCATCACCCCGAACAGCGGTCGGGTGCCCAGCACCTGGGGCGACCGCCGGGCCCGCTCCCGCCACCGGGGGGCGACCCGGTCCAGCACGCTCCGGTGCTCGGCGAGCGCGAGCTCGCTCGGCTGCACCACCAACGGACGGGCCTGGAAGAGCACCACGTCTCCGACCGCGGTGACCGCGAACTCGACCTCCACCCTGTCGTGGCCGGTGAGCACGACCACCTCGTCCAGCAGGTCCAGCACCCCGTCCAGGGCGGCCACCGGCGGACGCGCCGAGCGTTCGCCGGCCACCCCGTACCAGGTCCGCACGCCCTCGCCATGGCCGCTGGTCACCGCGTCGGTGCCGGCCCGGTCGGCCCAGCTGATCACCCGGTAGGGCGCGCCGCTGCTCGGGTCGCAGGAGCAGGCCACTCCGCTGACCACCGGATCCAGCAGCTCGGGCTGGAGCAGGACCTGGTCTCCGTCGGCAGCCGGCCCGTAGGAGGCGATGACCTCCTCGATCGCCGCGCGCACCGCGTGCGGGCCGCGGACGCCAAGCACGGTGTGGAAGCGGCCCGCCTGGGAGCCGGCCAGGGTGTCCTCGCACAGCGCGCTGCTGCGCACCACCAGCGGGCCGGCCGCCCAGGGGCGGGCCGCCAATCGGTCCAGCAGCGCCTGCGGCTCGGCCCGCCACTGGGCCACCGTCCAACGCAGCTGCGGCAGCACCCGGGCGCTGCGCAACAGCGGGCCGAGCGCCCGGAGAGTGTCCGCCTTGGTGCCGAAGCGGACCATCGTCGCGGTCACGGCCGCGCTGCCGCGGGCAGCAGCTGCGCCACCCAGCCGCGGGTGGTGTACGGCACCTCCAGGACCGGGCCGGCGCTTGCCCGGACCAGATCGCCGATCTCCGCCACGATCCGCTCGAAGCGGTCCCCGGCCTGCCGGGCCAGGGTGGCGTGCGAGTGCCAGGCCGCGCACCAGGTCTCGGTGTCCACCCGGTGCAGCACGGTGCCGGTGATGGTCTGCACCGGCCCGAACAGGCCGGATCCGGCGATGGTCGCGCTCTGGTCGGCTCGCCGCGCGCCGTAGGAGTACTCGGGCAGATGACGGTGGATCACCTCCTCGATGCCCGCCTGCAGCGGGTCGGTGAGGTCGCGGTGGTTCCACAGGCAGGCGAACCAGGCGTCCTCGGCCAGGATCCGGGCGGTCTCCGGCAGGGTCAGCGCCGGGTCGGCGACGTTGAAGGAGGAGCCGAAGGTGGCCAGGCGGTAGCGCCCGTCTGCCCGCCCGGTCCGCTCGGCGGTGCCGTCGAACCAGTGGACCCCGGCCCGCTCCGCGGTCCGCCGGGAGCCGACCGCGCGCATCTCGTCGTTGGGCTCCACCGCGTCCACCAGCAGGCCGCGGTCGAGCAGCGGGAGGGTGAGGTGTCCGGAGCCGGCGCCGATGTCGCAGGCCAGGTCGCCGGGGCGGGCGTCGGCCAGCTCCAGCACGGTGTCCACGGCGCCGGCCGCGTAGTCGGGACGGTCGGCGTAGCTGTGCGCCAGTCTGGTGTAGTCCCACGTCACCTCGGTCACGGCAGTTCCCTTCGTTGCAGAGCGTGCAGAATGCGTTCGGCGGCCGAATCCACCGTGGTGCCAGCGGAGTTGTCGATGACCAGGTCCGGTGCGGTGGGGAACTCCGCGGCCAGGTCCACGCCGGTCACCTGTACGGCGCGGCCCGCCGGGCTGTACAGGCCCTTGGAGTTGCGCGCCGCCAGCTCCTCCTCCGGGACCCGGAGCAGGACTTCGAGGTAGCCGGGCAGGTGGCTTCGGTTCCACTGCTGGACGTCGTGAAACAGCGAGATGGTGGCGCAGAGCACCAGGTGGCCCTGGTGGGCGAAGTCCAGCGCGAACCGGCCGTAGCTGGCCGCGAGCGCGCGGCGCTCGGCCGCCGAGTAGCCGGTCGGGGCGGGCAGCGCGGCACGTATCCGGTCCCCGTCCAACAGCACCGGACGGGTGCCCTCGGCCGTCAGCAGCTCGGCCAGCCTGGTGGCGACGGTGGTCTTGCCGGCGCCGGACAGACCGGTCAACCAGACGACGCGGCCGTCTGTCATGGAAACTCCCTTCCGGGCGGAGGTGTCGCGGGGTTCGGGCAGGGTCAGGCGAAGTGGATGGTCCCGGCGCGCCGCCCGCGGGTCTCCTGGCCCTGGAAGACCAGGTAGGCGGCCGCGAACCAGCCCAGCGCGATCACCGCGGCCAGGGCGGCCTGGCCAAGGACGGTGCCGGTGTCGCCGGGGCCGGCCAGTTCGCGGATGGCGGCCAGCGAGTGGGTCAGCGGCAGGCAGCCGGCGGCGTCCTGCACCCAGTGCGGCCAGAAGCCGACCGGGACCTGCACCCCGCAGACCGCCATCATCAACAGGTAGGCGGTGTTGGAGACGATGTTGCGGATGCCCGGCGCGTTGAGCACCAGACCGGCCAGGAAGAGGCCGAAGCAGTAGGTGCCCAGCGCGGTGAGCAGGACCAGCAGCACCACGGCGGGCACCCGAGCGGCCTGCCAGTGCACGCCGAAGGCCGGGCCGAGGGTGAACAGCGCGACCAGCGAGGTGCCGGCTCCGCTCAACGGCCACTGGAGGCTGCGTCCGAAGAAGACCCAGACCAGCCGGGCGGGCGCGGCCGACAGCAGCGGCAGGGTGCCCAGGAAGCGCTCCCAGATCGAGGAGGCGATGACCATCATCGACTCCATGGCACAGGTCATCACCGCGTTGCCCACCACCAGGTAGGGCAGTTGGTCCGGCCGGTCGAGCAGCCTGCCGACCAGGACGAAGAAGGTGGTCTGGGCGAGCATCCGGCCCAGCCAACCGAAGGTCCAGGTCTTCCAGGTGTAGATGGCCTTGAGGTCCGCGAAGGCGTTGGCGGCACTGTGCTTGACGACGTGCAGGGGTTGGATTCGCATGATGTCCTCAGGTCTCGCTCAACGTGCCCAGCCGGCGCACCCGCAGCAGCACCCGGTGCAGCAGCAGGGAGCCGATCGCGAAGCCGGCCGCGCCCAGCACGGTCAGCACCAGCAGCCGGCCCAGCGGGGCGGCCGGCGGCGCGCTCAGCAGGCTGTCCCGCAGCAGGTCACCGGCCCAGGACAGGAAGACCAGGTCGGAGGCCGGACGCAGCCAGTCGGGCAGGAAGGCGACCGGCACCATCACGCCGCCGAGCAGGTAGAGCGGATAGGTCAGGGTGTTCTGGATGGTGCGCGCAGTGGGCACCAGGACGAACAGCGAGGAGAGGATGCTCGCGGTGCCGGCGGCCGCCAGGCCGGCCAGCACCACCGCGGCCACGAACAGCAGCAGGTGCTCTGGGACGATCCAGTGACCGAAGCCGAGCCCGGCCACCAGCCAGGCCTCCAGGTAGGCCACCAGCCCCACCATGGTGACCGCCGCCAGCCGTCCGATCACCAGCACCGACAGCGGCGCGGGCGAGGCCACCAGCCCCTCCAGGGTGCCCAGGATCCGCTCCTCGGTGATGATCTGCCCGGCGAGGTCCAGGGACATCGCCCACAGCGCCATCAGAGTGGGGGCCACCACGCCGTAGGCCGCCAGGTCACCGCGGCCGCTGTACTCGGTGATGGCCAGCAGCACCAGTGTGTACAGCGGGGCGTTGACGCACACCTGCGCGGTGTCCGGAGAGCGCCAGATCTGGCGCAGCTGGAAACCGAAGCCCACCGCGAGCAGTCGCGCACTCATCGGCTCACCGACATTCCCCGCCCGCCCATCAGGTGCAGGTAGACCTCTTCCAACCCGGGCCTGTCGGTGCGGATCCGGGTGACTCCGGCGGCCACCAGCGCGGTGAGCACCGCGGTGGTGGCGGCCTGCTCCCGAGTCTCAATCCGCAGCGCCCCCTCGTCAGTGACGATGGTGGTCACCACGCCGTCCAGCAGCGGCAGTTGCTCGTGGAGGTGGCCGGGGACGGCGAACGCGTCGATCCGGTCGTACCGGGAGACCAGCGAACCGACCGACTCGGGCGTGTCGGTGACCAGCAGCCGCCCCCGGTCGATCATGCTGACCCGGTCGCAGACCGCAGTGGCCTCGGCCATGTCGTGGGTGGTGAGCAGGATGGTGCGGCCGTCCTCGCGCAGCTGGTGGACCAGCTCGCGGAAGTCGTGCGCCGCCACCGGGTCCATGCCGGCGGTCGGCTCGTCGAGGATCAGCACCGGCGAGTCGGCGATCAGGCCGCGGGTCAGGTGCAAGCGCTGCTTCATACCGCGGGAGAAGGTGTCGACCCGCTCCCCGGCCCGGTCGGCCAGGCCGCAGCGCTCCAGCAGCCCATCCACCCGGGTGCGCAGCCGCGCCCCGTGCAGACCGTACAACGCGGCCCAAAAGGCCAGATTCTGATAGGCCGTCAGGCGACCGTAGAGTCCCTTGTCCCCGCCGAATACGACGCCCACCGCGTGCTTGACCGCCGCCGACTCGGCCACCACGTCGTGGCCGCACACCCGGGCGGTCCCGGAGGTGGGCAGCAGCACGGTGGACAGGATCCGGCACAGCGTCGTCTTGCCGGCGCCGTTGGGGCCGAGCAGGCCGTGCACCTCACCGACCTCGACGGTCAGGTCCAGCCGGTCCAGAGCGTGGACCTGTCGGGCGCCGGCCCCCTTGCCGACCCGGTAGGAGCGGGTCAGCCCGCACAGTTCGACGCCGGCGACGCTCATCGCGCACCGTCCCAGGCGTGCAGCGCGGCCAGGGCGAAGTCGTACTGCTCCCGGCCGACCGTCTCCCGGTCGGTGAGCAAATAGTCCGCCACCGGGGTGAGCAGCAGGTCGCCCTGCTCGAAGCGGACGATCCGGACGGTGTCCCAGTCGGTGCGCGGCTCGGTGCGGCGCAGCAGCAGGCCGTGCCGGGGCACGATCACCGGCTCGGGGCCGGCCAGTTCACGGCGGGCCAGCTCGACGGCGACCGCCTCCGCCAGGGCCGTCCGCACCTCGGCCAGCGAGCCGAGTCCGACGTACGCGTCGGCGAAGTCCAGCAGCTGGACGGCCTCCGGCGCGAGCCGGTACTCCGCCACGACCGCCGCGGTGGCCGCCGGGTCGAAGTCCAGGCCGGACAGCACCTGCACGTCCACCACGTCGCGGGCCCGGAAGGAGCGCTGCAGCCCCTCCTCTGCCAGCGCGATCAGGCACTCCACGTGCCGCGGCGCGCTCAGTACCGGGCGCACCGGCACCGCCGCCAGGTCGCCGACGAGCGCGGCGGTGCACAGTTCGACCTTGTACCAGGGGTCGGACAGCGGGTCCTCAGCCGGCCAGAACATGGTGACCATCGTGTGCCGGGGCTCCCCGAACACGGTGACGTCGATGTTCTCCACCGGGAATTCGGCGGCCAGTTCGAGCACCGTCCGCCACAGGCGGGCCTCGGTCGGCGCGATCAGGTCCAGGTCCCCCTGCGGGCGCAGCAGGTCCTTCGGGTAGTAGGAGGCGAGGTGCAGCCCCTTGATCGGTTCGACCCCGGTGGACCCGCGCAACCGGTCGGCCAGTTCGGCGTACCACTCGGCACGGGCCTCGGCCCGGCGCAGCTCGGCCCGGGACGGTTCGCCCATCCTGACCCCCTCGCGGGCGAGCGCGGAGAGCACCAGGTAGGGCAGTTGGTAGTGGATGCCGCGGGCGCGGAAGAGAAGCTCACCAGGCCCGGCCTCCGGGTCCACGTCGAGCAGCCGGTACAGCAGGTCGGTCGTCACGGCCGCCGCCTCCAGAAGGTGTGGTCGATGGTCCAGCCCCGGTCGAGCAGGGTGGTCAGTACGGACGGGCGGTAGCCAGGTGCGGCCGTCTCCTCGGGGTGCTGCACCTGGCCGAGCAGCGGGTCGCCAGTGCTCCGCGCGAACGCCGTGGCCGCGGCCAGCAGCGCGGTCTGCGCCGGGCCGCGCAGCTCGGGCGGTTCCACCAGGACGTCGCAGAGCTCGACGTGGCGGCGTCCTGTGACCTCGTCGAGCTGGTCCGGACAGAGCGTCAGGTGGCCGATCGGCAGGCCGCCGGCCAACGCCAGGTACGAGCGGCGCCCCGGGTGGGCCAGCACCTCGCCGGCCAGCTCGTCCAGAACCCGCGGGTCGGTGCTACGGCCACGGTCGGTGGCAGCGTCGGCGATCGCCCAGGCCAGCCAGCCGCGCACCAGGTCGTCGGCCTCCGGGCCGGCTTGGGCGACCTCGATGCCGCCGGGCGCGGGGGCCAGGTCGACGGCCGCGTCGGTAGGGCGGATGTAGGTCTGGTGCCGGACCCAAGGCGCGGGCAGGGTCAGCTCGCCGGGGGCGCGCAGGACCAGCAGGTCGGCGTCGGCGTGCTCGGCCGCGGTGTGCGCGACCAGCCAGCCGAGCCGCGGGTCGCCGGTCAGCAGTGCCGAGTCGCAGTACTCCACCAGGCACTGACGCTCGCCGGTGGCCGGATCGGTGAAGGCACCCAGCACGTACGGGAGTCCGTCGTGGGTGTGGAGTAGGCCGTGCTCCCGGGCGGACTCCAGGTAGTCCGGGTCGACGGCGGGGGCGGCGTGGGTAGTCATCTCAGGCCTCCGGCCAGACCACGGCAACCAGCTCGGCCGACACCGCGGCGGCGGCCCGTCGGACGTCCTCGGCGGTCACGGCGTCCAGGGCGGCCAGCTCGTCCTGCGCCGACCAGGCGAGGGTGCCGGCCGCGGTCTGCTGCGCGATCATCCGGACGAATTCCAGCGGCTCCTCGCAGGAGACGATCAGTCCCATCCGGGCCTGTCGGCGCGCGGCCGCCAGGTCGTCCTCCGTCGGTCCGGTCGCGGCCAGTTCGGCCAGCACCTCGCGGACCGTCTCCAGCACTGCCGGGCCGCTGCCCTCGTCCACGCCGACCAGCACCCGCCAGGCTCCGGTCTCCCGGTAGCAGCGGTTCCAGGACTGGAACATGTAAGCCAGTCCGCGGTCGTTGCGCAGCCGCCGGTAGAGCAGCGAGGAGGCGGCGCCGCCCATCAACTGGCCCAGTAGGTCGTAGGCATGCCGGGCGGGGTCCTCTGTCGGCACCGACCGGGCGCCGATCGCGGCCCAGGCGTACTGGGCGGGCCACCGGGGTGCCCCACGGTACGCCTCGACGGGCGCCGGCGACTGGGCCGGACGGGGCACGGCGCCGGCCGCCGCGGGCAGCCGGGGCTCGTGGCCCGGCACCCGCACCGCGTGGGCCGCCAGTCGCTCGGGCACCCGCGGGCCGACCACGAAGAGGGTCATCGGGGACGCCAGGAAGACGGAGCGATGGCCTTCCTCGACGGCGGGCAGCTCGAACGCCTCCAGGGCGCCGCGCTCGCCGCCCACGGGCAGGCCGAGCGGGTGGCCGGCGAACAGGCGGGCCAGGAAGCGGTCCTGGACCACGTCCGCGTGGTCGGCTTCGACCGCCGCCAACTCGCTGAGCACCACGCCGCGTTCGGCCCACAGGCCGTCGACCGTCCAGTGCGGGGTCAGCACCGCGTGCAGCAGGTCCCCGGCGATCTCGTCGGCGTCGTCCGCGTGCACCCGGGCGTAGAAGAGCATCAGCTCCATGCCGGTCTCGGCGTTGGCGTGTCCGCCCAGCCGCTCGACCCGCTCGGTGAACGAAGCAGCGCCGTCCACCGATGCCGACATCAGCGCGTGCTCCAGCAGGTGGGCGAGTCCACCCAGCCCCGACGGGTCGTGCCGGGCGCCGTAGCCGACTGCCAGGCACAGGCTCGTGGTGGTCAACCGCTCGTCGACGACGGCGAGCACGGGCGGCATGCTTCGGACATTCATTCGTGTTCCCGTCATCGGTGAGCGGCGCACCGGGGCCGCTTTCCGCGAACGGAATGTCGCGGTGAACGGCCCCGGTCACCGTCTATCTACTACTTACGTCACTTCTTGCCCGACGCCTTCTCCAGACGCGGACGCATACCGACCTTGTGGTTGCGCATCTCCATTCACCTCCATTCCGCTTTCCGGCCGGTCGGTTTCTGTCCCGTTCCGGCGATGACGCAATTCAAGGCCAGCCGCACAGGCGGGTCAACCCTCCGAAGCATCCGCCCCGGGAAATCCGTAGAGCGCCCCGGAAAAATTGGAAAACTGCCCCGAATTTCTCGTACTGGCAGCTCCGGCACGGCTCGGAAATACTCGGAGCGAGTATCCGGCCGAAATTCGGCCGACCAATTGGAACGGAGGGGATCCGTGTTCACGAAAGTCCTGGCACCGGCCCTGAGCAAGAGGCCGCTCCCGCAGCCGACCGAGCACGACGCGGGCGACGCTGTCACCGCCCTCATGCGGGCCGTGCGAAACGCTCCCGGGGCGGGCGTGGTCACCGTGGACCACGGCGGGCGGGCCACCGCCCTGCGCTATCCCGAGCTCGCGGACCGGGCCCGCCGCATCCTGACCGGGCTGCGCGCCGCCGGGGTCCGGCCCGGCGAGCCGGTGATCCTGCAGGGCCTGACGGCGGCCGAGTTCTTCCCCGCATTCTGGGCCTGTCTGCTGGGCGGGCTGCAGCCGGCGGCGATCACCGGGGAGGCGACCGGCCCGGTGCTGGAGCGACTGCGGCAGACCTGGCAGCGCCTCGGGCAGCCGCCGGTGCTGACCGACGCGGCCGGTGCCCGGACGCTGGCCGCGCAGGGGTGGCCGACCGGCCGGGTACACACCGCGGCGGCGCTCGCCGCCCAGCCGCCCGCGACCGACCTCCACCAGCCCGACCTGGACGAGGTGGCGTTGCTGATGCTCTCCTCCGGCAGCACCGGGGCCCCCAAGGCGGCGGAGCTCACCCACCGGGCACTGGCCGAGTTCGCCTACGGCGCCAGCCGCACCCTGGACCTGCGCCCGGGCGACACCACGCTGAACTGGCTGCCGGTCGACCACAGCGGGGCGTTCCTGCTGCACCACCTCCTGCCGGTCTTCGTGGGCTGCACCAACGTCCACGCCCCCACCGACCTGATCCTCGGCGAGCCGTTGCGCTGGCTCGACATGCTGGCCGAGCACCGGGCCAGCCACAGCTGGGCCCCGATGTTCGGCTACCGCTTGGTCACCCGGGCGCTGGCCGAGCGCCCCGGCGGCTCCTGGGACCTGCGCGCGGTGCGCTCGCTGGTCTGCGGCGGCGAGCAGATCCCGCCCGCCGCGGTCGGCGAATTCCTGGCCGCCACCGCCCCGTTCGGGGTGTCGGGCAACGCCTTCCGGCCGGCCTGGGGCATGGCCGAGACGGTCACCGGGATCACCTTCGGGCGGATCGGCGCGGACGGCGCCGGCACCCTGCTGGTCCGCCGGGACAGCATGGCCGGTGAGCTGGTGCTGCTGCCCGGCCGTCCGGACGGCCTGGGGGATCCCGAGCTGCTCCCCCTGGTGTCGGTCGGCCCGCCCGAGCCCGGCGCCGAGCTGCGGATCGTCGACGACTACGGCGCCGGGCTGCCGGAGCGGCGGATCGGCCGCCTCCAGGTCCGCTCGGCCCGGGTCTGCGCCGGCTACCGCAACGACCCGGAGGCCTCCGCCCGGGCCCATATGCCCGACGGCTGGCTGGAGACCGGCGATCTCGGCTTCCTGACCGGCGGCGAGCTGGTGATCACCGGCCGGGCCAAGGACATGCTGATCCTCAACGGACAGAACCACTCGTGCCAGGAGATCGAGCAGGCCGCCACCACCGTGGCCGGGGTCACCGCCGGCCGGCTCGCCGCCTGCGGCCTGCCCAACCCGGCGACCGGCAGCGAGGACCTGGTCCTGCTCTACGCCACCGACGAGACCGGGGCCACCGACGGGACCGGGTCCGCCGCCGCACGCACCGCCGCCGGGGTGCGCGCGGCGCTGTTCGAGCGGCTGTGGCTGACACCGGCCCGGGTCCTGGCGGTGCCCACCGCGCGGTTCCCGGTCACCGGCAGCGGCAAGGTCCGCCGGACCGAGCTGCGCGAGGCGCTGCTGGCCGGGGAGTTCGACCCGGCCGAGGCCTGCACGTCGGAGCCGGCAGGGTCGGCGGGGTCGGCGGACCCGACCGGCCCGGCGGGCCGACCCGGCACCGCTGGTCCTGGCCGCCGTCGCCGAGGTGCTGGGCCGCCCGGTGGACCCGCTCACGCCCTTCTACGAACTCGGCCTGACCACGGTCACGCTGGCCCGGGTGCGCACGCTCCTGGAGCGCACGCTGGGTGCGCCGGTCCCCGCGTCCGCCCTCTACGAGCACCCGACGGCCGCCGCGCTCGCCACCCACCTGGCCGGAGAGGGGGCCACCCACCTATCCGGGGACGCGGGCGCGCCGACCGCCGAGCCGGCCGTGCCCGACCAGCGGATCGCCGTCATCGGGATGGCCGCCCACTTCCCCGGCGCCGAGGACCTGGACGCCTTCTGGGCCAATCTGCGGGCCGGCCGGGACAGCACGCGCCGCTTCTCCGCCGCGGAACTAGACCGGGCCGGAGTGCCGCGCGCCCGTCATCAGGACCCGGCCTTCCGCTCGGCAGCCGGCGTGCTGACCGGCCTGGACGAGGCGGCCCCGGAGTTCTTCGGGATCAGTCCCATGGAAGCCGAACTCACCGCTCCAGCCAACCTGTTGTTCCTGGAGACCTGTTACCGGGCGCTGGAGCACGGCGGCCACGCCGGCCCCGAACGGGACGGCCGGATCGGCGTCTACGCGGGCTCGGGCATGCAGCTCTACGGCCACCAGGACGGTCCCGCGCCCCGCCAGGGCGACTTCCTGGCCGCCAAGGTCGCCTACCGCCTGGGCCTGACCGGCCCGGCGGTCAACGTGCAGACCGCCTGCTCCACCTCACTGGTGGCCGTGCACCTGGCCGTCCAGGCCCTGCTGACCGGCGACGCGGACCTCGCCTTGGCCGGCGCCGCCGCCGTGCGCACCCCGCAGGAGGCGGGCTACCTGCACTTCCCCGGCTCGATCCTGTCCGAGCAGGGCCGCTGCCGCCCGTTCGACGCGGCCGCGGACGGCACCGTGGGCGGCAACGGGGTCGCGGCCGTCCTGCTCAAGCGGCTGGACCGCGCGCTGGCCGACGGCGACACCGTGCACGCCATCATCCTGGGCAGCGCGGTCAACAACGACGGCCGCGGCAAGGCCGGTTTCGCCGCGCCGAGCGCGGCCGGGCAAGCCGAGGTGGTCCGCCAGGCGCTGCGGCGCGCCGCGGTGGCGCCGGACACGATCTCCTACCTGGAGGCCCACGGCACCGGCACCCCGGTCGGCGACCCGATCGAACTGCGCGCCCTGGCCCAGGTGTTCGGGACGGAGCGGCGGGAAAGCGTTCCGCTCGCCGTCGGCTCGGTCAAGGGCAACGTCGGCCACCTGGACACCTGCGCCGGGATGGCCGGCCTGCTGAAGACCGTCCTGATGCTCAAGCACGGCACGCTGGTGCCGACCGCCAACCTGGCCGTCCCCAGCCCCGAACTCGGCCTGGCCGACGGCCCGTTCCACTTCCCCGACGGCACCACGGCCTGGCCCGCCGGCCCCGGCCCGCGCCGCGCTGGCGTCAGCGCCCTGGGCGTCGGCGGCACCAACGCCCACGTGGTGCTGGAGGAACCGCCCGCGCCAACCACGGACCCGCAGGCCGCCCGTACGGTGGCCCTGCCGGTCTCGGCCGGCGACCCCGACGCGCTGCGGGAGCTGTGCGACGCGCTCGCCGACCGGCTGACCGCCGACCCGGCCGTCCGCCCGGTCGACGCGGCCGCCACGCTGGCGCTGGGCCGCCCGCGGCTGCCCTTCCGGCGGACGGTGACCGGCCGGACCGCCGAAGACCTGGCCGCCGCCCTGCGCGGCCGCGTCGGCGAGGAGCAGGCCAGCGAACCGCCCACGCCGGCCTTCGTCGCTGACCGGACCGCTGGACCAGGAGGCGCTGCGGACCGGGCGAGGTGCAGCGGCAGTTGGCCGCGCTGGACGGCGTGCTGGACGCGGCCGTAGTGGCCGTGCCGGACGCCCGCGACGAGCACCACCTGGTCGGCTACCTGGTGCTCGCCGACCGGGCGGCGCTCGACCCGGTGGTCCGGCGAGCGGCTGCCCGGCTACCTGCTGCCCCAGCGCTGGACGATGCTGGAGGAGTTGCCGATCAGCGCCAACGGCAAGCTGGACCGCCGGCGCCTGCCCGCGCCGCAGGAGCGCTCAGCCGCGGCGGACCGGCCGCTCGGCCCGGTGGAGGAGGCCGTCCACGCGCTCTGGTGCGAGGTGCTGGAACTCCCCGAGGTCGGGGCCACCCGCTCGTTCTTCGACCTCGGGGGCCACTCGCTGATCGCCGTCCGGCTGCTCAACGAGGTCCGGGAGCGGCTGGAGCTCCAGCTGCCGCTGGCCACCTTCTTCCGGACGCCGACCATCCGCGGCCTGGCGCGGGGAGCCACCCCGGTCGGCCGGGCCGTCCACGGTTCCGGACCGGACCCGGCAACGGCCTTCGAGCCGACGGCAGTTGAGGCATTGAGGGTCGAGGCGGCACCGGTCCCCGAGCAGGCGGCGGTGGAAACGGCACCGGCCACCTCCGCGCAACGACGGCTGTGGCGCCGCCACCGGGAACACGGCGTGCCGGCCGTGCACAACATGTGCCTGCGGGTCGACCTGACCGGACGGCCGATGGGGGTCAAGGGGTCGCAGGTTCAAATCCTGTCGTCCCGACAGGAATGTCGGAGCCCCGCTGACTGGACGGAAGTCCAGGCCAGCGGGGCTTTTGCCGTTTCTGCGGCAGGCTCAGCGAACGAGCCGCAGGTGGCGACCGGGGGAGTCCGGCGGGGCCACTTCGGGACCAGGGGCCCTGCGGGGGCCGCTCAGATGCGCACTCAGCGCCTCGCCTGCCAGCTCGATTGCGCGCCTATCCGGGTGTAGTGGTGGCGCTGGGTCGTTGTCAGCGATCCGTGCCCCGCGATCTTCCGCAGGACGTGCAAGGGCACGCCGGCGTCCGCCATCCACGTCAGCCCGGTGCGGCGGAGGTCGTGGCGGCGCAAGTGTTCGTACCCCAGCTCCACCACCACCTCGTCCCAGTGGGTCGCGTCCCGCAGGACCGCGGTCGTGATCCGGCCGTTCCTGGGCCCGCTGAACAGCCGGGCCATCGGGTCGGGACCGATCACGTCGAGCCGCCGGGCGACCAGATCCCGGATCTCCGGGATCAGCGGCACCGTCCGCCGGCGCTTGCCCTTGGTGCCCTTGCCCACCAGGCCGCCGGGCGCGATGGTGGTCTGCCGGTACAGGTCTCGACGTGGCGGACGGCGCGGCGCTTGCCGGCTTTGCGCGCGACATCGTCGCCCCGCTCCTCGCGGGCCGACGGCGGCCTGACGGCGGGCCGAGCGGGACGGCAGCGGCTCGCCCGACGAGCCGTCAGGTGAGCCCGAGGCGGCGGGAGGTCTCCTCCCCCTCCTGCAGGCGGCCGTGGGCCTTGTCCCCGAGCTCGGCGATGATTCCGGCGATCACGGTCTCCACCACGGCGACGGTGGGCGTGAGGCTGTCGTAGGGCGAGGGGGCGCCGACCTGGCTGGAGAGCACCACCTCGGCCTGGGTGCTGACGGGCGACAGCCAGGTGTCCGTGAAGAGTATGACCCGCCCGCCGGCCTCGCGGACCAGCTCGGCGATGGTCACCTTGTCGTCCTCGTACCGGCGGTAGTCGAAGACGACGAGCACGTCCCGCCGACCGAGGGAGGACAGCAGCGCGGCGCGTTCGACGGGCCGGTCCGGCAGCACCCGCACTTCGTCGCGCAGCTGCATCAGGTGCAGGGCGAGGTAGTGGGCGCACAGGTGGCTGAAGCGGCCTCCGACGAGGGTGAGCCGGCGCTTGGGGTCGGTCAGCAGCTGCACCGCCCGCTCCAGGTCGTGGGGTGTGACCTCGGCCAGGGTGCGGCCGACGGCTGCGGTGAAGACCTCCCGGCTGTGGGCGAGCAGGCCCGCCGGTCCGGTCCGGTCGGTGGTGCCGTCCTCGGCGCGGCTGCCGTAGCCGCCCGCGGTGTAGAGGGTGATCGGGGACGCCTGGCGCTCGTCCAGTTCGGCGCGCAGGGCGGCCTGGAAGTCGGGGAAGCCGCGGTAGCCGAGCCGGTTGACGAAGCGGATGACCGTGGGTGCGCTGACTTCGGCGCGTTCGGCCAGGGTGGCGACGGTCTCGAATCCGGCGGACGGCCAGTGGGCGAGCAGGACCCGGCCGACCTTGCGCTCGGCGGGGCTGCATTCGCCGAGTCGCTGGCGAATGTCCTCGGCGAGGGTGACGGGGGTCATGGCGGGGTCCTTT
Source organism: Kitasatospora sp. NPDC058063 (assembly GCF_042885395.1). Taxonomy (NCBI): domain Bacteria; kingdom Bacillati; phylum Actinomycetota; class Actinomycetes; order Kitasatosporales; family Streptomycetaceae; genus Kitasatospora; species Kitasatospora sp. NPDC058063. The sequence goes on from NZ_JBHVSD010000017.1 coordinate 131,999, forward strand.
TCCGGTCTGCAGCTCGGTACGGTCGGGCTCGGAGTGGTCGGGCTCGGAGCGGTCCGGCTGGGAGGGGCGGGCAGGGGACGGGTCGCATCGTACGGAAACGGGACCGGTGTGGGCGGACGGGCGCGGCGGCGATCACTGCAGCCTAGTGCCCTGTCCGCCGACCCGTGCCGTGGCGCGACGCCCTGGGCTTCGATGCGCGCCGGGATGCGCGTGCCCTCCCGGGCCGTAGCGGGCCGGGGAGGGCGAGCAGCCGCTGCGGGGGTGTGAGCGGGCTGAGGTGGCGTGCCTCGGTCACGTCCGCCGCAGGCGGATCACAAGTGCGGCGAGCAGGGCGATCCGGCCGGGCACGCTGTCCACGTCGAGCCACTCCTCGGGTGAGTGGTCGGCGCCGCCGACGGGGCCCAGGCCGTCCAGGGTGGGGACGCCCAGGCCGGAGATGAGGTTGGCGTCGCCGACGCCGCCCGTGGAGGCGCCGTCGATCTCGATGCCGAGGCCGGCGGCGACCTCTTGGGCGGTGGCCAGTACGGCCTGCGCTGCCGGGGTGTTCTCCATCGGCGGGCAGAAGTCGAGTTGGTCGACGCGGGCGGTGGTGCCCGCTACGGCGGTCCGGGCGGCGGTCTCACGGACCGCGCCGAGCGCGGTGTGCAGGCCCGCGACAGTGGTGGCGCGGACTTCGACGAGCAGCTCGGCCTGCGGGCAGACGATGTTGATCCGGCTGCCTGCCCGGACGATGCCGACGTTGAGGGTGACGCCGGGCCAGCGGCCGTTGAGGCCCTGCAGGGCGATCACGAGGTGCGCCGCGGCGAGGGCGGCGTTGGCGCCGCGTTCCGGTTCGATTCCGGCGTGCGCGGCCCGGCCGGTGACCGTGACCCGCACGTCGGCGAAGCCCTTGCGTTCGACGACCAGATCACCGTTCTCACGGGCGCACTCCAGGGCGAGGGCGAAGTCGGCGCCAGCCGCGATCCGCTCGGTCTCCGCCCTGCTCGCCGGGGATCCGATCTCCTCGTCCGGGGTGGCCAGCACGACCAGTTCGGCGAAGTCGGTGAAGCCGTGCCGGACCAGCAGGTCGGCGGCGACGACGCCGGCGAGCAGGCCGCCCTTGTCGTCGCTCACGCCGGGACCGTGGGCGCGCGCGCCCACGGTACGGAAGGGACGCTCGGCGGCGGCGCCGTCCTCGAAGACGGTGTCCATGTGTCCGGCGAGGACGATCCGCGCCCCGCCGTCGGAGGCGGGCAGCGTCCCGGCGAGCCGCCCGACGAGGAGGTCGCCGCAGGCGCGGCCGTCGGTCGGCGCGAGGATGATGCGTTCGGTGGTGAACCCGATGTCGGTGAGGCGTCGGTCCAGCCAGTCGGCGACCCGGTTCACGCCCTCGGGGCTGTAGGAGCCGGAGTCGACGGCCACGAGCTCGGCGAGGTCGGCGAGGTAGCGGGGCAGCTCGCCCTCGGCAGCGGCCAGGAGCATGCTTGCGGCACCGTCAGCGGCGCGGTCGGCGGTGCCCTCGGCGCGGTCGGCAGCGCGGTCGGCGACGGCGGGCTCCTGGCCCGCGGCGGCGCTCACAGGACCTTGGACAGGAACGCCTTGGTGCGCTCCTGCTCCGGGTCGACCAGCACGGTGCGCGGATCGCCCGCCTCGATGACGACACCGTTGTCCATGAAGACCGCGGTGTCGCCGACCTCACGGGCGAAGCCGATCTCGTGGGTGACGACGACCATGGTCATCCCGTCGGCGGCCAGGTCGCGCATGACGTCGAGGACGTCGCCGACCAGTTCGGGGTCGAGGGCCGAGGTGGGCTCGTCGAAGAGCATGAGCTTGGGCTTCATGGCGAGCGCGCGGGCGATGGCGACGCGCTGCTGCTGGCCGCCGGACAGCTGGGCCGGGTAGTGGTCGCCCCGGTCGCCGAGGCCCACCCGGTCGAGCAGCCGCTGTGCGTCCGCCCGGGCGTCGGTCCGGTTGACCCCGGCGACCCGGACGGGCGCCTCGGTGATGTTCTCCAGGGCGGTCAGGTGCGGGAAGAGGTTGAACCGTTGGAAGACCATGCCGATCTCGCGGCGGCGCTCGGCGACCTCCGTCTCGCGGAGCTCGTGCAGCCGGTTGCCGGACTGGCGGTAGCCGACCAGGTCGCCGTCGACGGTGAGGCGTCCGCCGTCGACCTTCTCCAGGTGGTTGATGCAACGCAGGAAGGTCGACTTGCCGGAGCCGGAGGGCCCGAGGAGGCAGCAGACCTGGCCGCGTTCGACGGTGAGGTCGATGCCCTTGAGGACTTCGAGCCTGCCGTAGTGCTTGCGCACGCCCTCGGCGTGCACCATGGGCTGGGCCATGGGTTCAGCCCTTCCGGTCGCGGGTGATCGGGAGCAGGCCGCCGGCGCCGACGAACAGGCGGCGCAGCGGGGACGCCTGGGCGTCGCGGGCGGTGCCGCGGCCGTACCGGCGCTCGAGCCAGGTCTGCGGGACCGACAGGACGGTGGTCAGCGCGAGGTACCAGAGGGCGGCGACCACGAGCATCGGGATGACCTGGTAGTTCTGGGCGTAGACGTCCTGGATGTTGGACATCAGGTCGTGGGCGGCGATCACCGAGACGTAGGCGGTGGTCTTGAGCATGTTGATGGTCTCGTTGCCCATCGGGGGGACGATGACCTTCATGGCCTGCGGCAGGACGATGCGGCGCATCGCCAGGGCGGGCTTCATGCCGAGGGAGTGGGCGGCCTCGGTCTGTCCGGGGTCGACGGACTGGATGCCGGCGCGGACGATCTCGGCGGCGTAGGCGGCCTCGTTGAGGCCGAGGGCGAGCAGCGCCGCGATCGACGGCGTGAGCAGGCTGTTAGTGTCGAACTGCACGAAGGTGATCGTCGTGAACGGGATGCCGATCATGACGTGCTTGTAGAGGGCGGCCGCGTACGCCCAGAAGATGATCTGGACGAGCAGCGGGGTTCCGCGGAACAGCCAGACGAACAGCGAGGACAGGCCGTACAGCACCGGATTGGCCGACAGGCGCATGACGGCGACGAGGGTGCCGAGCGCGAGGCCGACGGCCATGGCGGCCACGGTCAACCACAGGGTGGTGACCAGTCCGTCGAAGATGAGGTCGGCGAACAGGTAGTGGCCGACGACGTCCCAGTGCAGGTTGGGGTTCTTGGCGAGCGAGCCGATCAGGCCGACCAGGGAGAGCAGTGCGAGGAGGGCGGCGATCCAGCGCCCCCAGTGCCGTACCGGGACTGCTGTCAGCTCGCCGACCGGCACCGGGGCGTCCGTGCGGATGTCGGACGCGGGACGGGAGAGGGCGGTCATGTCAGTCCACTGCTCCGTTCCTGGTGGCCTGCTTCACGGCGAGGGACTCGGCACCGTACTTGCCGAAGATCTTGGCCACGGTGCCGTCGTCGATGAGCTGCTGGAGCGCCTTCTGGACGGCGTCGGTCAGCTGGGTCAGGTTCTTGGAGATCGCGATGCCATTCGGGGAGGCGTTGTAGCCGGCGAGTGCGGCTGGGTCGTCGACGACCTCGAAGGCGGTGCCGCCGTCGGCGTTCTTGGCGGTCCAGCCGGCGGCCGGCTTGGTCAGGACGTCAGCGACGGCCTTGCCGGAGCGCAGGGCGAGCTGGGCGTCGGAGTCCTTCGGGAAGGTCAGCAACTGCACGGGGTTCTTGCCGGCGGTCCGGCAGACGTCCTGGTGCTTCTCGAGGAGCTTCTGCTGGTTGGCGCCGCTCTGCACGGCGACCGGGTGGCCGCACAGGTCGTCGAGGGTCGCGATTTTCTGCGGGTTGCCCTTGGAGACCATGATGCCGGTGCCGGAAGCGGAGTAGTCGACGAGGTCGACGATCTGCTCGCGTTCCTTGCTGTCGGTGATGGCAGTCATCGCCGCGTCGTACTTGCCGGCCTGGACGGCGGGCACGATGCCGTCGAACTTCTGGGCCTGGAAGTCGAAGACCACTCCGAGCTTCGCGCCGATCGCCTGGCCGAGGTCGTAGTCGAGGCCCGTCATCTCCTTGCTGCCCTCGGCGACGTACATCTCGAACGGCGGGTAGGGGATGTCGGTGGCGACGCGGACCTTTCCCGCCTTCTTGATCGCGTCGGGGAGCGCGTCGTGGAGGGCGGCGTCACGGGTGATCGGCACGCCGGCCACGGTGACGGGGCCGCCGGCGGCGGGGGCGGCCCCGTCGCCGGCGGTGCCGCTGCTGCCGCACGCGGCGAGCGAAAGCGTGCCGCATAGCGCGAGGGAGGACAGGAGAGCTGCTCTGCGGGAGACGGGCCGGTTCACGTCGCAACCTTTCGGAACAAGTGGCGGCGCCCGTGGGGGTCGCGCCGCATGGCGAGGACGTTACATCCATGACCTATTGATCGCTAGATGTAACAACAGATACAATGTGATAACGGTGACAGAGTGAGACTTTGTGCCAGGCTGGGCGTTACAAACCCAGAATTCTTTGGTCAGTCCGTAACGTCTGATTCAGGCGCTGGTGGCGCGCCGCCGCTCACGCGCCGAACGTGATCTGCCGCGCCAGGTCGTTCAGGCAGGGGTGGCTGGCACGAGGCCCGAGGGGGCTGATCGGCGCTGCCATGGCGAGCGAGGCAGCTCGCCCTCCAGCGCTCTCTCGCTCGCCGCCTCTCACGTGCTTCTCACGGACTGGGTGTCATGGGGTGACATCGGGCGCTGGCCGCGCTGCGGACCCGTCTCGTCGAGCACCCGGACGGACTTCGGCAGGAGGTGCTGCCGCCGTTCGCGGTGGAACTGCCGGTCGACGAGGTGCCAGTGGTCGAGGCGGCGGACGCCGAGGCGGCGCTGCGGGGCTGGTGCGAACGGCTGGCCGGCGAGCCGTTCGACCTGGCGCAGGCCCCGTTGTTCCGGCTCCGGCTGGCCCGGAGCGGTGCCGAGCGCTGGACGCTCTTCCTGGCGGTCCACCACGTCATCGGTGACGGTTGGTCTCTGCGGGTGCTCTGACAGGAGGTCTCGGACCGCTACCGCGCCCGGGTGGCCGGCGAGCCCGGCCCGGTGGGCACGCCCGCCGCGCAGTTCCCCCACCACGCCCGGCGGGAGGCCCAGGCGGTGGGCGGACCCGAGTGGCGCGAGCTGGAGCGGTTCTGGCGCACCGAGCTGGCCGGCGCCCCGCTGGCGCCCCGGCTGCCGTACGACCGTCCGCGCCCCGAGCGGCTGTCCGGGCGCGGCGCGGTGCACCGGTTCGCCCTGGGCGCCGAGGAGACCGGGCGGCTGCGCGATCTGGCCGCGGCCACCGATACCACGCTGACGGCGGTGCTCGCCGCGGCCGGTGCCCGCTGGCTCTGCGAGCTGTGCGACGAACCGGAGGCGGTGCTGGCAGTCTCCAGCGCCAAGCGCCCGCTGCCGGAGCACGAGCGGCTGATCGGCTACCTGGGCGAGGCCGTCCCGGTACGGATCGCCGCCGGCCCGGCACGGGAGTTCACCGACGTGGTCCGGCACGCCGGCGAGCGACTGTACGCGGCTCTGGAACACGAGGCGCTGCCGCTCGCCGAGACGTACGCGCTGGCGGCGCCGGGGCGGTCGGCGCTGCGCACCCCGCCGGTGATGTTCACGGTGGTCACCGGTGAGGCGACCGAGCCGCGGCTGACCGGGCTGACCGCACGGCTCACCCCGGTGTTGGTCCCCGGCGCGGCGCGGACCGAGCTCTACCTGGTGCTCGTGCCGGGCGAGCGGGAACTGGAGGTGGCGATCGAGTACTCCAGTGACCTGTTCGACCCGGCCGCGGTGGCCGGCTTCGCCGAGCGGCTGGCCGGGCTGCTGGGCACGGTGACCACCGACCCGGCGCCGGCCCAGCGGGGCTGACCCGAACGCACAAAGGCCCGAACGCGAGGCTGGAGCCGCCCTCGGTGACGAGGGCGGCTCCAGCCTTACTCCGCTCTTCTCTTCCCGGCGCGGGCCGGGGTCAGCCGACGCCGACCGGCCGCAGCGCCGGCGGCTCGACCCGCACGGTCATGCCGAGGCCGGCCAGTTCCCGCGCCAGCCCCGCCACCTCCGGCTCTCCGCCGGCGAACACCGCGGCCCCGCCGTCCAGGTCGACCTTGAGCACCGCCTCCAGCGCGAGCTCGGCCGACCAGCCCGGATGCGCCTGGAGGAGCGCCGAGACCGCGTAGTCCAGGGAGTTCCGGTCGTCGGAGACCAGCCAGGTGCTCCACTGCTCCGGCGCCACCGGGTATCCGCGCAGCCCGGCCCAGCCCCGGTCCCGGACGCCGGCCCACACCGCACGGCCCAGCTGCTCCAGATCGGCCCCCGCCAGCCTGCCGGAGATGCCCGGCACCAGCTCCACGGCCGGGGCGGGCGGGGTGTCGCCGACCGCCCGGGACCACCTGGCCGGGACGCCCAGCTCCGTCTCCAGCCAGGCCAGCTGGCGCGCCGCCTCGGCCGAATCGGCCGCGGCGTGCAGGCAGTTGGCCAGGTTGCCGACCGCGAACTCGGACCGAATCGCCCGCCGAACCGCCTTCCCGTCGGCCAGCGCCCGCTCACCGGACAGCACCATGAAGCGCACCGGCCCACTGGTCAGGTAGCTGAGCAGCAGGACCCGGGTGAGCGGGTAGCACGCCTCGTCGAACGAGGGGAACAGCACGCGGGCCTGATCGCGGGTCAGAGTGACGTCGTGGACGCACCAACCGGTCAGCCCGGCCGCCGCGATCTCCGATTCCACTGCGGCGAGCACTTCGGGCCGGCCCATCGCGTCGGGCTTGACCATCAGCAGGGTGTACGTCATCGGCGAGTTTCTCCTCGAAGTCGACGGGGTCACACCGGCACCGCCGTCCCCGCTGCGGCGGGGACGGCGGTGGCCCGGTCGAGCAGCCGGCGGGCCGCGGAGACGGCCTCGTCGACATCGGTCACGTCGGCGAGCACCCGCCCGCCGCGCTCGATCAGCCGCACCCGGCCCCGGGACGGCTCCAGCCGGGCGGCGGCCCCGACGTAGTCGGCGAACCGGTGCCGCAACGCGACCGGCCGGTTTTGCCGGTCGTCCAGTGCGGTGCGGACGCCGTCTGCACCAAGCCGGGTATACAACGCCTCGGCGGCGGCCACGGACTCGCTGTCCGTGGGTACCACCACCAAGTCGAACGGGCGCAGGTGGGCGGGCAGGGCGAAGCCCAGCGCGTCGCGGTGCCGGTCGAACACGGCGTACAGCACCCGATTGGTGCACAGCGCATAGGTGGTGACCGCCGCCCCGTTCAGGGTGTTGGCGGCAGTCCGGTAGTTCACCACCGGAGGCATGTCGGCCGCGTAGTGGTAGCCGACTGCCAGACTCAGGGCCTTGGAACGCCCGGTGAGCGACTCGGCGTCGTCCACCGTGGTGCTGCCCTCGGCGCACGCGTAGAACTGCTCGATGTGCACCGGGTCCTGCTTCCAGCGGTCGAACACCGCCACCCCGAAATCGGCCAGCGCGTCACTCACGACCCCGGCCAGCGCGGCCAGACTGCGGCCGACCTGCCCGGGGCCGCGCTCCAGCGTCAGACCGCCGAACACCCGGAACTGATGGCAGCGCAGGATCGACCTGGTGTTCCGCATCTGCCGAAAGATGTCCGTCAAGTAGCTGACCCGAACCGGTAGTTCACGATGCGAGAGGACGGTCGAGCCGAGCGCTCCGGTCAGCAGCATCTCCGGACTGGTCAACAGGTGGTACCCGTCCAGCATGTCGGACAGGAACAGCACCTTGCTGTGGAACTGCTCGCCGACCGGCTCACCGGCGGTCAGGTCCGCGTCCTTCATGATCGAGGGTAGCTGGACCCGGGAGAACCCGGCCCGGTTCGCCGCCGCGATCAGTTCGGTCTCGATCCGGCTCAGCACCTCGATGCCGATCGGCGTGTACGTGGGGATGCCGGGATAGCCATTGTGGGCCAGCAGGCCACGGCTGACCAGCTGCGAGGTGCGCTGATGCGCGAAACCGGGCGGGGCTTCGAGACCGGCCTTGTACAGCTGCGTGGAGAATTTCACCGGACTCCCCTGGTCTCTGAGTTTGCGAACTGGATTCGGTCGGCAACCCGCGCTGCCATCCGGTCGTGGGCGTAGGCCGGCCGGTCGGGCCTGTCGGGACCGTCCGCTTCGGCCCGCAGGCCCGGCGCCCCGCTGGCCCCGGCGAGTCCGGCCTGCCGCATCAGGCGCTCGACGGTGCAGCGCGCGATGTCGATTCCCTGGCCGCGCAGTTGATCCCAGACCCGGCGGGCCCCGAAGGTGCCTTCGCTCTGCTCGTAGACCCGCAGGATCTGCACCATCAGCTCACCGTCACGCCGAGCCCGGGCGGACGCCGGACGGGAACGGGCCGCGTAATAGGTCGACGGGGGGACTTGCAGGATGCGGCAAATCCGCTCGACCCCGTGCGACTCCTTGTGTAACTCGATGAATCGGATCAGCGTCCGCATCGCGGGTCGAGCTCCCGCGTGAAGAAATGCGAGGCCGCGCGGAGAATCTCGTTCTCGTGCTGCAGCTCGCGGATCCGGCGCTGCATCGCGGCCATATCGCCGCTGTCCTGATCCCTCGCCAGTTGGCTGGCTGAGTGATTCAATTTCGTGCGGTTCACCAACTGCTCCCTGGGGTTGGTCATGTGGGATCGGTCACCAGAAGTCGGCTGACGGGCAGGACGACTCCGCGCGCCCCTCGGCGGACGGCACGAGGTCCCGCGGGCACAGCGCAACTGCTCGGCCCGGCGCAGGCGACGGGCCTTGGCGAATCGGCGCGGGAGTGACGCCCACTGCGATCAGCGCGACGGCCACCGAGCCGGGTTCGGCGACCGCCGACGTGGTCCCGGCGGCCACCGCACCCACGGGCACTCCCAACACCACCGCCGTAGTCACGGTGACGAGCAACGTCCGAACGAGTTCAGCACGCGTGCCGGTCCCACTGCTCCGGTCGTCTCCTGCGGGCGCTGCCGCCTCGTAGGACCTCTTGCGTGACAACGAGACTGCCAGCGCGGGTAGGTGCCGTCCACGAACGGAAGGGTGCATCAAGCTGCACCGCACCAACATCCACGCGCCACCGCCGGGCTCGATGTGACTGCCGCGGCCCGGCCCTGACCTGGTCCTAGTCGCCGAGTCCATCTCGTGATGTGGCATGCACTCCCGACGAGACACCTTTCAGCGGGCGGTGTACTCAGCGGCCACGTCGAGGATCCACGTAACACCGAACTGGTCGGTCAGCATCCCGAAGGCCGGTGCCCACTGCGGGGCCGGAAGTCCTCGACAACAGTCGCGCCCACGGACAGCTTCTTCCACAGCTCGCCGGCTTCATCCGCTCTCTCCGCGGGAGGACATGAAGAACGGTTCGCGGGTGAGCGTCGGGCAGTTCCCGAGGCGGTGTCCGAGTCGGCCGTCGCCGATCTCCTCCGTACTGTCAGAAGGCCAGCAGGATGGCGCTGACGATCAGACTGCCGATGAGGTTGTAGCTGCCGGAGATCGCCGCGTAGAACAGCGGTCGGGGGAAGTTTGGGTTGATGGCGATGTTGACGGTGTTGGCGGTGAGGTAGCCGAAGCCGACGATGAAACCGAACAGCATCGCGTTGCCCAGGGTGTCGATTTTTAGCGCAGCCATCAGGACCGCGCTGGTGAGTGTGATGACCAGAGCAGTCAGCGCCGGTCCGGCGAAGAACAGCGGCGATCCTTCCGGCTTGGCCTGAGGATCACGGCCCAGCGACCGGTTGTACGCCCTGGGGAACACCACTGCGAACCAGACACCGCCGAACAGGGTAAACGCAAGGAATCCGATCAGGATCCCGACCCAATTCAGGTCGCCAAGAACATCGAACATACCGCTGACTCCATACATGAGGGGGCGAGAGGGCCCCTGGGAAGGAGGGCCCAGCACCGGCGAAATCCCTGCCCGTTCATGGGCCGGCCGGTTCGAGAACGACGCTCTCAAAGGTAGGTGCCAGGTTGTGGCACCTACTCCGGGCAGAATCGACTGCATGCCGAAAACCTCTGCCCGCCTGCTGGCTCTGCTGTCACTGCTACAGACACGCCGCGACTGGCCCGGCACGCTGCTGGCCGACCGTCTCGGCATCAGCCTGCGCACCGTGCGCCGTGATGTCGACCGCCTCCGCGGCCTCGGCTACTCGGTCGACGCAGTAAAGGGACCCGACGGCGGCTACCGACTCAGCACCGGCACCGAACTGCCACCGCTGCTGTTCGATAACGAACAAGCCCTCGCGCTCGCCGTCGCCCTGCAGATCACCGCGAGCCGGCCGGACGACACCCTCGCTGAACCTGCCGCGCGGGCGCTGAGCACCATCAGCCACGTCATGCCCGCTCGGCTGCGCCACCGCATCAACGCCTTGCAGGTCACCGCGGTCGAACCTCCTGACACCCGGCCGCCCGCCACGGTCGACAGCAATACGCTATTCACGATCAGCGCCGCCGTCCACGCCCGCGAGATCCTGCGTTTCGACTACACCAGCGACAGCGACCAGATGACCGCAAAGCCGCCGCGCCGCGTCGAGCCACACGGCGTCATCACCTGGGACGGGCGCTGGTACCTCATCGGCTTCGACCTCGACCTGCAGGACTGGCATACCTTCCGCGCCGACCGGATCACCCCGCGTCCCCCCACCGGACCCCGATTCACCCGCCGCGAAGTTCCCGGCGGCGATGTCGCCACATACGCCACCAGCGTTTTCCGCGGCTCCACCGACCACTCCGGGAACTGGCCGTGCCAGGGCACCGTCATTCTCGATCTGGACGCCGACACAGCGGCGCTCTACACCCGCGAGGGCCTCGTCGAGGAACTTGAGAATGGTCGCTGCCGCCTCACCCTCGGATCATGGTCCTGGCCCAGCCTCGCCTCGGCTCTTGCCAAGTACGACGCCGAGATCGAAGTCGTCGGTCCCCCGGAACTCGCCGACGCCTTCACTCAGCTCGGCAACCGATTCCTACGCACTGCAGCAGGGTTCACTGAACACGAGACCTGATCGCCCAACTCTTCGGTCAACGGCGGCACCATCACCAGGGCCGTTCACCAGATCCAGCCCCTCCTCGCTGACCACGGATACACCGTTCGACCCTCGCCAGCCAGGTTCCGCACACCAGCCGAGGCCACCTTGTCCGGCGTCACTGCCGTCCCGACCCTGGACGTGCGCGGTGCGCGGTCTGGCACGATCGACGAGATGCTCAGCATGACGTACGGGCTCCTCGGCATGACCGTGATCATCGGCGTGCTCGGTGTCGTCAACACCCTTGCCACGTCGGTCTTCAAGCGGCGCCGGGAGATCGGCCTGCTTCGCGCGTTCAGCCTCGGCGCCAGGGGTGTCATGCGAAATGGTGTGCCTGGAATCGGTGTTGGTCTCGCTGTTCGGCACCGACTCGGGTATCGCCACCAGAGTCTTCCTGGCCTGGACTTGCGGCAAAGTCTCGCCAGATCTTCGCTCCCGACGTACGAGACGGAGCTGCCCTGGGCTCGGCTCGGCCTCTATCTGCTGCTCGCTCTGGTGGTCGGAGTCCTGGCAGCGGTCTGGCCCCGCTGAGGGAGGCTCGCAGCCTTCGCCTCCACACGGCAATCGTGTCCGCAATCGGTCTGATCCGTAAAGCGTCGAAGTGGCGGCGTGCGACGTTGATGTGGCCGAGGTGGCGGTGGGTCCAGTCGCACAGCCCGTCGATTGTGACCCGCAGGGCTCGACCCGGCTCGGTGAGGGTGTCATCAACCCACAGCGGCACGACTGGGTACACCGTCTGTTCGACCAGGAGCATGCGCAGGGACGGGGTGAGTGGCTCCTCCACTCTCTATTCGACGGCTTTCGCGGCCAGCTCGTAGCAGCGGATCCGTGCGTCGGCGTCGTACACGGAGGCGTAGAGCATCAGTTCGTCCGCGCCGGTCTGCTGCACGATCTCCGTGAACCGGCGTCGTACCGTCTCCACCGAGCCGCGCGCCTGCGCCGCGCCGATCGCCTCCACAGTGCCGCGCACCTCCTCCGGGATCTCGTACACGGCTGCCTCTTCCGGGGAGAGCAGCGCCGCCGAAGACAGCTCGGCCCTCGCGACGTCGGTCGGGCGCGCCAGGCGGGCGGCCTCCTCGTCCGTGTCGGCTATGAGCGTCTCGACCGCGACCATCACGTAGGGCTGGTCCGTCCATCGCGACGATGTGAACAGTTCTCGGTAGCGCTCCGCTGTAGCGACGCTCTGGTCCGGCCGGATGTGGTGCGCCAACGCGATCGGCAGTCCCAGGCGGGCCGCCAGCTCCGCGCTGGCCGGGCTGGACGCCAGCAGCCACGGGCGGGCGCCTCCCGCGTCCGGTTGCCAGCCGGCCAGCAACTGCACTCCGCTTTCGCCGGAAAGGTGGCGCAAGATCGCCGCCACGTCTTCGGCGTACTCCTCGACCGTGGTCGGCTCGCCACCCCGACGCAATGCCCGCACGATCGACTGGTCGAACGTACCCGGCCCGCGGCCGATGCCCATGTCTATGCGGTCCGGATGCAGCGTCGCCAGGGTGCCGAACTGCTCCGCGACCGCCAGCGGCGCGTGGTTGGGCGCCAGGACGCCACCGGAGCCGAGCCGGATACGCCGTGTCAGCGCCGCGAAGTGCGCCATCAGAACCGCCGGTACCACGCTCGCCGACAGTCCGGTTCCGTGGTGTTCGGCGAACCAGACCCGCCGGTAGCCGAGTTCGTCCAACCGGAGCACGGTTCGGCTGGTCGCGTCGAGCGAATCGGCGGCTGTCCGGTTCGACTCCGCGATCACAAGATCCAGCGCGGATAGTGGGATGGTCATGATCGAAATCTCCCTGGGGCGAGCTGCGAAATGAAGGTGCGGGCGAGCCGCTGGACACTGTCTGCAACAGCAATCTTGAAGTCCGGCTGACGGCGAACGAGTCACGCTGGAGGACGACCGTGTTCGCCCTTGCCCAGTCGAGCGCCTCACGGAGGAGGGCTCTCGAACCGGCGAGCACCTGTACAGCCGCTACTTCTGCTGCTGCGACGGCCTCATCGTCAGTGTCGAACTGCGGATTCGTGACTGTCACGGGGGTGTCACGGAAGTCTCGCAACTGGTCAGTGATGAGGATCATGCAGCGTCCAACTGCGTCGCCCTGCGTGCAGGGTGCCGCGGTTCAGGTGGGTTCGGCGATGTGGATCGTGTCGATGCCCTGGTCCAGGAAGGTGGCCAGGTTCTGGCCCTCCGCCTCCAGTTCCCGTTCCTCGGTCCGGGTGAGGCTGCGCAGGGGGCTGATCGTGAGGCGGCGGTCGCCGGTGGTCCAGGTGGCGGCGACGCGGCCGTCGACGAGGACGGCGCGTTGTCCGGCGACGGAGAGGCCGAGGTACGGGTCGTCGATGATGCGGCTGCGGTCCTGGTAGCCGAGGATCGCGTTGTCGAAGGCGGGCAGGAAGCGGACGGGTGCGGGGGTGTCGGGGTGCGGGCGGGGCGCGTCGGGCAGGTCGAGGAGCAGACGGCCGCGTTCGTCGCGGTGGGTGACGAGGTCGCCGCGAAGGGCCTTGACTGCGGCGGGCAGTCCGGTCAGGCCGCTCCACGCGCGGATGTCCGCGGTGCTGGCGGGGCCGTAGGCGGCCAGATAGCGCAGGACGAGCCGCTGCCCGACCGGATCGTCCGGGTCCGCGGGCAGCTCGGCGACGGGCTGGCGCAGCCAGGTCGACAGGGGCAGGTTGTGGACGCCCGCGGTGCTCTTCCACAGTCCCCTGGGGGGCAGTTGGGCCATGGGAACGAGCGCGGCGACGAGAAGTTCGCCCAGCACCCGGCCGGGCGGCGTGGGCCAGCGGTCGCGGAGTGCCCCGACGAGTTCACCCATGGCGCGCGGCTGGTCGTCGGCCATCACGGCCCGGCCCGCTGCGCTCAGTTCGTCCAGGTCGATTCCGTCGAGTTCACTGCGGTAGGTGGACAGGACGCGCTGGCGCAGCATGGCGTCGTGGCGGGCGCGCCAGGTGAGCGCGTCTGTGGCGGTGACGAGGTGGACGGTGCGGCGCATGAGGTGGGTGCGCACGACCCGGCGGCCGCTGACCAGGTCGTCCAGGTCAGCAGGGGTGAATGCCCTGACGCGCGACCACAGGCCGGTGAACGGTTCCTGCGGGGCCTGGGCTTGCAGTCCGGCCAGGTGGGACACGGCGTCGAGGGCGGTGCGGTCCTCGCGTTCGAGGAGGTACTGGCGGGCGAGGGTGGCCCGGTTGAGGTCGCGCTGGGTCAGGACGTTCATGGGTGTCAGGCTGCCGCGCGCTCGGAGCCGGGGCGACGGCGCCGGCCGGTGTCGGTGAGGGAGGGGGGCTGGTAGGCCACGTCGAGCGGGCCGATGTCGGTGCCCGGCGGGACGATGTCGTCGATCCGGTCCAGGACGGCGTCGTCGAGCACGGTTGCGGCGCCTGCCAGCAGGTCTTCGAGCTGGTCGAGGGTGCGGGGGCCGATGATGGCCGAGGTGACGTCGGGGTGGGCGGTGGCGAAGGCCATGGCCAGGTGGGTGAGCGGCAGGCCGGCCTGTTCGGCGAGGGGGATCAGCTGCTCGACGGCGTCGAGCTTGCGGGGGTCGGTCAGGTGCCCGGGGACCCAGTGCATGCGGGCGTTGCCGCTCGGGGCGTCGTTCTTGCGGTAGCGACCGGTGAGCAGGCCCATGGCCAGCGGGCTCCACACGAGTACGCCCATGCCGAAGCGACGGGCGACGGGGAGGATCTCACGCTCGATCGCCCGGTTGAGGATGGAGTAGGTGGGCTGCTCGGTGCGCAGCCGGTGCAGGCCCCGGCGTTCGCTGACCCAGTGGGCCTGCACGATGTCGCTCGCGGGGAGGTTGGAGGAGCCGATGGCGCGGACCTTGCCGGATCGGACCAGATCGGTGAGGGCGGACAGTGTCTCCTCGATGTCGGTGTGGGGGTCGGGGTGGTGGATCTGGTAGAGGTCGATGTAGTCGGTGTTCAGGCGGCGCAGTGAGCCCTCGACCGCCTTCATGATCCAGCGGCGTGAGCTGCCGCGGTGGAGGGGGCTCTCGCCCATGGGGCCGTTGAACTTGGTCGCCAGGACCACGTCCTCGCGGCGGCCCTTGAGGGCGCGGCCGAGGATCTGCTCGGTCTCGCTGTATCCGTAGACGTCGGCCGTGTCGATGAAGTTGATGCCGGCGTCCAGGGCCCTGTGCACGATGCGGGTGCATGCGTCGTGGTCCGGGTTGCCGTTCGGGCCGAACATCATGGTGCCCAGGCAGTAGGTGCTGACTTTGATGCCGGTCCGGCCGAGTTGACGCGCGCGCATGACGGGGTCCGCTTCCGTGGGGCCGACTGCCGTCGGCGGGCTGATGGCGAGGACGAGCGGGGCGGGCAACGCTGCGGTTGCCCGCCCCGGAGTGGGTCAGCCGTTGTAGGGGGCGGTGACGTCCAGGACCCAGGTCACGCCGAAGAACGGGTTGATGCCCTGCTCGTACGGCATCGCCGAGGGCACGTCGTAGGCCATGACGTGGAAGCCGTTGTCGTTGGCGACCTGGCCCCACATCACCCAGTCCGCCTCGTTCTCGTTCTGGACGTTGCCGGCGTCCTTGTAGGTCACCGCGACGGTGTGCCCGCCGAAGACGGACTGGTAGAAGTCCAGCGCCTCGCGGGCCGAGCCCCGGAAGTTCAGGTGCGTGGTGGTGGTGACGGACATGGTCTGCTCCTACCTTGCGATGCGCCGGGTGGGGCGCATGTGGATGACGGGCGAGATGACCCTCTCTGGGATCCGTGAGGGAGCATGGCACCCGTACAGGACAGGTTGTGTCCTGTATTTGCCGCATGATGGAGGCATGCAGAAGACGTCCTCGCGGCTGCTGGCCCTGCTCTCCCTGCTCCAGGTGCGACCGGAGTGGAGCGGCGACGACCTGGCCGAGCGGCTGGAGGTCACCGTGCGCACCGTGCGCCGGGACATCGACCGTCTTCGCGCGCTGGGCTACCCGGTCGCCACGGACAAGGGCCCGGGCGGCGGATACCGTCTGCGTCCCGGATCGCAGATGCCACCGCTGCTCTTCGACGACGAGCAGGTCGTCGCCCTGGCCGTCGCGCTGCAGAGCACCGCCCACCCCGCGATCGCGGAGGACGCAGACCGGGCGCTCGCGACGATCCGCAACCTCCTCCCTCCGCGCCTGCGCCAGCGCGTGGACGCGCTCCACGTCACCACCGTGCGCCCACCCGGCCCCGGCACCCCACCGGCCGCCCCGGCCCCGGATCTGCTCACCACCGTGAGCACCGCGATCCAGCGCCGCGAGGTCCTGCGCCTGGACTACACCCCGTACCAGGAGGCCGCACCACAGCGACGCAGTGTCGAGCCCCATCACCTCGTGGCCTGGCGCACCCACTGGTACCTGCTGGCCTGGGACACCGACCGCGACGACTGGCGCACCTTCCGCACCGACCGCATCACCCCGCGCACGCCGACCGGTCCGCGCTTCACCGCACGTCAGGTGCCCGGCGGGGACGTCTCCACGTTCGTCACCGGCAACTTCCGGGGCTCCGACGGAACCGGGCCCGCCTGGCCCTGCCAGGGCGAGGCCGTCCTGGACCTGCCCGCCTCGGAAGTCGCACCCCACACCCCCGACGGCATCGTGGAACCGCTCGGACCCGCACGATGCCGCGTGATCACAGGCTCCTGGTCCTGGACCGCCCTCGCCGCCGCCCTCGGCCGCTTCGACGCGAACCTCCACGTCATCGGCCCGCCGGCCCTCAACGAAGCCTGCGCCACCCTCGCCCGCCGCTACGCCGCCGCCACGACCACCACGACCGCGGGCAGCGGCGAGAGTCAGGAGTCGACAGGGCGCTGACCACCCTGCGGGCCGGCGCCTTCGTTCCTGCCGTGCTTCTCGCGACGGTTATCGGTCCCCGATTGGCCGGCCGCTTTCAGACGGCGCTGATCGGCACCGGGTCATCGGGGAGCCGCCAGCTGCCGCCGCGGTCCTCCTTCGAGAAGCGCGCGACGAGGTCGGGAACGTGCAGGAAGCAGGCCAGTGCGGTGGCGGTCTGGAAGGCGTCGATCGCACGCTGTGTGACCGGCATGCACAGGCGCAGGAGACGCGGATTGACGCCACCCTGGATCTCGTCGACGAAGGGCCGCAGCACGCGGTCGTAGTTCGCCAGTGCGGTCGGCAGGTCGCCCGGGTTCCGGTTGATCTCGCCGGCCAGGACGTGGGCGCCCACCAGGCCGCCGGAGATGCCCATACCGCTGTACGGGGAGGCGCAGTGGGCGGCGTCGCCGGCGAGGACCACGCGTCCCTTGGACCAGGTGTCGGTTCGGACCTGGACGACCTCCTGGGAGTAGAAGAAGGGGCTGGTCCGCATGCCGTCGATGAAGCGCTCGGTCTGCCATCCCGCGTCGCGGAACCTGCTCGCCCAGAACTCCCGCTGGCGCGCGACGGGTTCCCGGTGGATCGCCGTTGCCTCCTCGGACTCCTCCCGCATCACGAAGTACACCTGGGTCTCGGTCGGGTTGTGGCTGCGGCGCATGATCTGACGGCCGCCCGGGACCATGCAGGTGTCCCGGATGTTGCTGTCGGACGCGATGCGCGGGACGAACCAGTAGGCCATGTGGATACCGAGCCGCCGGTACGGGTCGGAGCCCGCCGGGAGGAGCGCCCGGCGGATGCGCGATCCCTGCCCGTCCGCGCCGACCAGGAGGTCGAACTCGCCGGTGGACCCGTCGGAGAAGTGCGCGACGACCTTCTGTTCGTCCTGCTCGAAGCCGTCCACGCTCAGGCCGAAGACGTACTCGGTGCCGTCCTTCGACGCGTCGTGCAGGATGCGTACCAGGTCACCACGCATGATCTCGTACTCGGACGTGAGGCTCTGCCGGCCGCGGCCGGAGGTGTTGGCCATGATCGTCGCCCTGGCCCTGCCGCGCGCGTCGACGAAGGCCACACCCGCCTCGTCCACGAGCCTGGCGCGGACGGCGTCCAGGAGCCCCATCCGTTCGACGGCCTCGATGCCCTGCCCCCGCAGGTCGACCTGCGCCCCGGTGGCCCGCAGGGCCGGGAAGCGTTCGACAACGGTCACCTTGTGGCCGCCTCGCGTGAGCCAGAAGGCCAGCGCCTGGCCTGCGATCCCGCCGCCGGCGACAAGGACCCGCAGGGGGCGCGCTCCCGAAGTGTCAGGCATGCTCATCACTCCCAAAAATCTATCGGTGAATGGTTCCTTTTCAGAGTCGGCTATCACTGATAGATTTGTCAATGTGACCAAGGTGAACCGTGAGCTCGTCGTCTCCGAAGCGCTGGACCTGCTCGACGAGGTCGGGCTGGATACGGTCAGTACGCGGCGGTTGGCGAAGCGGCTCGGCGTCGAACAACCCTCGCTCTACTGGTACTTCCGCACCAAGAAGGACCTCCTCGCCGCGATGGCGGAGGCGGCGATGGCACCGCATGCGACCGCTCCGCTTCCGATGCCCGGCGACGACTGGCGCGACTGGTTCCCGGACAACATGCGAAGCTTCCGTCGCACCCTGCTGATGCGCCGGGACGGCGCACGCCTCCACGCAGGCAGCACCCCCGTCAACGACCTCGACCGGATCCGCCACAAGACGGACTTCCTGGTCGCCTCCGGAGTGTCTGAGCAGGACGCGCAGATGGCGATGCTGGCCGCCGGCCGTTTCACGGTCGGCAGCGTCCTGGAGGAACAGGCGGACGCCGACTCCGGCGACGGCTCCGGCGCCCCGGCGGACCTGCCCGTGATCGACCACGAGTTGGCCTTTGAGGCCGGCCTGACCCTCATCCTGGACGGTCTGGTGCACCGCACCGCCATGCGGGCCGCCTCCTTGTCGTCAGACGAGGGTCCGACGACAGGGATCGTCGAAGGCGAGGCGTCAGGCAGGTGACTCAGCCTGGGATGAGTGCATCCCACTGATCCCGGGTCGGGCCGTCGTGGGTCGGCGAGAAGTCCGGGCGGGCGGCCAGCCAGTCAGTGACGGCTCGGTCCACCTCGTCCGTGCTGTAGGCGTCGTCCACCGATTTCAGCAGGTGGCGAACCTGGGCACGGGCCCGCATGACGACGGGATCGTCAAAGGCGCAAGCGGCCAGGGCGGCAGCCCGCCGGTCCGAGGACGGTGAACTCTCGGTGAGGCGTTGCTCGTTGCCGCGGTCGGCCGTCACCTGCGCGTCGAACCACGGGCGGAGGTCCTGGACCGTCTTCTGGTCCAGGTGGGTGGCGAGATGCTGGGCGGCACGCAGGCCGAGGGCCACGCCGGACGGCCGTCTGCGGTTCGGGGCCAGGTCGAGCCAGGCGGCGGTAGCAGGGAAGCGGCGGGCGACGGCCTCGAACACGGCGGGGTCGAGCAGCGCGCTGCGGGTCGGATCAGCCATGGAGAGCACCAGGCTCACCGCGAAGGTGTCGTTGCCGGAGGGAAATACGCCGGCGAGCGCGAACGGCGCGGCACGAGACCTCCGTGCGTGGTATGGAGCCTAGCCACCTCCACCACACCGGCGGTCTTCGCCATGATCAAGCCCGACCACCGTCAACAATGCTCGTGATCAATACACCTAGGCCGTGTGTCGGCAACGGCTCAAAACGGCCTGGTTCCAGTTGTTCCTCCGGACATGGCGGACGCCCCTTCGGCTTCAGCTATGTCTGGCCCGCATCGCTGCAAGTCGCGGCAGCGTCGCAACGGAGCGGAGCCCTTTCCCTCCTCCGGCCGGTAGGCGAGGCGGACCGGGCTGGGCGGAGCGCCGGCCAGCGACATGAACCGCAGTTCGGGATGGTGGATGCGGCGTTCGGCGGTGTCGGGGACGATGCCGATACCTCGTCCCGCGGCCACGGATTCGAGCCACTCATCGAAGTTCGCGGTCTCCACGTACCGGCGCGGGCCGTCACCGTCCGGCCAGCACCACGGGCCGGTGGTGCCATTGGCGGTGTTGACGACCAAAGTCCACTCGTGGGCGTCCGACCAGTGCAGTGCGTCGGGCACCGCCCGCCCGGGATCGCCGCCCTCCTCGCCGCGGGCACGGACGGCGACGCGCCGCTCGTCGTAGAGGTGCACGGTGCGCACTGCGGTGCCGACCGGCCGGCTGCCGCGGATCAGAGCCACGTCGATTCTCTGGTAGCCGAGGGCGTCCAGCGGATCGTCGCAGCGCACCAGCTCGACCCGCCCGCCGGTCTCCCGCTCGAAGCGGGCGATGGCGCGCTGCGCCCATGGATCAGGCAGCAGCCAGCTGAACCCGAGCCGCAGTGTCACCTCCTGGCGGGCGGCGGCCAGCGCCGCGTCGAACGCGGCCAGGGTCCGCTCCACGGGGGCGAGGAACACGGCGCCGGTGTCGGTGAGGGCGACGTGCCGGGACGAGCGCTCCAGTAGTCGCACCCCCAGGGCCGCCTCCAGCTGGGCGACGGTGCGGCTCAGGGCCGGCTGCGTGATGAGGAGCTCCTCGGCCGCCCGGGTGAACGAGCGTCGCCGGGCCACCGCGGCGAAAGCCCGCAGGTGCCGCAGCTCGATACCGGACGCGCTCCCTGCGCCGGGCGCGGTCATCGCCGCCTCGCACTATGCCTGGGTGACATGGATGCAGCGTAACCGGCATTTCCGTCCGCTGTTCCCGCGGCCTAGCGTCGATCGCGTAGCCCTCTTGCGGGCGAAGACCGCGAAAGAGAAGTGATCATGAAACAGGTGTTTGCGCAGTCCGCCCACCTCCGCAACGGCCCACAGGACGCTTCCCCGTGGCCGACCGTGCTGAGCGGCGCGGCCGCCCTGGCCGCCGCGATGGGCGTGGGCCGGTTCGCGTACACGCCGATCATGCCGCTGATGCATGCGCAGGCCGGGATGTCGGACGGCCTGGGGGCCGCACTGGCCACCGCCAACTACGCCGGCTACCTGGCCGGCGCCCTGCTCGGCATCGCCGCCCCCACGCTGCTGCGCTCGACGGCCGCCCTGCGTACCGGACTCCTTGCGCTGGCGGCGTCCCTCGCGCTGATGCCGCTGACCCACGAAGGCGGCGTCTGGTGGGCGCTGCGGCTGGTCGCAGGCGCGGCCAGCGCCCTCGTCTTCATGATCGCGACCAGCGCCATGCTGGCCGGACTCGCCGCGCATGCCGAGCACATGGCCGGCTGGGCCTTCGGCGGGGTCGGCGCGGGCATCGCCCTGTCCGGACTGACCGTGGTGGCGGTGCAGCAGGCCGGCTCCTGGCAGGCAGCCTGGCTCGCCTGCGCCGCACTCACCGTGCTGCTGACCATCGCCGCCTGGCACCTGGTGCCGCAGCAGAAGGAGATCGCCGTCTCCGCCGCCACGGCCACGGCCGAACGGCCGCGTACCCGACGCTGGTTCACCACCCTGCTGGCCAGCTACCTCTTGGAGGGCATCGGCTACATCATCGCCGGGACCTTCCTGGTCGCCGCTCTCCAGCAGGGTGCCCCCGGCTGGATCGGCAGCGGCGCCTGGATCGTGGTCGGCCTGGCCGCGCTGCCCTCGTGCGCCCTGTGGATGCGCCTGGCCCGGCGCATGTCCCGCCCCGCCCTGCTGACGATCTCCCTGTCTCTGCAGGCCATCGGCATCGCCCTGCCCGCCCTGGCCAGCGGCAGCGCTGCCGCGCTTGCCGCCGCCGTTCTGTTCGGCGCCACCTTCATGGGCGTGAGCACCATGTCCCTAGCGATCGGTACCCATCTGCGGATCCCGCACGCCATCGCCCTGCTCACCACCGGCTACAGCCTCGGCCAGATCCTCGGCCCCCTGCTGGCCGCACCGCTCCTACACAACGGCTACCACGACGCGCTCCTGCTGGGCGCCGCCCTGGTGCTCGCCGCCGCCCTGGCCGCGGCCGCCTGCTGCATCCGCTTCCCCCACCACCTCCCCCACCACACCGACGCCACCTGAACCTGACGCGTCACGTCATGCCCGGTGGCCTGCCCCTCCTCGGCACCGGCCTGCCCCTGTGGGCCGCCCCGATGGCCGACGGCTCCCCTGACCTCGTCACGGCCGCGGCCCGCGCCGGAGGACTTCACCCGGCACGTCACCCTTGATGCCGACGATTTCGAGCACCCTGCCGACTGCGCCCGCGAGGACTTGGGCGCCGCGGTCGCCCCATGCCTCGCACGATCGGGCCCGGGCCGGATCGACGGCGGTGTTGTGCGGCGCCCGGTGGTCTGCCCGGCCAGGTCGCCGGGCGGCACCGGCGCGTCGTAGGCCCAGTGGTTTCCACGGCGATCGGCTCTGCGGCCGCGGAGGGTCCGGGTCGGACGGCGGCGACGAGGCCGGTCCCAGTCTCCCAAAAATCTACGCACCGATAGTAAAAATCGACGTAGTGTAGATTTCTAACCGAGGAGGCGGTCGACCTCTTCGGAACACCCCTTTCTGGAGGAGCGATGGAGCAGCGCAACTGGCTCATCACCGGCGTCAGCACGGGTCTGGGGCGGGCTTTCGCCCGGGCCGCCCTGGACGCCGGGCACACCGTGGTCGGCACCGTTCGCTCGGCGGGCGACCTGCGGGCTTTCGAGGAGTCGGAGCCTGGGCGCGCCCACGGCCGCATCCTGGACGTGACCGACGACCGCGCGGTGTTCGACACGGTCGCGGAGGTGGAGCGGAACGTCGGCCCGCTGGACGTCATCGTCGCCAACGCCGGCTACGGGTTGGAGGGCACCTTCGAGGAGACCCCGCTGGCCGAGGTACGACGGCAGTTCGAGGTCAACGTGTTCGGGGCGATGGCCACGCTGCAGGCCGCGCTTCCCCACCTGCGCAGGCGCCGCCGCGGCCACCTGATGGCCGTCACCTCGATGGGCGGCCTGATGGCCGTGCCCGGCATGTCTGCCTACTGCGCCAGCAAGTTCGCCCTGGAGGGCGCTCTGGAGGCACTGGGCAAGGAGGTCGCCCAGTTCGGGATCCACGTCACGGCGATCGAGCCCGGCTCCTTCCGCACCGACTGGGCCGGACGGTCCATGACCCGCGCCGAACGGAGCGTCGAGGACTACGACGACCTGTTCGCACCCATCCGCAAGGCCCGGCAGCGGGCCAGCGGGAACCAGCTGGGCGACCCGGTCAGGGCCGCCGAGGCCGTCGTGCACATCACGACCGTCGAGCAGCCGCCGGCCCACCTCCTGCTCGGCTCGGACGCGCTGCGGCTGGTCGGCGCCGCACGCCGGGCCGTGGACGCGGACATCCGGAGCTGGGAAGCGCTCTCCCTCACCACCGACTTCCCCAGCGGGGCGCAGCTGTGACGCCCGACCACGCCGCGGCCAGGGGCCGGAGGGCCGGCGAACGCAAGGGCGACGCGCGGGAGCGGGCCATTCTCGACACCTGCGAGGCCCTGCTGGCCGAGAAGGGCTACGAGGCCATGACCGTGGGCGACATCGCCGAGGGTGCCGGCATCACCCGGGGCGCGCTGTACTTCTACTTCGGCTCCAAACAGGAGGTGGTGACGGCTCTGGTGGCCCGGACGGTGGAGCACCTGTGGGAGCGGTCCCGGGCCACCGCGCAGGCAGAGGACCCGCGCCTGGCCGTCGCGGCAGCCATGCGGCGCACGGTGGAACTGTGGGACGAGCACGGCCTGGTGATGCGCACGGCGATCGACCTTTCGCTGACCGTCCCCGCGATCGGGGAGCTGTGGAGCCGCACAGCCGACCTGTTCACGGCGGCCATCACCGCCGTCCTGGAACGCGCCGGCATCCGGGCCGGCGCCGGGGCGCAGGACGCCCCGGCGATGGCGCGCGCCCTGTGCTGGATGATCGAGCGGACCTTCTACCACGCCTCGCAGCAGTCCCCTCGGGAACTGCGGGTGGCATCGGCGACCTGCGAGCACATCTGGCTGACCAGCGCCGGACTGGCCGGCTGACCACGCACCGCAGGGCGGGGTAGGGGTGCTCAACGGAGGCGGAGGCCACCCTCCTCCTGGTCGTCGAAGGCGCGGCGGGCGGACTCGATGGCGGGCAGGTGCGCGTCGGCCCAGGCCAGCAGGACGTCCACCGGGTGGCGCAGGGTCTTGCCGAGCGGGGTGATCCGGTAGGTGACCGCCACCGGGCGGGTGGCGGTCACTTCGCGTTCGATCACGCCGTTGCGTTCCAGCCGGCGCAGGGTCGCCGTCAGGGACTTCTGCGTGACGGCGGGGATCGCCCGGCGCAACTCGTTGAAACGGCACGGGTGTTCGCACAGCCGGTCGAGTACGGCGAGTGACCACTTGTCCAGTACCTGGTCGAGCAGTTCACGGTGCGGGGCGTCGATGCGCAGCCCGGCGGGGTCGGTGGTATCCACGGCGAAACCTGGTCTCGTTGAAGTTCCTTCAGGCTACTAAGTAGCTTCTGGATACCGGATCGAGGCGTCAAGAGGGACGCCCCGTCGGCGCCTCCCCGCCGCCCGGCCGACCGTCCGTGAACAGGAGAAGCCACCGTGACCGTCCGGCACTTCACTCCCGAGGGCATGATGCAGCCCGCCCCGTACCACCACGTCGCCGTCGGCACCGGCACCCGGCACGTCCACGTCAGCGGGCAGGTCGCCCGCCGGGCCGACGGCACGCCGGTGGCGCCCGGCGACCTGGCCGGGCAGGTCACCCAGGCGCTGCGCAACACCGCTGTCGGCCTGGCCGGCGCCGGGGCCTCGTTCGCCGACGTGCTCCGGCTGACGTTCTACGTGACTCGCTGGGAGCCCGAGCTGATCGGCGAGTTCATGGCCGGGGTGGAGGCCGTCGCCGAGGAGGTCGGGCTGCCGCTGCCGATGCCTCCGGCCTCGCTCATCGGCGTGGAGTCCCTCTTCGAGCCGGATGTTCTGGTGGAGGTCGAGGCGACCGCGTTGCTCGACTGAACACGCGGTCCGCGCACGCACCCGACGGGCCCGGGGCCGCGAAGCTCGCCGACCACCGGGCCCGTCGACGCCGCGCGGCATCGCGGCCCGGCCCGACCGGCCGGGGGAACTATGCGGACAACCGCTGGAGCCATTCCGCCAGGAGCTGTTGCTCGGCGTCACTGAGGGCGCTCTGGCCGGGCAGTGCCGCACGCAGGGCGCGGGCGGCGCCGGCCGGCCCCGCCTCCCGTACGGCGGGCTTCCGGGTGGTGACGGTGGTGATCATCGATTCGCGCAGTGCCATGAGGAGTGCGGGGTCCCGCTCGGGCTCGGGTACGGACAGCCAGGTCAGGACGGCGCCGCTGGCGCTGGCGTGCACGATCTGGGCGGCGAGGCGCTCGTCGACGCGCAGGAGACCTGCGGCGGCGATGCGGCGGATCCGCTCCCCGACATGCTCGAAGCCGATCCTGATCGCCGTGGTGGACCGGGCGGGTTCGCCGTACATCAGGCTGTACAGCGCGGGGTTGGCGGTGCCGAACTCGACCACGGCGTCCCAGCCGTCGCACAGTTCCTTCACCGGATCGTGCGGGGTGGGCTCGATCTGCTGCTTGGCGGCCAGGAATCGGGTGAGGCCGTACTCGGCCACCGCGTCCAGCAGTCCCTCCTTGTCGCCGAACAGCCGGTACAGGGCGGGTGGTTGCAGCCCTGCGGCGTCGGCGACCGCCCGGGTGGTGACCGCGTCGCGGCCGCCGCGCTCCAGCAGGTCGATCGCGGCATCGACGACTCGGCGGCGCGTCTGCTCGCGTGCGGCGGCTCCAGGCTCCGCGGCGAGCCGCGTACGGGTCGGTTCAACAGGCATGGATCAACGGTAACGCCGCCGGGAGCACGGCGTTAATATCGCCGATACCGGAATGGTGTTGACGTCGATAATATCGCTGATATCTTCATTGGCGTTCCACTGGAAACATCAGCTACGAGGAGAACCGTCATGTCCAATCGTCTGCGGATCGTCGGAGTGGAGGAGACCGTCGTCGTACCGGCCGTCCACGAGGCGTACCGGCGGGCCGGATCGCCACAGGTCTTCTCGCGCGGCTTCGGGGACAGCCCGATCGCGAAGAACCTGCGCGAGACCGGCGAGCGGCGACTGGCACACATGGACGACCAAGGCATCGACGTCGCGGTGCTGTCCCTGTCGTCCCCGGGCGTGCAGGACCTGCCGGAAGCCGACGCCGTCGCGGTGGCCCGCGACGCCAACGACCAACTCGCCGAGATCGTCGCCTCCCGGCCCGACCGCTTCCAGGCGTTCGCCGCGATACCCACCCAGTCACCGGCCGCGGCCGCGGCCGAACTGGAGCGCGCGGTGGTCGAGCTGGGCTTCCCCGGAGCGATGCTGTACGGACGGACCGGGGACAAGCCGGCCGACCACCCCGACAACGACGAGCTGTACGCCACCGCCGAGCGGCTGGCGGTGCCGCTGCACTTCCACCCGCAGACACCGCCCCGGCCCGTCGTCGACGCCTACTACTCCGACCTCCCGGACCCCATGGGGCCCCTGCTGGCCGGAGCCGGACTCGGCTGGTACTACGACCTCGGCGTCCAGTATCTGCGCATGATCTTCTCGGGGGTCTTCGACCGGTTCCCTGGCCTTCAGGTGATCGCCGGACACTGGGGCGAAGTCGTGCTGTTCTACGTCGACCACACCGGCTTCTTCGCCGAGGCCGGCGGCCTGCGGCAGCCCCTGGCGGACTACTTCAAGCAGAACTTCTGGGTCGCCGGCAGCGGAACCAACAGCCCCCGGTACCTGCGCTGGACCGCCGAGGTGATGGGCACCGACCGGATGCTGTACTCCACCGACTACCCCTTCACCTACGGCTTCCGCCCCGGCGACTTCCCCTACGTCGACACCAGCAACGGCGCCGCCCGTTCCTTCCTGGAGAACTCCCCCTTCACCGACGAGCAGAAGGCCGACATCGGCCACCGCAACTGGGAGCGCCTCACCGCCCGTGCCAAGCGCCCGTCTTCCTGAACCGCCGACGGACGGCAGTCAGGGGGCAAGCGGACGGATGCGGGCGATCTGATGTCGGGAGTTCTTGAGCAGGTCCTCGGAGAAGTACGGATCCGTGGAGTACTTGGCGCGAAACGCCTGGTCGGCCCGGTCCTTCCTCGCCTCGTCGTCGACCGCCGAGAACTCCACCCGCAGTTCCCTGTCCGCGACGGCGCCCGCACCGCGCCCGTTCGTCACGGCGGAGTGGAACCACCGCGAGTTCGGCGTCGCCGCCCTGACGTAGACGTCGCCGCCGAGGGCCACCGCCCACACCCAAATGAGCCGGCCGGATGTCCGGTCGGCGTCCCGATCCGGCGCAACGTGGAAGTCCTCGCCCTGCTGGACGCGGCGCAGCTGTGCGTCCGCCCATCGAGGAATGTCAGCCCGCTTCTCGTGGACCGTTGCGGAGGCGGCGCGTTCGCGGGCCGGCCGTGCCGTCGCCGTGCTCCACGCCCGGTCGTCAACGCCCAGTTGGGTGCGCAGGAACGCTGCGGTGGTCTCCAGGACCAGGAGTGCGCGGGTGAGGTTCTCATCCGTCGTCTCCGCGGAGTCGTAGCCGGATATTCCTCCGAGGCTGTGCTCACCACCGTGGACGTCGAGAAGGAACTTGGGCCTGGGCAACAGGTGAGAGGCATCGGTCTGCCACGCGGCCCCGACGACGTTCAGGTGGTGGGCATGGCCCTGGTCCCCTGCCACGACCAGGGTCGGAGGTGCCATGGTGGTGAAGTCGGTGTCGTTGAGGACGGGGTAGTGGCGGGCGGCATGGGGATGGAGGACGGCACCTCCGCGTACCGGCGCGGCTATCACCACTCCGGCGCTCACCCGCTCGTCACGCGCGTTCACCCGGCGCCCCGTGGCGGGGTCGCGCGGCTGGGCGCCCAGCGCCATGCTCGCCATGTGGCCGCCCATCGAATGGCCTACGACGGGCGATCCTGCCTGCGTCCGTGCGGGCCGCCACGTCCGGGACGACCTCGTCGAGAACATCCAGGTGGTCCGGCACCGACGGCACGTCGCGTGCGCGGGAGCGCCAGTACAAGGGAGCTTCGGGGCTGTCGGCATGCCGCAGGCCGAGGGTGGCCGAGTCCAGGTGGGTGGGCTGAAGGACCGCGAGCCCGCTGGCCGCGAGGCAGTCGGCGAGCGAGGCGTGGCCGTGGAGCGACGAGACGTACTGGGACGGACCGTGCCCGTGCGACAGGACGACGACGGGCAGCGCCCGGTCCGTCATCGGCGCGGTCAGTCGTACCTGTAGCTCCTCCGGTCGGTCGCGGGAGGGGAAACGACCAGTGCGACCGAGACAAGCGGTCCGGACAGGTCGTCGCCCGCGCGGGCGGGGATGGCGATGTGGTCGGTCATGGAACCTCCAGGGGCGGCGAAACCTGAGGGGCGGTGCTCCGGAACTCAGGAGCAGCGGCTGACCAGGGCGTGGCTCACGGTGGACGTCCGGTCCTGGCCGCCGGACTTCGGTGCATCGCCGGTGCCGTACGGCGCGCGACGGGCCGGGAAGGGGTGGTACCGGGCCGGGGTCAGTCCTTGTGCCGGAAGGACGCCTTCTCGTCGGCTTCGGTGTCGGCGCGGAAGCGGGACCACGCATCGGGGTCGAGGTCGAGGGCGTCGAGGAGGTACGCGGCGACGGCGTCGGCAACGAGGGCGACCCGGTCGGCGTCCGTGTCGGTGGTCTCGCTCACGGCCTCCCCGGCGATGCCACCCAGGGTGTGCTCTCCGCCGGGGACCACGAGGAGGCGCTTGGGCGCGGGGCTGAGGTCGAAGGCGTCGAGGAACCAGTCCGGTCCGCGCGTGGACATCTTCGACTGGTCCTTGTCGCCCGCGATGACGAGCGCCGGCGTGGTCATGGTGGAGTAGTCCGGCCGCATGAAGGGCAGGTGCTCGACGGCGAACGGTGTGAGCGAGTCGCCCGTGCCGGTCGCCGCGATGAGCACGCCCGCCGTCGCTCCGCCGTGGGAGAGGTCCTCGCCCGGGACGCCCTGGGCGTCGAACACCCGGGCGCCCAGCAGGGCGCCGACGGTCTGGGCGCCCCAGGAGTGCCCGACGAGGGCGACACGGCTCTGGTCGGCGCGGTCGATCAGGTCGCCCGCCTCGGCCAGGACGGCGTCGAGGTGGTCCAGCACGGCGTGGAGGTCGTCGACGCGCACGCGCCAGATGGTGCCGAACCGCGGATCGTCGAACCCTATGGCGTTGCGGCGCGAGTCCAGGTGGGTCGGCTGCACGACGACGAAGCCGGCGGCGGCCCAGCGGTCGACCAGCGGCTCGTAGCCGTCCATCGACCACGCGTTGCCGTGGGAGAACACGATGACCGGAAGGCCGCGGCCCTCGGCCGGTGCGGTCACCTTGACCTGCAGGGGCACCGCCCGCTCACCGGCGGGAACGGTGATGGGCTTGACCGCGACGGTCTTCGTCCGGGATTGCGCGGGAGTGAGCATGTGCGGACTCTCTGTCGGGAGGACGCGTGCCGCATACTTGGCGGAACGATGTTCCGCTCACATTAGCGGAACAATGTTCCGCGAACCAGAGGTGAGACCTTGTCCCCATCGGCCGACTCCAGAGCGGCAGGCGCACAGCGCACCCGCCAGTCCCTGCTCGCGGCCGCGGCGCAGGTGTTCGTCGAGCAGGGCGTTCAGGCGCCCATCCGCGACATCGCCGGCCGGGCCGGCGTGGGCCTGGGCACCGTGTACCGCCACTTCCCCTCCCGGGCGGAGCTGGTCGTCGCGGTCTACCGGCACCAGGTGGACGAGTGCGCGCAGCTCGCCGCCGACCTCGCGGGGTCGCCGAGGCCGGGCGAGGCCCTGGAGCGGTGGATGGAAGCGTTCGTGGAGTTCCTGGTCACGAAGCACGGACTGGGGGCGGCGCTCCAGTCCGAGGACCCCGGCCTGCAGAGCCTGCACTCCCTGATGCTCGACACGCTGGTCCCGGCCTGCGCCTCGCTCCTCGACGCCGCCGCGGCCCGGGGCGAACTCGACCCGGACGTCACCGCGTACACGCTGATGCGCGCGGTCGGCAACCTGTGCATCCTGGGCCCGGGATACGACCGCGAGCATGCGCGGGCCATGGTCTCCCGCCTCCTCGCCGGCTGCCGGACCACCATGCCCCCGGACGGTCCCGTGGCGGCCTGACGACGAGAATCCACCCCGCCCCGAACAGCCGCCGCCGACCGCTCGTCTTCATCCTCACGCCTGGCCAGGCGGCCAGCCGGGCCGTTCCGGAGCGCGCACGAGCGGCTGCTGCGGTGGACGGTCGACGGCACGTGGCAGCGGATCTTCGCCAGCTCTCCCCGGTCAGGCGCGGACGACATCGGATGGACCACCTCGGCGGGACTCCACCGTGCGCCGGGGCCGACAGCACGCCGCCACCGTCCGCAAGGGGTGACGGCGGCCGCGGAGAGCCCGCCGACCAGGCGATCGAGCGCTCGCGCGGAGCCTGAGCACCAAGGTCCACCTGGCCAGTGACGTCCGGGCCCGCCCGCCGGCACTCCGGGCAGGCGGGCGCGTCGCCCACCTGCCCGACCGTCACGGCCGTGATCCGCGTTCCCCGCTCAGGCCCCGGGTGGCCGCGCACCCGGCTTCGACGCCGAGGCCCACAAGGAGCGGAACGCCGTCGAGCGGTGCATCGGTCACCTGAAGCAGCGGCACGGCCTGGCCATGCGCACCGACAGACTCACCACCGCCCACCGGCCGCACTCCACCGTGCCGCCATCCTCACCTGGACCCGCAGATAACCAAAGAACCAGGCTTCAGCCCTTCCGGGGCGAGGGCGCCGTCTGGTGCGGCAGCTCATCCTGGGGGTGCACGGCGATGGCGATCTTTCCGCGCGGACGCCTGCGGCCCTCGCCGGCCGAGCCGCCCTCCAACAGCGCGTGCGCCTGTGTGACGTCGGCCAGCGGCAGCACGGCTCCGATCACTGGCCGGAGTTCTCCCCGATCGACCAGCCGGGCGAGGGCCGCGAGCTTCTCCCGGCCGGGGCTGACGAAGACGAAGTGGTAGGTCGCGTTCACGCCCCACGCCGCGAGCAGGTTCTGGGGCTCGGGGATGTCCACGATGGACACCACGCGGCCGCGGTCGGCGAGGACCTCCGGACTGCGGGTGAGGGTGTCCCCGCCCACGGTGTCCAGCACGACGTCCACCCCGCCCAGCGCGCGGACCTGCGGCACATAATCGCCAGCCGAGAAGTCGATCGCGGTGTCGGCTCCCAGCCCGGCGACGAACTCGTGGTCCCTGGCCCGCGCGGTGGTGACCACCTCGGCCCCCAGCGCCCTGGCGACCTGGACGGCGACCGAGCCGACCCCGCCCGCTCCGCCGTGCACCAGGACCCGCTCCCCGGCCCGCAACCCGGCGCGTTCGACCAGCGCCTCCCACACCGTCACGCCCACCAGCGCGAGGCCGGCGGCCTCGACGTGCGACAGGCTCGCAGGCTTGCGGGCGGCCAGGGCCTGGTCAACCACGTGGAACTCGGCGTAGGTTCCCGGCCCGGCGAACACCGGCGCCAGGTACCAGACCTCGTCGCCCGGCTGGAACTCGTCCGCCCCGGGGCCGGCCTCGACCACCACGCCGGACACGTCGTTGCCGATCACCGCGGGCAGCGCCACCTGGTCGCGATAGTCGCCGCGCCGGGTCTGCAGGTCGAGGGGGTTCACGGACGTAGCCATCACCCGCACCAACACCTGGCCGGGCCCCGGGACGGGCCTGGGCAACTCTCGGGCGGCGAAGGCGGTGTCCGCGCTGCCGAAGTGGACGAGTTCCATCACATGCATCGAAGTAGACATGCGACGACCGTAGATTGACATATTTCAAATTGTCAATGTGAACTTGGGCTACGATGGTCACGTGTTTTCGGAGGCGGAGTTGCTGGCTGTGTTCCGGGCCCTGTCCAACCCGGCCCGCCGGCAGATGCTGGTATGGCTCAAGGAGCCGATGAGCTTTCCCGGTCAGGAACTCGACGACATCGAGATCGGGGTCTGCGTGAGCGACATCCAGCAGCGCGCGGGTCTGAGCCAGCCGACCACCTCGCAGTACCTCACGATGCTGCGGCAAGCAGGGCTGGTGATCGCCACCCGGCGGGGGAAGTGGACCTACTACCGCCGCGACGAAGCGAACATCGCCCGCCTCGTGGAAACCCTGCACGACGTCTTCTAGATCCGACGACGTTCGGTCGGGACAGTCGGTCGGGGCCCGTCAAGGGTCGGCCGTGAACGCCGACCACACGGAGCCGGCCATGTTCGGCCTCAAAGGGCCTCGTGGAGCCCTTGGCTCTGAATGCCGCAGCAAGTCCCGGAAGGCGTTTGACGGCCAGCCAGGGGAGGGGTGTGCACCTGTGGCAGAGCTTATCCGCACGCTGCCGGGCGAAGGTCACCGTTACGCAGCCCAGCAAGCCCGATAGCCCGCCACGCTGGTGTTCTGGAGCGAAAGTTCACCCGTTCAGCGGTCGCCGATCCATCGGTCGGCCGACAACAGTGGGGGCGCGTAGCGGCGTTCAAGATCCCCCGAAGAGGCGTTCCCGCTGAACGAGGTCGTGATCGGCGCTCGTTCTGTCACCGTGTGGGCGGTGTCGGACCGAGCGCGCTCCAGCGGTGCGGCGCCGGAAGGTGTGCTGAGACGGCGCACGCAGCCCTCCTCGCCGAGATCACCGCTGCCACCGCAGCCGTCCGCCACAGCCCACTGGCTGCCGGCCGCCGGCCGCCGGCTATATCCACGCCTGCTACGAGGCGGGGCGCACGGCACAGTCCTGAGCCGGCAAGTACTCCCGGCGATAGCACTCCTCACCAACTCGGCTACGTTCGGAAGAACTTCGCGCTTCCCGCCGACTCGACGTGCCACCACCGAATGTCCCAGCCATCGGCGCGCTCCCGCGCTTCCGCATCCCGCCGGTCCGCCAAAATGGCCGCTGTCAGTGCCACACGGCACCTCAGCATCCCTGGAGGTACGGATTCGTGACCCGCTACAGCATCGACCCCGACCGGCACGAGCTCATCGCCACCTGGGGAACCGGCGAGGGCGACCTCGCCACCCGGGTCGCCTCCCTCCCCACCGAGGCCGAGACCTCCGTTCTCCTGGGCCTGGCCCGCGCACTCAGCCACCTCTCCGACGCCGCCTGGCGCACCTACACCCACCCCGCCAGCGCCGCCGGCTCCCTGGAGCCCAACACCGAGGGCTGGCGCCGCGAGCAGGAACGCGACACCTTCAGCGAGGTCGCCGAAGCCGTCGCCGCACCGAACCTGCCCCAGAACGGAATGCTGACCGTCTCCTACAGCCCCCTGCTCGAATCCGCCCAC
Source organism: Kitasatospora sp. NPDC058063 (assembly GCF_042885395.1). NCBI lineage: Bacteria > Bacillati > Actinomycetota > Actinomycetes > Kitasatosporales > Streptomycetaceae > Kitasatospora > Kitasatospora sp. NPDC058063. The sequence continues at coordinate 164,917 of NZ_JBHVSD010000017.1, forward strand.
CAGGCCGGCCGCGCCCTGCACGCCATCGACGACCCCGACCTGACAAAAGCCGTCCTCGCCGAGACCATCACCGAACTCGCCGCCGTCGAGAGCGCCGAACTCGGCAACCTCACCGGCCGCTCCCAGCAGGCCGTCCTCCTCAGCCGCGAGGACGCCTCCCCCGTCCAGGTCGCCGCCGCCGACCACCTGCTGGAACAGAACCCCTTCGGCTCCACCGCCCTCTTCTCCGACGTCGACCCCACCGCCGCCGCCGTCGCGGCCGCCCACTGGCTCGCCGCCGCGGCCGAAGTCACCGCCGACGCCTCCGGCCACGAGACCACCGCCGTCCTCCTCGAAGCCGACAACATCGAAGCCCTCCCCCACCAGACCCCCACCCACGTCCTCGAACTCATCGACGCCGGCCACACCCCCCACGACGCAGTCACCGGCCTCGTCCGCCACGCCCTCCACATCGCCGACGGCCTCCTCCCCGACCCCGCCGGACTGCGCGAACAACTCGAAGACCTCGACGACTACACCTCCGACGACGAGGAAGCCGACCCGGAGGACACCGGCCTGCGCCTCACCCCCCTCGACCCCCACCGCCCCGCCCGCGACCTCCTCGAAGACCTCCTCGCCGGCATCCACGGCTGCTGGCTCCTCCACACCGAGTACGACGACCTCGACGACGAGGACGACCTCGGCACCGACGACGCCGAGGACCCGGACGACGAACAGGCCGAGAAGCACCAGGACCGCAGCCGCGAACGCTTCGCCCGCCTCGTCCGCGAGACCGCCTCACGCAACCACGACCGGCTCACCTGACCGCACTCGGTGACACCGTGTCACCAGGCGGCGAACTCGGGTGTCCGTGCCGCCTGTGCACGCACCCGACAACCGGGGAGCGTGCCGGTGAGCCCAAGCGGCAGCTTCCCGTACTCCCGGCATACCCAGGTGCGGGTCCTCACCCCGAGCCGCAGGTCAGAGCCCCAATTCCGCGTTGGTGATCGCATGGTGGTCGCAGGCGATCACCCAGGCGCTGCACCGGTAGCCTCCGCGAGCAGATCAAGGAACCACAGCCGCAGGAGGAACAAGAAGTGCGCAAGTCAGGACGGCCGGGCCGGGTCTACCGCCGCTGCGGATGCCGCGATGCCACGCGGCGCCAGCTCGGCGCAGCGTGCCCTCGCTTCACCGAGGAGGAGCACGGCACGTGGACGTTCGCCGTCGACATCCCTTCCCTCACCGGCCGCCGCCGCACCATACGCCGCGGCGGCTTCGAGGACGCGTTCGCCGCCGAGACAGCGCTGCGGCGCTTCCTCGAAGGCCGCCGGCTGGGCTTCGACGCCGACCCGCACGAGACGGTGGCCGCCTACCTCACCAAGTGGCTCAAGCGCATGGAGTTCCTGCTCAAACCCACCACCTACGCCCGCTACCGCACCTACGTGCTCTGCGAACTCATCCCCGTCTTCGGCAAACTGCGCCTGGAGGAACTCGCCCACGACCACATCGCCGCCTACGCCCACCAGCAACTCGACGCCGGCCGCGGACGCCAGGCCGTCTACCACTGCCTCGCCACGCTCTCCAGCGCCCTCGGCACGGCCGTGCGCACCCACCGCCTCCCCTACAACGCCGCCCAGCCCCTGCCCATGCGCAGGCCCCAAGCCGCCGAGCGCGTCCCCTGGACCGCGGAACAGGCCGTCGCCTTCCTCTCCCACTGCCGAGGCGTCGACCCCGCCTTCGCCGACCTCATCGAGGTCATCACCGGCACCGGCCTGCGCAAGGGCGAGGCCCTCGGCCTCCAGCGCCCGTGCGTGCGGCTGGACGACCGCGTCATGTACATCCGCCACACCCTCTCCGCGATCGACAACCACGAACTCGTCCTGACCGCGCCGAAGACCAAGAAGAGCCGCAATTGGGTGCCCCTGTCCGACCGCGTCGCCGCCGCCCTCGAACGCGCGATGGCCAGGAACACCTCCCCGAGCAACGACCACGTCTTCCAGGACACCGACGGCAAGCCCCTCCACCCGGCCGCGGTCCGCCGACGCTTCCACGAACTGCGCGAACAGGCCGGACTGCCGCACGTCACCATCCACGACCTGCGCCACCTCGCCGCCACCCTCGCCCTGGAGGGCAACGTCCCCATGGCCGTCATCTCCAAGACCCTGCGGCACTCCACACTCTCGACCACCGCGAACATCTACAGCCACCTGACCTGGGACGTCGCCATGGCCGCCGTCCACACCATCGAACAACGGCTCCGCCTCGCCGAAGCCCGCACCCTCCACGGCGACAACGCCCCTGCCGTCAACAACCCCCTACCGAGCCAGCTCTTCAGCCACGCAGCCTGACGACTGCACAGCCACCGCCGACACCGCCGACCAGCAACACACGACCACTCAGGCACACGGCTCATCACAAGAACTGACGCCGCGGGCCCCACAGGCATGCCCATGTCCGGAGAACCGAGCCCGTTTCGGCAATGGAGAGCGACCCGACCGCGCGGCGACTACGCTCAGCTACGTCGACCAAGCGAATAAAAGCCACATTACGACTGCACCAGAGCCCCCCGAGCAACCGGGCGCACCCTCTGAAATGACATAACCGAGCGTTCGCGACCACATTGCGATCACCAAAAGGAAAAGGCCGCCTCCATCTTTCGATGAAAACGACCTCCGACCTGCATAAACGCTGGTCGGGACGACAGGATTTGAACCTGCGACCCCTTGACCCCCAGTCAAGTGCGCTACCAAGCTGCGCCACGTCCCGTGGTCTCGGCGCCTGCAGCGGGGCCTGGGGGGCTCTGCTGTGGGCTTCTCGACCTTGCCTCCGGTTGTCCCGGCGACGTGGAAAACAATACAGCACGTCGGGGGGTGCTCGCTGCCAGGTTTGGGGGGTGGGTGGGTCAGGGGGTGGGGTGGCGGGCGTCGTAGGTGAGGAAGGCGGGGCGGCGGGCGGCGAGGAGGAGGACGGCGGCGACGCAGGCAAGGCCGCCGGTGATCACGGAGGTGGCGGGGTTGGTGAGGGCGGCGACGGTGCCGGACTCGAAGTCGCCGAGGCGGGGACCGCCGGCCACGACCACGATGAAGATGCCCTGGAGGCGGCCGCGCATCTCGTCCGGGGCCGCGACCTGCATCATCGTGTTGCGGAAGATCATGCTGACGGTGTCGGCGCAGCCGGCGACCGCGAGCAGCAGGAGGCCGAGCCAGAGGTTGTGGAGGGCGCCGAAGGCCGCGATGGCCAGGCCCCAGGCGGCGACGGCGGCGAGGATGGCGGCGCCCTGGCGGTGCACGCGGCCGACCCAGCCGGAGAAGAGCGCGCCGATCAGGGCGCCGACGGCCGGGGCGGAGACCAGCAGGCCGACGGTGCCGGCGTCGCCGCCGTAGAAGGTGACCGCGATGGCCGGGAAGAGGGCGCGCGGCATGCCGAAGACCATGGCGGCCAGGTCGGCGAGGAAGCTGGTTCGCAGGTTGGGCTGGTCGCGCAGGAAGCGGAGGCCGTCGAGGACGGAGGCGCGGCCCTTGCGCTCGCCGAGCGGCCGCATGGCGGGCAGGCGCCACATCGCGTAGAGGGTGCCGGTGAAGGCGACGGTGTCGACCAGGTAGGCGGCCTGGGCGCCGTAGGTGCCGATGAGGACGCCGCCGAGCATCGGGCCGACGGTGAGGCCGAGGTTCATGCTGACGGTGTTCAGGGCGTTCGCCGCCGGGAGTTGGTGGCTGGGCACCAGGCGGGGGATCATCGCGGACCGGGCGGGCGAGCTGATCGCGAAGAACCCGGCCTGGGCGGCGACGGCGGCGTACAGGACGACGACCAGCCCGAGGCCGGCCAGTGCCTGCGCGGCCAGGGCGGCGGAGACGACCGCCAGACCGGCCGAGCCGATCAGGCCCAGCCTGCGCCGGTCGACGGTGTCGGCGATCGCGCCGCCGTAGAGGCCGAAGGCAACCAGCGGGACGAGGGAGAAGATGCCGACCAGGCCGGTCGCGAAGGCGGAGCCGGTCAGTTCGTAGACCTGGACGGAGACGGCGACGGCCGTCATCTGCTGGCCTATGGAGGAGATGGCCTGCCCGGCCCAGACCCGGCGGTAGTCGGGGTGGTCGCGCAGCGGGCTGAGGTCGGCGAACGCCCGCCGGTACCAGGGTGAGCCGGCCGCCGGTCCCGGCCCGGGTCCGCCCCCCGGCCCGGGATCGGGTTCTGACTCGGCGGCGGAGTGCGAGGGGGTGGAGGGGGCCGGGGAGGGCGTGGACGCCGAGGGGGCCGAGCCGTGCGAGGTGGACGGGGCGGGCGACGAGGAGCAGGACGACGACGGGGACGGCATGGAATGTTGATTGTTCGACATAGTCCCCCATGCTCCGCTCCGCCCCCGGACGGTCTCCCACCGGGGCCCGCCCGAACCAGGGCCCGCCCGAGCCGGAAGACGCCCGAGCCGAGCCGCGGCCCGGGCCCGCCCCGCCCGGCCTCGCCCCGCCCGGGCCGTTACCGGCTCAGCACCTGCCTCTCCCCCGCCTCCACCGCGAAGTCCAGCCGGTTGCCCGGCGGCGGGAAGGGGCAGATGAAGTGGTCCGAGAAGGCGCACGGCGGCAGGTAGGCCCGGTTGAGGTCGAGGACGGTGCGGCCCTCGGCGTCGGGCGCCGGCAGGGTGATGAAGCGGAAGCGGTAGGTGTCGGTGCCGCTGGTCACGTCGGCGATCACGCCGCTGAGCCGCTCGCCCGACCCGCTGACGGTCAGGGTGCGGTGCTCGCCCGCCACGGTGAAGGCGATCTGCCCGGAGACGGCCAGCGGGCGTTCCCGGCCGTCGGCGTTCGGGACGACGACCGACCGCGCGTCGTCGTCCTCGAACGGGGTGAAGACGGCGGGTACGGCCCACTCGGGCGCGTACGGGTAGGCGGAAATGCCGGCGAACGCGACCCGGCGGGGTGCGGCCGGGTCGAAGACCCGCAGGGCCAGCTCGCCCTCACGCTCGATCGGGACGAGCAGCAGGGCGCCCAGGCTGGCGGTGTCGGCGGCCGGGTCGCTGTCCGGGCGGAGCAGCACCTCGCCGTCCACGGGTGCGCCGGCGCCGTCGACCGTGATGCCGTCGGAGGCCGCGGCTCGGACCCGCACGCCCTCGGCGTCGGCCCACCAGCGCCCGGGCAGGCCGGGGATCTCGGCCGGCTCGGGCTCCAGCCAGTGCGTGCCGGTGAGTGCGAGCTGGCCGTGCTCCGCGCTCACCGACGCCGCCCGGCCGTCGCTCCAGTGCTTCCAGTCCTCCGCGGCTGTCGCCGTCATCGGTCCACCCTCCCGGTCGGTTCGCGGACGGCCCGCCGTTCGGGCCGCCCCTCTCGGTCATCCACAACACCGTCCGATCGGACGGATCATTCCTGCCGGCCCGGAACCGCCGAAACCGCAACACGGCGGCAACGCGCCGACACGCGGCACAACACGGGGCACGGAACCGGCCGCACACATCGCCTACCGGTCACCTACCCGTCGCGGCGCTTCAGCGGACGGAACAGTCCCTCCTGCATCACGGAGACCACCAGCCGGCCGTGCCGGTCGAAGATCTGGCCGCGCGCGAGGCCGCGCGCGCCGTGCGCGATCGGGGACTCCTGCTGGTACAGCAGCCAGTCGTCCGTCCGGAACGGCTGGTGGAACCACATCGCGTGGTCGAGCGAGGCCATGTCGAAGTTCCGCTCGCCCCACAACGGCTCGACCGGGGCACGGACGGCGTCCAGCAGCGTCATGTCGCTGGCGTAGGTGAGGGCGCAGACGTGGATCAGGGGGTCGTCCGGCAGTCGGCCGTTGGTGCGCAGCCAGACGCCGCTGCGCGCCTCGACGCCCTCCAGCTCCTCCTCGGTCCAGCGCAGCCGGTCGACGTAGCGGATGTCGAAGGGCTGGCGGCGACTGATGAACGGGGGCAGCTCGCCGAGCCGGGATCCGACCTCGTCCAGGGCGCTGGGCAGGTCCTCGGGGGCGGCGACGGCCGGCATCGGGTACTGGTGGTCGATGCCGCCCTCCTCGGGTCTGTGGAAGTCGGCGGTGAGCGCGAAGATCGACCGGCCGCCCTGGATGCCGAGCACCCGGCGGGTGGTGAAGGAGCGGCCGTCGCGGATCCGGTCGACCTGGTAGACGATCGGCACGCCGGGGACTCCGGGGCGCAGGAAGTAGGCGTGCAGCGAGTGGACCGGGCGCGCGTCGTCCACCGTGCGCCCCGCCGCGACCAGTGCCTGCCCGGCGACCTGGCCGCCGAACGTCCGTTGCAGCGCCTCCTCGGGACTGCGCCCACGAAAGATGTTGAGTTCGATCTGCTCAAGGTCGAGCAGATCGACCAGGTCGTCGACGGGGGTACCCATGCGCACGCTTCCTCTCCGGACTCCGAATGCATTCTCCAGCTCACTCGAATTCTCCGGCGACCCGGGTCATTCCCGCGCAGCAGTCCGGAACCCCCGGTTCACTCGAACGAGTAGACGAGCGACGGCCCCGCCTCCCGGGGCTACTCCCCCAGTCCCGACTCCCGGACCGTGATGTTGAGCCGCCCGACCAGCCCCAGCGCCGGATCGGCCGTCCCCGGCAGCGTCCGCACCACCCCGTGGTACGCGAACCGGGCCGGACCGCCGAACACCAGCAAGTCCCCGCTGCGCAGTTCCAGGTCGGTCCACGGACGGGTCCTGGTTTCGGCGTTCCCGAGCCGGAAGACGCAGCCGTCGCCCAGCGAGAACGAGACCACCGGCGCGTCCGCCCGCTCGTCGCGGTCCTGGTGGAGCCCCATCTTCGCGCCCTGCGCGTAGTGGTTGACGATCGCGATGTCCGGCTCGTACGACGCCGCGCCCGCGATCTCCCCCAGGGCTGCCCCGTACGCCTCGGCGACGGCCCTGCGGGCCAACTCCCCGAGCAGCGGCGGGAACGGCTTGACGGGCGCACCGTCCTCGGCGACCCGCCGGTACCCGTACGGGTACCAGTGCAGGCCGAGGCTCACCATCCGGACGGACATCATCCCGCCGGTGGGCATCCGCACGGCGTGCAGGCCGGCCGGCGGGCGGGCCCACTCCCGGCAGGCGGCGACCAGGCGTTGCTGAGCGCCGAGGTCCAGCCAGTCGGGCAGCAGGACGGCGCCGGGGGCCGGTTCGGAGCGCTCGCGCCCGTCCGGGCACCCACCCGGGTCGCCGAACAGCTCACCCTGGATCACCCCACCATCCTCCCGCACCGCGCCGGCCCACGAACGCCGACGGCCGCTCCCCCGGTCGGCGGGAAGAACCCGCGGGACGGAGAAGCGGCCGTGGAAGCCGTGCACATCGACACATCGGTACGTCAGCACATCCGTACATCGGTACGTCAGCACGTCCCTATGCCCGGATGCCCGTACGTCGGCACATCGGCACGTCGGTACATCAGTTCGTCAGCACCTCGACAGGTCGGCGCATCGCCGCCCGGTCGGGCACCGGCGCCGTGAAGCCCGCCAGCCGATGCCGGCTGCGCACGGGACCTCAGCGCTCGGGGAGACCTCAGATGCTGAGGGTCTGGCCCGGGAGGATCAGGTCCGGGTTGCCACCGATGACCTTGGCGTTGTTCTGGTACAGGTCGTGCCAGTCCAGGCCCTGCGCGGCGGCGATGGAGCTCAGGGTGTCACCGGCCTTGACGGTGTAGTCGCCCTTGGCGGCCGGCTTGGCGTCGTTCGAGCGGTTCCAGGACTTGGCGCCCTGGTCGGCCTTCGGCGCGGACTTCTGGGCGTCGGCCTTCGGGGCGGCAGCCTTCGGCGCGACGGCGTCGGTCTTCGGCGCGGCCTGGGCCTTGGGGGCGGCCTTCGGGGCCTCGGCCGGCTTGGCGGCGGCCTTCGGGGTCTGCGCCGGCTTGGCGGCGGTCGAGCCGGAGGTGGAGCCCGCCGAGGTGTCGACGGCGGCCGGGGCGCCGCCCTTGGTCAGACCGGCCTTGACGGAGCAGACGGGCCAGGCGCCCGGGCCCTGCGAGGCGAGGACCTTCTCGGCGACGGCGATCTGCTGGGCCTTGGTGGCCTGGTTGGCCTGCGGGGCGTAGGCGGTGCCACCGAAGGCGGCCCAGGTGCTGGAGGTGAACTGCAGACCGCCGTAGAAACCGTTGCCGGTGTTGATGGCCCAGTTGCCGCCGCTCTCGCACTGGGCGACGGCGTCCCAGGTGGAGACGGAGGCGGCGGAGGCCGAGGTGGCCGTGACGAGGCCGGCCACCGGCAGGGCCGCGACAGCGGCGCCCGCCACGACCGCCATCCGAACGCGGTTGCGCTTGGTGACGGTGGAGGTGGTGGCAGCGGCGGTCTCGTTACGGAAGGTCATGGGGTTCCTCTCGACAGCCCCGGGCGGACATGCGGAACCAGGCCCCGGAAGGGGCCTCGTTCGCTTGCCGCGTCCGTCGGACGGCCGTGCACGTGTCGGACGTGCCGCTGCCGCCCCGGCCACCCAGCCGCTCGCCGACGACCTGTTCGAGCGATCGCGTCGGCGGGCACCTGCCGCACCCGGCGGACCGGGGGGCTGTGCGTCGGGGGTGAACCCGGGTGGCGCTCGTTGCGCCGACCAAGAAGCTACGAGCCGGTCGACAAGGAAGCCAAAACTTCAACGATTTGCCCAGCTCAGCCTGGGGTTACCGATGGTAACGACCATGCAATCGTGACCGAAATGTCCGCTTTGGCCATTGATTCCTAGATCAAACATCAGTGCGGCGTGACCCACCTCACTGTTTGATTCCGGCAGTCCAGGCACCGACATCGACAGATTGCGACCACGAGAACACGCCACGCGGTCGGATCAGACGCAATTCCCGTCAGCCTCGACGGGCACCCGTGACGCCTGACACAAGGGCCCGTTGGGCATGGCGACCTCCCTGTGTCCGCTCCGAACCCCCATCCGCACCCATCCGAGGAGACCCTGTGCCGCGCATGCTCGACGTCAGCGACGAGGTCCGGTCCGAGATCGGCGACGACGAGGCCGACCGCCTGCTAGGCGGTGACCGCGCCCCCGACGGCTACGAGTGCACCTCCTGCCGGACCCCCGGCGACACGCACGTGGAGCCCACCAGCACCGTGCTGTTCGTCGGCGAGGAGACCGCCGTCCTCGCCTTCGCGCACGCCCGCTGCATCCCTTCCCAGGTGGTCCCGGTCTCCGAGGAGCAGCTGGTCGGCGCCGTCCGCAGCATCAGCCAGTCCCAGCACGGCGGCCCGGACCTGGCCGTCCCCGCCCCCGCACCAGTCCCCACCTCCGCCCCAGCCCCCGCCCCGGCCGCGGCCGTGCCCGGCGGAGCCGCCCCGACCCAGCCGGCCGCGCCCGGCCAGGCCGCCATCCTCGGCATCACCTGCGGGCTGGTGCTGCACGGCAAGGTCGGGCACGCCTCGCTGGTGGTCGAGCCGACCGGGCCGGTCGGCCGCCCCGGCAGCACCTCGGGCGAGGACGAGTTCCTCGACCTGCTCCACGACGCCGGCTTCCAGCCCGTCACCGACCTGGACGAGACCCCGGACCAGCTGCCCGGCTGGTCCGTCCTGGTCGCGATGGGCAAGCTGCACGCGGTCCTCCAACCCGCCGCGGCCGGCGGCAGCACCGGGTGGTGGCAGGCGCACCAGCCGCTCCAGGTCACCGACGCCTGGCGGATGGCCGCGAACCAGCTGTCCGAGGTGACGATGTACGCCGTGCCGGCCGGCATGGTCGGGCGCCAGCCCCGCGAGGACCTGCTGCGCCAGGCACTGGAGCGGGCGGTGGCACTGGGCCAGGTGGTCGCCGCCTCCCTCCCGCTCGCCGGCACCTGATCCGTCCCGGCGCCCCGTCCCGCCCGGTCCCGCCCCGTACCCGCCGGAAGGCGGCCTCCTCCCCCATGGCCGTCTTCCGGCGGGCGGGCGCGCCCAGCGCCCCAACGCCCCGATACGCCCAACACCCCGGCGCACCGCCCGGCCCGTACCCCGGCGCCCCAGCACTCCGCCCGGCGCGCCCTACCCCTCCACGCTCCGGCGTGTGGGCGCACCCACACCCCGGCGCCCCGCATCCCCCCGCCCCTCTCACTCGTTGGCTCCTACGTGTACAGCTACGACGTCTCCGCAGCCCCCGGCCGGTCCGCCACCGCCTCGCGCTCGATCCCGGGCATGCGCCCGTCGTACGACGCCGAGCACCCGCACTCCGCCACGCCGATCTACGACGAGCTGTACTCCGAGTACCGGCGCCTCTTCCGTGCCCTGCCCGGCGACCGCTCGGGGGAGGAGGACCTGAAGTTCACCGGCTTCGCGGTCCGCGACAGCTACCCGGTCCTCGGCGAGCAGCGCCCGTACCCGCCCCAGCAGCAGGCCTTCCACACCCTCGCGGGCCAGGCGCCGGGGCTCCCCCAGTTCATGCCGAGCTCCCAGCACCACGGGTCCGGTCCGACCGGCGGCCACCAGCACGGACATGCCGGTGCCCAGCAACACGGCCACAGCGGCACCCACACCGGCGCCCACACCGGCAGTCACCACGGAAGTCACACCGGTGATCACAACGGCGCGCACACCGCCGGAAGCCACGTCGGCGGCCACACCGGCGCCCACGCCGCAAGCCTCACCGCCGGCCGTCACCACGGCCACCCCGGCAGTCACTCCAGCAGCCACCCCGAGCCCACCGCCACCACCCCCACACCCGCCGGAGACGGCCCGGGCCACGCCACCGCAGCCCCGCCCCAGGAGCAACCCGCCCTCCCCGCCGCCCAGTTCACCAACGGTCAGGGCTGGGTCGCGGCCGGCTATCTGGGCTCGTCCCCGCACCCCACGCCGATGCCGATGCCGGTCCCCGCACCCCAGCCTCCGGCACCGCCCGCGCCCTCCCCGGTGATGGGTACGGTCTCCGGCCTCGCCCCCACCCGGTCCACCGGCGGCCGCCACCGCCAGATGCTCTCGCTGCCCCCTGGTCCCACGGTCGACCACCGCTGACGCCCGCCGGGCCCCGAGCGGCACCGAGCGGATCCGAGCGGGGCCCCAGGCCGAGCCCGGCTGCACCAGGCCGAACCGGATCGGCTCAGGTCGGGACGAGCCAGGACGGGCCGGACCAGGCCGGACGCGCCCGCGCCCCGAAAACGCCGGAGGGCCCCGCCACCACTGCGGCGAGGCCCTCCGGCCGTCGGTCGGCGGACCGACCACTCCTTGCTACCTACTACTACTTCTTCTTGCGCTTCTCCCGGACCCGCACCGAGATCGAGATCGGCGTCCCCACGAACCCGAACTCCTCACGCAGGCGGCGCTCGATGAAGCGCCGGTAACCGGCCTCCAGGAAGCCCGAGGCGAACAGCACGAAGCGCGGCGGACGGATGCCGGCCTGGGTGCCGAACAGGATGCGCGGCTGCTTGCCGCCGCGGATCGGGTGCGGGTGGGCGGCGACCAGCTCGCCGAGGAAGGCGTTCAGTCGCGCGGTCGGGATGCGGGTCTCCCAGCCCTCCAGCGCGCTCTCGACCGCCGGGACGAGCTTCTCCATGTGCCGACCGGTCTTGGCCGAGACGTTGACCCGCGGGGCCCACTGCACCTGGACGAGGTCGCGCTCGATCTCGCGCTCCAGGTAGTAGCGGCGCTCCTCGTCCAGCTGGTCCCACTTGTTGTAGGCGATGACGACGGCGCGCCCGGCCTCGACGGCCATCGAGATGATCCGGGTGTCCTGCTCGGCGAGGGTCTCGCTGGCGTCGATCAGGACGACCGCGACCTCGGCCTTCTCCAGCGCGGAGGAGGTGCGCAGCGAGGCGTAGAAGTCGGCGCCGGCGGTCAGGTGGACCCGGCGGCGGATGCCGGCGGTGTCCACGAACTTCCAGGTCTTGCCGCCGAGCTCGATCATCTCGTCGACCGGGTCACGGGTGGTGCCGGCCAGCTCGTTGACGACGACGCGCTCCTCGCCGGCGACCTTGTTCAGCAGGCTGGACTTGCCGACGTTGGGCCGGCCGATCAGCGCGATGCGGCGCGGGCCGCCGGGGGCGGCGTCGCCGAAGGTCTGCGGCGGGGCCTCGGGCAGCGCGTCCATGACGGCGTCCAGCAGGTCGCCGGAGCCGCGGCCGTGCAGGGCCGAGACCGGGAACGGCTCGCCCAGGCCGAGCGACCAGAGGTAGGCGGCCTCGGCCTCGGTGGAGGGGCCGTCGACCTTGTTGGCGCACAGGACGGTCGGCTTGCCCGCCCGGCGGATGAGCTTGATCAGGGCCTCGTCGGTGTCGGTGGCGCCGACGGTGGCGTCCACCACGAACAGCACCGCGTCGGCCTGCTCGATGCCCAGCTCGGCCTGGGCGGCCACCATGGCGTCGATGCCGAGGACGTCGATCTCCCAGCCGCCGGTGTCGACCACCTTGAAGCGGCGGCCGTTCCAGCTGGCCTCGTAGGTGACCCGGTCGCGGGTGACGCCAGGCTTGTCCTCGACGACGGCCTCGCGGCGGCCGATGATGCGGTTCACCAGGGTCGACTTGCCGACATTCGGGCGGCCGACGACGGCCAGCACCGGCAGCCGGACGTGCTCGGCACCGTCCACGGCGTCGAAGCCGTCGAGGTCGAAGCCCTCTTCGGCGGCGAGTGCCATGAACTCGGCGTAGTCGGCGGCGTCCAGCTCACCGGGGCCGGTGGCGGCGTGCTCTGCGGTCATGTTCGTCTGTTCCGTTTCCCGGCCCGGCCCTTCCCAGGGGCGTGCCGTGCGTACCTGCCCCGCTCGGGGCAGCGCGATGGTTGTCTCCGCGGCACCTCGACGGCCCGCGGTTCACTTCGGTCGTTGGTCGGCCCGAGTGTGCTCGGACCGGTCCTGATCGGACCGGCGGCCGCCGGTCAGACCGCGGACAGTCCGGCCCGCTCCTCCACCAGTCCGGCGATCCGGTCGATCACCTGCTCCAGGGTGAGGTCGCTGGTGTCGACCAGGACCGCGTCCGCGGCCTGGGCCAGCGGGGCCGTCTTCCGGGAGGAGTCGGCGGCGTCGCGGCGGGCGAGGTCGGCGGCCATCGCGGTGATGGTCGCCTCCTCCACGCCCTTGGCGCGCAGCTCGGCCGCCCGGCGCGCGGCCCGGGCCTGCTCGGAGGCGGTCAGGAAGACCTTGACGGTGGCGTCCGGGAACACCACGGTGCCCATGTCCCGGCCCTCGGCGACGATGCCGCGCTCGGCGACCTCGGCGCAGCCGCGCTGCAGTTCCACCAGCCGGGACCGTACGGCGGGGACCGCGGACACGGCGCTGACCTTGGCGGTCACCTCGGGGCCGCGGATCGGGCCCGACACGTCCTGGCCGTCCACCGTGATGGTGGGGCCGTCGGCGTCGGTGCCCGAGACGATCACCGGCTTGCCGCACGCGACGGCCACCGCCTCCGGGTCGTCGACGTCGACCTCGTTGGCCAGCATCCACCAGGTCATCGCCCGGTACATGGCGCCGGTGTCCAGGAAGCTCAGGCCCAGCCGGGCGGCGACCGCCCGAGAGACGGTCGACTTGCCGGAGCCGGAGGGTCCGTCGATGGCGACGACGACCGGGGCGTGCGCTCGGTCGGCAGTGTCCACGGGGCGAACCTCTCTCGAAGCATGGGAGCCGGAGCCTGGGCAGGCGGACGGCCGGGGATTGTCTCCCTCAAGGTTAATGGACCGCCGCCGTGACACTCTCCGCCGCTGTCCGGCCCGACCGGTCGAGACGGACCGGGCGGCGTGAACCGGGTCGGCGTGAACCGGTCGGCCTCGGCCGGTCTCCACGGATTGGTCGGTAAAGACTAGTCGATACCGACCGGTCGACTCGGACCGGTCGAACTCCCAGCATGCCGGTACGCCGGTACCCCGTGTACTGGTTGTACTGGTACAGCAGGTACACCCGGTACACCGGGCACAGGCCGGGCCGCTCGCCGGGGAACGTCAGTCCCGGACGCTCCAGCCGCTCGCCCGCAGCGCCTTGGTCAGCCGCTTCACCGCCGTCGGCGCGACCGACAGCTGGACGAAGCCGACCTGCTGCCCGGTCGAGTGCTCGATGACGACGTCCTCGATGTTGACCCCGGCGTCGCCGACCTCCCCGAACAGCCGGCCCAGCTCGCCCGGCTGGTCGCCCAGCACGACCGCCACGGTCTCGTACCGGGTGGGCGGCGCCCCGTGCTTGCCGGGGATCCGGGCCTGACCGGTGTTGCCGCGCCGCATGACGGCCTCGATCCCGGCCGCTCCGGCCTGGCGCTCGTCCTCCTCGACGGCTTCCATGGCGCGCAGCGCGGTGACCGTCTCGGCGAGGTCGCGGGCGACCCCCTCCAGGACGTCGGCGACCGCGCCCGCGTTGGCGGAGAGGATGTCGACCCACATGCCGGGGTTGGAGGCGGCGATCCTGGTGACGTCGCGCACGCCCTGACCGGACAGCCTTATGGCGGTCTCGTCGGCGTTCTCCAGCCGGGCCGCGACCAGCGAGGAGACCAGCTGCGGGGCGTGCGAGACCAGGGCGACCGCCCGGTCGTGCTCGGCGGCGTCCATCACGATCGGCACCGCGCCGCAGAGCGCGACCAGCTCCAGCGCGGCGTTGAGCGTCTCGGTGTCGGTGTCCGCGGTCGGGGTGAGCACCCAGGGGCGGCCCTCGAAGATGTCGGCGCGGGCGGCCAGCGGGCCGGACCTCTCACGGCCGGCCATCGGGTGACTACCGATGTAGTGGACGGTGTCGCAGCCGAGCTCGGCGATCTCGCCGCTCGGGCCGGCCTTCACACTGGCGACGTCGGTGTACCAGTGCGCCAGGTTGCGGCGCTGGCAGTCGGCGAGCACCTTGCCGACCAGCGCGGGCGGGACGGCGATGATCGCCAGGTCCACCGGGCCGTCGACCGGGTCGGTGATGCCCGCGCCGAGCGACTCGGCGGTACGGGCCGCGTCCGGGTCGGCGTCCTCCAGATGGACGGTCAGCCCGCGAGCGGTCAGCGCGAGCGCGGCGGAGGTGCCGATCAGTCCGGTGCCGACGACGACGGCAGTGCGCATGGCGGGTCGCTCTCCTCATCACGAATCTCGACAGGTGCCGGGACCGTTCGGGAGCACCCGCGCCCCATCCTCCCTCATCCACCCCGCCGAAGTCCCCACCCACTGCCCGGCAACCCGAACGGCAGCCCCGGCAGCTTCCGGCACCGGCAACCGCCACGAACCCGCCCCCGTCCCACACAGTGCGCACGTCGGACCCGGAAATCCTGCGACGCCCGCCCCGAAGCGGGGCAGACTGGCCGCCCGGAGGAAGGCACCGGCTGCACGGAACCTGGGCAACGCAGAAGAAACGGACCGGCAGCGGAACACCGCACGACGAGCACCGCACCGCCGACGCCACGCGGCGGGGGAACACCTCGGGGAACACGCGAACGAAGGGGTTGCGCATGGACGATCAGCACAACGGCCGGAGCGGGCAGTCGAAACCGCCGGCCGTACCGGCCCACCCGTCGGTCCTGGACTCCGTCGTGGTGTACGCCGAAGGCGCGGTGTGCCGCCGACGGGCCACCGTCCCGGTCCCGCCCGGGGGACGGCTGCGGCTGACCGGTCTGCCCGCCGCCCTGGACGGCCGCTCGCTGCGCGCCCGGGTGCTCTCCGGACCGGCCGGCACCGCCGTCACCGAGGCCCGGCTCGAACTGCTCGCCGAACTCCGCGAGCCGGATGAACTCCCGGACCTGAAGCGGGCGCTGGACGAGGTCACCGAGCGCCGCAGCGCGCTCGCCGAGCGCCACCGGCTGGTCCTGGCCTCGATCGCCGAGACCGCCGCACTGCGCGCCGTCCCGCCGCAGCGCCGACGCGACGAGCCGCTGCGCCGCACGCCCGCCGACGCGTGGCTGGAGCTCGCCGACTTCGTCGACGAGCGGCTGGCCCGGCTCCAGGAGCGCGCCGAGCAGCTCACCCGGGAGCTGGAACTCACCGATCACGAGCTCGACTTGGCCGCCGACCGGCTGGAACGGGCGTCCACCGCCGACCGGGCCGAGCCGATCGGCACCAGCACCACCGTCCTGCTCACTCTCACCACTCCCGGCACCACCCCGAGCGCCACCACGGGCACCGCCGCCCTCACCACCCCCGGCGCCACCGAGGACACCGCCCCCGGCGGTGACCACCTCGACCTGGAACTGGAACTGGAGTACGGGGTCCCCGCCGCCCGCTGGGTGCCCGCCTACCGGTTGTCCTACCGGACCGGCTCCGACACCGCCCACCTGGTCCTGCGCGCCGCCGTCGCCCAGCGCACCGGCGAGGACTGGACGGGCGTGCGCCTCGCCCTGTCCACCGCCGACCTCGACCGCCGCACCGACCTGCCCCGGCTCGCCTCGCTGCGGATCGGACGCAGCCAGCCCGCCCCACCACCCTCCGGCTGGCGCGAGCCCCCGGCCGGCCTGACCGACCTCTTCACCGGCTACGACGCGGCCGACGCCGACCGCCCCGCCCCGCACCACCGGCCCCACCTCACCGCATCCCGCCCGATCGGCGCCCCCGCCCCGACGCCCGTCTCCGCCGTCCCTGCCACCCGCTCCGCCCGTCTCCGCGGCGGCGCACGTCCGGGCGGCCCCCGGGCCGAGGCCTTCGGGGCCGACGAGCAGATCGCCCCCGCGGCCGGCCCGTACGGCGGCGGCCTGCTGAGCGCCGACGAGCCGATGCCCCCTCCCCCGGGCAGCCCCGGTGGCTTCGCCGGCTACGGCGCCCCGCCGCCGCTCCTTTCCCCGGCCCCGGTCGCCGCCTACGCACCGCTGCCGCAGGCTCCGGGCGGCCTCCCGCCCGGGGAGGCCCGCCGCCGTGTCGGCCACGCCGCCCCACCGCCTCCTCCGCCCGGCCTCGCCCCGGACGCCACTCTGCTCGACTACCCCGACCTCGTCCTGGCCGGCCCGGAGGAATCCCCCGCCCGGCGCGGCACCCTGCACGCCCGCCCCGAACGGATCGAGCGCGAGGAGCAGGCCTGGCCCCTGCCCGGCGGCAGCGGTACCACGCAGCTGCGCACCCTCGCCCTGCCCCGGCACGCCGTCCCGCCCCGCGAGTCGGCCGGCTCCTTCGACCACCGCTTCGACGCCGCCGCCCCCGCCGACATCCCGTCCGACGGCACCTGGCACACCGTCACCGTCGGCGAGATCCCCCTCGCCGTCCGACCCGAGTACGTCACCGTCCCCGCCGTCGAGGAGAAGGTGTACGCGACCCTGGTGCTCGCCAACCGCACCGACCAGGCCGTCCTGGCCGGCCCGGCCGAGGTCACCGTGGACGACGAGTTCCTGCTCACCGCCGCCCTGCCCACCCTGGCGCCCGGCGGCACCCGGCGGCTGGGCATCGGCGTCGCCGAGAGCATCGAGGTGGCGCGCCGCACCGAGCTGCACGAGTCCACCACCGGCATGCTGAAGGGCAACAGCACCGTCCTCGACCACCGGGTGCACGTCCGGCTGGCCAACCGGCTCGCACGCGCCGTCACGGTGGAGGTCCGCGAGCGGGTGCCGGTCACCTCCGACGGCGAGATCCGGATCGAGGAGCGGGCCGACTGGCACGCCCCGACCGTCTCCGCACCGGACTGCCCGCCCAGCACCCGGCTCTGGCGCGTCGACCTGCCGCCGGGCGGGCGCACCGAGCTGGACGGCGGCTACCTGATCAAGATCCCGGCCGGAAAGGCCATCGTCGGCGGAAACCGGAGGAACTGAGCGATGACCGTCGAGACCCTTCCCCTCCCCGTCACCGCCGTGACCTGCCTGGAGGACCGCAGCCAGGTCGAGCGCACCACGACGGTCGGGCTCGCCGCGGGCGTGCAGCGGCTGCGCCTCGGCCCGCTCACCGCCCTCGCCGTCGACCGCACCCTGCGCGCCGAATCCGCCACCGACGGCGTCCGGGTGCTGGACGCCCGGCTGGTGCGCGACTGGACCCCGCGCGCCCCGCTGCCGCCCGGCCCGGAGGACTCCGAACTGCGCCACCGGCTGCACCGGCTGGACGTCGAGACGCGCCTGGCCGACCAGACCCGGGCCCGGTTGGAGGCCCGACTGGCACTGCTCGCCCAGCTCTCCGCCGACCTGCTGCGCGAGATCGGCGAAGGCGCCGGGCTCGGCGAGCTCGAACCCAACCGCTGGGCCCGGGAGCTCGGCCGGGTGGACACCGAACGCGAGCGCTACGGCGAGGACCTGCGCGCCACCCACTCCCGGCTGCGCCGCCTGGAGCAGGAACGCTCACAGGCCCTGACCGCACTGGACCAGGCGGAGGAGGACCCGGCCGAGCTGACCGCCCACCTGGAGCTCACCGTCGAGGCGGCGCAGCCCGGCCCCGCCGAGCTGACCGTCTCCCACCTGGTGCCCTGTGCGCTGTGGCGGCCCTCCTACCGGGCGACCCTGGACGGCGCCGACCTGCGCCTGGAGTCGGAGGCGGTGGTCTGGCAGCGCACCGGCGAGGACTGGACGAACGCCCGGCTCACCTTCTCCACCGCCCGCTCCGCCCTCGCCACCGCCCCGCCCGCGGTCGCCGAGGACGTCGTGGTGCTGCGCGAGCGCACCGACGAGGAGCGCCGCACGGTCGAGGTCGAGCTGCGCGAGGAGGCGGTCGCCACCCTGGGCGCGGACTCCCGGGTTCCGGGCGTGGACGACGGCGGCGAGGTCCGGGTGCTGCCCGCCCCCGCCCCCGCGACCGTGCCCTCCGACGGCCGCGCCCACCGGGTGCCGCTGGGTGCCTCCACCGGGCCGGCGAGCAGCGAGTACGCCTGCGCCCCGGAACTGTCCCCGCTGGTCACCCAGGTGGTCCGGTTCCGCAACACGGCCGGGCACCCGCTGCTGTCCGGCCCGGTCGAGCTGGTCCGCGGCAGCGGCTTCACCGGCCGCGGCGAGCTCCGCTTCACCGCCGCCGGCGCCGAGGCCGAACTGTCCTTCGGCAGCTCGGACGGCTACCGGGTGGTCCGGGAGACCGAGGAGCGCCAGGCCACCGCCGGCCTCACTGGCCGCCAGACCACCACCCGGACGGTCCGGCTGCACCTGTCCCGCTTCTCCGGCCCGGAGGAACGCGACGAGCGGATCGTCACGGTGCGCGAGCGGGTCCCGGTCAGCGAGGTGTCGGCGGTCGAGGTACGGCTGCGCAAGGAGGAGTGCGCCTCGGCGCCGGATTCCTTCGACACCGAGGGCATCGTCCGGTGGGACGTCCCACTCGCCCCGGGCGCCCGGCGCACCCTCACCCTGGTGTACGAGGTGTCCGCGTCCGCCAAGGTGGCCGGACTCTGACCGCTGCGGTCGGCACGGCGGACACCGCCGTGCCGATGACGGCCGCTCAGGACCAAACCGGAGACAACGGGTAGAAAAGGAAGCATGATCCTCCACCTTGCTCCCCTGGACGACTGGCTGGCCGACCCCGGCCGCCCGTACGCCACCGCGTCGCTGCTCACCGACGGGTTCATCCACTGCTCGGCGGACGAGCAGACGGCGCTCGCGGTGGCCAACGCCTTCTTCGCCGACACCCCCGAACCGCTGATGGTGCTGCTGATCGAGGAATCGCTGGTGGAGCCGATGGTGAAGTGGGAGGCCCCGCACGGCGCCCCGCCACCAGGGGCCACCCCCGGTGTGCTGTTCCCGCACATCTACGGGCGGCTGAACCGCACCGCCGTGGTCGGCCTGGAGAAGGTCGAGCGCGGCCCGGACGGCCGCTGGGCCGCACTCAGCCCCTGGAGCTGACGGGGCACGACCGGGGAAAGTTATGACAATTCCCGGGGTTCACGCGAGTCTCGGGGTTCACGCCGCTCCGGGGGTTCACGCGAGTCCCGGGGTTCACGCGGTTCCGAGGAGCGGGCAGCTCCCCCGCTCCCCGCCGTTCCCGCGGACCACAAGGAACTCATGAAACACGCTGAGCACGCGGAGCACGCGAAATGTCATAACAATGCGAATGGCCACGACTCCACGGACCATCGCGCCGTCACGACACCAAGAATTGTCACAACATTCCCTACAGCCACCCCCGCTCCCTGGCCGCCATCCCGGCCTGGAAGCGGGTGGTGGCGCCCAGCGAGCGCATCAGGCTCTGGAGGCGGCGCTGGGTGGTCCGGGCGCTCCAGCCGAGCGAACGGGCGATCGACTCGTCGGTGAGCCCGGCCGCCAGCAGGCCCAGCAGCTTGCGGTGGTCGGCTTCCGGTCCCGACGCGCCGTCCTCCGATCCGGCGTCCGCCTGCAACCGCACGGCCCGCTCCCACTCCGCCTCGAAGAGCGTGTCCAGCGCCTGGAGCAGCGCCGAGGGGTGGATCACGTACGCGGCGTCCAGCACGCTGTCACCGACGCTGATCGGAATGATGGCCATCCGGTCGTCCGAGATGATCATCTTCATCGGTAGCGCCGGCCGGACCCGCGCCTCCTCGCCGTCCTCGACCCCGGCCAGGATGTTCTTCTCCAGCCGCCCCGGCCAGGCCACCGCCTCCCGGTCGTAGATCGTCCGGAACTTCACACCCTCGCGCAGCCGCCGCCGCTGCAGGGGCATCGGCGCCACCGGGTCCTGGATGTACGGCGGACGGTCGAAGCCGCGCACCTGGTACTGGCTGGTCTCGGTGATGTGCTCCAGCCGCTGGGCGATCGCCTCGCCGCCCGTCAGCACCTCCACCGAGTGCGCCGGGTCGGTGTACCGCGAGGCCTCCCGGAAGGCGTCCATCAGCCGGTGCATCTCGGCCCGGGCGTAGCGGAGCTCCGACTCCCGGTGCCCGATCAGCGTGCCGATCGCGACGTCCGGCGGGACCGGCAGGTAGCGGTGCCGGTCCACCGGCGCCCGGGTGGCCATGCCCTGCTGCGCCAACCGGTCCAGTGCGCGCACGCTCTGCTGGAACGTCAGCCCGCAGCTCTCCGCCAGCTCCTCCGCCGTGGACTGCGGGTTGGCCACCAGTGCCGCGTAGACCTGCCCGTCCGGCTCCGCCAGTCCCAGCGCGCCGAGGGCCTGTCCGCCGGCCCGTCCCAGTGCTGCATCGGACACGACGCCCTCTCCCCCTGCTCGCCCGTTCCCGTTGGCTCGTTCCCGCCCCGACCCGCGCGCCCCGTGCTGGCGCAGTCCCGCCACGCCGCGGCGTGGTGCGCCGGTGGCCATCCTCGGCCACGGATCATGACGCTGACAAGGCCGTGACCAGCGGTTGCGTCCCGGCTCACACCACTCGTCCGGAACGTGGACGTCCGCAGCGCCCACCCGCACACACCCCACACGTGGACACTCGCACATCGACACCCGCGCGCCCCGGCCCGGCATCCCCCGGGAACGCCGGAGCCCCCGGCCGCAGCAGGTGCGGCCGGGGGCTCCGGCAGAGCGGACGGGGACGGGCCTACAGGCCGACCTCGCGCATCAGCTGGCCGACCTCCGGGTTGGTCAGACGGCGCAGCCAGCCCGACTTCTGGTCGCCCAGGGCGATCGGGCCGAAGTGGGTGCGCACCAGCTTCTCGACCGGGAAGCCGGCCTCGGCCAGCATCCGGCGGACGATGTGCTTGCGGCCCTCGTGCAGGGTCACCTCGACCAGGTAGTTCTTGCCGACGTTGGAGATCACCTTGAAGCTGTCGGCGCGCGCGTAGCCGTCCTCCAGCTCCACGCCCTGGGCCAGCTGCTTGCCCAGGTCGCGCGGGATCGGGCCCTGGATCGCGGCCAGGTAGGTCTTGGTCACGCCATAGCGCGGGTGGGTGAGACGGTGGGCCAGCTCGCCGTGGTTGGTGAGCAGGATGATGCCCTCGGTCTCGGTGTCCAGGCGGCCGACGTGGAACAGCCGGGTCTCCCGGTTGGTCACGTAGTCGCCCAGGCACTGGCGGCCGTCCGGGTCCTCCATGGTGGAGACCACGCCGGCCGGCTTGTTCAGCGCGAAGAACAGGTAGGACTGGGTGGCGACGGTCAGGCCGTCCACCTTGATCTCGTCCTTCTGGGGGTCGACCCGTTTGCCCTGCTCGGTGACGCGCTTGCCGTTGACCTCGACCCGGCCCTGCTCGATCAGTTCCTCGCAGGCGCGGCGGCTGCCGATGCCGGCCCGGGCCAGCACCTTCTGCAGGCGCTCGCCCTCGGGCTCGCCGAAGGTCTTGGGGAGCTTGACGGCCGGCTTGTCGTGCCGGGCGAGGACGGCGTCCTCGATCTTGGCCTGCAGCTCGCGCGAGCGCTGCGGCTGACGGCGCGGGTCGCCCGGGGCGCCCTGGCCCTCACGGCGCGGGCGCGGGGCCGGGCCGGGGCGCCGGCCGGTGTAGCCGCCGCGGGCCGGGGTGGCGTTGGGGCCGCCGCCGTACTCGGGGCGGTCGTACTTGCGCTCCTCGGGCCGCAGCGGGCGGTCCGGGTAGCGGCGGTCGTCACGCCGGTCGTCCCGGCGGCCCTCGCGCCGGTCGTCACGACCGTACGAGCCGCCGCGCGAGCCCGACCCCGAAGCGGAGCCGCCCCGGCCACCGCCGCCGTACGAGCCCGACCCCGAGCCGGAGCCGCCGCGGCCACCACCGCCACCGCCGCCGTACGAACCCCCGCGCGCGCCCGAGCCGCCGCCGCGGCTGCTGCTGCCGCCGCCGCCGTAGGAGCTGCCGCCCCGGCCCCCGCCCTGCCCGCCGCGACCGCTCCCGCCGCCGCTGCTGTTCCTGCCGTTGCCACTGCTACGCATCAAAGTGTCCGTACGTCGTTCCGTCTGGGATGTGCGGTCGTTTCGGCCGACCTCACCGCCCCCTACCGATCGGGCCCGGCCCGATCGGCCTCGCCACTGCCGTCCGCGGCCTGCGCGGCAGCGGCGGCGACCGCCTCCGCGATCATCGTGCCCTCCAGGGACTCCGCTTCCACGTCGTCGACCTCGGGCAGGAAGGGAGCAAGCTCCGGCAGCTCGTCCAGGCCGCGGAGCCCCATCCGTTCCAGGAAGTAGTTCGTCGTCCGATACAGGATCGCACCTGTTTCGGGCTCGGATCCGGCCTCTTCCGCCAGTCCTCGCTGTACCAGGGTACGCATCACGCCGTCACAGTTCACACCGCGGACGGCGGAAACCCGCGATCTGGACACCGGCTGCCGGTAGGCGACCACCGCCAGGGTCTCCAGCGCGGCCTGGCTGAGCCGGGCCTGCTGGCCGTCCAGGAGGAAGCGGTCGACGGCCGCGGAACAGGTGTCCCGGCTGTAGAACCGCCAGCCGCCCGCGACCAGCCGCAGGTCGAAACCGCGGCCCTGGGCCGTGTACTCGGCGGACAGCTCGCGCAGCGCGGCCGCCACCTCGGTCCGGGACCGCTCCAGCACCCCTGCCAGCCGCTCCTCCGCCACTGGCTCGTCGACGACCATCAGGACGGCCTCCAGCTCGGCCCTCAGCCCGGCGTCGGCGGCCCCTTCGGCACCGGAAGTCGGCTGGGCCGACTTCTGACGCACGAGACGGGCCTCCACCACCGCCCCGTCCCCCGCCGACACCTCGGGTACCACGGGCCCAGTGGGCTCCACCGGCTCGGCCCGCTCCCCGGACTCCACCAGCCCGACCGGCGCCACACGCTCGACCGGCTCGACACCCTCGACCCGCTCGGTGCGCTGCACGGGCTCCGCGGGTTCCACCGGCCGGACCGGGTCCACCGGCTCCGGCAACAGCTCGAAGGCCGGTTCCAGCCACTCCTCGGCCCGCGGCTGCCCGGGCAGCCCCAGCGGGCGCCGCACCGGCCGCCCGTTCTCGTTCCCGCCACTCATCGCCGCTCGCCCTCCTCGCCCTCGCCGCTCTCGCCGACCCCGCCGCCCTCGCCGCCCTCGCCGCCCTCGCCCGCCGGCCGGTCGAACTCGTCCGTGACCTCGACCGCCACCCGGCCCTCCTCGGCCACCCAGCGCACCACCAGTTCGCCGAGCGCCTCCGGCTGCTCGAAGGCGAGCACCCGCTCCCGGTACAGCTCCAGCAGCGCCAGGAACCGGGCGACCACCACCAGGTCGTCCGGCGCGTCCTCGACCAGCCGCTGGAACGAGGCCTCGCCCAGCTCGGTGAGCAGCCCCACCACCAGGGAGGCCTGCTCGCGCACGCTCACCGGCGGGGTGTGGATGTGGTCCACGTAGACGACCGGCGCGGGCCTGGGCGCCATCGCCTTGGCCGCCAGCTCGGCGAGCCGCTGGGGCCCGACGCCGATGACGACCTCCGGCAGCAG
The DNA here is from genome assembly GCF_042885395.1 of Kitasatospora sp. NPDC058063. NCBI lineage: Bacteria > Bacillati > Actinomycetota > Actinomycetes > Kitasatosporales > Streptomycetaceae > Kitasatospora > Kitasatospora sp. NPDC058063. The sequence continues at coordinate 188,830 of NZ_JBHVSD010000017.1, forward strand.
CTCCGCGTGCCGGGGCTCCAGGGCGGCGCTCCTGGGCCGACGCAGCAGCTCGGCCGCCCAGCGTTCGCCGAACAGCGCGGCCGCCCGCTTGTACGCCCGGTACTGGAGCAGCCGTGCGAACAGCAGGTCCCGGGCCTCCAGCAGGGCCAGGTCCGCCTCGTCCTCGACCTCCGCCACGGGCAGCAGCCGGGCCGCCTTGAGGTCGAGCAGGGTGGCGGCCACCACCAGGAACTCGGTCGCCGCGTCCAGGTCCCAGTCCGGCCCCATCGCCCGGATGTACGCCATGAACTCGTCCGTGACGGTGGCCAGCGCCACCTCGGTGACGTCCAGCTTGTGCTTGGCGATCAGGCTGAGCAGCAGGTCGAAGGGGCCCTCGAAGTTGTCCAGCCGGACCCGGAAACCTCCCCGCGACTCGTTCTCGGCCGCGCTCACGGCAGTGGCGGTGGCCGTCGCGCTCACGGCAGCAGCAGCAGTAGCGGTCGCGCTCGCGACGGCCGCGGCCGGTGGCTCGGAGGTTCCGGAGGCTTCAGCAACTTCGGCGGTTTCAGCGACTTCAGCGGTTTCGGCGGTACTGGACATGGCGGTCCATCTTCACCCGCCCCCTCCCCCGGCCTCGCCCCAGGGCCATCGACACGCCGTTCCACCGGGCCCCGGACCAGCCTCCGCCCGCCTTCCGCCCACTTCCCACGAGGCCTCCGCCCGGCGCACCCGGGCCCGTACGAGGCCCTCGACGCGGCAGCCGACCCGTGGACCGACCCCGGATCCCCGGGAACGCCCCTCCGAAGCCCGACACGGTCCTCGGGCGCCGGGACCCCGCCCCGGCCCCACCCCGCGCCCCTCGGCGCCTTCCCGGCGCCCCGCGCCCCCTCCGACGCCCGCGTGCCCGCGCGCCTCCGGCGCCGCGCCACCCGCCCGGCGGCCTCCCCACGCCGGGCCCGCGGCCCTCGACACCCGGCGGTACCGACCGCCCCCACGAAGCCGGCGGTACGGACCGCCCCCCTCGACGCCCGGCGCCAACGGCCGGCCGCCCTTCCGCGCCGCCTACCGGCCGCGCAGGCGCCGAACCAGGATCGAGGCCTCGCCGCGCTGCTCCAGGTCCGCCAGGACGACCGCGATGGCCTCCCGGACGATCCGCCCGCGGTCCACGGCCAGGCCGTGCTCGCCGCGCAGCACCAGCCGGGTGTGCTCCAGGTCCATGAGCTCCTCGGCGGACACGTACACCGTGATCTTCTCGTCGTGCCGCTCGCGCCCGCTGGGCCGGCGCGGCGCGCGGCCGCGCGGCCGGGCACGTCCGGCGGCACCGGGCTGCTCCTCGGCGGCGCCCTGGTGCGTCCGGGCCGCCGGGGCGGAACCGGCTCCGCGGCCGCCCTGGACGGTCTTCCCGGCCCCGGCTGTGCCTGCGGCCACGGGCCCGACGGTCGCGCCGGAGCGCTGGACGGGCGGCTGCGCGGGCGCCGGCACCGAGGCGGGCGCCTGCTGCCCCGGCGTCACCTGCCGGTCGTCCTGGACGCCCTGGGCGGATTCGGTGCCCTCGGCGCCGTCCGGCTGGCCGTTGACGGTCCGCGCGGTCTCCGGTCTGGCTGCCTCGGCGGCCGGACGCGGCGCGAGGGAGGGCGACAGCGCCATCCCTCCCGTGGTCCGGAACAGCTCGTCGGCACCCGGGAGACTCACTCGGCGGGGCGGCACCGGTCGAGCACCTCCCTGGCGAGCTGGCGGTAGGCGGCGGCACCGACCGAGTTGGTCGCGTACGTCGTGATGGGCTCGCCGGCGACGGTGGTCTCCGGGAAGCGCACGGTCCGCCCGATGACGGTGTGGAAGACGTGCTCGCCGAACGCCTCGACGACGCGCGCCAGCACCTCGCGGCTGTGCACGGTGCGCGAGTCGTACATGGTGGCCAGGATGCCGTCCAGGCGCAGCTCGGGGTTGAGCCGCTCGCACACCTTCTCGATGGTCTCGGTCAGCAGCGCGACACCGCGCAGCGCGAAGAACTCGCACTCCAGCGGGACGATCACGCTGTGAGCGGCCGTCAACGCATTGACCGTCAGCAGGCCCAGCGAGGGCTGGCAGTCGATGATGACGTAGTCGTAGTCGGGCAGCAGCGGCTTCAGGGCGCGCGCCAGCGCGGACTCCCGGGCCACCTCGCTGACCAGCTGCACCTCGGCGGCGGAGAGGTCGATGTTGGAGGGCAGCAGGTCCATTCCCGGGACCGCCGTCTTCAGCAGCACTTCATCGGCCGTCAGGCCCCGCTCCATGAGCAGGTTGTAGACGGTGACGTCGAGCTCCATCGGGTTGACGCCGAGGCCGACCGAGAGCGCGCCCTGCGGGTCGAAGTCGACGAGCAGCACCCGGCGGCCGTACTCGGCCAGCGCCGCGCCCAGGTTGATGGTCGACGTGGTCTTGCCGACGCCGCCCTTCTGGTTGCACATGGCGATGATCTGGGCGGGGCCGTGCTCGGCGACCGGCGCGGGAATCGGGAAGTACGGCAGCGGACGGCCGGTGGGGCCGACCCGCTCGCGGCGCTGCCGCGCGGCGTCGGGGGCCAGCGTGGCGGCGTACTCCGGGTCCGGCTCGTACTCGGCGTCCGGGTCGTCGTAGGCGCCGTAGGCGAACTCGCCGTAGGCCAGGCCGTAGGCCGCCAAGTCGGCGTCGTGATCGGTCACCGTGGTCACCTGTGCTGTGTTCTGGCGTGCTTCGAAAGTACGGAGTGCGACCGAGCCGACCTCGGCCGAGCCCACGGAGGGCTGCCGGGCCCCGGACTCCTCACTCGGCTGGCCGGCGGTGAGCTCCGCCAGTCCTGGCTGACCACCCCCGGGAGCAATTGTCGACTCATTCACAAGTCGTCTTACCTCCTTGGGTCATCCAGGACTCTATGTCGATTCGTCAGCGTGGCAGCATGCCGACGGTTTGCGACTCTAGGCCGTTCAAGGCGTTCGCAGCAACACAATCCACGGTAGTGGGCAGGATGTGTCGAGTATCGAGCGGGCTGCTGTCAAGGGATGAGAGGGTCACCGGCCCCAACGTTTCTGCGGGCGGGTGACGTGACCGACAGATATTGACGACAGAGCGACCTGCCCGGTCGACCCGCTGATCACGGGCACGGCGAAGCCCCCGGCCCGAAGGGATCGGGTCGGGGGCGAACGACCGCCGGGCGGTCAGGGGGTTCAGGCGAGCACGCTCTCCAGGGAGACCGACTCCAGGCCGAAGGCCTCGGCCACGGCCGGGAAGGTGATCTGGCCCTCGTGCACGTTCAGGCCCTTGGCGAGCGCCTCGTCGCGGCGCAGCGCCTCCTTCCACCCGCGGTTGGCCAGCTCCAGCACGTACGGCATGGTGGCGTTGGTCAGCGCGTAGGTGGAGGTGTTCGGGACGGCGCCCGGCATGTTGGCCACGCAGTAGAAGACCGAGTTGTGGACCTTGAAGGTCGGGTCGTCGTGCGTGGTGGCGTGCGAGTCCTCGAAGCAGCCGCCCTGGTCGATGGCGATGTCGACGAGCACGGAGCCCGGCTTCATGCGGGAGACCAGCTCGTTGGTGACCAGCTTCGGGGCCTTGGCGCCCGGGATCAGCACGGCACCGACGACCAGGTCGGCCTCCACGACGGCCTTCTCCAGCTCGAAGGCGTTCGACACGATGGTCTTGACCTTGGTGCCGAAGATGCGGTCGGCCTCGCGCAGCTTGTTGATGTCGCGGTCCAGCAGGGTCACCTCGTAACCCATGCCGACGGCGATGGTGGCCGCGTGCCAGCCGGAGACGCCACCGCCGATGACGACGGCCTTGGCCGGGTGGGTGCCGGGCACGCCGCCCGGCAGGGTGCCGCGGCCGCCGGCCGGGCGCATCAGGTGGTACGAGCCGACCTGCGGGGCCAGGCGGCCCGCGACCTCGGACATCGGGGCGAGCAGCGGCAGCGCGCCGTTCGGCAGCTGCACGGTCTCGTACGCGATGGCGGTGGTGCCCGAGGCGACCAGCGCGTCGGTGCCGGCCCGGTCGGCCGCCAGGTGGAGGTACGTGAAGAGGGTCTGACCCTTGCGCAGCCGGTGGTACTCAGAGGCGATGGGCTCCTTGACCTTCAGCAGCAGGTCGGCGGTGGCCCACACCTCGTCGGCGGTGGGGAGGATGGTGGCGCCGGCGGCCACGTACTCCTCGTTCGGGATCGAGGAGCCGACACCGGCGTTGTCCTCGATGTAGACCTCGTGTCCGTTACGGACCAGCTCATGCACGCCGGCGGGCGTGATGGCCACGCGGTACTCGTGGTTCTTGACCTCGCGGGGGATGCCGACCTTCACGGGTGAACACGTCCTCTTGCCATGGGGGTCCCGACCGGAGAAGACCGGTGGGCGACGCGCACGTGGGGAAGCCTCCGGGGCAGCCCGGGGCGGGATCGCTGCGCGACTGAGTCCGAGTGTAATGAAGCCCAGTCGGCGTGTCAGCCTTCCAAAGTGAATAATTTTCCCGCACACATTGGCAGGTTCGTAGGCTTCCCCTGCGACTTACCCGCCAAAGACGTCCCAACCGGGCATCTTCGACAATACCTCCGAAATGCCTATCACCACCCGGCATCCACGCGTTCCCGCAGGTCCGCGAGGGCCCCGCCGACGGCCTCCCGGCCCCGCTCGTCGCCCAGCCGGCGCAGCACCGCGAGCGCGGCCCGGTACTCCCGGTCGGCCTCGTCGAAGCGGCGCTGCGCGGTGTGCGCCTCGGCCACCCGGGCCAGCAGCCGGGCCTCGGCCGCGTGGTCCCCGAGGGCCTGCCGCAGGCCGAGCGCCCGCCCGTACCAGTCGGCGGCCCGCACCGCGTCGCCGAGCGCCCGGTGACAGTTGGCGGCGCTCTCCAGGGCCCGGGCGCAGAGCGGCTCGTCGTCGGCCCTGCGGGCGTGCTCCAGGGCGGCCCGGTAGTGGACGGCGGCCGGCTCCCAGCGGCCCGCCGAGGCCTGGAGGTCGCCCAGGTTGAGCAGCGCGGCCGAGGCCCGGCGGGGCCGGCCGGCGCGCTCGGCGACGGTCAGCACCAGCTCGTGCAGCCGGTAGAGGTCGGTGGGGGCGGCGGCTCCGGTCAGCGGCAGCGTCCGCAGCAGCGCGGTGACCAGCCGCCCGGCCGAACCGTCCAGGTCGCCCTGGCCGATCGCGTCGGCCACCGCGCCGAGCAGCAGCTCCCGCTCGCCGAGCAGCCACTCACGGGCGTGCGCGGCCGACCGCAGCCGCAGCGGGGCGGGCAGCGGCTCCGGGACGGGGCCGACCGCCGGGTCGAGCAGCGCGCGGGCCGACTCGGTGAGCCGGACCATCCGCTCCAGCAGCCGGGCCCGGGCGAGCTCGGTCTCGGTGGGCCGGTCCTCCTGCTCGCGCAGCCGGACCAGCCGGGGGTACAGCCGCCCGGGCACCCGGTAGCGCGCGGTGCCGTCGGCGGCCGGCGCCTCCTCGCCGAGCAGCTCCCGCTCGGCGAGCGCGGCCAGCGTCACGGCCGCGTCCGGTACCGGGCAACCGACCAGCGCGGAGGCGGTGCGCGGGTCTGCGGTCTGCGCCGGGGCCAGGGTGAGGGTGCGCAGCATCCGTGCCTGGGCGGCCGGCAGCCCGCGGTACAGCAGGGTGAACGCGCCGAGCAGCGGGTCGTTGTCGGGGACGGGCACCGGCTCGGCCGGCTCCGGGCCGGGCTTCACCCAGGCCGCCGGATCACCGGCCGACTCCGTCACCGCGGCAGCGGAAGCGGCACCGCGAGAGACAGCCGCACCGGCGCCGGGAGCGGACTCACCGGCCCGGCCCTGCGTCGCCGCCGGCCCCGCCCCCGTTCCCGGGACCGCCTTCCCCGGGACGGGCTTGCCGGTCCCCTGCTTGCCCGACGGACCCGACGGACCCGACGCCGCCCCGACCGCCCCGGTGGCCCCGCGCACCCCTGTGGCCCCGGTGGCCCCGGCCGGAGCAGCCCCGGAGGACCTCGCCGCCCGCTCCCGCTCCCCTTCCCTCTTCCCCGGTGCCCTCCCCGGCCCCTTCTGCTTCTCCCTCTCCTTTTCCTTCTGCCTGTCCTTCTCCTCGACCCCGGCACCCGCGGCAGGGTCCACCGAAGCCGCTGTGACCGTCGTCTCCTCCCCCACCACCCGGTTGAGCTCGCGCGCCGCATCGGTGACCGCGATCTTCGGGTTCCCGCGCAGCCACCCCGCCATCAGCCGCAGTGCGGCCGGCCGGGCGGCGCAGGCCTCGGCCAGGTCGGCACCGCCGACCGGGTCGCAGGAGATCCGGGTGCCGCCGACCAGGTCGGCCAGCAGCTCGCCGGAGGCCTGCCGGTCCAGCCCGCCGAGGATCACCGGGTCGATGTCCTCGATCCCGGTGAGCGGTCCGGCCGTGGTGGCGAGCACCAGACAGCCGGGCTCGTCGGTCAGCAGCGGCCACACCTGCCCGGCGTCCCGGACGTCGTCCAGCACGAGCAGCACCCGCAGCCCGGCGAGCGCCTCGCGCAGCGCCGCACAGCCCGGTTCGTCCCGCCCGTCCTCGCCGGCGCCGGGCAGCGGCACGACGGCCTGCGGGTCGAGCTGTTCCAGCAGCAGCCGGGCGGCCCGGGCCGGCGGCACCCGGCCGCCGTCCGGGGCGGACAGCCGTACGAACAGCACGCCGTCCGGGTAGTCGGCGGCGACGGTACGGGCGAAGCGGGCCGCCAGCACGGTCCGGCCGGAGCCGGGACGTCCGGCCAGCACCAGCACCGGGCAGCGTCCGCTCGCCGGGCGGGCGGCGGCCGCCCGCAGCGCGGCCAGCTCGGCGCGCCGCCCGACGAACAGCGCGGGCGCGGCCGGCAGCCGCTCAAGGCCCGGGACGGCCCCGGCGGGCGCGCCGGGGCCGGGGTCCATCGTCGCCGTCTTCCTCGCCACCCGTGCCACTCCCGACGTCATCACGCGCTCGGCATCCGACGCTCGGCATCCGGTGCCCAGCCTCCGGAGCTCAGCGGAGGCGGCCCGGGACGGGCGCCCTGTCTGCGAAGCGTAGTTCGACCGTCCGGCTCAGCCGAGGTGACATCCGGTCGTACGAATCGGCAAATCACCCCAACGACTCAACGCACGGCGGCCGGCCGTCCCCCGACCGGCCCTCTCGTCCCCCGTCTGCCATCCCGGACCCGGACCGACCACCCCGCCCCGTCCGCCCCCCGGAGCCCGACCGGCCGGCCCGGACCCCGACCGCTCGCCGTCCCGAACCCCGACGGGACCGCCTCAGGCCTCGAAGGGACGGGCCGGCCAGGGCGAGTCCGCCGGGCGCAGCGCGTCCAGCCCGTCCGGGCCGGTGAGCGCGGCGTGCACCGCGAGGGTGCCGGTGACCAGGGTCGGGTTGTGCAGCTTCCCGGCCTGGATCAGCCGGATCAGTTCCGGCACCGGCACCCAGGCGACCTCGATCTCCTGCTCCTCGCCCTCGGCCGCGTAGCGCTCGCCCTCGGCCGGCGCCAGGTCGGTGGCCAGGAACATCCGCAGCGCCTCGTCGGTGCCGCCCGGGGAGGTGTAGTAGTCGGCGAGGATCCGCCAGGTGCCGGCCTTGCAGTACGCCTCCTCATACAGCTCGCGCTGCGCGGCGCGCCACGGGTTCTCGCCGGGCACGTCGAGCAGGCCGGCCGGCAGCTCCCACAGCCGCTGGCGCACCGGGTGGCGGTACTGGCGCAGCACCAGCACCCGCTGCTCGTCGTCCAGGGCGAGCACCGAGACGGAGCCGGGGTGGGTCTGGTAGTCGCGGCGCGCCCAGCTGCCGTCGGGCATCCGGACCTCCTCGCTGCGCACCCCGGTGACCTTGCCCTGGAACGGCGTTCCGCTCTCCCGGACCTCCCACTCCTCGGCCACGTCGAAGATCCCCTGGCGGCCCTGCTCGTCCATCGTTCTCCCCTTTTCGTCAGTACGACACAATCTAACGCCGAACGGCGGCCCCGCGGGAATCGCGGGGCCGCCGTCGGGTGAACGAGCGCTGTCGACGACCGCAGCCGACGACAGCCGACTGCGACGACCGGGGACTACTCGGAGGCCGCGGTCTTGATCTCGATGGCCGCCTTGACCAGGCCCGCGAACAGCGGGTGCGGGCGGGTCGGGCGGGACTTCAGCTCCGGGTGGGCCTGGGTGGCCACCAGGTAGGGGTGCACCTCGCGCGGGTACTCGACGTACTCGACCAGGTCGCCCTTGGGCGAGAGGCCGGAGAACACCAGGCCGGTCTTCTCCAGGTCCGCACGGTAGGAGTTGTTGACCTCGTAGCGGTGGCGGTGGCGCTCCTCGACGTACTGCTCGCCGTCGTAGACCTCGCGGACGATCGAGCCCTCGGCGAGCTTGGCCGGGTACAGGCCCAGGCGCATGGTGCCGCCCAGGTCGCCCTTGCCGTCGACGATGGCCAGCTGCTCGGCCATCGTGGAGATGACCGGGTGCTTGGCGGCGGCGTCGAACTCGGTGGAGTTGGCCTCCGGCAGGCCGGCCAGGTTGCGGGCCGCCTCGATGACCACGCACTGCAGGCCCAGGCACAGGCCCAGCAGCGGGACCTTGTTCTCGCGGGCGAAGGTGATCGCGCCGACCTTGCCGTTGACGCCGCGGTCGCCGAAGCCGCCGGGGATGCAGATCGCGTCGACGTCGCCGAGCTGCGCCCGGGCGCCCTCGGGGGTCTCGCAGTCGTCCGAGGTGACCCACTTGATCTCGACCCGGGCGTTGTTGGCGAAACCGCCGGCGCGCAGCGCCTCGGTCACCGACAGGTACGCGTCCGGCAGGTCGATGTACTTGCCGACCAGGGCGACCTTGACGATGTGCTGCGGCTCGTGGACGCGGCGCAGCAGGTCGTCCCAGGTGGTCCAGTCCACGTCGCGGAACGGCAGGTCCAGGCGGCGCACCACGTAGGCGTCCAGGCCCTCGCCGTGCAGCACCTTGGGGATGTCGTAGATCGACTTGGCGTCGATGGCCGCGACCACGGCCTCCTCGTCCACGTCGCACATCAGCGAGATCTTGCGCTTGATCGCCTGCGGGACCTCGCGGTCGGCGCGCAGCACGATCGCGTCGGGCTGGATGCCGATGTTGCGCAGCGCGGCGACGGAGTGCTGGGTGGGCTTGGTCTTCAGCTCGCCCGAGGGGCCGATGTACGGCAGCAGGGAGACGTGCACGAAGAACACGTTGTCCCGGCCGACCTCGTGGCGGACCTGGCGGACGGCCTCCAGGAACGGCAGCGACTCGATGTCGCCGACGGTGCCGCCGACCTCGGTGATCACCACGTCGACGTCCTCGGTCGCCATCCGGCGGATCCGGGACTTGATCTCGTTGGTGATGTGCGGGATGACCTGGACGGTGTCGCCCAGGTACTCGCCGCGGCGCTCCTTGGCGATGACGGTCGAGTACACCTGGCCGGTGGTGACGTTCGCCGAGCCGTGCAGGTTGGTGTCGAGGAACCGCTCGTAGTGGCCGATGTCCAGGTCGGTCTCGGCGCCGTCGTCGGTGACGAACACCTCACCGTGCTGGAACGGGTTCATGGTGCCCGGGTCCACGTTGAGGTAGGGGTCGAGCTTCTGCATCGTCACGCGCAGGCCGCGGGCCTTGAGCAACGCGCCGAGGCTGGAGGCGGTGAGCCCCTTTCCGAGAGAAGAGGCGACACCCCCGGTGACGAAGAGGTGCTTGGTCGTCACGGCGCGGCCGTTCGCTGCCTTGCCGGAATGGGGCTGTGCCAAGAGGGGGCTCCCGTGGGTCGCGTGTCGAAGCAGACGTGGGCGGGAGGCTCGGGGTTCGCCGGGCGACGGAGGCCGGCTCGGTGCGCGGCGCTCGTTGGGTCGTCGGTTCGGCTGGTCCGGGGCGTTTGATCCCGCCGGTCCACGGGATACCAGGGTATCAGCGACCGGACCCGAACGCCGTTCCGGGCCGAGCGTGCCTCCCCGGGGGCGCGCGCGGGGCGCACCACCGGCGCATCACGCGCCACAGATTTCACACCGGTCGCACAACCCGCCGGACCGGGCCAGAGCGCGGTATCCGTCCGGACCATCGCGGCTCATCCGGCCGGACCAGCCGGAGGTGATCCTTCCGGACCATCCTGCGCCGCGCCCTCGCGATGCACGGCATTTCCGCCGAATTGCGGCGCCACACCGGGCTGCGCCCGCGTGCTTCGCCCCTTTCGTCCGTCGTAAGCTGCTCGGACGCATCGCCGACAGCACGAGCACGCGGAGGGCGTGGGAGGGTCAGGACACTCCCGGTCCCCGATGCGCGACCGGACCTCCCCGTATTCCAGCCCATCCCCACCCACTCCAGGGGCTCGACCGAGCCCCGCGGACACTCCAGCAAGGCCTGCCACCACCCCCGGCAGGCCGGACGTCCCGGGGTGGACCTCCGGCCCCGCAGACCGCTCGCTCCCTCCGCTCGCCGATGCCCTGACCACATTGCGAACTGGAGATCCACGTGGCCGGCCGTATCGAGGACTACGCACTCATCGGGGACATGCAGACCGCTGCCCTGGTCAGCAGGGACGGGGCGGTGGACTGGCTCTGCCTTCCCCGCTTCGACTCGCCGGCCGTGTTCGCCGGCCTGCTCGGCACCGATGAACACGGCTTCTGGCGGATCGGCCCGGCCGAGGCCGTCCTGACCGAGGTCCCCGCACCGGCCGCCGCCACGCCCCCCGCCGACGCGGGCCGGGCCCGCATCGCCGACACCGCCGACCTGCGGGTGCCCCCGCCCACCGCCGCCGCCCCCGCCGTGCCCGCCGACCGCCGCCGCTACCGGGGCGACTCGCTGGTCCTGGAGCAGGAGTGGGACACCGACGGCGGCACCGTCCGGGTGATCGACTTCATGCCGCCGCGCCCGCTGGCCGGCAAGGACGCCGTCCCCCAGGTGATCCGGATCGTCGAGGGCGTCACGGGCACCGTACGGATGCGCTCGGCCGTGCGGATGCGTTTCTCCTACGGCCGCATCGTGCCCTGGGTGCACCGCGTCGAACAGGCCGACGGCGGCCACCGCACCGTCGCCGTCGCCGGCCCCGACTCGGTCTGGCTGGACGGCGAGGCCGAGACCTACGGCCGCGACCTCACCACCTACGCCGACTTCACCGTCACCGCCGGCGAGCGGATCGCCTTCGCCCTCACCTGGCAGGCCTCCCACCTCGACCCGCCCAGGCCCCCGGACGCCGAGGGGATGCTCGACGCCACCGCCGACTTCTGGCACGAGTGGGCCGACCAGTGCACCTACCAGGGCCCCTACCGCGAGGCCGTGATCCGCTCCCTGATCACCCTCAAGGGCCTCACCTACGCCCCCACCGGCGGCATCGTCGCCGCCCCCACCACCTCCCTGCCCGAGGACATCGGCGGCGAACGCAACTGGGACTACCGCTACACCTGGCTGCGCGACGCCGCCATCACCCTCTCCTCCCTGCTGCGCACCGGCTACCGCGAGGAGGCCCGCGCCTGGCGCGAGTGGCTGCTGCGCGCGGTGGCCGGCGACCCTGAGAACCTCCAGATCATGTACGGCATCGCCGGCGAGCGCGAGCTCACCGAGTCCTCGCTGGACTGGCTGCCCGGCTACGAGGGCTCCCAGCCCGTCCGGGTCGGCAACGGCGCCGCCGGACAGCTCCAGCTCGACGTCTACGGCGAGGTCGTCGAGGCCCTGCACCTGGCCCACATGACCGGCCTGGTCCGCAACGACCACGCCCACCACCTCCAGCTGCGCCTGATCGACTACCTGGAGGAGCACTGGCAGGAGCCGGACGAGGGCATCTGGGAGGTCCGCGGCCCGCGCCGGCACTTCGTCCACTCCAAGGTGATGGCCTGGGTCGCCGTCGACCGGACCATCAAGCTGCTGGAGCAGACCCCCGAGGACGAGCCCACCGGCGGCCACCTGGAGCGCTGGCGCGCGCTGCGCGCGCTGATCCACGCGGACGTCTGCGAGAAGGGCTACGACCCGGAGCGCAACACCTTCACCCAGTACTACGGCGGCAAGGAGCTGGACGCCTCGCTGCTGCTGATCCCCCAGGTCGGCTTCCTGCCCCCGGACGACAAGCGCGTCATCGGCACCATCGAGGCGATCCAGCGCGAACTGTCCACCGAGGACGGCTTCGTCCTGCGCTACCCGACCCACGACGAGAGCGGCAACAACGTCGACGGCCTCTCCGGCCACGAGGGCGCCTTCCTCGCCTGCTCGTTCTGGCTGGCCGACGACCTCGCCATGATCGGCCGGGTGCAGGAGGCCCGCGAACTGTTCGACCGGCTGCTGGCGCTGCGCAACGACCTGGGCCTGCTCGCCGAGGAGTGGGACCCGCGGCTCAAGCGCCAGGTCGGCAACTTCCCCCAGGCCTTCAGCCACGTCCCGCTGATCGATACCGCGCTGCGGCTGACCGCCTGCGGCGCCGCGTACCTGTCCGCCCAGCCGGACGGCCCGGCCGCCGACCGGGTCGAACGGGCCACCGTCTGACAGGCCACGGTCCAGCGGGCCACCGTCCGGCGGGCCACCGCCCGGAAGCCGGTCTAGCCGCGCTGCACCAGCTCGTCGTAGGTGCTGAGCACCTGGGCGACGGTGGCGGCCTCGTCCGGCCAGGTCTCGGCCTGCTGCCGGCCGGCCGCCACCAGCTGCTCGCGGCGGGCCGGGTCGGCCAGCAGGGCGCGCACCGCGCGACCGAGCGCCGCCGGGTCGCCGGAGGGCACCAGTACGGCGGCGTCGCCGACCAGTTCGGGGATGCCGCCGACGGCGGTGGCGACCACCGGCACGCCGGCCCGCATCGCCTCCTGCACCACCAGCGAGCGGGCCTCCCAGCGGCTGGGGATCACCACCACGTCGGCGGCGGCCAGCAGGTCGGGCACGTCGGTGCGGTAGCCGAGCAACCGCACCGGCAGCTTCTCCGCGGCCGTCCGCTCGCGCAGCACGCCCGCCTCCGGGCCGTCCCCGGCGAGCAGCACCAGCGGCTCCGGGTCCAGCGCGGACAGCTCCCGGGTGGCGTCCAGCAGCACTCCGAAGGCCTTCTGCGGAACGAGCCGGCCGACCGCCAGCACCAGCGGGCGGTCCGGGTCCGCGCCGAGCAGCGCGGTACGGGCCTCGGTGCGGGCGAGCTGCCCGTCGGGCATCGGCGGGGCCGCCACCGGGCCCAGCCGGGCGTCGGTGGCGCCCAGTTCACGGGCCCGGGCGACGAGGTCGGAGGAGGCGCCGAGAACCAGGTCGGCGGCGCGCGCCACCCGGCGCTCCATCAGCCGCTGCAGCCGGCGCTCCATCCCGGTGGCCAGCAGCGCGTGGTGCGAGGTGACCACCAGCGGGGTCTCCGGGCGCAGGCCCGGGAAGCGGCCGGCGGTGCGCAGCGCCAGGTCGGACAGCAGCCCGGCGCGCAGCCCGTGGGCGTGCACCACGTCGGCGCCGGTGAAGGCCCGGCGCAGCTCGCCGATCGCGGTGGCGTCGCTGCGGGCGCCCGCGGTGGGGGTGATGTCGACGGTGTGGAACCTGGCACCCGTGCGGGAGAAGCCGAACAGCGCGTCCGCGCCGGCCGGCGCGCAGACCGTGACGTTCACTCCGTGCGCGACCAGGCCCTGGGCCAGGGAGCGCACGTGCGCACCGATGCCGCCGGTGCTGGCGGCCAGGACGAGTACCACGTGCAGCTGCCCCGGTTCGGGGACGGCCGCGGTGGCCCGGGCGGCGGAATGGTCCACGTCGTCTCGCATCCGACTCGATCAGGTTCGCGCGCCGCCTCGCGAGGATTGCCCGCCCGGCGGCGCTCGGGGCTGGAAAGCCAGTGTCCAGGCGCCACCATGCCAGGTCGGCGGCCCTCTTGGACAGTCGGCGCCACGGGGGCGCGTCGCCGGGGTCCGAGGGGGCCGCCGGCGCCGGCTAGCGGCGGCGCGGGGCCCGCGCGGCGGCCAACAGTTCCTCGGCGTGGGCGCGGCCCAGCTCCGAGTCCTCCAGGCCGGCCAGCATCCGGGAGAGTTCGCGCACCCGCTCCTCGTCGTTCAGCACCTTGACGCCGCTGCGGGTCACGGTGCCGTCGTTGGTCTTCACCACGACCAGGTGCCGGTCGGCGAACGCGGCGACCTGCGGGAGGTGGGTGACCACCACGACCTGGGCGGACTCGGCCAGCTTGGCCAGCCGACGGCCGATCTCGACCGCGGCCTTGCCGCCGACGCCCGCGTCCACCTCGTCGAACAAGTAGGTGGGGACGGGGTCGGCGCCCGCGAAGACCACCTCGACGGCGAGCATCACGCGGGACAGCTCACCGCCGGAGGCGCCCTTGGCGATCGGGCGCGGCTGGGCGCCCGGGTGCGGGGCCAGCAGCACCTCCACCTCGTCCACGCCGTGCGGACCGTAGGCGACGGTGCGCCCGCCGACCTCGATCCCGGCCAGGTCGTCGACCTGGCCGATCGCGAAGGTCACCCGGGCGTGCGGCATGGCCAGTTCGGCGAGTTCGGCGGAGACCGCCTCGGCGAACCGTCCGGACGCGGCGTGCCGGGCCCGCGAGACCTCGGCGGCCAGCTCGGCCAGTTCGGCCCGCAGCTCGGTCTCCCGGGCGCCGAGCTCGTCGATCCGGTCGTCGTCGCCGTCGAGTTCGGCGAGCCGCACCGCCCCGGCCTCGGCCCAGGCGATCACCTCGGCGAGCGAGTTCTCCTCGCCGCCGTACTTGCGCAGCAGCTGGGCCAGTACGGCCCGGCGGTCCTCGACGGCGGACAGGCGCACCGGGTCGGCGTCCAGGTCGTCCGCGTAGCCGGCCAGGTCGCCGGCCACGTCGGCGAGCAGGTAGCCGACCTCGTTGAGGCGGTCGGCCAGGGCGGCCAGCCGCTCGTCGTGGTGGCGCACGGCGTCCAGGGCCCGGCGGGACTGGGCGAGCAGGGTGCCCGCGTCCAGCGCCTCCGGGTCGACCGGGTCGCCGGCCAGGGCGGCGTGGGCGAGGGTCGCGGCGGAGGACAGCGCGTCGGCGTGGCCGAGCCGCTCGGCCTCGGCGGCCAGCTCCGCGTCCTCGCCGGCCACCGGTTCGGCGGCGGCGATCTCGTCCAGGCCGAAGCGCAGCAGATCGGCCTCCTGGGCGCGCTCGCGGGCCCGGGTGGTCAGCTCCTCCAGGATCGCGGAGACCTCGCGCAGGACGCGGTAGGTCTCCCGGTAGCGGGCCAGCGGCCCGGCCACCGAGGCGCCCGCGTACCGGTCCAGCGCGCCGCGCTGGCGGGCCGGGCGCAGCAGGCGCTGCTGGTCGGTCTGGCCGTGCACGGCGATCAGGTCCTCGCCGAGCTCGGCGAGCAGCCCGACCGGGACGGACCGGCCGCCGACGTGCGCCCGGGAGCGGCCCTCGGCGGAGACGGTCCGGCTGATCAGCAGCGCGCCGTCGTCCAGTTCGGCCCCCGCCTCGATCGCGCGGACCGCCGCCGGGGAGTCGGCGGGCAGCTGCAGCCGGCCCTCCACGACGGCGCGTCCGGTGCCGTTGCGCACCAGGCCCGGGTCGGCGCGGCCGCCGAGCAGCAGGCCCAGGCTGGTCACGACCATGGTCTTTCCGGCGCCGGTCTCACCGGTCACGGCGGTGAAGCCGGGGGCGAGTTCGACCACCGCGTCGTCGATGACCCCAAGATCCCGTATCCGCATCTCGTCCAACACGGAGACGACCTTACGAGGTTCCGCCCCCGGCGCGCGACGAGCGACAACGGCGCGCGGCAACTCCGTGCCCGGAAGTTCATCCCTTCCGGGGGTCCCCGGCGGCCACCGGCACCGTGCACCAGCGCAGGAAGAGCTGCGCCATCGGGCCGATGGCCAGCGCGTACGCGACGGTGCCGACCCCGGCGGTGCCGCCGAGCAGCACACCGGCGGTGAGGACCGTCACCTCGATGCCGGTCCGCAGAAGTCGCAGCGAACGGCCGGTGCGCCGGTGCAGGCCGGTCATCAGGCCGTCGCGCGGGCCGGGGCCGAGCCGGGCGCCGATGTAGAGGCCGGTGGCCAGGCCGTTGAGGACGATCGCCCCGGCCGACAGCGCGATCCGGACGGGCAGGGCGCCGGGCTCTCCGACGACCCGCAGGGTGAGGTCCATGGCCGCGCCGATCAGCAGCACGTTGGCGACGGTGCCCAGGCCGGGGCGCTGGCGCAGCGGGATCCACAGCAGCAGGACGAGGGCGCCGCAGATCGTCACCCAGGCGCCGACCGACAGCCCGACGGTGCGCTGCAGGCCCTGGTGCAGGACGTCCCAGGGGTCGAGGCCGAGGCCGGAGCGGAGCATCAGCGCCATGCTCACGCCGTACAGGACGAGGCCGGCGAACAGCTGCGGTATCCGGCGGCCGAGGGCGTGGGTGTCGCCGAACACCCGGACGGCGAGGCTCCGCCCGGCGGCCGGTGCGGGGGTGGTGGTGGCGGCCGATGTCGGTGTGGTCGTGGTGGCCAAGGCTTGCTCCTGCGGTGGTGCTGCACCACCGGGACTCCCGGTAGTGGCGGCCGGCACGGCCGCCCTGCCATGATGGCCAGTCCAAAGCGGCCTGCTCCAGGGCCAATCTCTAGCAAGTGGACTTATTCAGCCATGGTCGACTGGCACACCACCGTCACCCCGCCCGCCCTGGCGCGGCTGCTCGCCACCGCCCGGCTCCCCGAGCCGGCCGCCGCCCGCCGCCCCGCTTACCGCACCCTGGCCGGGCAGATCCGGCTGCTGGTCACCGAGGGCCGGCTGCCGGTCGGCGCCCGGCTGCCCGCCGAACGCGAACTGGCCACCGCCCTCGCGATGAGCCGCACCACCGTCGCCACCGCGTACGAGACCCTGCGCGGCGACGGCTACCTGCGCAGCCGGCGCGGCGCGGGCAGCTGGACCGCCCTGCCCGAGGGCGCCCCGCCGCCCAGCGAGGCCCTGCACCCCGTCCCCCCGGACGAGCAGAGCCGCATGCTGGACCTCGGCGTCGCCGCCCCGCCCGCCCCCCAGCCCTGGGTCGGCCAGGCCGCCGCCCGGGCCGTCGAACAGCTGCCGCACTACGCCGCCGGGCACGGCCACTACCCCACCGGCGTCCCGGTGCTGCGCGAGGCCGTCGCCCGCCGCTTCACCGAGCGCGGACTGCCCACCACCCCCGACCAGATCCTGATCACCACCGGCGCCATGGGCGCCCTGCACCTGCTCCAGCGGGCCCTGATCGGCCGCGGCGACCGGGTCGCCGTCGAGGCGCCCAGCTACGCGAACACCCTGCAGGCACTGCGGCTGGCCGGCGCGCGCCTGGTCCCGGTGCCGTACGCCTGGACTCCGCGGCCCACCTGGGACCTCGACGAGTGGCGGCGGGTGCTGCGCGGCGCCGGCCCCAAGGTCGCCTACCTGATCCCGGACTTCCACAACCCGACCGGCACCCTGATCGACGAGGAGCAGCGCCGCGAACTGCTGGCCGCCGCCCGGACCGCCGGAAGCATCGTGCTGGCGGACGAGACCACCGCCGAGCTCGGCTGGGGCGTCCCGCCCTCCACCCCGCTGCCGCGCCCCATGGCCGCACTGGACCGCTCCGCCCAGGTGGTCACCGTCGGCTCGGCGGGCAAGCTGCTCTGGGGCGGTCTGCGGATCGGCTGGGTCCGGGCCGCGCCGGCGCTGGTGCGCCGACTGGCCACCGAGCGGGTCTACAGCGACGTCGGCACCCCGGTGCTGGACCAGCTGATCGCCGCCGAACTGCTGGGCGAACTGCTGCCCGACGTCCGGGAGCACCAGCTGACCCGGCTGCGGGCCACCGCGCGGGCCTTCGCCGCCGCCCTGCCCGAACGGCTGCCCGACTGGAGCTTCACCATGCCGACCGGCGGTCTCTCGCTGTGGGTCTCCACCGGCGCGCTGTCCGGCGCCGCGCTGGCCCGGGCCGGGGAGCGCGGCGGGGTCCGGATCGCCTCGGGCAACCGCTTCGGCTCGGACGGCGCCTTCGAGCACCACATCCGTCTCCCGGTCACCGTGCCCGCCGCGACCGTCCCCGCCGCCGTCGAACGCCTCGCCGCCCTGGCCGCCCAGGCGGCGGCCGACGGACGGCTCGAACCGGCCGACGAGGCCCAGCCACTGGCGGTCTGACGGCTCAGCCAATGAGGCCCAGCCGCTGACGGCCTGACGGCTCGTCAGGGGCATGCGATCGGCCGGTGCGCGGCCCGGGACAGGCGAAAGCCCCGGGCGCGCACCGGCCTCGGCGCATCCGGACCAGCCGCGGCCGACCGCCCGCCGGCCTGCCGGTCCGCCGGCCTCCTGCTGAGAGGTGCTAGCAGTGGCCGGCCCGGCCGCGCCAACCCGTCACCGGCAGCGCGAACTTGGCCACCAGCCGGTCGGTGAACGGCGCCCGGTGCAGCCTCGCCAGCCGCACCGGAGTCCGGCCCCGGCGGACCTCCACCCGCGCCCCGGCGGGCAGTTCGACCGAACGCCGCCCGTCGCACCAGAGCACACCGTGCGGGGTCTTGGGCTGCACCTCGACCGCCAGCACCGACTCCGGCGAGGTCACCAGCGGGCGGGCGAACAGCGCGTGCGCGGAGATCGGCACCATCAGCAGCGCCTCCACCTCCGGCCACACCACCGGCCCGCCGCCGGAGAACGCGTACGCGGTGGAGCCGGTCGGCGTCGCGCACACCACGCCGTCACAGCCGAAGTTGGAGACCGGGCGGCCGTCCACCTCGGTCACCACCTCCAGCATCCGCTCCCGCGCCGCCTTCTCGATCGAGGCCTCGTTCAGCGCCCAGTCCTCGTGGACCACATCGCCGTTGGTGCGGACGATGACATCGATCGTCATCCGCTCCTCGACCTCGTAGTCGGCGTCCACCACCCGCTCCACCACCACGGCCAGGTCGTCCCGCTCGGCCTCGGCGAGGAAGCCCACCCGGCCCAGGTTGATCCCGAGCATCGGCAGCCCGTGCGAGCGCGCCAGCTCCGCCCCGCGCAGCAGCGTCCCGTCCCCGCCGGCCACCAGGATCAGCTCGCAGCCGTCCGCCGCCCCGGGGCCCTCCGCCACCTTCTCGACGCCCTCCGGCAGGTCCAGGTCGACCGCCTCGGCCTCCAGCAGTCTGATCCGAAGGCCCGCCTTCAGCAGCCCGTGCACCAGGGCCTCGACGCTGCGCAGCGCCGCCTCCCGGCCGGTGTGCGCGATCAGGAAGACCGTACGTTCTTCATCGCTCATGCCGCTGCCCTCTCCCTAACGCCTGCCGGGTCGCCCTTGGCCCCGGTGCGGCCGCGCCATACGGCATGACGGGCCGGACGCTCGCAAGGCACCCTACCGGGGCCCCTCGGCCACGGCCCGGTCCGCCTCCGCGGGGTCCAGCTGCGGGGCGTCCCGGCGCAGCCAGAGGAAGTACTCGACGTTGCCGGACGGCCCCGGCAGGGGGCTCGCGGTGACCGCGCGCACGCCCAGCCCGAGCTCCCACGCCTGCCCCGCGACCTGGCGCACCATCTCGGCGCGCAGCTGCGGGCTGCGCACCACGCCGCCGCTGCCCAGACGCTCCTTGCCGATCTCGAACTGGGGCTTGACCATCAGCACCAGGTCGGCGTCCCCGGCCGCGCAGGAGGCGAGGGCCGGGAGCACCAGGCCCAGCGAGATGAACGACAGGTCGCCCACCACCAGGTCCACCGGGGTGCCGCCGATCAGCTCCGGGGTCAGCTCGCGCACATTGGTGCGGTCCATCACGGTGACCCGGTCGTCGCTCTGCAGCGACCAGGCCAGCTGCCCGTACCCGACGTCCACCGCCAGCACCCGCGCGGCCCCGGCCCGCAGCAGCACGTCGGTGAAGCCGCCGGTGGAGGCGCCCGCGTCCAGCGCCCGGCGGCCCTCGACCACCAGGCCCTGCGGCACGAAGGCCGCGAACGCGCCGGCGAGCTTGTGGCCGCCGCGCGAGACGTAGTCGGGGTCGTTGTCGTCCTTGGCCACCACGACCGCCGCCGAGGTCTCCACCTGGGTGGCCGGCTTGGTCGCGGTGGTGCCGCCGACGGTCACCCGGCCGGCCGCGATCAGCTCGGACGCGTGCTCACGCGATCGGGCCAGCTTGCGGCGGACCAGTTCCGCGTCGAGTCGGCGTCGTGCCACTGCCACTGGTGTTCAGCTCCTACGGATCCTGCGGGTCATTCCTGATCGAGCGCGGCCAGTGTGTCGACCAGCCGCTGGTGAACATCTTCGTACACCGCGACGTGTGCCTCGGCCGGGACCCCGTCCAGAGCCTCCAGCCGGGCCAGGCCGGCGTCCACTCCGGGGTGGCCGGTGAGAACCGGCTCGACGCCCAGCGGCTCCACCAGGGCGATCACGTCCGACGCCCCGGCGTCCCGGACGGACTCGGGCGGTTCACTCGTCCCGGGCATCGGGCTTCTTCGTGCTGGTGGCCTTGCGGACGGTGGTCTTCCTGGTCGCGGCACGCTTCGCGGGCGTCCCGGACCGGGTGGCGGCCTCGGACCGGGCCTCGGTCTGCTTGGCGGTGGCGGTCTTCTTGACGGTCGTCGTCTTCTTCTTCGCGGTGGCCTTCCCAGCCGCCGTCCCCTTCCCGGCCGTCCCCGTCGTCGCCGGCTTCTCGGCCGCGCTCTTCCTCGCCGTGCTCTTCTTGGCGGCGCTCTTCTTCGCCGAACTCTCCTTGGCCGGGCCCTCCCCTGCGGAACTCTCCTCGGCCGCGGGCGCCTCCGGCGGGACCGGGGCGGCCCGGGACACCGGCGGAACCGGTGGATCGACCTCGACCGGCTCGTCCACCTCCACCCGCTCGGCGACTATCGGCTCCCCCGTCGCCGGGACCGCCGAGCGCTCCTCCTCGAACTCCCAGCCGCGCCCGAACAGGTCACCGGCCCGCGGCGCCGGCACCGGCTCCTCGGCCTCGTACGACCCCGGCCCGGACCCGGCCGTCGGGGCCTCCTCCTCGACCTCGCGCAGCTTGGTCTCCAGGTACGCCAGCACCACGCCGACCTTGGTCACCTGGTCGCCGACCTTCTCGAAGACCTTCTCCGCCTCGTTGCGCGCCACACCGACCGCCAGGTCCACCCCGGCGCGCCCGGCCGTGACCGCCTCCCCAGCCAGGGTCTGCAAGGTCTCCACCGACGGCGGGAACTGACCGCCCAGCCGGCGCTCGACCTCGGCGACGTCCACCCCGGCCTTCTCCAGGATCGAGGTCGCCGTCCCGACGACCAGCTTGCCGACCTCCTCGACCACTCCGGCGGCGGTCTCCACCACTCCCCGAATCGTCCTCGGCAGCATCCGGGTGCCTCCCAATCGCGTACGCGCGTCGCTCCGTCGCCCTCAGTACCCGGGCCGTTCCGGGCACCCCACGGACGGCGTCCGGGCACCCCACGGACGACGCTACCGCCAAAACCCGCCTGAGGTACCGTGGCCCGCAGTCAGCACCGTAGCGACCGGGGGAGGGAGCCGCCCCGTGGCGAACGCCGAGGAGTGCCGGGAGGCACTGGAGCAGCTCAGCCGGAACATGGCGAAGTCCACCGGCGACGTCCGCAAGGCCGCGGCCCTCGACCGTTCGCTCAGCTGCCGGATCACCGACCTCGACCTGACCTTCACCGGGCGACTGCGCGACGGCCGGATCCAGGACATGGTGGTCTCCCCCGGCGCCCCGGCCGGGAAGGCGGAGATCCGGCTCACCATGACCAGCGACGACCTGGTCGCACTGGTCGGCGGGCGGCTCGGCTTCGCCTCCGCCTGGGCGAGCGGCCGGGTCAGGCTGGAGGCGGGCTTCCGCGACCTGCTGCGACTGCGCACCCTGCTCTGAGCCGGGCCGCCGAACCGGCCCCGAGTTCGGCCACCGGGCCCGTCCCGGACCCGTCCCGGATTCGGCCGTCGGACCCGGCGCTGCCGAGGGCGGCCCCGGGTCGACCGGCGACCTGTTCTCAGAACCCCAGATCGGCCAGCGCCTTGCGGCCGTCCACCGGCGCGCCGCCCGCGTCCAGCACCGACCACGCCGCCGCGCACAGCGCCCGCAGGCCGTCCCAGCGGTCCCCCGCCCCGGACAGCCGCAGCACACCGGCTTCGACGCCCGCGACCCAGCCGCCGCACCCGAAGCCGCCGTCCACGGCCGCCACCGCGGGGTGGGGGACGAGCAGTCCACGCAGGTCTGCGGCCAGGTAGGTCGGCCGGTGCTCGACCGGGGCCGCCAGCAGCAGCTCCGGCGTGGTCACCCCGGTGAACACCAGCAGGCTGTCCACCCCGCCGTTGAACGCGCCCTCGATGTCGGTGTCCAGCCGGTCCCCGACCACCAGCGGACGCTCCGCACCGGTACGCAGCACGGTCTCCCGGTGCATCGGCGGCAGCGGCTTGCCCGCCACCTCCGGCTCCACCCCGGTCGCCGCCCGCACCGCCGCCACCAGGGTGCCGTTGCCGGGCGCGATGCCACGGGCCCTCGGCACCGTCAGGTCCAGGTTGGACGCCACCCACGGCAGACCGCTCTGCACGGCGTACGAGGCCTCCGCCAGGTCCGTCCACCCCACCGAGGGGTCGAAGCCCTGGACCACCGCGAGCGGACCGTCGGCCAACGAGCGGACCGCGACCAGCCCCAGCTCGGCCAGCGCCTCCTCCAGTCCGAGCCCGCCCACGACCAGCACCTTCGAGCCGGCCGGCACCTTCTCGGCGACCAGCCGGGCGGCGGCCTGGGCCGAGTTGATCACGTCGGCCGGCTCGGCCGGAACGCCCAGCTCGGTCAGGTGCTCGGCCACCACCCGCGGCGGGCGGGAGGCGTTGTTGGTCACGTAGGCGAGCCGCATCCCGGCCGTGCGGGCGGCGTCCAGCGCGTCCACGGCGTGCTCGATCGCGTGCGCGCCCGCGTAGACCACGCCGTCCAGGTCCAGCAGCGCGGTGTCGTACGCGTCGGTCAGCGGCCGCTCGCTGCCGCCGGGGGCGGTCCGTCGCACGGGGGTGGCCGTCTCGGTCATGGCTGCGCTACCTCATTCACTGCGTCGTCGTTCACTTCGTCGTCCGCGCCGCACGTCCTCGTGCGGCGCGACTTCCGTCACTCGTGCGTGGCGGAGCCTGTCACGGCGTCCGTCACCCGTCCGTCACGGAGTCCCTCACGGCGTGCGGCCGGTCCTCGCGCCGGCCGGTCAGGCGCCGTCGTCGGCACCATTGCCCGTGCCGGCGTCGTCCGCCGGCCCTCCGGTCGGGCCCTCGGCACCCGCCGGGGGCGCCGCGTACCCGGGTGCTCCCGGCAGCAGCGGGCCGTACGCCCCGGCCCGGGCGGCCAGGGTCGCCCGGGTCTGCCGCAGCGCCTGGCGGTAGTGGTCGCTCTCCGGCCGCATCGCCACGGCCAGCGCCAGGTGCTCGGCGGAGGTCTCGAAATCGCCCAGCCGGGCCGCCGCGACGCCCCACCCGAACTGAGCGTAGTCGTCCGCCGGGTCGGCGAGCGCCACGGCGCGGAAGTTCCCCAGGGCCGCCGCGTACGAGCCCGCGTCGAACTGGGCCCGCGCCAACGCCTCCCGGATGCTGCGCGAGTGCGGCTCGGCCGCCACCGCCCGGGCGAGCAGCTGCTCTGCGGCCGCCGGATGCCCCTGCGCCAGCAGCTGGGCACCCCGGCGGAACCAGTCGTACACATCCCCGGCGGGCTCCCCGGAACGGCTCTGCCGCGGCACCCCGCCGGCCCCGGTACCGTCGACCCCCGCGCTGCCGGCCCCCGCGCCGCCGCCCGGTGTTTCGTCGCCCGGTGCACGGCCCGGCACGCCGCCGGCCGGAGCATCCCCGCGGGTGGCACCGACCGGCCCGACCGGTCCGCCCGACTCGACCGGGCCGCCGCCGTCCACCCGTTCCTGCCCGTCGTCCATGCCGTACCTCGCCCTCGGTCGCACACCCGGCCCACGACTCGGCACGGGCATTCCGATCTCTCAACAACGCGTACCCGGTTACGATGCCCAGAATGAGCACACCCAGTGCAGAAGACGGAGTCGAGACTCCCGAGGGCGGCCCCGGTGATCCCGGGCACGTCGCCACCGCCGGCCTGTCCCTGTCCCCCTTCCGCGGCCTGCGCTACGTCCCCGACCGGGTCGGCGCCCTGGCCGCGGTGATGTCCCCGCCGTACGACGTCGTGGATCCGGGCCGCCGGCTCGACCTGGAGACCGCCGACCCGCACAACGTGGTCCGGCTGATCCTTCCCAGGCCCGAGCCCGAGGACGCCGGCGACCGCCCCGACCGCGACACCCGCTACCGGCACGCCGCCCGGCTCCTGGCCGCCTGGCAGCGCGAGGGCATCCTGGCCGCCGACCCCGAGCCCGCGCTCTACGTCTACGAGCAACGGGTGCCGGCCACCGACGACTCCCCCGAACTGCTCCAGCGCGGCCTGATCGGCGCCCTCGCGGTGAGCGGCCGCGAGGGCGGTGTGGTGCTCCCGCACGAGGACGTGATGCCGCGGCCGGTCGCCGACCGGGTCGGCCTGATGCGCACCACCCGGGCCAACCTGGAACCGCTGCTGCTCACCTACCGGGGCAACGGCGGCGCCTCCGGCGTGATCGAACGGACGGTCGAGCGCGAGCCACTGCTCTCCACCGCCACCAGCGACGGCACCCACCACCGGCTGTGGGCGGTCACCGACCCCGCCGAGATCGCCGGGATCAGCCGCGACCTCGCCACCTGCCGGGCGCTGATCGCCGACGGCCACCACCGCTGGGAGATGTACCTGCGCCTCCAGCGCGAGCACCGCCACCTGCCGCGCAGCCCCTGGGACCGCGGCCTGGTACTCCTGGTGGACACCGCCCGCTACCCGCTGCGGGTCCGCGCCATCCACCGCGTGCTGTACCGGCTGCCGGTGGCCGAGGCACTGGAGCGGCTCGGCGACCAGTGGAAGGTCAAGGAGGTCCCCGGGCCGCTGTCCGCCGCGCTCCAGGCCCTCGCCGAGCAGAAGCGGCACGGCGGAAACGGCTTCGTCCTCACCGGCGGCGACGGCGTCTACTGGCTGCTCGGCGAGCCCGAGGAGTCCCTGCTCGACGCCACCGTGCCGCAGGGGCGGCCCGAGGAGTGGCGCCACCTGGACGCCACCGTCCTGCACGCCACCCTGCTGGACCACACCTGGCACGTCCCCGACGGCCCGGACGACATCGGCTACCTGCACACCGCCGTGGCCGCCGAGCAGGAGGCCGCGCGCACCGGCGGCACCGCCGTCCTGCTGCACCCGGTCCGGGAGTCGGTGGTGAGACGGCTGGCCGAACAGGGCGTCACCATGCCGCGAAAGTCCACCTCCTTCGGGCCGAAGCCGGCCACCGGGCTGGTGCTGCGCAACCTCGCGCTGGGCTGACGACGCCGCCGGCCCGGACACGGCCCGGACACGGCCCGGACACGGCCCGGAACGCCGTGAGGCCCTGCCGTTCCCCGGGATTCCGGGGAACGGCAGGGCCTCACGGCGTTGCCTGGGGAGCTGCTCAGCTCTTGTCGGCGGCAGCCTCGACGTCGGCCTTGGTGTCGGCCTTGGTGTCCTGGACCTCCTGGACGCGCTCGGGGACGACGCCGTCGAAGTCCTCGTCGATCTCGAGGTCGTCCTCGTCGTAGAACTCCTCGACGTCCTCCTCGTCCTCGAAGATCACGCGGTCGTCGGCGTTGTCGCCGCCACCGCGCTTCTTCGCCGGCGCATCCGTCGACTCGGTCTCGTCCTCGGCCAGCTCCGGGTCGAGCGTGTCGATGAACTCCACGCCGTCGATCTCGGCCAGCCGCTCCGAGGCGTTGGTGGTGCCGTCGGTGTCGGCCTCGGCGGCCTTGGCGAACCAGTCACGGGCCTCGTCGGCCCGGCCGGCCGCGATCAGGGCCTCGGCGTAGGCGTACCGCAGGCGCGCGGTCCACGCGTGCACGGCGCTGGAAGCCAGCTCCGGGCTCTGCAGCGTCACCACGGCAGCGTCGAACTGCTCCATGTCGCTGCGAGCACCGGCCGCCACGAGACGCATCTCGACCTGGCCGGCCTTGTCCAGCTGCTTCACCTCGGGCTCACCGGCCATCGCCAGCGCCCGCTCCGGGCGGCCCAGACCGCGCTCGCAGTCGGCCATCACCGGCCACAGGTCCGCCCGGCCGGTCATCCGACGGGCGGCGCGGAACTCGGTCAGCGCCTCGGAGTAACGCTGCGTCATGTACGAGGCGAAACCGGCCGCCTCACGGACCGCAGCCACGCGGGAGGCCAGACGGAGCGCGACGCGCGAGTACTGGTAGGCCTCCTCCGGCTCGCTGTCGAGCATGCGGGCCACCATCACCAGGTTGCGGGCGACGTCGTCCGCGAGAGTCTTCGGCAGGCTCTTGAGCTCCTGACGCACGTCCGCGTCCAGCTCGAAGCCGGTGATGTCCTCCGGGATCGGCAGACGCTTGACGGGCTCGTAGTTGCCCCGGCGGTCGTCGTAGTCCCGACGGTCACTGCCGCGGTCGTCACGGTCCCGACGGTAGCCGCCGCCCTGGCGGTCGTCACGGCGGAAACCACCGCGGTCGCCGCCGCGGTCGTCACGGCGGAAGCCGCCACGGTCACCGCCGGAGGGGCGGTCGTCGCGACGGAAGCCACCACCGGTCGGGCGGTCGCCGCGGTCACGGTTGAAACCGCCGCCGGAGGGACGGTCGTCGCGACGGAAACCACCGCGGTCACCGCCACGGTCATCACGGTCACGGCCGTAGCCACCACCGGAGGGGCGGTCGTCACGACGCGGACGGTCGTCACG